>NZ_JBBGYU010000004.1:0-159269 GCF_037479555.1 Comamonas sp. MYb396 | reverse complement strand
CTAATTAATTAATCCGATAAATACATTTATCCCAACCCCCCCCTATGTCCCCGCCCCCCACCCCCCCCCCCCCCCCCCCCCCCCCCCCCCGCCCAGACAAGCCGCGCGACTCCAGGCCCGAGGGCGGAAAAAGCCTGCCCACGCCCTGCACCGAGACCCATTGCCCCCCGTGCGCCCCCCATGGCAGGCAGGCAAGAGCCTCCAGCGGCAGGGCGCCATATGCGCAGCCGCCCAAGGATCCTTTCATCGGCCATGTGCCCTGCTGGTCCCAGGGCAGCCCCCCTGGCATCGTCCAGTGCATGCTGTGCGACGCCAGCGGGCATGCACATGGCACCGTGCGGCTGATCTTTGAACCCCAAGCCCCGCTGCACTGCCACCAGGGCCAGATCCTGCAGGTGTTGCTGCCCGGTGGCTGCGGGCCCGAGATTGTGGTGACCTCCCACCCCAGCGACACCGGCGTGATGCATGGCCGCCTGCTGCCGGCCCTGGGCGCGCCCCTGCCCGCCCAGTTCGGCCCCGATGCAGCCTTTGGATTGATGTTCCAGGTCTGCCTGCGCCACAAGAGCCGCTCCAGCTGAATCCTTAAAGTCCCAAACACCGCCCGCTGTCTCTCTGGCGCGCGGTAGCTGGCCGGGCCGCTTCTACAATGCAGCAGCCCTATGACCCATGCCACGCCCCTGAGCGACGCCCTGCGATCGCGCATCCACCACAGCCTGCAGCATTTTGAGGTGCAGCGCATGGGCGGCGCCGGCCAGTCCCAGGCAGCCGTCGCGCTGGTGCTGCTGGACGAAGGCCCTGGCGCCGGGCTCGAAGGCATGCCCGCACCCGCGCAGTGGAGCAACGAGGCCGCACTGCTGCTGACGCGCCGCGCCCTGCACTTGCGCAACCACCCCGGCCAATGGGCACTGCCCGGCGGCCGCATCGAGGCAGGCGAGACCGCCGAGCAAGCCGCCTTGCGCGAGCTGCATGAAGAGGCGGGCCTGTTGCTGGCGCCCAGCCAGGTGCTCGGTTGCCTCGATGACTACGCCACGCGTTCGGGCTTTGTCATCACCCCGGTGGTGGTCTGGGCCGGTGCCACGGCCCAGCTGCAACCCAACCCCGATGAAGTGGCCAGCGTGCACCGCATCCCGCTGGCCGAGCTGCTGCGCAGCGATGCGCCGATGCTCGAGCACACCGATGCCTCGCCCCACCCGGTGCTGCGCATGCCCATGGGCAAGAGCTGGGTGGCCGCGCCCACGGCCGCATTTTTGTACCAGTTTCGCGAGGTTTGCCTGCTCGGGCATACCACCCGCGTCGCGCATTTTGACCAGCCCCGGTTTGCCTGGAAGTGAGCCTCGCCTCGCCCAGCGCCGCAAACGCTGCGCAGCGGGAGCAAAAACATTATTAAATCAAGCATATGCCCTAAAGCACCACTGGCCGGCCAAGCGCTGCCAGCATGCGACAATAACGGGCTAGACCGCAATAATAGGACACAGTGACATGGAAGCAGAACGCATCAACCAAATCGGCAACACCCTCGAAGACCTGTCCAGCCGGACAGAAGAGCTTCGGAGGTATCTTTGACTACGATGCAAAGTACGAACGACTGCGCACGGTAAACGCCTCGCTGGAAGACCCCAGCGTCTGGAACGATCCCAAGAAGGCCCAGGAGCTGGGCAAGGAAAAGAAGGCCCTCGACTCCGTCGTGCTGACCTTGCAAAAGCTGAGCAGTGAGCTGGCCGACAACACCGAGCTCTTTGAGATGAGCAAGGAAGAAGGCGATGACGCCGGGCTGGAGACCATCGAAGCCGAGGCTGCCAAGCTGCGCCCGCTGATCGAGGAGCTCGAGTTCCGCCGCATGTTCCGCAACGAGGCCGACCCGCTCAACTGCTTTGTCGACATCCAGGCTGGCGCCGGTGGCACCGAGGCTTGCGACTGGGCCAGCATGCTGCTGCGCCAGTACCTCAAGTACGCCGAGCGCAAGGGCTTCAAGGCCACCGTCGAAGAAGAAACCCCGGGCGACGTCGCCGGCATCAAGAGCGCCACGATCAAGATTGAGGGCGAGTACGCCTTTGGCCTGCTGCGCACCGAAACCGGTGTGCACCGCCTGGTGCGCAAGAGCCCGTTCGACTCCTCGGGCGGCCGCCACACCAGCTTCTCGTCGCTGTTCGTCTACCCCGAGATTGATGATTCCATCGAGATCAACATCAACCCCTCGGATGTGCGTACCGACACCTACCGTGCCTCGGGCGCTGGCGGTCAGCACATCAACAAGACCGACTCGGCCGTGCGCCTGACCCACATCCCGACCGGCATCGTCGTGCAGTGCCAGGATGGCCGTAGCCAGCACAGCAACCGCGATGTGGCCTGGCAGCGCCTGCGCTCCAAACTGTATGACTTTGAAATGCGCAAGCGCATGGAAGAGCAGCAAAAGCTCGAAGACACCAAGACCGATGTGGGCTGGGGCCACCAGATCCGCAGCTACGTGCTGGACAACAGCCGTATCAAGGACCTGCGTACCAACGTCGAAGTCTCCGCCACCCAAAAGGTGCTGGACGGCGACCTGGACGTGTTCATTGAAGCCTCGCTCAAGCAAGGCGTTTAAAAACCTGTGGCACTCCCCATGCAGCGCACCTTTGCAGCGGTGCATGCGGGGTGCCTCAGCCCCTCTATCGATTGGCTGGGCCTCCCAGCCGATACGGACCTGAAGACAAGCCCAATGCCTGCGATCGAAGCGCTGATTTTTGACATGGACGGCACCATGGTTCACTCCATGCCCTGGCACACCCAGGCCTGGGTGGAATACGCACGCCGCCACGCCATGGATCTGGATGTGCCCGCCTTCATGGCGCAGACCACCGGCAAGAACGCCTTTGAATGCGCCTGCGCGCTGATGGGCCGCACGGTGAGCCCCGAAGAGAGCGAGCGCATCACCGCAGAAAAAGAAGGCATTTACCGCGAGCTGTTTGCCGCCCATTTCTGCGCGGTCGATGGCTTTGACCGCTTTCATGCCCAGGCGCGAGACATGGGCCTCAAAGTGGCCATTGGCACTGCGGGAGACCAGGACAATGTACGCTTTGTGCTGGACAACCTGCAGATGCAGCCCCCGGCCCAGGCGATTGCGCGTGGCGACGAGGGCTTGCCCGGCAAGCCCCACCCCGATATTTTTCTGAAGGCGGCCGAGCGCCTGGCGATAGACCCGGCCGCCTGCATCGTGTTTGAAGATGCGCCGCACGGCATTGAAGCGGCGCGGCGCGCCGGCATGCGTGCGGTGGGCATTGGCACCACGCACGATGCCCAGCAACTCAGCGGCCCCCATGTTCTGGCATGGGCGCCCGATTTTTCGACCCTGCTCAACAACCAATTTTTGGAGAAGCTCCATGATGCGTGAAGGACAAGCACACACCGTGTACCGCGCCGACTACCAGGCCCCGGCATGGTGGATTGATACGGTCGACCTGACATTCGATCTGGACCCGGCCAAGACGCGCGTGCTCAACAAGATGCGCGTGCGCCGCAACCCCGATGTGCCAGCCCAGCCGCTGCACCTCAATGGCGACGAGCTGAACCTGGCCCGCGTGATGGTCAATGGCGCAGCGTCCTCGTTCAAGATGGACGGCTCGGACCTGGTGCTGGAGAACCTGCCCGAGGGCAGCGACCCGGTCGACCTGGAGATCTTCACCACCTGCATGCCCGAGAAGAACACCAAGCTGATGGGCTTGTACACCAGCAATGGATCGTTCTTCACGCAGTGCGAGGCCGAAGGCTTTCGCCGCATCACCTATTTCCTCGACCGTCCCGATGTGATGGCCATGTACACCGTGACCCTGCGCGCCAACAAGGCCCAGTTCCCGGTGCTGCTGTCCAACGGCAACCTGGTCGAGCAAGGCGACTTGCAAGGGCCTGGCAACGAAGGCCGCCACTTTGCCAAGTGGGTCGATCCGCACAAAAAGCCCTGCTACCTGTTTGCACTGGTGGCCGGCAACCTCGTTGCCCGCGAGCAGAAGATCAAGAGCCGCGCGGGCAACGAGCACCTGCTGCAGGTCTTTGTGCGCCCGGGCGACCTGGAGAAGACCGAGCACGCGATGAACTCGCTGATGGCCTCCATCGCCTGGGACGAAGCCCGCTTTGGCCTGAGCCTGGACCTGGACCGCTTCATGATCGTCGCCACCAGCGACTTCAACATGGGCGCGATGGAGAACAAGGGCCTCAACATCTTCAACACCAAGTACGTGCTGGCCAGCCAGGCCACCGCGACCGATGCCGACTACGCCAATATCGAGTCGGTGGTGGGCCACGAGTACTTCCACAACTGGACGGGTGACCGCGTCACCTGCCGCGACTGGTTCCAGCTCTCGCTCAAGGAGGGCCTGACCGTCTTCCGCGACCAGGAGTTCAGCATGGACATGGCCGGCAGCGCCTCGGCCCGCGCCGTCAAGCGCATTGACGATGTGCGCGTGCTGCGCACCGTGCAGTTCCCTGAGGACGCCGGCCCCATGGCCCACCCCGTGCGCCCGGACAGCTACCTCGAAATCAACAACTTCTACACCGTCACCATTTACGAAAAAGGCTCGGAAGTGGTGCGCATGCAGTCCACCCTGGTGGGCCGCGAAGGCTTTGCCAAGGGCATGAAGCTCTACTTTGAGCGCCATGACGGCCAGGCCGTGACCTGCGACGACTTTGCCCAGGCCATTGCCGATGCCAACCCCGGCTCGCCGCTGGCCCAGCACCTGCCGCAGTTCAAGCGCTGGTACAGCCAGTCGGGCACGCCCCGCGTGGCAGCGCAAGGTGTGTACGACGCAGAAGCGCAGACCTACACCCTGACCCTGACCCAGTCCTGCCCAGCCACCCCGGGCCAGCCAGGCAAGGAGCCCTTTGTGATCCCCGTCACCTTGGGCCTGCTGGCAGCCGATGGCCGCAGCCTGCCGCTGAACATTCGCCCCAGCCAGGCGCTCAGCAGCATCGCCCACAGCGCCACCAACCACACCGTGGTGCTGACCGAGGAATCCCACACCATCGTCTTCGACGGTGTCGAGCAAGCCCCTGCCCCATCGCTGCTGCGCAACTTCAGCGCCCCGGTGGTGCTGCAGATCGAAGAGAGCGACGACGCCCTCCTGCACCTGCTGGCCCACGACGAAGACGCCTTCAACCGCTGGGAAGCGGGCCAACGCCTGGGCCTGCGCTTTGCGCTGCAAGCGATTGCTGCACGCAGCGCCGCCGGTGCCGATGCCGCTGCACCGCAAGCCAATCTGCTGCCCGCCTCGTTTGTGCAAGCGATGCGCGAGGTGCTGCGCGATCCGCAGCTGGACGCCGCCTTCAAGGACCTGGCGCTGACCTTGCCGTCCGAGGGCTATATCAGCGAACAGCTCGACCAGGTTGACCCGCAAACCGTGCACGCCGTGCGCGAAGCCATGCGCCAGCAACTGGCCACCGAGCTGGCCGCCGACTGGGCCTGGGCTTACGACGAATGCAGCCACACCGGCGCCTATGTGCCCGATGCGGTGAGCGCCGGCAAGCGCGCACTGGCCGGCCATGCGCTCTTGATGCTCTGCGTGGCCGCCCGTGAATCGGGCGACAAGGTCTGGCCTGGCAAGACCTTGCAGCGCTACAAGGATGCGGGCAATATGACCGACCGCTACAACGCCTTGAGCGCGCTGGTGGTGAGCGGCAGCCCGCTGGCCGACGCGGCGATCCAGAGCTTCCACCAGATGTTCAAGAACGACGAGCTGGTGCTGGACAAGTGGTTTGCCTTGCAAGCCAGCGCACCCGACCTGAACGGCAGCGCCCTGCCCGTCGTGCGCGCGCTGATGAAGCAGCCCGACTTCAACATCAAGAACCCCAACCGCGCCCGCAGCGTGATCTTCAGCTACTGCAACGGCAACCCCGGTGGCTTCCACCGCGCCGATGGTGCTGGCTACGCCTTCTGGGCCGAACAGGTGGTGGCGCTCGATGCCTTCAACCCGCAAGTCGCTGCCCGCCTGGCCCGCGCGCTGGACCGCTGGAAGAAGCTGCCCGAGCCCTACCGCAGCGCGGCGGGCGACGCGATTGCCAAGGTCGCTGCCAAGCCCAAGCTCAGCAACGATGTGCGCGAGGTGATCACGCGCGCGATGGCGGACTGATGCGCCAGGGCATGCGCCAACAGCTGCTGGCCCAGGGCATTGCCGCCCTGGCCAGCCTGGCTGCCGCCATGCCCCTGCTGGCCAGCGCCCAAACCGGCCGCAGTGCCGGGGCGGTGGCCACCACCGCGCCCGAAGGCCTGGCGATCACGCCCAGCAACAATTTTGAAAAACGCTTTGCGCCGCTCTATGCCGCCGTGTTCAGCGAAGGCGGCCGTTTCAGCGGCAGCGCGATGAGCGCGGATTTGCAGGCGCTTGAGCCGATCCTTAAGCGAACCAAGGCGCCGGCGCTGGATTTTTTCCGCCTCTACTACACGCAGGCCACCATCTTCAGCCGCCGCGCCATGCCTGCCGAGGCAGGCCAGGTGGCACAAAAGGCCTTGGTGGCCATGCCCAAGCCCAGCGATCCGCAATGGGCCTACCAGCATCTGGAGCTGAGCATTGCCAGCATCCGCTGGCTGGCCGAAGGCGGGCGTTATGAGGCCGCGCTCAAACAGGCGCAAACGCTTATCACCCGCTACCCGCTGCAAGAGATTGCCAGGCTGCCCGCGCAGATGCGCTGGGACAACAGCACCCCCATCCCGCAGGCGGCCGACTACCCTACCCAGCTGCAGATACTGGGCGTGTACGAAGACCTGGGCTATGTGCTGCACGAGCAAGGCCAGTACCGCCAGGCGCTGCAGGCCAACCAGCAGCTGCTGCCTGTGGCGCGCGAGCGCCTGCTAGCGCTGGGCGAGACCCCGCGCCTGCGCGGCCTGCTGGCCAACCTGGCGCAGAACAGCTACATGATCGGCCAGGTGGACGCCGCCCGCAACTACCTGCAAGAGCGCCTGCAGATTGCCATCAGCGCAGGCGACCACGCCACCGTGTACGACAGCTATTTCCAGCTGATGGTGCTGGCCCATGAGCAAAACGACCCGCAGCAAGCGCGGCAGTGGCTCAGCGCCTATGCGCAATATGCCCGCGCCCAGGGCCACAGCGACCAACTGGCCCGCGCCGAGCAGCTGCGCGACGAGCTGAACGGCCGCGAAGCGGCGCCCCCGCCGCAACAGCCGGCCCAACCGCCAGCCCCACAGCCACCGCGCCAGCCCAAGCGCTGAGCCCACCCAGATTGACCCAGTTTGAAGGAGTTCCACCCATGAAGAAAAACATCACCCTCAGCCGCTACCTTGTCGAGCAGCAACGCGTAGACGGCCTCATCCCCGCCCAGCTGCGCCTGCTGATCGAAGTGGTGGCCCGCGCCTGCAAGCGCATCAGCCACAGCGTCAACAAAGGCGCGCTGGGCGATGTGCTGGGCACAGCAGGCAGCGAGAACGTGCAAGGCGAAGTGCAGAAAAAGCTCGACATCATCGCCAACGAAGTGCTGATCGAAGCCAATGAATGGGGTGGCCACCTGGCTGCGATGGCCTCCGAAGAGATGGACAGCATCTACCTGGTGCCCAACCGCTACCCGCAAGGCGAATACCTGCTGATGTTCGACCCGCTCGACGGCTCGTCCAACATCGATGTGAACGTGTCCATCGGCACCATTTTCAGCGTGCTCAAAAAGCCCGAAGGCCACCCTGGCGTGACCGAAGACGACTTCCTGCAGGCAGGCGCCCAGCAAGTGGCCGCCGGCTACTGCGTCTACGGCCCACAAACCACCCTGGTGCTGACCTTTGGCGACGGTGTCGCCATGTTCACGCTGGACCGCGAGCAAGGCAGCTTTGTACTGACCCAGGAGAACGTGCGCATCCCCGAGGACACCAAGGAATTCGCGATCAACATGAGCAACATGCGCCACTGGGATGCCCCCGTCAAGCGCTATGTGGACGAATGCCTGGCCGGCGTGGAAGGCCCCCGCAACAAGGACTTCAACATGCGCTGGATCGCCTCGATGGTGGCCGACGTACACCGCATCCTCACCCGTGGCGGCGTCTTCATGTACCCCTGGGACAAGCGCGAACCCAACAAGCCCGGCAAACTGCGCCTGATGTACGAAGCCAACCCCATGAGCTGGCTGGTAGAACAAGCCGGCGGCGCCGCCACCAACGGCCGCGAACGCATCCTCGACATCCAACCCACCAAGCTGCACGAGCGCGTCAGCGTGGTGCTGGGCTCGAAGAACGAGGTCGAGCGCATCACCCGTTACCACACGGAAGCATAAATTCCGCAATTTGGTCTGAGAGCCAAAATTTCACGCTATAATTTCTCTCTAACGCCGGTGTAGCTCAGTCGGTAGAGCAGCTCATTCGTAATGAGAAGGTCGGGTGTTCGATTCATCTCTCCGGCACCAAGTCAGTAAAAAGCCCGCTATCTTTTGGATAGCGGGCTTTTTCGTTATTGTTTGGGCAGCACCCTATGATCTCCATTCAAGCGAGAGTTGGTTCCTCACTCCAGACCCAAAAACGACAAGCAACCTACTACCCAAGCGCCTGATGCGCCTAGTCTCGTGAGTGACAGCGGAGTTGCTTGTGTCCATGCGGAGATCGTTACTCAGAATCAACAGATTGGGCGAGCTACCGGTTGATTCTGAGCCCACACGCCTTTAAAGACTAAGCTGCGCTTGAACGTCCGCCTAGTCGCCAGTGCAACTCCAGCGCTCGCAACATCTCATCTTGGCGCACCTTGATGACAGCCTCTGTCCAATCGCTATGCTGCAAGACTTGCGTGGTAATGGCAAACGTGCAGACGCCTCCTTTAGCGAAATAAGCGGCCTTCTTTTTTTCGAAACTGTAATTGCTGGCTGCACTATTCTTTTGGCGATTAAGAAGAGCCAGATTACCCAGTCGATGCACCCAATGCTGATGAGTCTCTCTGCTTTCAAGCCAAGGAGCCCAACTACTGTCATGCGGCGGATTTTGAGGAAGCACATGTTCTACAGTTAGTTTTCCATGCTCATAGACCACCGACCCATCTGATAGCAAACTATCCAACCTCAACAACAGTATTGACAACGCTCTTGCCGAGTGACTGTCATACAGCGGGCCCTGCAGAACGTCATAGCAATGACGCTGCTCATGTACCGACAACTGCAACGGTGAATCCTCGGACTTCAAATTTCCTGCTTGCTCGATGAATGCAGTCAATTTTGAAAAGCGGTCCATACGCTCATTCACCCAGAATTTTCGCACCAGCATCGAATATGCGAGACGCTCCAAATCGGTCAAAAATTGCAGCAGCGCTTCCGGCTCTTGCTCGTAGCGCACAAAGAAGGCCAACGCGGGCGGCACCCAATCCTTAAACTCAAGCTTGTTGAGCCACCTCAAGCGTTCATTGATCTGTTCTGCATATTGGGTGCTCGCATAGTCAGCATTCATAATGCAATCGAATGCTTTCGCCATCGGCTGCAAAACCTCAACCATGAACTCTTCAGCTGTCATTTGCTTGAGTACGTGCTCCTTAAACTCTTTGAGCAACGTACCCTGAGGTTTAGCTTTTCGATAGATCATGCGGATATGTCCGAACAAAGTTCCGAACTCATCCTGTCCCATATCCGCTTCCAGCGTTTCCCAGATATTGGAGTAAGCCACCTCGTCGCGGCTGTCAAGTGCGCTGAGAATCTCGGCCTTTAAAATATCCGTCGCCGTTAAATCAAGACCCCGGCTATTCATCACGCCGAAGATGCGAAAAGCCGAATCCAGATCCGGCGTAGATACGACCACCAGATAACAACGCGTGGTGATGAACTGCGCCAGGCGGGCTAGGTCAGCCTGACTCATACCGGCCAGCCCTTCCATCAAGGCCTGGGCATTTTCCTGCAAGCGCTTCTGGGCATCCTTGAGCACGCTCTTGATCGCTAACAAATTTGGCAAGGCATTCTCGTGCTGCACATGGTCGCGAAAAAAGTCGCGATCCCGCGCCCGCAAATTCAGGCGGTAACTGGCGCTGACACCCGTTAAAAAGTCTGCTTTGGCATACAGCAAGCTGGTAATGCCGTTTTGCAGATTGACATCCTCAATGCTGGCGCGAATAGCAGACATCAGCAGTGTCAGCGTCGTCAGGCGCTGCTGGCCATCCACTACCTCAGCGTCTGATAGCCCTTCCTTCTTGATCAGCACAATGCTGCCCAGGAAGTATGGATTGGCCTCTGCAATCTGCGCCGGAGCATCCTCCAGCGCACCACGCAAATCACTCAGCAACTCACGGGCCTGAGCTACGCCCCAGGAATAAGGCCGCTGGTAATGTGGGATGCTGAACTTGTAGTCGTTGCAAAAAATCTTGAAGAGCGGTTGCTCTTTCGCTGTCAACATACTGGGCATAGATAGCTTTCAGAGATCAAAAACTTACCTGGCCGTGTCTCTATTCACGGCAGATTCGGATGAACAGGCAATATAAGACTTAACGCAAATTGACTATGATAAGTAGTTCCCTCGAACTACTACGCCGCCGTCGACTTCGAGCAATACGCACGGAGTCTGAGCATCCTCTAAACGTTGCTGCAATTGGAATACTTGCTCTGCATCTTGCGCAATGAAGAACTGCACTTTTTCTAATGTGCTTTCGACCATCTGCGCGTTGGCCTGAGTGCTTTTCTTCAACTCGAATACGGGTTTCATTTTGCTCAGATGCACAGCTACGTGGCGTTTGGTTGCCTCCCATTGATTCAATAAGCCTTGCTCATTTTCAAGCTCGACCCGATATTGATTGCCAGCAACCAAAAATTCTTTATTGCCATCGTGCTTGATAAATAGAATTAAATTCGCTACTAGCAAACACTGCATACCCAACAAATACTCACGCTGCAAATGATTGACGCGTTTAATTTTTTCTTGAAGCTCAAGACGCAAGTCGTTGGACCCAAACCAGCTACTGGGATCAAAATCACGTACTTGCTTATGCGCATCCTCTAGATCATGGCGGAGATGTATAACCTCTGCGCGAACATCTTGAGCTTTTTGCCCCAAAATCTGAAATGTGCTCGGCAACACATCCTCACCTTGCTCAAGCAAATTTCCGACACGACGCAAATGCTCTTGGAAGGTCTGGATTTTTGCAAACCTAGATCGTTCAAGATGCTCCTGCAATCCTTTGACTTGCCGCTCAATGGCCTCAAGGCGTTCATTGATGTCTGCAAGATGCTTTTGAGCAAGCACCTGCGAAGCAATGTTCACTATCAGACCCGTATTCACTACAGACTGAAGACTTTTCGCTTCTTGAAAGCGTGCCTGCGCACCAAGCTGGGTTGAACCTTCTTTGTATACCGCACCAATAGCGCCACTACCATCTTTAGCCTGTATCAGCTTGCTGTACTCAAATGAGCAAGTCATCAACTGCTTAGAGTGACCTGCCGCAGCCGATGCAGAAGATGGAACCAATCCTAGCCAATGGTTGAATTGTGAAACGCTCTTTGAATCAAGTTTTTGCCCCTGGCCTTCAAAGTTAATTTCCCGTTCATCGAAATGGCGAATTTCCACCAAAGAACGGCCTTTTTCATCCTGCAAATCCAACGCCACTACAGCAGGAACACTTTTATCACTGGCATTCATTTTTAATTTTATACAGTTGATATTTTTTAATGATTTTAAATAGCCTTTATCCCCATCATTTTTATCCGCGCAATCTGCACAACAAATGGAATGGTGATGCGGTAAGCCTCGCTCATAGACTGGACTGCCATGCCTAAAGTGCTTGCAATGGCTGCAGGTGGAAACATTCTCAGCGCCACAAACGCAGCGGCACTTGCTGCAGCGGATAAACCAAAGACTGTACCTTTTTCATCCACATTCAAGTTCTCGTGCATGTTAAAAAAACCACTCACCACTTTGGTTTCACTGCAACGTTCCCAGCGCTCATGATCAGCCATCGTTCGCCAGCTATCACCAAAAAGGCTCAAAACAATTTCACGCTCTTTTTGCCAGATATTTTTGGTTTTGCTATCTTTGCCATTAAGCTTTCTGTGAACATCCGTCAGTAGCTCTTCATACGCAATCGGCTCATTTCTGAATAAATTCAACACGGAGTGGCCACCAAACTCCTGCAGTTCATGCAACAAGTTCCGGAGACCATCTTCGGTGTATCTCTCCTCCGCCTTCTGGTGTAACAGCAAGTCTTTAATGGACGAAGACAGCGCCACACGTCCAGCACCGTTGTCAGTCAATACATCAACAAGGAAATCAACTTCCTTTGCGTCGCTTTGCTTAAGCAAAGCCAACAGTTCTACATCGCATTTCACGGTCTTTTGCATTGCTCTCTTTGCTTTCTAATAGATAACTTGCCAAAAATCACACCACTGCTTTACGGCCACGCGTTTTTTTGGCGGGGGCCTCTGCGGCACGCGCCTCGCGCAGGCGGCGCAGCAGCTCTGTGGCTGGTTCGTCGTTCGGGTCTTGCGGCACCAGCTCGCCGCGAAAGGCCTTGGCCAGCAGTGCGGGCGTGAGGCGGTCGGCGGCGGTGCGAGCAGTTTGCAGGCGGGCTTCCAGCCGGTCGGCATAGGCAAAGAGGATTTCTACGCGGCGGACGATTTCGGTTTGTTCTTCTATTGATGGAAGCTCAAATTCAAAAGCAGCAAGCTTTTTAGCATTGATATTTGATTGACTAACTCCGTCAGACTTCACTTTCCAGCAGTAATCACGACCAGCAGGACTTCCCAAGCAATAATTCAAAAAATCTGCGTCCAATTTTTCAGAACACTTCACCCGAATCAAATATCCAGCATAAACAGCCTCTCGCTCACCTTTAAAAACTGCAGTTTTACCAACCAAATCAGGGCTATTGGTTCTATTAAATAAAACATCACCAACGCATAAACGATATTTATTAATTTCCAGCTCATCACTGGTGTAAACCAAGTCTTGCCAGTCAAGAGAGCCATTTTTGATATTTCCCATGCGCAGCACAGGGATATCACCTACTTTCGACGATTTCGCAGCAGAGCCATACGAAAAATCTTTAGCAACTTCACTAAGCGATATCAAGGGCCACGCAGTTGTCAATTGCGTCTCTTCGCGCCAATCCTCCGTCAACCGCCCCGAAGTGGCGGCGGCCAAGACGGACTGGCGGAAGCGTTTGAGCAAGGGGGTGATACGGGCGAGGCGGTCGTTCAGGGCATCGACACGGGTCAGGACGGTGTCGAGTTTGTCGGCGATGCGGAGTTGTTCATTTTGCGGCGGGACTATAACTGGCAGCTTGTTCATTGATGCCTGTGTAAGTTTCAATCGAGTACTACCTGACACATAGCCGACGTAGCTCAAGCAATTGAGCTGGCTCTCCAAAAGACGCCAGTCCAATATTTTCGCCCTCAGCACATGTGCATGGTTATTTACCCAACTTTTACCGCTTACTCGATATGCCTTTTTCTTAAATACATCTAAAAATGGCACACCGTCTTCGCCTAAAAGCACTATATCTTCATTGAATAAATAGCTATCGGTGTAGCCAACTTGGCCAGTTGCACCGAAATATGGAATCAATTCAGCAACGTTTTTCCCATTAACCTTCAACGCTCGCTCATTTGCATTTAGCGGAACACGTAACGAATCGAGAACTTCCGCAACTTCCGGAATAGTTGCGATTACCCAACCTGTTGGCAACGTACTCATTCTGCAGCCTCTCCCAACTCCGCCAATATCCCCTCCAATTCCTCCAACGCCGCATTCAGCTCGTCCGTAATCTCCCGCGCCAGCACCGCAGGCTCAGGCAATTCAGCCGCGTCTTCCACGCTGTCATCTTTGAGCCAGGCAATGTCCAAGCTGTCCTGCTTCTCATCGCGAATCCAATCACGCGAAAAGCAGCGCCAGCGGCTTTGTTCGCCGCCATCCGTGCGCTCGCTCTTGCCGTTCACGTCTTCGCCATAGGCGGCAATGAACTCGGCAAAGTGCGCACCGGTCAGGGGGGTGCGTTTGCCAAACTTGGGGGCGTTGGCGCGCATGTCGTACACCCACACCTCTTTGGTGCTGCCCTTGGCGGCTTCGCCCCGCTTCTCAAAGAACAGCACATTGGTTTTGACGCCCTGGGCATAGAAGATGCCGGTGGGCAAACGCAGGATGGTGTGCAGGCGGCATTTGTCCATCAGGGCGCGGCGAATGTCGGCGCCTACGCCGGCTTCAAACAACACGTTGTCCGGGAGCACCACAGCGGCGCGGCCACCGTCCTTGAGATGTTTGACGATGTGCTGCACAAAGGCCAGTTGCTTGTTGCTGGTGGTGTAGGTCAGGTCATCCCGCGTGGCACCGCCACCGCCCTTGGCCGTGCCAAAGGGTGGGTTGCTGAGGATGATGTCGCTTTTGGGCAGGCGCTGGCCGGCAGTGCCAAGGGTGTTGCCCAGGTGAATGGCGCCTTCCTGGTCACCTTCAATGCCGTGCAACAGGCAGTTCATCAGCGCAAGGCGCCGGGTGTTGGGCACCAGCTCCATGCCGGTGTAGGCCTTGCGAATCTGGAAGGCGCGCTGGGGCTCGGTCAAATCCAGCAGGTCATCGGTCTGGGCGCGAATGGCGCGGTCGGCCGCAATCAAAAAACCAGCGGTGCCAGCGGCGGGGTCTTGAATAGTTTCACCCACCTGCGGGCGCATGACGGCAATCATCGCGTCAATCAGCGGGCGCGGGGTGAAGTACTGGCCCGCGCCGCTCTTCGTCTCGCTGGCGTTTTTCTCGAGCAGACCTTCGTACAAATCGCCCAGACCGTCCTTGTCGGTGTCAAACCAGTCAATGCGGTCCAGGTCGCGAATGAGCTGCTCCAGATGGCGCGGCTCGCTCAGGCTGGTTTGGGCATTGGCGTACACGGCAGCAATGCGCGGGCTGGTGGACTCTGACAGTTGCTGCAGCGTGCGGCGGTAGGTGTTGAGCAGGTTGATGCCAGAGAGGCCGCGCAGCTGGTTCCAGCGGGCGTACTCCGGCAGCAGCGGCGCTTTGATGACGCCGGATTCAAGGTTTTCGTGCTCCATCTTGATAAAGAGCAGCAGCACCAGCTCGGTGACGTAGTCGCTGTAGTTGATGCCGTCGTCGCGCAGGACGTCGCAGAGGTTCCAGAGTTTCTGGACGATGTCAGAGGTGGTCATGAAAAGAAAATTTTCTCTTTTGGGGAAATAGCGGCTAGCGCTAGATGCTGTTCGGTTTTCGCATTGTTCGCACCAAGAATCGACATGCATCTTGCGATGCACGCTACTTTTTGGGATGCAGGCGAATGGAATGACTTCTGTAATTCAGGGTGGAGAGCATAGCGGCAAGCCGCCCTGCCTCAGGCCGCCTTTTGCCACAAAGCCTCCACCAAATGGCTGACTACTGCATCAAGCTGGCCGCCCAGTACCTTGTCGACTTGTTTGGTGCCCCCCTGCTGGCGGAAGGCCTCATTGAGGAAGCTGCTGTCCACGACGGTCTCATGTTTGAGCTGCTTGGCAATGCGGTCCAGCCAGCTGCGCTGCGCCGTGGTCCAGCTGCGCAGGCTGTAGATGCACTGCATCGCTCGGTTCACCCGCTCTTCAAAAGGCTGAAGTGCCTCACCCAAAGCAGCTTTGCGGATATGGGCGACGATGCCAGCGGCAATGTCCTGGTTGCTCTGGTTGCGCCATGCAGCTTTGAGCGCCGCTTCTGAGAAGCCCGCACCATCCAGCAACAGGCGGACTTCGCGCAGTTGCTCACGCGTCAGATCTTTGGGGCGACTGACCACCACCGAAAGTGCAACCGATTCGTTGAGCTGCTCTTTGATAAAGCGCGCGAAACCATCCAGGTAATCTTCTGGCTTGGCGTAATAGCCCCAACTCTGTTCGCGCGTCAGCAATTCATCGTGGTGGTCAGACAGCACAGGTCGGTAAGCGGTGCCCATCAGCTCCTGCACTTCGCCCAGTTGCTGCAACAGCCGGGTCTTGTCACGCAGGAACTCGGCTGCTGCGCGTGTGCCCTGCTTTTGAGCCATCTCATGCAAGTGCTTGTGCAATTCGGCGGGGGGGACGCCCCAGTCTTGCTCCAACTGCTTCAGGCGCTCTTGCAGCACAGGCTTCTTTTCAGCCATGTGCTCTGCTTTGCGGAGGACACGCATGAGCTTCTGGTTAAGTTGATCCAGCACGTCATCAGCATGTTTGCGCTCTGACGTGCTGCCTGGCGCTTCATAGGATGCCGGATTGTGCAGCTCGTCCATCAACTGGTCGATGGTGATATTGGGATTTTTGACCAGCGGCTGCATGGTGTTCACCTCCTGCAGCGTGGCGTAGAGGTCGACCGGGTCATAGATGCGGAAGACCGTTTTACCGATATCGTCACAGCGACGGGTGGCTCGCCCAATCATCTGCTCGTACAAGATACGCGAACGCACACGCCGCATGAAGACCAGATTGCAAATACGCGGCACGTCAATGCCGGTGGTCAGCAAATCCACTGTAACTGCCACCTTGGGATAAGCTTCGTTCTTGTAATTGCGGATCATCTGGCTGACTTTGTCAGTCTTGCCGGTGATCTTGGTGACCGTTGCTTGGTTGTAGGCATCACCATGCAAATCCTTGAAGGCCTGACCCAGCATGCGCACCACGGTGTCTGCATGGGTGTCGGTGGCGCAGAAGATCATGGTCTTCTCATCACTGAATGGGTCCAGCTCCTGCGCCAGCTGCTCGCAAATGACCCGGTTGAAGTTGTCATTGAGAACACCCTTGTTGAAGCTGGCCACATCAAAATGCAGCTCGTCCTCCAGCTCCGCCGTATCGATCTCACCCGTGTGCAGATGGATGCTTTCCACCGCTGCACCTTTGTCAAAGTGGATACCTTTTTCGCTGAGCAGCGTGGTGTAACGGATGGGAGGTTCGTGGTCGATCAACCAGTCATCGGCTACCGCATCCCGGTAACTGTAGGTATAGATGGGAGCGCCAAAGATATCGCTAGTGTGCTTGGCAGGTGTAGCAGTAAGGCCCACTTTGAAGGCATCAAAGTAATCCAGTACGCGGCGGTAAGTGGAGAGGTACTGGGAAGCATCTCGCACCTCCTGTTCACCCTCAGTCATTTCCTGGTCCAGGGTATAGCCCCGGTGCGCCTCGTCGACGATGACGCAGTCGAACATGTCGACGGGCGGCGGGCAGTCGCTGCCAAAGACGCGCTTGACCATTGCCTGCACGGTAGCCACTTGCACGCGGTCTTCTGCCTCTGCAGCCATGTCTCCCAAGGCCGCAATGTTGTAGAGCTTGGACAGGGGCATGTTCTGCTCCAGCAGCATTTCGTCAAAGGCTTCCAGCGACTGTTCGCCCAAGGCCGTGCGGTCTACCAGAAACAAAATGCGTTTAAAGCGCTCGGCTTTCAGCAAGCGGTAAATCAGACCGATGATGGTGCGCGTCTTGCCGGTGCCGGTGGCCATGGCCAGCAGGCTGCTGGACTGTCCCTGGCCCAGACTGTGCTCAACTGCGCTGATGGCATCGAGTTGGTAACCTCGCAGCGCCAGATAGGCAGAGGCCTCGGTTTGCAGCTTTTGCTGCGCCAGGGCAATATCGCGCTGGAGCAAATCTTTCAGCCCCTCCGGCGAGTGAAAGCCTTGCAGCGGTTTGGACAGATTGGCGGTGTGACGCAGGTCACGAAACCACGTTCCGCTGGACTGCTCATGCTGCTTGATATAGGGGCGACCATTGCAAGAGTATGCGAACGGAATCTGAAAAACCGCACCTTGCCCATCGTTCCAGGGCTGGGCAGGCTGCTCGCTTTTCCAGGCCGCATCCAATTCATCTGTCAGCATGAAGCCGCGCGCATAGCGCTCGGCTTGGCCGATTTTTCCCGCAACATTCTGGTTCAGGCGCTTGGCTTCCACCACGGCTACCGGTGTCAGGCCGGCAAACAGTACGTAATCTGCACTTTGCATGCCTTGCGTTGGCCATTCGGAGATAGCGATGTTCTTACCGCGAACAGGGCGTACCCCCTTGGCATGGGTCAGTGCGACCGTGTCCGCCTGCCAGCCAGCATCCCGCAACATCTGATCAATGATGAGTCGGGTAGCAGCCTCATCGATGTGTACCAGGCTCGCCGCCTTGCGGGAGCGCTCGCTCCATGAGCGCACCGTTTCAATGCTAGGGGCCTGGGCAGTCGCTGCGGCTGCCTGGGCGATGGCCAGCTCTGCCGTAAGTTGTTCGACCGTAGCGCTTGCCTCGGTTGCCAGTTGCTCGTAAATATCCCGCTCTTCCAGCGCCTGCGCAGCCAACTTCTTCTCTTGCTCCGCCTGTTGCCGCAACAACTCCTGCATGGCTTCCCGGTCAGAGCTCAATGCCTCTGCACTGCTCAGACTTGCATTCAAAACCTCTATCTGCTTTTGCAGCACATTCAGTTTCTCACTAGGGTCATCTGGCAACAGAAATGGACCGGGCTTGAAATGCGGGTTGCTGCCAAACGTGCGATGAAACCAGAGTGCGACCTCGCGCGCAACTTTCAGTGACTCCAAAGCTTCACGGTAGCCAATAGCGGAGCCTGCCTCATGCACCGCATCATTTCCACGTGTGCGCAGCAGGTGAAACATCTGGCGCAGCTGCGGATCGAGCCCCAGGCGATTGTCAATGGCCCGAATCAGCTCAACCTGGGTGCTTTGCAACAGCTGCAGGCCTATTCGGTTGGCGACGTCCTTGGCGATGGCTTCCGCCAGCAAACGCAGCTTGGCTACGCAGCTAGGAGGGTCGTGAGGGAAAATCTTCTCGGCCGCCAAGCCAAGCGAAGCCAATGGTTTGGAATGCGCACTCAGAAAATCGAAGTTACTCACTGGCAGTCTCAAGCTATCGTTATTTCGACTTGGCATTATGCAAGCAAAAGTATCAGATCCAGAAACAAGTACAAGTAATCCTATTTGCTTTGGAGTTCGACTTCTGCATGCGTAGGCGCTGCTGAATCATCACCTCGTTGGCCACCGTTGTGTCAAAACGTCTTCAATGGTATGAATGCTCATACGCTCAGCGAATGTCTGTCGCGTTATAGGCGCGGCAAATCCGCATCACCTACAGATGCGACTTAGAAAACACATACTGATGCCTTGCCATTCCACCGTCACACCAACAAAGCAAAAGCCATAGTCCAACAACAGCTCCTCACCTAAAGTCACCATCGACTCCAACCGCACCGCCTGGTGGCTCTCTGCTCGCCCTTACGCAGGGCAATTGCTGTGATTCACACTCCGCCACCCTTCTTCCCCTCAGCAGCCTTCTCATTGGCCCGATGCAACACCGCCTGCGCATCTTCGGTCAAGGCATACAAAGCACTGTGCAGACCGCCTTGCAGCCACTTGCTCAGCTTGAACGCCCCGCCATCATCCGCACCCATCAGCAGAGCCGATATAGCACGCAAGCCATACAGCCGCGTGTTGATCGCTTGGGCTTCGCACTCCGTCAGCGCCAGGTCGTCCGTAAAGCCGCCAGCCCTGCGGAGCCTGCAGATGTCGTGAATGTCTAAAGTCTGGTCGCAATGGCCCGCGATGGCCTGGATGGCATCGGCATAAGCGGTATCCAGGCTGGACGAGTTATCTGAGCTGGAATCCACAGATGCAGCGGGTTTTGCTGCCGCGCGGGCAGCTTGGGGCTTGCTGTTCATGATGACGCCTCCTGACTCCGGGACAGGTCGCGCAGTGGAGGCAGTGCCTGTACGGCCATGTGCAACGCGTTGTGCGCGTCGGGATAGAGTTGGATCAGGGCGCTTTCGCCCAGGCAGGAAGTGGACGCAGAGATGCGCGCGAGGGGTGACTGAGCCATGATCGACTCCAGGTGGTTCGGTTTGCTAAAACCACCGCCTCCCACGCCAATGGAAGGCGGTGGCTCGAACAGGTTGGCGTACCGGGAACCTCCTGCGAGAACCGGCGGAGCTTGCGCTCCCCCATCCGAGCCACCATAAACCGGGGCACAGACAAGGAAGCCGCAGACTCTGCGAAATAGAGACCACGGCTTACGTCGTGGAGATTCAACGGGACGCCAATCCCGACTGCGCTTGACTGGCGCAGCGGCGTAACTGTAGCACGGCAGGAATGGAAGTACTTGGGGGTGGCGCATTATTGAACCCCTTCCCTTCCCTTCCCTTCCCTTCCCTTCCCTTCCGTCTTCTCCCTGCCCGAGCCTTTCGGCCCTCCTCAGTGAAGCGGTAGCGGCCTGGCTGGGTCGGAAAGCAGGGACGGGCAGTGACTGCCACCGCTGCGGTAGAAGCTCGCCCCCTCCCCCTAACCACCCAAAGCCACCACCGGCTCCAACCGCGCCGCCTGCCGCGCCGGCATCCAGCCAAACACCAAGCCGGTCACCACCGCGCAGCCAAAAGCCAGCAACATCGCGCTGACCGAAAGCACAACAGCGCCCCCCAAAAAGACCAGCACCGCGCCAATCAACACCCCAAGCAACACACCCACGGTCCCGCCCACCATGGTCACCAGCACCGCCTCGGTCATGAACTGGCGCTGAATATCCCACTGGCGTGCGCCGGTCGCCATGCGGATGCCGATCTCGCGGGTGCGCTCTTTCACGGCCATCAGCATCACGTTCATCACGCCGATGCCGCCGACCAGCAGCGAGACGGCGGCGATCAGGCTGAGCATGGTGGTCATGGAATCCTTGGCCTGGGCTGCAGCCTGCAGGCGTGCGGCGGCGTTGGCCACATAGAAGTCCTCGCGGCCGTGGCGCAGGCGCAGCAGGTTTTCGATGGCTGCCTGCGCGGGCAGCACGCTTTGGGAGTCGCGGGCCTGGATAACGGTGTAGTGCGGATCAAAACTTTTGCCGTTGGGGAAGATGCGCAAGATGCCCGAGCGGTAAGGAACAACGACCAGGTCGTCCTGGCTCTGGCCGCCATCGCCTGCGCCTTTTTCTGACATGACACCCACCACCTGAAAAGGCGTGGTGCCAATCAGCAGCAGCTCGCCCAGCGCTTTGCGGCCTTCAAAAAAGCGCTCATGCACCTTCTTGCCAATCACCACGACGGGGGCCAGTTCCGCATCCTCGGCGTCGGTAAAAAAGCGCCCTTGCGCCACGGGCCAGTTGTGGATGGCGGGCCAGGCGCTGGTGGCGGCGATGGTGTCGCCCTGCCAGGCCACATTGCCGTAGCGCACGGTGGCCGGGTCACGCGCTACCGGCATGGCATGGGCCACCTCGGGCAGCTGTTCTACTGCCTCCAGGTCCGCCAAGGTGGTCACGCCGGTGGGCCCGCCTTGCGGCGGTTGGCGGTTGTTGATGTACATCACCGTCGCCCCCATCGCGCCCATGCGTGCCACCACCTCCCGGCGGGCGCCCATGCCGACGGCCAGCATCACGATGACCGAGGCCACACCGATGACGATGCCCAGCAGGGTCAAGGCCGTGCGGGCGCGGTGGATGCGCATGGATCGCCAGGCCGAGCGCAGCGCTTCGCGCAGGTCGGCAAGGGGTTGGCTGCCACACTTCTGCATTGCCTCGTCCATGTCCGGCGGCGGCAAGGCGGCCTGCGAAGGCGCTGTGCCAGGGCTCGGCTCGCTGTCGCTGACGATGTAGCCGTCCCGGATTTCGATCACGCGGCGGGCCTGCGCCGCTACCTTGCGGTCATGGGTGATCAAGACGATGGTGTGGCCGGCATCGGCCAGCTCGTGCAGCAGGGCGATCACCTCGGCGCCGCTTTGGCTGTCGAGCGCGCCGGTGGGTTCGTCGGCCAGGATGATGCGGCCGCCGTTCATCAAGGCCCGCGCAATCGATACGCGTTGCTGCTGCCCGCCCGATAGTTGGTTGGGCCGCAGATGCCGTTTGTCTGCCAGCCCCAGCCGGCCAAGCAAGGCCTGTGCACGCGATGCCCGCGCGGGCCTTGCGCTGCCGGCATAGATGGCGGGCATCTCCACATTCTCTTGGGCCGAATCCGTCGCTATCAGGTGGTAGCCCTGGAACACAAAGCCAAAGGCCTCGCGCCGCAGCCAGGCCAGCGCATCGGCATCCAGCGCCGCCACATCCTGGCCGTTGAAGTGGTAACTGCCAGCACTGGCCCGGTCCAGGCAGCCGAGCAGGTGCATCAGCGTCGATTTGCCCGAGCCCGATTGGCCGACGATGGCGACAAACTCGCCCGGCAGGATGGACAGGTCAATGCCATGCAGCACCTCCACCTCAGGCCGGCCCGTGCTGCCACCGCCATAGCGTTTGCGGATGCCGCGCAGTTCGATCAGCGGTGGGGGCAACGGTGCCTCCAGGTGCTGGTGCTGGTGCTGGTGCTGGTGCTGGTGCTGGTGCTGGTGCTGGTGCCGGGGCCCGCCTCAGCCGCTGGGATCGCAGTCTCTGGCAGTCGCTCAGTAGTCATAGCGCAAGGTCATCGCAAAGCTGCGCGGCGTGCCCACAAACACGCCGCCGTAGTTGTTGTTGGTAGGGATCGACTGGTAGTAGTGCTTGTCCAGCGCGTTGCGCACGTTCAGCTGCAGGCGCAGATGGTTGTTGAACTGGTAGGCCGCATGCAGGTTGAGCAGCGCATAGCCGCCTTGCTGGATGCGATAGCCGCTGCCGCTGTACGACATGGCGCTTTGCGCCTGCACATTGCCGCCCAGGCGCCACTTCCCGCCGGGCAGGCGGTAGTCGGTCGATACCTTGAAGATCCTGCGCGGCAAGGTGGTGTTGTAGGGCAGGCCGTTATTGGGGCCGGCCACGTATTTCGGATCGCTGTAGGTAAAGCCGGCGGCCAGGTTCCAGCCGGGGGTGGGCGAGCCCGACACCTCCAGATCAATGCCCCGGTTGCGCACCTTGGCGCCTTCGGTGTAGCAACGGGTGGCACCGGTCAGACCGCAGGTCGAGGCCATGTTCAGGGCGACTGGCAGGTTCAGCTGGTCGGTCTGGAACAGGGCCACGGCCGTCTGCAGGCGGCCGTCGAAGAACTGGCTCTTCATCCCGACTTCGTAGTTCTTGCCCTTGACCGGCGCCAGCAGGCCGTTGGGGCTGTAGTACTGCTGGATCGAGTAGATGTCGGTGTAGCTGGCGTAGAGCGCATGCGCAGCGCTCAGGTCATAGACCGCGCCGGCATACGGAATCACCTGCCGGCCCGAGTCGAATGACGCGTTGGTGTAGGGGCTGCGCGATGCATAGTCCGACCAGCTGAGGCGGCTGCCGATGATAAAGCTCAGCGCATCCGTGGCGCGCAGGCGCGTGGCCACGGCAGCGCCCTTCTCGTTGCGCTCCAGCGCATAGGTGGTGGGTGTGCTGCTAAAGCCCGGCACCCGGATCGACGAGAAGTCAAAACTGCTGATATCGATCGTCTGCGAGCCCTGGGCCGCAAAGATGTCGTAGTCAAAATTGTCCCGGCGGCGGCTCAGGCTCAGCATCAGCTGGTGCTCACGGCCCAACAGCGTGTAGGGGCCAGTGGCATGCAGGTCAAAGGCGACTTGCTTGTCCTGGTACTCCGCATCCACCCAGGACAGGGTCTGGCCGGTGTCAGAGACGCGCGCCGGGTAGTTGGCGACAAAGCTGGCGTCGGAGCGCACGGCATTGAAGGCGGCGGTCAGGTTCCAGCCATTGCCCAGGCGGTGCTTGATGTCGCCAAAGACGCTGTAGTTGTCGCGGTTGAGGTGCGCGCCCGCGCCAGACAGCGAGGCCGAGCGGTCCAGATCGTAAAAGGTGCCATCGGCCCGTGTGTTGAAGCCGCCCCAGTCATAGCCCTGGTGGTTGTCGCGCTGGGCGCTAAAGCCCAGGCTGGCCGTGGTTGCGCTGCCCAAATCGGCCTCTACGATGGCGTAGAGCATGCGGTTGTCGGCTTCGGCCCCCTGCTTGAAGCTGTTGGCCCGGTTGTCGAAAACCACGGCACGGCCGCGCACGCTGCCCGCAGCGTTGAGCGGGCCGGACACATCGAGCTGCGCTCGGTAGTCCGCCCAGGAGCCCGCGCCCAGCTCGGCGCTCATCTGGAACTCGCGCGTAGGCCGCTTGCGCACCAGATTGATGACGGCCGACGGATTGCCCGAGCCCTGCAGCAGACCATTGGCGCCGCGCACCACCTCGACCCGGTCATAGATCGCCATGTTGTTGAGCGACATGGCATCCGCGGAAAAACTCTCGGCCATACTGGTGGACAGGCCGTCGATCTGCAGGTCGGTGATCTGGAAGCCGCGCGAATAGAAATACGAGCGCTCGGTGCCCAGCTTGCTGTAGGTCACCCCGGGCAGCGCGTCGGTCACATCATCGAGCGACTGCATATTGGCGTCGCGCATCTGCTGCTGCGTCACCACGCTGACCGACTGCGGCGTCTCGCGGATGGACAGATCCATCTTGGTGGCCGTGCGGACCTTGTGGGTGGTGTAGGCGCCCGTGCCCTCGGTCACGCCACTCGCATCGGACTGGGCCGTGACCGTCACCGTCGACAAGGTAGCCGCATCGCGGGGATCGGCGGTAGGCGCTTTTTTGACGATCACCTCGGCGCCCTGCAGCTCCGCAACCAGGCCGCTGCCCAGTAGCACCCGGTCCAGCGCCTGCCGGGGCGTCAGGTTGCCCGCCACGGCCGGAGCCTGCTTGCCGGCGACCAGGTCAGGATGCACCATCAGCTGCAAGCGGGCCTGGCGCGCCAGCTCGTTCAAGGCCGTGCCCAGCGGCTGCGCTGGCAAGGAGATGGCCAAGTTGGCCGCTGCCTGGGCATGGGCGGGCAAGGCGCTGAGCGCCAGCAACGGCAGAGTGAGCACGGTGGCCAGAGCGAGGGGCGCGAGTTGAAAGCGCGGTTGCGGCATGAATACGATCTCCACAGTAGAAAGTTAGGTTCCTAGCTGTGCTGACGCATGAGGGGCCCAGGTGTTGAGGTCGCCAAGCAAATTTTTTGAAAATTTTTTGCATCCTTGCTGCAAGCCCTGCCATACCGTGCATTTGCCCTGTTCCCGCTGCATCCAACGCTGTCTCAATCGCCGCCTCCACCGCCTCAACCACCGCGTGCAGCGGTGATTTCCGTCTTGCCATCCTTGGGCACCAGGCGCACCGGCAGCACCCGGGGCAAGGCCCGGGCAAAGGCTGCCAGCTGCCGCAGCTCAAAACTGCCATGCACCTTGAGCGCGCCGACGGCCGGATCGCGGATGACCAGACCGGTATCGCCATAGCGTTCAAACTCGGCCACTGCCTGGGCCAGCGTGCTGCCGTTAAAGCTGACCCGGCCTTCGCGCCAGTTGGCCGCAGGTGCGGCCTCGTGCTGCACCGGCCCGGGCAGACCGCTGGCATCGGTGCTGACGGACTGGCCTGCGACCAGCTCCACCGCTGTACCCGCCAGCTCCTGCGTGCTCTGGCGGCTGGCCACACGCACACGGCCCTGCTCCACCGCCACGCTGACGCGCCCCTCCTCCCCCAGCCCGCTGCGCGTGTTGCGCACGGAAAAGCGTGTGCCCACGACGGTGACACGGGTGGCACCCGCCAGCACATCAAAAGGCTGGGCGCTGTTGGGCTGCACGGTAAAGAAGGCCTGCCCCTCCAGCAGCCGCACCTCGCGGCGCTGGCGGTACAGGCTCACCTCCACCTGCGTAGCGGTGTCCAGCCACAGGGTGCTGCCATCGGGCAGCGCCAGCTGCCGCTGCTCGCCACGGGCGGTCGCCAAACTTTGCGTAAAGCTGGGCTGCTGCTGCCAGATATTCCAGCCATACCAGCCGCTGCCCACCACACCCAGCGCGACAGCGGCCACGCCAGCCTGGGGCAGCAGCCAGCCCAGGTTGGCCAACCAGGCGCGGCGGCCGGGCGAGCTTGGTGCACCCAATGGGCGGCGACTCTCGCCCGCAGCGGCACGGTGCGCTATCGGTGGCAGCGCCAAGGCTGCTGGGCCTTCAGCGCTGGGTGGCAAGCCCGCCTTCAGCGCATCCACGCCCTCTTCTGGCAACTCATCCATGCGGCCCCACACGCCTTCGGCCTGCTCCAAGGCCTTGGCGTGCTCGGGGTCGCGCTCCAGCCATTCTTGCAACTCGGCCTCTTCGTCGGCGGTCAGCCCGTCCTGGCGGCGCACCATCCAGCCGATGGCCTCGACCTCCAGCGGATGCTGGCCGGCAATGAACTCGGCATAGTCGCGCGCATCCGCCGCCTCCTGGGGGGAAGCTGGCAAGGATGGGCTGGGCGCGCTGTAGCGGTGGTGGAGCTCTGGCTGGTTCATGGGCGCTGAACCTTTGTATCGGCGCCATGGCCAGCGTGCGCTGCTGCGGTGGCACGGCCATGGAAACGGTCATCACAGGCCTTGCAGACCAAGACCGCACGGATCACATGCTGGGCCACCATATTGCGGGAGATGCCCATGTGCTCGGCCACTTGCTGGTGCGACAGGCCATCGAAGCGGTTCAACACAAAGGCTTCACGGCAGCGCGGTGGCAGGCTCTCAATCGCCACGTAAACGGCCCTCGCATACTGGCTGAAGGCCAGCACTTCCTCGGGTTGCAGGTGCCTGGGCGCCAGCGGCTGCTGCGCTTCGTCCAGCGCTTCCAGGCTTTGGTGGCTGCGCACCTGCTCGCGCCGGTACTCGTCCGTCAGCAGATTGCGCGCCGTGCGGAACAGCAGCGCGCGCGGATCTGCCACCTGGGTGCCCGACTGCTGCACGCCAAAAAGGCGCACATAGGCCTCCTGCACCAGATCGGCCGCCGAGTCGCGGTTTTTCAAAGTGCGGGCGCAGAAGTTCAGCAGTTCTTTGTAGTAAGCATGCGCAGCCACAGCGAATCGAGCCCCATCCCTTGCATTGGTATTGCCCGTCAGGTGGCAAGCAAGATGTGGCGGCCGCTGGATCTGTAGCGCGTAGCGAGACGGTAAGCCGAGCATTATAAATGCAAATGAGAATTCATCTTATCTAGCAGAGGCCAAAATAGGCATCCTTCACAGACCGCCGGCCACATCGCTGTGGCCAGGCGGCCCGGGCATCCGCTACCAGCGGTACGCCGCAGACAGGATCACCGTGCGCGGCTCGCCCAGGAAGCAGCTGTGGTACGAGCAGGAGGTGACATAGCGCTTGTCCGCCAGGTTCTTCATGTTCAGGGCCAGCTTCCAGGGCCCCGTGGTGTAGCTGACCATCGCATCGAACAGCACATAGCCGGGCAGAGACAAGCTGCTGCCCTGCTCGCGGGTGGCCCCGGTGTAACGGGCGCCAGCGCCAGTTTCAGCGCCATTAGTTCTGCATCTTCAAGGGCAGCGTCGCAGAGCGAAAAGAAAAAATCCATGTCGTCTGCGCATACGCAATCTGACCTGCGCTTGAATATGCAGCACCCCCTCTTGCAAAGGCCGCGCCCAGTTGAAAATCACTAAAGAGCTGATATATCACCGCCCATGGCAGGCGACCTATTTTCATAAACGCAGCCTTATAAAAATCAGCTAGCACAACTGCAAAAATGGTTCTTTGTTTTTATAAAAATATTATTGCTTAATAAGCAATTAACTATAAAACTCACAAAATACAACGCCAATGTTGAAAAACCGTTAACAAAAAGGGGCTTGAACAAAATCCACCGCTTAATGGCTATTATTTCCCAATGTAAGCAATGGTATCCAAGTCGCTGTGCGATGGCATGGTTGGCACGTCTGTCTCAGCACCGCGTGTCCTTGTGTATAAATTTGAGATTGGAGATGAGGCCATGCGTATTCCTGATTGGTTCGCAAGCGTGCAGCGATGCACATCTGAGCGGGTGTCAAAAGACGGGGCTGCAGGGGCCAAACAGGCCATCGCAGCGCTGTGCCTCATGGCAGCCGGGGCGTTACCTGCGGTGGCGCAGGCGGCAATGAACCCGGCTGAACGTGCAGCGCTGATTGATCTGTACAACAGTACTGGAGGCCCCGGCTGGGACTTTCAAGGGACATGGCTGGTCGGTGACCCCTGTGACAATAACTGGTACTCGATCTTATGCACTAGCGATAGAACATCGGTGAGAGGGATCTACCTGGCAGGGAATAATTTGACGGGGACCCTGCCCTCCTTGGATAGCTTTCCCAATCTTGAGCAAGTCTATGTGTCCGGCAATCAATTGACGGGCAGCATTCCTGCATTCGGGCCAAACAGCAAGCTGCGGGGATTTACAGCTGAAAACAACCAGTTGTCCGGCACCATTCCGCCATTAACAGGGTTTCCCGACTTGGAGGTATTCAATGTTGCCGGCAACCAGCTGACGGGCAGCATTCCTGTGCTGACGGGGCAAACGGCATGGAACACCTTCAACGTCGCCAATAACCAGTTGACGGGTCCACTGCCAGAATTAACGGGGCCTGGACTTGCCAGCTTGCGCATTTTCTCGGCTGAATACAACCAGCTGACAGGCGCGATCCCCTCTTTTGCCGATGCGGTTGAGCTGGTAAGTTTCCGTGTGGGCTACAACCGCTTGAGCGGAAGCATTCCTGTTGCACCATCGAACCCGTCATTTGCGACTTACTTCGAGCCAAACAGCGCGGTATGTCCGAATTTTCTCTCTCCGTCTACGGGCTCGGCGAATGACCTGGTCTGGGACAGTGCGACGAGGAGTACGCCCTGGTCGGCCGACTGCACAGCGGCCCCCAGCCCTGCACCAGTCAATGACAGCGCCAGCACTGCGCAGGGCCAGCCAGTCACGATCGACCTGCGAGCCAATGACAGCGCCGCCTCGCCAGCAACTGGCTTGACCGATCCCAGCATCGTGCAGCAGCCAGCCAATGGCACGGTCACCATCAATGGCTCTGGGCTTGCCGTCTACACCCCCCATGCTGGATTTACCGGCACGGATAGCTTCAGCTACGAGGTTTGCCAGGAAGAGCCGATCCGGACCTGTGCCACTGCCCAGGTGACGGTGGTCGTCAATGCGGTGGTATCACCCTCCGGGCCGCGCGCCGCCACACCCGTGCCTGCACTCGGTGGCCTGGGCGCCCTGTTGCTCACAGGCCTGGTGGCCGGCGCAGCGGGGTTTGTCCGCAGAAAGAAGCGGGGCGAGGGAGCCTCTGCAGCGGCCGATCGCAGTCGCTCGTAGCCCCTGTTTGCGCAGCAGGGCCAAGCCGGATGCTGCCCAGCCTCACACCTCGCCATTCCGGCTGACATCCCATTCGCCGGGATGGCAGGCCTGGGCCCAGCGCTGGCAGCGATGCTGCAGTGCAGGAAAGAATTGTTCACCATTCAGTCCATAGAAAATTGTAAAGAAATGAACAATTCTCATATTTTCTGAAATAATTTTTTGCACTTCGATTTCTGACCTACCGCGCCTTCGCCATGTTCCTCAAACCCCTGTTGGCTGGATCCATCGCCCTTGCTGCAGCCAGCGTTTTTGCAGCACCAGCGCAACAGCCAGCCCTTGAGCGGGCGCAGAATTTGGAGCACTCCGGCCAGTTCGAGCTTGCACGCGAGATCTATAGCGAGAGTGCAGCCTCCAGCAATCCGGGCGACAAGCGTGCGGCGCTCTTGGGGCTTGCGCGGGTGGCCAGGGCGCAGAGCCAGCTTTCGCAGGCGCGCGGCATCTACGCACAAATCCTCGCCGAGGATCCCGCGGACCCGGAGGCGAAAAATGGAATGGCCTGGGTGCTGCTGGCGGACTATGACGTTGCGCAGGCCCGGCAAGGTTTTGGGCAAACGCTCGAGGCCCATCCGCACAATGCAGAAGCCCTCGCAGGGCTTGCGCAGTCCGACAACGTGTTCCGCTACCAACTGGATGCCAAAGGCAGCTATCTCCGCAACGATGTCGGCAAGCTCTGGGGTGGCAGCCTGGGCTTTTCCACCACCATCGATGCGAGACAGGTTCTGGATGTGGACCTACGCCGCAACAGCGTCGATGTCGGGCTTCTGGACCAGCCGACAGACAGCCGCTTGCTACCCTCGACCTCGGTCGCCGTCGGCTACCGGTGGCAGGTGCCGTCGTACTACAGCATCCGGCTGAGCGCAGAGCACATTGAGCGCGATGACACTGCAACGCAGCGACGCCTGGGCGTGGAAGGCGAGTACCAGATCACCGAGGGGCTGCTCTTGTCCGGAGGGCTGCGGCAGAGCTTTGGTTCTGGTTGGCGGTCGCAATTGCGCCATCTGGGCTTGGGCATTGGCCTGGGCGCGGGCTGGCAAGCGGTGGTGCGCCTCTACTCGGAGCACAACATCGACCAGGACAGCCACCGCCGCGCCTTGGCGCTGGAGGCGGTACGGCAAGGACCCGGTCACATGCTCTGGGTGCTTGGAACCAGCCATGGGACCTCTCCCAATGCAACGGATGTGTATGGGCGAGCGGTACTCCCCGTTGGTCAGCAAGGTGCCATTCTGGCAACGATTCGGCACCTTTCCCTCAACCGTGAAACGCAGGTGGAGCTAGGGTGGCGCAAATACTGGAATTAGGCGAGGCGCAGTTCACCCCGCCGGCAGCGGCCCAGTTCCGCATCTTGCTGATCGATTGTGATGAACTGCATGCCCGCCAGGTATCGGCATGGCTTGCGGACCGCGCAGACATGCAACTGACTTGCTGCGCGCCGGGCGCAGACTTGCAGCGTGTGCTGTACGCAGACCCCTGGGACTTGATCATTGCCAACCTCGATGAGGTTGCGCTGGCGGCGCTGCCGACCGCTTTGCCGCGCTTGGGTGGCTGGGGCGTGCCTGTTCTTGGCATCGTGCGCCAACTCGGGGTCATGAACATCCGCGCAGCGCTGAGCCAGCAAGTGGACAATGTCCTGCTCAGAACCTACTCCTGCACTGAACTACTCGATCAGATCTACACCCTCGTCCATGAAAAGCGCGAGCAGCGTGCACGCCAGCGCCAGGTCACGCTTGCCGTGGGTGCCCACCCGGACGATGTGGAGATCGGCTGCGGCGGCACGTTGCTGAAAAAACGCGCCATGGGCCATGAGGTTGTCGTGCTGATACTGAGCCGTGGCGCCAAAGGGGGGGATGTCAATCTGCGCCTGGAGGAGGCGCAACAGGCATCGATGCTGCTCAATGCGACGCTGAAGGTGGGGGATCTGCCAGACTCGCAGGTTCCAGAAGGGGCCCAGACGATTGAGCTGATCGAGCGCGTCGTGCGTGAAATCGCACCGACCCATATCTACACCCACTCCTCGCATGACTCGCACCAGGACCACCGCAATGCGCACCTGGCCACCTTGGTAGCGGCCAGGCACACACCGAACCTTTATTGCTACCAATCGCCCTCATCGACGACGGACTTCCGCCCCAACCTGTTCGTGGACATCACGCATCACATGGACAAGAAGGTGCAGATGATCCAGAAGTACCACAGCCAGGTGGCAAAGCACGCTGGGCTCGATTCTGCGTACATTTCTGCAACGGCCCGCTATTGGGGGCGCCATGCTGGCTATGGGCTGGTGGAGCCCCTGGAGATCATTCGGCAGCTCGATCGTTAAGAACGCTGCCAAGATCGACGATCTCGGCATTCCTTAACGGATGGGTCGTTTCATTCTGGCGAAAGCGGCGCATGGCATCGGCACTGGCGGCGAAGCCATGGGTCAGCGCCAATTGGTAGGCACGCAAAAACTGCCCATGGCCGACCACCACGACAAAGCCGGAGCCCCGCGCCATCAAGCGTTGGTGGAATGCGCTGACACGCGCCATGAAATCAGCAAAGGACTCGGCATCCGCTCCGTCGGCGTAGTCGGGGCTGCAGCGGTCCCAGTAGGCGCTGACCCAGGGGCGGCGGGTCTCGACCGTGGAGCCTGCGCAACGCGATGGGCTCAGGTAGCAGAACTCCTCAATGGGCCAGACCTCCGCTGGCGTGCGCGGCCAGTGGCCGAGCAAGGGGGCAGCCGTCTGTCTTGCGCGCAGCAGCGGCGACGTGATCACCAGATCGGGGGCGCTGCTAAAGCGCTCGACCAGGGCTTGGGCCTGGGCATGGCCCAGCGCAGTCAGCGGTGCGTCCGGATGCGCCACCGCCCCTGCATTGACCGTGCTTTGACCGTGGCGCACGATCCACAGCTTCAGGCCTTGTTCAGTGTTTCCCATTCCTTGATTTCCACGAGTTGCTCTACCAGATAACGCACCGCCATGACTTCCTTGAACGGCTGCAGCCCATCGGGCATGGGCTGCCCTTGCATCTCCGCGACCAGCAAGGCGGGCATGTCCACGCCCGCGGCCTGGGTCAGTGGCAGCGTGCCAGGAAAGCGCGGGTTGATCTCCAAAAGCTTGGGCACGCCGTCTGCATCCTCCCGAAACTGCACATTGACCGCAAACCGTACCCCCATGGCCTGGGCCACATCGATCGCGACTTGGGACAATGCCGGCAAGTGCTGCGTGCGTGCCGCCATGGCAATGCCGGAGTCAATTTTCATGCGGAGCCTGGGCACTGCAGCGATGGCCACGCCATCGGCGCGGAGGTACACGTCCACCGAGTACTCATTGCCGGGTAGCCATTCCTGCAGCAGATACGAGCCATCGCGAGGGATGGCGGCCAGATCCTGCGGACCTCTGACGATCTGCGCCCCCCGCCCGCCGGCCCCTCGGCGCGGCTTGATAAACAGCGGAGCAGTGGCCGACTGCAAGAGGCCCGAGGCACCCACAAAAGGCTCAAATTGCGGCACGGCCACAACAGCTTGCGCGGCTTGCAGAAGCGCCAGCTTATCGGCGCACAGCGCCAGCGCCTTGAGCGGCGACAAGGGCACCTGGATCCCCTGGGCCTGGAACTCCTGGCTTTTCATGGCCAGCGGAACCAATTCCGCGTCGACCGTGGCAATCACCAGTTCAATGTGGTGCTGCTGGCACAGCGCCAAAAGACGCTGCGAGAAAAAAGGATCATCGCCGCGAGGCACAATCAGACGTTGCGCAGCGGGTACCAGATAGAGCCCCGTTGCGCACGGATCCATATCCGCCATGAACAGTTGATGATCGCTGTGGAGGCTCTTCCAAACGCTGATGGCCGAAGGTCCACCAGCACCGGTGATCAAGATTTTCATGAGCGAATGGAGCTTGCAAAAAGTACTATCTTATTCTGGTTCAGAGCTGAAGTGCCAACGACATGGAACTGATGAGACCTGGTGTTGAATGGTTGTTGATAGCGTGGGTGTTTGCCGGCACCGTTCCCTTGCTCGTCTCCTTCATTCAGTTTGTGCTGGTAGGCCTGCATGGGCTTGGCAAGCCCTATGCACGCTGCCAAGACACCACCCCCAATGTCGCATTCATCGTGCCTGCATGGAATGAAGGCGCCAGCATTCGCGCCACCATCGAATGCCTGATGCGGCTGGACTATCCGGTGCAGTGCATACGGGTAATGGTGGTCGATGACGCCAGCACCGACGACACCCCTGAGATCTTGCAACAGGCCCAGCGCGAGTTTGCGGGCCGGGTGTTTCATCTGCGGCGGGAAAATGGCGGGCAAGGCAAAGCCCATACCTTGAATTTCGGGCTGGAGACGGTGCTGCAGGAGCCCTGGGCAGAAGCCATCGTCATCATGGATGCCGATGTGCTGTTCCCGCCATTGACGCTGCGGCGCATGGCCCGGCATCTGGCCGATCCCGAAGTAGGTGCTGTGACGGCCTACATCAAGGAAGGCAGCCGGCCGGGCAATCTTCTGACGCGGTTCATCGCGTTTGAATACATTGCCGCACAGGCGGCTGCCAGGCGCTCGCAGAATGTGACCGGCGCGCTGCTGTGCATGGCCGGGGGCGCTCAGCTGCACACGCGGCAGAACCTCCTGGACATGGGTGGCCGCATCGATACCTCCTCGCTCGCCGAGGACACGGACACCACCCTCAGAACGCAGTTGAACGGGCGCAAGGCCGTGTTCGATGGCAACGCCGTCGTCTGGGCCGAAGAGCCGGGAAGCCTGGAGTCCCTGTGGAAGCAACGCTTGCGCTGGGCCCGGGGCAACCTTCAACTGACCCGAACCTACCGCAAGCTGTGGTTTCGCCCTTCCGTGCATCCGCGCCTGGGTGGGCCATGGTTTGGCATAGTCTGGATGTCAACGGTGGCCGTGCCTTTGCTGGCGATCCTGTCGTCACTGGGTTTGTGGGCTCTGCATTTTGTCAATCCGGGCCTGGCGGGCAGCACGCTCAGGCACTTCTGGATGGTCAGCGCGTTGATCTACTTCTTTATTACGCTTTTCGCCATGCTGATCGACCCACCCACGGGGCGACGGACTTGGCTGCAGGGTTTGACCTATCCGGGACTCATCAGCCTGTTTTTCATGTGGGCGTCCATCGTTGAGTTCAGCCGCCACAGCACCGGGCCCTATACGGCTAGCCTGATGTTCCTTGCCTATAGCTGGAGCAGCCTCAGCATGGTGGCGATATGGGCACTCTATGTCGCAGAAAAGCGTGGATTGCTGCCCCATTGGCTGCGCAACCTGCTGGTCATGACCATCGGATACGGCGCACTCAACGGTGCCGTCGCCTTCGCTGCCATCCTGGCAGAAGCCAAGGGAGCGGATCGCCGTTGGGACAAGACCATCAAAACTGGAAAAGGCCGGATTCTCGAATGACCGATCCATCGTCTCGCTTCTCCAAGCTGCAAACCGAGGACACGCGCCAGGAGCGCCGGCTGGTATGGGCCGAGCTACTGGTCATCGTGGTGACGCTGTGCGCTGCGCTCGCGCTGGTACTGGCTATCCGCCAGTGACTCCTTGCTCTGCCTGTGCCAATGCCATCCTGGCCCCTAGAGGCGCTGGTGTGCGCTGTGATGGCTGCCTTCGCCTGCGCCAGGCGCAGCGCTCAGGCCCTTGGTGCATCGGCACAGGTCGGGCGCTTTCTTGCTGGTGGATCGCGTCCATCGGCGCTGCCACCAGGCAAGCTGCCGCGCCACTCCAGCAGCCGCAGGCGAGCTTTTTGCTAGGCCCTGCCAGGCGGATACATCGCCACCCGCCACCCAAGCCCAGGCGTTTTGTATAGTTTTGTACACTGCCTCTCGCAGCGCTACATTCGGTCAGAAAACCCCTTTGCCAAAGCGCCGCTGGCTTGAACAATCGCTCCGTCAGTTTGACAAAACAACAGCTCCACAAGGATTTGACCATGAGCGCAGCACAAGACAAGGTTCTCTACACCGGCCGCACAACCACCACCGGCGGCCGCTCCGGCGCATCGCGCAGCGATGACGGACATCTGGATATTCGCCTGACCCAGTTTGGCACGGCAGGCACGGGTACCAACCCCGAGCAGCTGTTTGCGGCAGGCTGGTCGGCCTGCTTTATGGGGGCGATGGCCCGGGCGGCGCAGCCGCTGGGCGTCAAGCTGCCAGCAGACCTGGCGGTCGATGCCGAGGTGGACCTGGTGCAAAACGCCGAGGGCTTTGCACTGGCCGCGCGCCTGAACGTCAAGGTGCCCGGCGTGGCGCATGACCAGGCACTGGCCGTGGTGCAGGCGGCGCACCAACTCTGCCCATATTCCAAGGCAACACGCGGCAATATCCAGGTTGATCTTTCCGTGGCCTGATCGCCCCTTGGCTCCCCACCCGGCTTGACCCCCATGCGCAGCATTCTTCAACGGCTTGTCCCTTCCACCCTGCTGGCGCGCGTCGCCTTGCTGGTGGTGCTGGGCATGGGTGTCGCCCAGCTGCTTACCTATATGGCCATTCGCCATGAGCGTGAGCAAGCGCTGATGCGGCTGATGGTCAGCGGGGTCGAGCGCGATATCGCCAGCTCGGTCGCGCTGATCGACCGGCTGCCGGCCGGCGAGCGCCAGGACTGGTTCCCCAAGCTGGAGCGGCCCAACTACAGCTTTTCTCTGGAAGGTGCGGTCAGCAACGCTGCGCCCACCGACCCGGCGCTGGCCCGCTTTGCGCAGGTGGTGGCCGATGCCTTGCAGCCCTTTCCGGTGCTGGCGATGGGGCAGCTCGGCGACCGGCCCGATGCCGTGCGCATGCAGCTGCGGCTGAGCGATGGCTCGCCGCTCTACATCGTCGCGCGCCGCGTGCCTATGCCCGTGTCGGGCTGGGTCACCTGGCTGCTCGTGGGCCAGCTGCTGGTGCTGGCGGGCCTGGCCTGGCTGGCGGTACGCCTGGTCACTCGCCCTTTGGAGAGGCTCGCAACGGCGGCCGACCAGCTGGGCCCGGACCTGCAGCCCGTCGTTGTCGCCGAAGCGGGCCCGGCCGAGGTGGTGCGCGCAGCGCGTGCCTTTAACGCCATGCAGCAGCGCATTGCCGGCTACCTGAACGAGCGCATGCAGATCCTCGCTGCCATCTCGCACGATCTGCAGACCCCCATCACGCGCATGCGCCTGCGGGTGGACCTGATGGACGACATGCCCGATGCCGACAAGTTTCGCCAGGACCTCGAGGCCATGCGCAGCCTGGTGCACGAAGGCGTCAACTACGCCAAGACCCTGCAAGGCTCCGACGAGAAAGTGCGGCGCCTGGACCTGGATGCGCTGCTGCGCAGCATCGTCAACGACTATGCCGACACCGGCAGCCCGGTCACGCTCGATGGCGCTGCGGGCCAGCCCATCCACACCCGCCCCCATGCGCTGCGCCGCATTCTGGGCAACCTGATCGACAACGCCTTGAAATACGGCCAGCGCGCCGATGTGCATCTGCACCTGCAAGCGGGCCATCTGTGCATCGATGTCTGCGATGCCGGGCCCGGCATCCCCGAGGAGCAGCTTGCAGCCGTGCTGCAGCCTTTTTACCGGGTCGAGGCCTCACGCAACCGCGACACCGGCGGCTCGGGCCTGGGTCTGGCCATTGCCCACCAGCTGGCACTGTCGCTGGGCGGCACGCTGCGCCTGCACAACCGCCCCGAAGGCGGCCTTCGCGCCAGCCTGCAGCTGCCGGCTACCAGCTGAAACCCTCTGAAACCCACCGACATCCACTGACACCACCACCCCCTTCTGCCATGACAAGCACCTCCCCTGCCAGCGACCACGTTCTTTTGGTGGATGACGACCGGGATATCCGCGACCTGGTCAGCGCCTACCTGCAAAAAAATGGCCTGCGCGTGACCACCGCACCGACGGGCCGGCATATGCGGCAGCTGCTGGAGACGGCCGGCCCGTTTGACCTCATCATTCTGGATCTGATGCTGCCCGGCGAAGACGGGCTCACCCTGTGCCGCGACCTGCGCGCCGCCAAGTTCAAGACCACGCCCATCATCATGCTGACCGCACGCGGCGACGAGACCGACCGGGTGCTGGGCCTGGAGATGGGCGCCGATGACTATATGCCCAAGCCCTTTGCCGCGCGGGAGCTGCTCGCGCGCATCAAGTCCGTGCTGCGGCGCACCCGCATGCTGCCGCCCAATATGCGCAGCAGCGAGGAGGCGCGCTTTCTGGCCTTTGGCGACTGGCGGCTCGACACCGCCGAGCGCGTGCTGCTGGACCGGGAAGGTGTGATGGTGTCGCTGAGCGGCGCCGAATACCGGCTACTGCGCGTGCTGGTGGACCACCCGCAAAAGGTGCTCAGCCGCGACCAGATCCTGTCCATCACCCAGGGGCGCGAGGCCGAGCTGTTTGAGCGCTCCATCGACCTGATGATCAGCCGCCTGCGCAAATGCCTGAACGACGATGCCCGCGAGCCGCGCTATATCAAGACCGTCCGCAGCGAGGGCTATGTGTTTGCCAGCCAGGTGGAGGCCCAGGATGTTTAGGGTTCGCAGATGGCTGTATGCCTGCATGTTCTTGCTGGGCTGTGCGGCTGCTGAAATAGCCTCACCCGCAGGCCGCCCCTGCCCCTTGGCCAGCAGCAGCACCCCACTGCGCAAGCGCGGGCCCCGCGCTTAAAACGCCCGAGCAACCCCCGCCACCCCCAACACCGCCACCTTTGAGGTGGCGGTGGCGTTTTCGGGGCTCGCAATCATCGCTTTGTATCGCTGTGTACCAGCCCGGCCCAGGCGCTACACGGCCATGCATTTGGGGGGTGCGCATGACACATGCCACATACATGACGGCGGTCTACTAGCTAACAGCCAAGACACACAAGTTTCGGCACCCAGCACCCCAACCACCTTCATCATGCAAAGGCCCTCCATGAACCCGATCACCACCTCCTCCCGCCGCAGCTTCTTGGGCCATGCCGCCCTGGGCCTGGTCCTGGCGCCCATGGGCAGCTTGCTGGCCAGCAGCGCGCATGCAGCCAGCCCCAGCGGCGCCACGGGTTTTGGCCCGCTCAAGCAGATCGATGCCGGCGACCTGCGGGTGGAATACGCCGAAGCGGGCCCCGCCAACGGCCCCGTGGCGATCCTGCTGCATGGCTGGCCTTATGACATCCATGCCTTTGTCGATGTGGCACCGCGCCTGGCGGCTGCGGGCTACCGCGTCATCGTGCCCTACTTGCGCGGCTACGGCGGCACGCGTTTTCTGTCGGCCAGCACCGTACGCAATGGCCAGCAGGGCGCAGTTGCGCAGGACATCATTGCGCTGATGGATGCGCTGGGCGTGCGCCAGGCGGTCGTGGGCGCCTTTGACTGGGGTGCGCGCACCGCCTGCATCATGGCGGCGATCTGGCCCGAGCGGGTCAGTGGTCTGGTGTCGGTGAGCGGCTACCTGATCGGCAACCCCCAGGCCAATGCCAAGCCCCAGGCGCCTGCTGCCGAATACGCCTGGTGGTACCAGTCCTACCTCGCCACCGACCGGGGCCGCGACGGCTATGCCGCCAACCCCGCCGCCTTCAACCGCTTTATCTGGCAGCAGGCCTCGCCCCAATGGCAGTTTGACGATGCCACCTACCAGCGCAGCGCCCAGGCCTTTGACAACCCCGACCATGTCGCCATCGTGGTGCACAACTACCGCTGGCGCATTGCCCTGGCACCGGGCGAATCGCGCTTTGATGCGCTGGAGGCCCGGCTGGCCAGTGCGCCCCGCATCGCCGTGCCCAGCATCACGATGGAGGGCGATGCCAATGGCGCGCCACACCCCGCGCCTGCTGCCTATGCCGCCAAGTTCAGCGGCCCCTACCAGCACCGCAACCTGGAGGGCGGCATTGGCCACAACCTGCCCCAAGAGGCGCCGGCGGCCTTTGCCCAGGCCGTGATCGACGTCACCCGCTTGTAAGCCCGTCCTTAACCAGCCACCAATGGAGCTGCCATGGCCTTGTACCTTGTTGCCTTTGCCGCCGGGGTGCTCAGCGTGCTGAGCCCCTGCATCCTGCCCGTTCTGCCCTTTGTCTTTGCACGCCAGGGCCAACCCAGCCGCCACGGCAGCCTGCCGCTCTTGATCGGCATGGCGCTGGCCTTTGCCGCCGCCGCATCGCTGGCCGCTGCCGCTGGCGCCTGGGCAGTGCAATTGAGCCAATTTGGCCGGGGCCTGGCGCTGCTGGCGCTGGGCGTGTTTGCCGCCTCCCTGCTGTTCCCCGGCCTGGCCGCCTGGTGGAGCCGGCCGCTGGTGCAGATGGGTGTAAAGCTGGCCGCCCAGCAAACCCAGAACCGCTGGCTGCATTCCGCGCTGCTGGGCCTGGCCACGGGCCTCATCTGGTCGCCCTGCGCCGGCCCGGTGCTGGGCCTGCTGCTGTCGGGTGCTGCGCTGGCGGGGCCGGGCACCGCCACCAGCCTGCTGCTGCTGAGCTATGCGGCCGGTGCCGGCCTGGCCCTGTGGGCGGCCCTGCGCATCAGCGCCGGCACGATGGCACGCCTGCGGGCCCATTGGCTGCCGGGCGAGCGCAGCCGGCGCGCCGCAGGCGCCGCGATGCTGGCGGCGGTGCTGGCCGTTGCCACCGGGCTGGACAGCCGCCTGCTCGCACAATCAGGCGCATTGAACGGCTTGGGCAGCAACGGGCTGGAAAGCAGCCTGCTGCAAGCGGCCATGCCTTCGGCCCAAGCGGCCGAGCGGGCGGGCAGTACCGCAGCACAGCTGGGTGATGGCGCCCCCTACACCAGCCCGCTGCCGGTGGAATCGACCCGCCCCAGCCTGGACGGCGGCACGCAATGGCTGAACGCCGAGCCGCAGTCCATCCCCGCGCTGCGCGGCAAGGTGGTGCTGGTCAATTTCTGGACCTACTCCTGCGTCAACTGCCTGCGCACGCTGCCGTATGTCAAGGCCTGGGCGCAAAAGTATGCCGATAGCGGCCTGGTCGTGGTGGGGGTGCATGCGCCCGAGTTCGCTTTCGAGAAGGACCGCCGCAATGTCGAGAAGGCCTTGCAGCAGCTCAAGATCAGCTACCCCGTCGTGCAGGACAACGGGTTCCGCATCTGGCGCGCCTTCAACAACCAGTACTGGCCGGCCCTCTACCTGGTCGACGCGCAAGGGCGGGTGCGCCACCACCAGTTTGGCGAAGGCGGCTATGCGGCTACCGAGCGTGCGCTCAACGAGCTGCTGCGCGAAGCCCAGGCGCCATCGGCTGCAACGGCACCTGCGCCTACTGCAAACACGGTCCCTGACACCCAAGGCCTGGGCATGGCCGCCGACACCGCCAGCCTGCGCAGCCCGGAGCTCTACCTGGGCTATGACAAAGGCGGCAGCCTGCGCCTGGCAGGCCGCCCCGTCCCCGACAAGGCAGCGGACTACCAGCCCGCGTCGCTGCGCCTCAACACCTGGACCTTGCAGGGCAACTGGACCTTGAAGCCCGAGTGGGTACAAGCCAATAACGCCGGCGGCCGCCTGGCGCTGCGCTTTGAGGCCCGCGATGCCAACCTGGTGCTGGGCGCTGCCGGTGCTGGCCCGCTGCGCTTTCGCCTCAGCATCGACGGCCAGCCCCCAGGCATCCACCACGGCAGCGATGTCGATGCCCAGGGCTACGGCCAGGTCGATGCCACGCGGCTCTACCAACTGGTGCGCCAGCAGGGCCCGGTGAAGCAACGCACGCTGGAGATCGAGTTTCTGGATGCAGGTGCGCAGGGCTATGCGTTTACGTTTGGCTAGTTCTGGTCCTCGTGCCAGTGCTGGTGCTGGTGGGTTGGCATGGCGCGCCTGCTAGGATGCCTGCTGCCCCCTCGCGGGCAATCCACACCAGCAACACCTACAGGCACGCGCGCATGGACCCCACCCTGACACAGCAGCTTTCACAACAGGAGGCCCTGCTCCAGCACCCGGAGATCCGCAACCAGCCCGGGCGCGTGTCGCAGCTGCTGCACCCGGCGTTTGAAGAGACAGGCCGCTCCGGCCAGCGCTATACCCGAGAGCGGGTGCTGGAGGCGCTGCGCAACGAATTGGACGCCGCCGAGATCGTGGCAGACAGCTATGCGGCGTCCGAGCTGGCACCCGGCGTGGCGCTGCTCACTTACCGCAGCGCGCAGCGCGATGCGCAGGGCCTGCGCAGCAAGCACACGCTGCGCTCGTCGATCTGGTTGCTGACAGATGGCCATTGGCAGCTGCGCTACCACCAGGGCACACCAGCCCAGGATATTTGGTAGTGGATGGTTGGTTGCGCAGGCAGGGACGCACGACAGACAGCGCCCGGGGGCGATTCGCCGTACCATGGCACAGCGCCAGGGCCCGCTCACCAACATAGTCGCCAGTACCCGGCGCGTGACTCCCGCCCCATCCCCCTTTGCCACGCCGCCACCAGGAGCCTCCATGCCGATCGAACTGTGGTTTGCCTTTGTCGCAGCATCTGCCGTGCTGCTCATCATTCCGGGACCGACGATTCTCACGGTCATCAGCTATTCGATGGCCCAGGGGCGCCGCGCCAATGTACCGCTTGTCGCAGCAGTGGCGCTGGGCGATTCGACGGCGCTGGTGGTGTCGCTGTTGGGGCTGGGGGCGCTCTTGGCGGCGTCGGCCTGGTGGTTCACCGTCGTCAAATGGGCAGGCGGGCTCTACCTGCTCTACCTGGGCATCAAGCTCTTGCGCGCGGGCATCTCGCCGTCCGAGCTGGCTGCCGCGCCTGCCTCCAGCTCCCGCTGGAAGCTGTTTGCCAATACCTACCTGGTCACGGCGCTCAACCCCAAAGGCATTGTGTTCTTCGTGGCATTTTTGCCGCAGTTCATCAGCGCCGAGGCACCGCTTGCGCGCCAGCTCTGGATTCTGGCCCTGACCTTTGTCGTGATGGCCACCCTCAACGCCACGCTCTATGCCGCCTTTGCATCGTCTGCCAGAAAGCTGCTGTCCTCACCCAGGTCGCTGCGCTGGTTCAACATGGCGGGAGGTGGCCTGCTGTCGGCCGCCGGGGTCTGGGCGCTCTTGGCACGGCGGCCAGGCTAAGGCTCAGAGCCGAGGCTTGCGGCCGGTAGGCCGCCCGCTTGCGCTGCCCCGTTGCACCGCCCGTCCCGTCGCGGCGCCACATCAAGCCGCCGAAAACGCCGCCAGCATATGGCGCAGCAATTGCGACGCCACCGGCGACAGCGGCCGACCGCTGCGGGTGACCACATGCAGCTGGCTGTGGTTGAGCACCGGGCTGGCCAGTGGCAGCGACACCAAGGTATCGAGCGCCACGCCTTGGAGCGGAATGGAGCGCGGCGTCATGATGTAGCCCAGGCCCATGACCGCAAAATCCCACAGCACCTTGAAGGAGTTGGTGGTCAGCATCGGCTGCAGGCGGATGTTCTCCTCCAGCTCGGCGGCCTGGATGTGCTTGCGCACGCCAAAGGATTCTTCCAGCGCCGCGCCCGGGTAAGGGGCCAGATCGGCCAGGCTCAGCGGGCCCTGGTGGCTGGCCAGCGGATGGCCCTTGCGCACATACACCCGCACGGGGGCCAGCCGGGCATGGTGGGAACGCAGGCGCGCATCGGCCGGCGGCTGGAACACGATGCCGATATGCGCACGGTCCTCCAGAATGCACTGCACGGCCTCTTCGGTGCCCGCCACCTTGATGTGGTAGCGCACCTCGCCATGGGCCCGCACAAAATCCTGCAGCACCGGGCCCATCACCATGTCCAAGGTACCCTCGCCCAGCACCAAGTCCAGATGGCCCGATTGCGCGTTCTTGAGGCTGTTGACCTCGGCGACAAAGGTGTCGTGCAGGTCCTGCTGGCGGCGGGCAAACAGTGCCAGCATGCGTCCGGCATCGGTCACCACCACGCCCCGGCCGCGCCGCTCCAGCAGAACCAGACCCGTGTCCTGCTCCAGCCGGGCCACCGTGCGGCTGACCATCGACGGGTCGACCGCCAGCACATCGGCCGCACCCCGCACCGAGCCGGTCTCTAGGATCTGCAGCAGGCACAGCGCCCGCTTGCGGTCCAGCACATCGTCCATCCCCAGGTTCAACATCGCTTGCCTCCGCCCATTGTTGCGATTGTTGCAACGTTTGATTGCCGGCGTTGTCATGGACGCGACGGATGGCGCTTTCGATAATGGTTTGACTTTTTTGTGACGGCCCCACCATGAACGCACCCATCAAACCCTCCTTGCTATCCGCCGTACTGGCCCTTGCGCCTGAGTTTGTCGGCATCCGCCACCAGATCCATGCATTCCCCGAGCTGGCGTTTGAAGAGCTGCGCACCAGCGACCTGGTGGCCGAGCGCCTGCAGTCCTGGGGCTATGAAGTGCACCGGGGCCTGGGCAGCACCGGCGTGGTGGGCCGCCTCAAAAAAGGCCAGGGCAGCCGCAGCCTGGGCATTCGTGCCGACATGGACGCGCTGCCGATCCAGGAAAAAACCGGCCTGCCCTATGCCAGCACCCTGAGCGGCAAGATGCATGCCTGCGGCCACGATGGCCACACGGCCATCTTGCTGTGCGCAGCGCGCTACCTGGCCGAATCGGTGGACTACAGCGGCACCCTGAACCTGATTTTTCAGCCAGCGGAAGAGAACGAAGGCGGCGCCTTGCGCATGGTCGATGACGGCCTGTTCGAGCAGTTCCCCTGCGATGAAATCTATGCGCTGCACAACACGCCAGGCCTGCCGGTGGGCCAGATCGGCATGATCACCGGGCCGGCGATGGCCTCGTTTGACCGCGCCACCGTCACCCTGACCGGCCGCTCGGCGCACGGCGCCATGCCCCACCATGGCATCGATGTGATGCAGGCGGCTGCCAGCATCGTGCTGGGCCTGCAGTCGCTGGTCAGCCGCGAGGTCGATGCGCTCAAATCGGCCGTCATCACCGTGGGCTCCATCCAGGCGGGCGCTACCTACAACATCGTGCCCGAGATCGCGACGATCAAGATCGGCATCCGCGCGCTCAACCCCGAGGTGCGCAACCAGATTGAAACCCGGCTGCGCGACTTTGTCAGCGCCCAGGCGCAGAGCTACCAGCTCCAGGCCGATCTGCTGTATGAGCGCAAGTACCCGGTGCTGGTCAACCATGCCGCGCAAACCGAGCGTGCCCGCGAAGTGGCCGCAAAACTGCTGGGCGCCGACAACGTGGTCACGCGCGGCCCGGTCATGGGCAGCGAGGACTTTGCCTACATGCTGGAGCACCGCCCCGGCGCCTATGTGCGGCTGGGCAATGGCCTGGGGCAGGACGGCGGCTGCATGGTGCACAACCCGCTGTATGACTTCAATGACAAGGCCCTGCCCATCGGCGCGGCCTTCTGGGCCAGCCTGGCACACAGCTATCTGCAATAACCCCCACCTAGCGAGAGCACCATGACCGCAACCCATCGCCGCCAGTTCCTTCAATACGCCAGCCTGCTGGCAGGCGCCCCGTGGCTGGCCACACAACCGGCCTGGGCCGCCGATGGCTACCCCAGCAAGCCCTTGTCGCTGGTGGTGCCCTACCCAGCAGGCGGCGCCAGCGATACCGCCGCCCGCATCTTTGGCGAATCCATTGGCAAGACGCTCAAGCAGCAGGTCGTGGTGGAGAACTACGGCGGCGGCACCGGCCTCATCGGCGCCAACAAGGTCTTGAGCGCGCAGGCCGATGCCTATACGTTCTTCCATGGCTCGATCAACGAGGTGTTTCTGGCGCCCATGCTCAACCCCTCGGCCCGCTACGCACCCAAGGATTTCAGCCTGGTCGCGCCAATCAGCGAAGCGCATATCGTGCTGCTGGCCCGCAATGGCCTGCAGGCCGATTCGCTGGACAAGGTGATTGCGCTGGCCAAGCAAAGCAGCGCCAAGCCGCTCACCTACGCCACTGTCGGCATTGATTCCATCTACCACCTGATGGGCGAGGCCTTGGCAACGCGTGTGGGCGCGCCCTTGCTGCATGTGCCCTACAAGGGCGGCGCCCCCGCCTTGCAAGGCGTGGCTGGTGGCGAGGTGGACCTGGCGATCCTGCCTTACCAGACCAGCTTTGATGCGATGCAGGCCCAGGGCCGGCTCAAGGTGGTCACCAGCTTTTCCAAGGAACTGCCCACCCCCCTGGCCCATATCCCGCTGATCAGCCAAAGCCAGCAGTTGCCTGACTTTGCCTACACCATCAGCGGCGGCTACTTTGTCAAGCAAGGCTGCCCGGCCGAGCGGGTCAGCCTGTTGCGCAATGCCATTGGCGCGGCACTGCAAAACCCCGAGATTCGCGCCCGCCTGGAGGCCGAAGGCCGCACCGTTGCCCAGCCCACCGGCAGCCAGGCTGCTGCCAACCAGGCCTTTGACCAGTACATGCTGCGCGTGGGTGAGCTGATCCGCACGGTGGGCCGCAAGCCGGTGGCCTAAGAGTCTGTTCAAAGACGCAATCTGCCTTTGACGCCAGCCCTCTGGTAGGGCTGGCCTGCTTCGCTGGCCCTCCATGCCGCCGTCAAGCCCGCCCCGCCGCACCAACGCGCTTCTTCATGCTGTCACGCGCTCGGCAAGCTGCGGCTTTTCGCTATCAAAATTAGTACATAATATTGCACGGTCAACAATCAGTTGCGCCCAGTGCATGCTAAACAGCAATGCATCCGGTAACGATTGACACCAACTAGCGGCGCGTGCAACCTGCTGATTCGACGCCGCTGTTTATGGAAAATCCGGCTGCCGCACAGGCAACCACTGCAGCATTTATCAATTTGACAGGTTGATAGCATTTAGCATTAGATTGGTGAATTTCTGCTTGAAATTCTCTAGCTTTCAAGAAGCTGACATTTGTTGAATTTATGATTATCAGCTAGTCATAGTTTTGACATATGATCTCGATTCCTCTGGAGGGAGGTAGAAGTAGAAGAAAAGGAAAACGACCTTGGAGCCCGCAGTCATGCGGGCTCTTTTTTTTGTCAATTGCTGACGATTGCGCCATGCGTTAGCCCATTGAGCCGCGATAGCCGTCCTAGAATTTGACCATCGCTTTCGCCGAGTTCATGCGTACCCTCCCTCCCTCTCTTGATTTGCATGGACACCCTGTTTTTCAGGATCGGCTTTCTTCTTGAATGCACTGCCGCCCCACTGGGGCGGCATTTTTTTGGGCTACGCAGTTGCCAAGCGCAATGGCGAGTCTTTGTGCTGTATCAACAAAGCAGCATCGCGCAATCTCGCCACCAACAGGTGCTTGCACCTGCCGCAAGCGGGCCGCGGGGAAGCCATGCGGTTTGGCTGGGCTTGCGCAAGCTTGCACTTGCAGTGCAGGCTCGCACCCACAGCGGCCCGTGCAGATCAGCGCTGGCTGCGCCTACGGTGCACCGCCACCAAGCCCAGAGCCACCAACAGACCGCTGATAAGTGATTGGCTCCACAGTGAAAGCGTTGGCACCGGGGTTGCTGCAACAGGAACTGGATCTGGATCGGGCGCTGGCACACCAATGGTCACGCTGGCATTTGCCGTGCTGGAGCCGCCTGTGCCTTGCACTGCAAATACGCTGTCCTGGCTAGCAGTGCCGCTGACTTGGCAGACCACTGACTGCCCCTCAGGAATCACACCGGGAGAGGACCAGGCAGCACCATGGAGGGTGCAGGCGCCGACCTGCACGCCTTCGGGCAAACCGGTCACGGTGCAGGCAGCATCGGCCATGTCCGCCGTGCCGCTGTTCGTGCATTGGAAGCTACCGCTATAGGCGCTGCCTACCGTGCCCGACAGGGGCAGCCCACCCAAGTCGATCGCCACATCCGGAGCGGTGGTGAACAACAAAGTCGCAGTGTTGTTGGCGGTGACCGTCTCGCCATTGGGAGCGGCGTCAACCACGGCCGAGCTCGAAGCCGGTGCAGCGCCAACGGCGCGCTGCAATGCTACGCTATAGCGTGCCTGGCCATTTAGCGCAGCCAATGGGCCTACGGTACACGCAAAGCCATTTTGCGGTGCAGCCAATGCTGCGCAAGCGCTTGGCAACTGCTGGGCCGAATAGCCCGAAGGTAGTGTCACCGTCACTGTCGTATTCGCGGTGCTGGCCGTCGCACCCAGGTTCTTCACGTCCAGGGTATAGGCTTGCGGCACAGCGCCCAGCGCCGCTGGGCCGTCAAAGCTGACGGCCAAATCGACATCCGGCACCGCCTGCTTGCAAGCACCATCCTCATCCAACGCCGCCTTCGCAAACGCATCAATGATCCGATTTGCGCGTGCCTGGTTAGCACCGCTGTCTGTACCAAATGGTGATGCATCAGCCGTGAGGAAAGTGCAGCTGCCACCGTTCATCGCGGTCTTCGGCGCGAAAAAGCCGTAAGCCGAGGTACGTGCAGCGGCCACCGGAATGCTGGCCCCCTGAGGTAGATACAGCGCATTGGCTGTTGGAACGTTCTGAATCGTGCGATAGGCGGAGCCCTGGAGCGGGTTCAAGCCGTTAAAGCTTGCCTGGTAGGGCGACGCTGTGTTGAGCGGCGAGGCAATGGCGCCGCCAGTCTGCGTAGAAGCAATGCTGATACCCCAGTTAGTCGCGTCATTCAGAATGGACGCAATCGGGGCAAGATTGCGATCCGCTTGGCAACAGCCATCCGCAAATATCACAAAAGCCGTGTCTGGACGGGTGGTGATTGCGGTCTTGAGCACATCGATCTGGTTGAGATTCAGCGGCTCAAATACCGTCGTCACCACAACCAGTTTCTTGCCGTCAAATATCGCCGGATCCAGCGGAGTAGCCCTGGATAGCCAACCACGGCCATCTACCCAGCCAGTGCCAGCCGGGCCAAAGCGGTTGGTCAATCCACCGGCGGTGAACGTCAAAATGCCGTAGTTATCGGGAGTGGCGTTATCAGGTGTGAGGTAGAGCACATCCTGCGCCAGAACGGTGCCTGGCAGCACAGCAACAAACGCCAGCATGGCAGCGGCAATAGCGCGCCTCGCCGCACCACATCGCTTAAACAACTCTTCAAATAGATGCATACATTTTCCAATGGGTAAGATTCGCGCAAGAATTGTCACAGCAATAACAATTCACTTACCCTTGGAAACCTAAAATCAGACTTTTCAGCGCCGAAATGTTGCTAAATTTATACAAATCAACGCATGCATTTCAAACAACCGCTGCCCTTGGGGGAGTAGAAGCAGAAAATTAGGCGTGCCTAGCAAAAAAACACGCAAAATTCAGTACAAATTTTCTGTTTCTCTTCTACAAAGAAATAAAAATGTCAATTGGCACTCACTTACATTGACAACCCGCTTTGGTAGCGAGCCAGATTCAATGGCTCCTTTCATTTGCCAAATGAGCTAGCCGTTACCTCCATGCATGGACAACAGCTCAGACCAGCGCCGTCGACAGCCCCTGCCGGGTGTGCACTGGCAGCTGCCACTGCCCGCCATCGTGCTCAGCCACCACCTCGATGCGCGGCGCCTCGCTGGTCACGCCACCAAAGATGGTCGCAAACGCTGCGTCGGCGGCATCCCGGCCGGTCGCGAGCCGCATCATGCCCATGGGAATGGCGGTGCCCGAGGGGTCAAACAGGTACCAGCGCCCGCCCAGGTAAACCTCCACATAGGCATGGAAATCCGGTGGTCCCAGGGCGGGGTCGGCGCCATAGTCAGTGCCTGTCACAAAGCGGGCCGGCAGGTTGATGGCGCGGCACATGGCGATCATCAGGTGCGCAAAATCGCGGCAAACGCCGACGCACTCGACCAAGGTATCGACAGCCGAGGTGGTGCCGCTGCTGCTGTTGGAGCGGAACTTCACATGCTGCTGCACCCAGTCGCACACGGCCTGGGCACGCGCATAACCGGGGGCCTGTTGCCCAAACAAATCGTAGGCATAGGCGGCAAGCCGGTCGGACTGGCAGTAGCGGCTGGGGTAGATATAGCGCAGCGCTTCCAGCGGCAGTTGGTACAGCGGCACCTCGGCAATGCTCTCGGGGTCGTCGCTGTAGTGTCGCATCTCGACGGTGGCCTGGTAGTTGAGCTGGAGCGGGCCGGTTTGCGCTTGCAGCCGCAGGCTGCGCTGGCCATCGGCATCTTGCTGCAGTTGCCAGGTGGCACCGGCCTGGTTGACGCTCAGGTGCTCTTGCACCACCGACTGCTGCGGGGTGAAGGCGGGGTGGAAGTTGAAGAAAAAGTCGGCGCTGGGGGTCAGCACCGTATAGGCAAGCTCCAAAGAGAACTGCAGTCGAATCATGGCGTGGGCTTCTGGGCCATCGTTGAGGAAGATTCCTGGCTGGTGGCAGACCCAGCCCGCATCCATTGGCAAACGGCTGCGCTGCAACCAGTGTGCGGCCAGATGCAGACGCCGTCTGTCAGGCAAACGCCCTGCTCCCTTGTGGTCCCCCACTACCTGGCTGCAAGGCGGGGGTGACAGACCTGCACAGGCCCGTCGTACCAGCGCTGCTGCGCTTGTCCTACGGCCCGGGCGCGGTCAGCGCCGCACCATGGAGGCACCAGGACCCAAGTCCTCCACCGAACCCAAGGAGCACAGCATGAGCCATCCCCATGACCCCAAACTCAACCCCGATCCGATCACCGATGAGCCCGGCGCCCACCCCATTGGCACGGGCATTGGCGCCGCTGGTGGCGCGCTGACCGGCGCGGCCGCAGGCTCAGTCGCAGGGCCCGTCGGCACCGCTGTGGGCGGTGTCGTTGGTGCCGTGATTGGCGGCCTTGCCGGCAAGGGCGCTGCCGAGGCCGTCAACCCCACCGCCGAAGATGCCTACTGGGCCGACGCCTACCAGCGCGAGCCCTACTTTGCCGACGGCTATACCTATGACGACTACGCGCCCGCCTACCGCGCCGGTTACCAATCGGTGCGCGATGGCCTGGTCGATTGGGACGATGCGCGCAGCGACTGGGAACGCCGCTGGCAGGCAGAGCGTGCCCAAAGCCGCCTGGGCTGGCCAGAGGCTGAGCCCGCCGTAAAGGCCGCTTGGGAACGCGCCAACCGCGCTTACAAGCAGACCAACCAGGGCTAAAACAGACTGCCTTTGAGACAATAACGCCGCGTCAGGTCATTGCCTGGCGCGGCGTTCTGCGTTCAGTAGGCGACGGCCGCTGCCAGCAGTCCCGAGGCTGCGGCAGCCAGGGCCAAGCGACGCGCGCGCTCGGGCGCATAGGTCAGCACCAGGCCCCAGGCCATCGCCGCCAAGGTCAACAAGCCCAGCCAAGCAGCGATGCCGACCGAGGCATTCCAGCGCTGCAAGCAGGCCAGCAGCGATAGCAAAAGCAAGGCGCTGCCGCCCGCTTGCCAGCCATGGCGCTGCGTGGCGGCGAGCGCGGCGGTACCCAGTTGTTCCTCATGGCGGTCCATGGCGGCCGCCAGCGCCGCAAAACCGGCAAAGGCCCACAGCAGACTTGCGATAGCGATCATCGTTGCTGCTCCATCGCGCTGGCTACAGCTGCATGCGGCGCCAGCAAACCGGCATCAGCGGCTGCAGGCTTGGCAGCGGCTGCGGGTTTGCGCGCAGCGGGCGTCGCAGTCTGCCTGCTGCGTGCCAGCCACCACACGACCCAGCCATGCAAGGCCGCCAACGCCAGCATCATCAAATCAAAACCGGCAATGCTCCACTGCGCATCAGCGATGCTTTGGGGCAGCCATGCACCGCCGCTCAGGCCATTGAGCAGCGGCAACAAGGCCAGCAGCACGGTGGCCAGCAGCATCTGCTCGCGCCAGGCCTGGCGGTGCGGGCGCAGCATGGGGTGCAGCAGGCACAGCGCCCACACCGTAAAGAAGCCGCGAATCTCCCAATCACTGCGGCCAACCAGATCGGCAGGCAACAAGCGGTTGAACCAGAAGAACGAGGCCGTGGCGACCGACAGGCCAGCGATCGCGCCCACATTGAGCACTTCCACCAAGCGGTGGCCATGGGGCGTGCGGCCGAGCTTGCGCCGCTCGGGCAGGCGCTTGACGACCCAGAGCACCATGCCGGTCGCCGCCATGGTGGTGCCGACGACGCCACTCAAGAACAGCAGCCAGCGCACCAGCGGCTCGGCAAAGCGGCCCAGGTGCAGGCTCGATACCACATTGCTGGTCGCACGTGGCCAGGAGATGGCAGCAGCCTCGGGCGCCTGGCGCGGCTCGCCACTCACGCCATCAAACAGCAAGGTCGATGCCGCGCCCCGGTTGACCAGGCTGGAGCCCCCGCCCTCGCGCAGCTCGACGGTCGCGCGGGCGGTGCCCGGTGCGTTGACGGTGATGCTGCCCACGCCATGCGCCGGCCACTGCTGCAAGGCCGCCTCCACCATCGGGCCCACGGGTGCCATCGCGACGGGCGTGTTGGCATCGGCACTGGCCTCGCGGCTGGCGCGGCCACCTTCTCGCGGGCCATTACCGTTGTTGCCATTGGCTGCGCCGGGCTGCGCCTGGCGGTTGCCCCGTAGCTCGGAGAAATAGGCATTGCTGTCGCCGCTGTAGGCGGTCTGTACGCCCCAGGGCATCAGCATGTTCATCAGCAGCACCAGGCCGCTGAAGGTGATCACCAGGTGAAAAGGCAGCGCCAGCACGGCCGTTGCATTGTGCGCATCGAGCCAGGAGCGCTGCCCCTTGCGCGGGCGGAAGGTGAAGAAGTCACTGAAGATCTTCTTGTGCGTGATGACGCCGCTGATGATCGCCACCAGCATCAGCATCGTCGCAAAGCCCACAATCCAGCGGCCCCAGATGCGCGGCATCGCATAGAGCTCGAAATGGAAACGGTACAAGAAGCTGCCGCCCCGCGTCTCGCGCGGCTGCAGCTGCTCGCCGGTGCCGGCATCCAGGGTGGTGCGCTGGGTCCCAGCCCGGCCAGCCGCAGCACCCGGCTCGCGCCAGGAGGCCTCGATGGCCGTCTGGCGCTCATTGGGCAGAGACAAGGTCCAGGTGCTGGCCTTGGGCGCAATGGCCTGCATGGCATCCAGCCCGCGCTGGGCGGTGCCCGCATCGGGTACCGACTGGTGAAGTTCGGGCCGCATCCAGTCGGTGATCTCGCTGCGGAAAAAGCTCAAGGTGCCGGTAAAGAACACCGCATACAGCAGCCAGCCCAGCAGCAGCCCGCTCCAGGTATGCAGCCAGGCCATCGACTGGCGCAGACCCTCGGGTTTGCCATCGACCCTCATGCCGCAGCTCCCGGAGCCAGCACCCAGGCGATCAGCGCCAGGGCCCCCGCCGGCAGCGCAATGCCCAGCCAGGCGCGCAGTGCCGTTGCGCAGCCAAAGGCACACATCGCCGCGATCGCGTAGACCACAAAGGCCAGCATCGTGGCCGCCATCGTTGCATCCACCCGGGCCATGCCCAACTCTTGAAAGCCCACGGCCCCCGCTGCGGCAGAAGCCGCTGCCAAGGCATAACCGCCGCCGATGGCGGCGATGGCCCGCGACGCGACACGCGTGCGGTAGCCCAGCAGGCCGGCTGCTGGTGGGGGGTTGGGGACTGTTTGCATCTTGACCATCCTGTGAGCAGGGCCCGCCACTGCGGCATGGCCCGGGGCGCCAGAGCATGCCTGTCATACCGCAGGCCTGGCAGCGCCGCGCAGTATTTTAAATGAGAATGAGTCTTGATAAATATTTGAACACCGATAATGCTGCGGCCCAGCGCCATGAGAGCCGCAATGGAGGAGCCAGCGCAATGCCTACGCTGCAAACGGCCCCGTCAAAAACGGCCCCGAAGGGCCGTTTTAAACCAACGCGGGGCCAGCCGGGCGGCTCAAACCCGCCGGCGCTGCAGCAGCAGCCCCAGCGCCGCCAGCAGCGCAAAGCCCGCGCCGCAGACAAAGGTGCCCTGGTAGCCAATGGCATCCCAGAGCAGCCCGGCAATCACGCTGGCCAGCAGCAAGGCCACACCGGTGAGCAAATGGAAAATGCCAAACGCCGTGCCACGCAGCTCGGCCGGCGCGCTGTCGGCAATCATCGCGTTGAACAGGCCCTGGCTAAAACCCATGTGCAGGCCCCACAGCGCCACGCCCAGCCCCAGGCCCAGCACACCTGGCACAAAGGCCAGCACCAGATCGGCGGCCACCAGCAAGCCCAGGCCGGCGAGCAGCACATACTGCCGGGGGCGGCGGTCCGACAGCACCCCGGCCGGATAGGCCGACAGCGCATAGGCCAGGCCCATGACCACCAGCACTGCCGGCGCCCACATGGGCGGCAGGCCGGCCGACTGCGCGCGCAAAATCAAAAACGCCTCGCTGAACCGCGCCAAGGTGAACACCAGGCCCAGGCCCACGACCATCCAGTAAGCCCGGGGCAAACGCTGCAGCTCGCTCTTGCGCAAGGGCAGCTGGCGCGGCCTTTGCGCTACGGGTGTTGCGGGCTCCTTCACAAAAAACACCAGCACCGCCACCGCCGCAAATGCCGGCAGCACCGCCAGCCAGAACACCAGCTGGTAGTTGTCCGCCGTCCACCACATCAGGCCGATGGCCAGCAAGGGGCCGGTAAAGGCGCCGATGGTGTCCAGGGTCTGGCGCAGGCCGTAGGCGGTGCCGCGCAAATGCGGTGGGGTCACATCGGCCACCAGCGCATCACGGGGCGCGCCGCGAATGCCTTTGCCCACCCGGTCGACAAAGCGCGCGCCCACCAGCCATTCCAGGCCACCCGCCAACGGAAACACCGGCTTGGTCAGCGCGCCCAGGCCATAGCCCAGCACGGCCAGCAGCTTGCGTTTGCCAAAACGGTCGCTGATCGCGCCGGAGAACACCTTGACGATGGAGGCCGTGGCCTCGGCAATGCCCTCGATCAGGCCCACCGCCAGCACCGAGGTGCCCAGTACTGCCACCATGTAGATCGGCAAGAGCGCATGCACCATCTCGGACGAGATATCCATCAGCATCGAGACAAAACCCAGCGCCCAGACGCTGCGCGGCACTGCGCGTGCGCCGCGCTGCAACGCGCTGTCGCCTGCGGATTGTTGGGGTTCAACGGTTTTCGTCATGCGCGTCATACACCCGTTGGGCGTAGGCCTCCAGCAAGGATTCGCAGTGCTGCAGGCGCTCGGCCGCCGTCACTGCCAGTGGCGCGTCGTAGAAGTCCAGCTTGCGGATCTTCTCGTACCAGGCCTGCAGTTTTTTCAGATCGGTCTCTTCTTCATCCAGCTCGGCATAAGTGAACTTCTCGATCGCGATCTCCTTGGCGATCTCGGCCTCGAAATCCTGGCAGCGGCCCAGCAGTTCGCGGTACTGGTCGTCGCGGTCAGCCTTGAAGCGGGTGATGACCTTGTCCTCCTGCAGCCGGTCGAGCGCAATGGTCTCCAGCAGCACGCAATCCCCGTCCATCGCGGCAATGTCGTTCTCCAGCACCTTGAGCCGGCGCACATGGTCATCGGTCTTGGGCAGCAAGCACACACCGTTTTGCAGGTACACGGCCCCGAGAGCCTTGAGGCGCCGCCACAGCGCCATGCGTTTGGCCGTGGGCTCGGCCGGGACTTTATAGGTCAGCAGCAACCATTTAACAGCATCCATTGCTCATCCGTTTTTGTGACGACCGTTTCATTTTAAAGTTAACGAACAACTTTCAACAGCTGTATCAGATGAATTTTTTATGACCCTGAACCCAGACCTTCCCTCGCTACGGGCGTAAAAAAAGCCCCGCGAGCGGGGCTGGCTGGGCGCAGCAAGGGGCGTTAGGTATCGGATTCGGGCGCCAGATGGCAGGGCCCGACCGAGAGGCAATCGTCTTCAAAAGAGGCTACCGCCTCGTCCAAGGCCTGCGTAATACGCTCGGCCACCTCGTCACTGGCGACCAGTTCACTGTCGGCATCAAAAATGGCGGCCGCATCGGTAATGCCTGCCAGATAAGCCATCTTGAACAGCTTGATCTGGTCGGGGGTGACGACGGTGATTTGCAATTCCGACAAAGACTTTGCACGGGATCTCATACGGCCTCCTCTTCGGGCGCATCGCAATGAAAAATCAGGTCTGCAACACACAACCCTCCGACCGGTCGCGTGTTGTCATCCTGCGGCTGTCACAAACATAGCATAGGAGTACCGGCTTGTTTCATATGCAGCACCCAAGAACAGTCACTTGCGGCAATGGCTGACAACAGACCCGCCCTCCCCAGCCAAACATGGAGCACCTGCCATAGAGACATTCCCGATGTCCAGCCTCTGCTCCCAGCGACGCTGGCCATGCCGGCCCGCTTGTTGCCCAAGAAGGCGGCGCCGGGCCCAAGCACAATTGGCGGGCACCCGCTCCCGATGCAGGCCAGGCTTTCGGCAGGTGTCGGCAATTGCTGGCACTGCAGAGCGCCAAGCGGTAGCGGTTCGGGCTCCAGCTAAGCGGCCTCGCTGGCGTTTCCATCCTTGCGCTGCGCTTGGGCTTTGCGCAGCTGCCGCAGCTCCTCCAAACCATCAGCCCGGCTTACCACTGGGGCATAACCCAGGCTGTTGCGGGCCTTGTCGATATTCAGACTTACCTCGACGGCCGAGGTGGCCAGCGCCTGCCGCGTCACCGGTGGCTGCCAACGCCCGCCCAACCACGGCGCAATACCTTCGCAGACCGAGGCCAACCTATACACCAACCACCGAGGCACCGACTTGCCGGACGCGCACCGCCCTTGGGTGGCCAGGAGGTCGCTGATGAATGTCCGAAATTCGACCACATCCGCATCAGCAATGAAATAGCACTGCCCGGCCTCGCCCGCCAGCAATGCCCGCTCTATGCCATGCACCAGGTTCCCAATGTGGGTGGTCGAGGTACGGTACCGCCCCGTACCAACCCAGGCAAACTTGCCGGCGTCGACCGCTTGCAGCAACTGCGGCAGGGCTGTCGTGTCATCCCGCCCCCAGACAAAGCGCGGGCGCAGCACACAAACATGCAAGCCCTGCCGCGCTGCGGCCAAGGCGATCTGTTCCGCCTCTATCTTGCTGGCCGAATAGCCTCCGGCCGGCCGCAGAGGATAGGGATGGCTTTCGTCGGCATGGACCAGCGCCCGGCCATCGAGCAACACCGACTCCGTGCTGATGTGCACCACACGCGCGACCTGTGCCTGGGCTGCGGCAGCCAGCACCCGACGAGTCCCTTCGACATTGACGAGATGCTGGTTCCGGCTCGCCAGGCCATGCTGGGTGTCCGCCGCTGCATGCACCAGCGCGTCGCAGCCTTGCATGGCCAGTGGCAGTTGCGCAGAAAACAGGTCTGCCTCGACCGGCTTGGCACCCAGCGCATGCAAGCATTGACCCGCCTGGGCACTGCGCGCCAACGCGTGTACCTCAACACCTTGCGCTACAAAATGCCGCACGACATTGCGGCCCACATAGCCGCTGCCACCGGTGATAAAAAGCCTGCGCAGGCGCGGTTCAGACATGGCGTGCGAAGCTGTCAAAGGAAGTGAAGAATCAAACATGGGCTGGCAATGAGCAATGAAAACGGCGCGGCCACAGGCTGCGCATGCAGCCCGTCGGGCTCGTCCAGAAGGGAGCGCCGGCGCGACCCGCGCTAGCGACGCCAGGAGACCTATGGGAGTTAGTCCGCCGCAGCTACCGGTGCGGCTGCAGAAGCAGCGCCCAACAGCGCTTCGATGTCCGCAAGCAGGCGCTGTCTGTCAGCGGCAGCGAAGGAGTGGAAGTCCAGGCTTTCCAGAAGCTTCAAGCCCTCGAGCGCCAAATAGGCCACCAGGGCCGCGCGCGGCTGGGCGGCGTCGGCCTGCAGGGCCGCGATGACCATGGCCTGGTTGGCCTGCATCAGCGCGCGCAGCTCCCCATCCTGCGCCAGGGCCGCGCACAGATTCAAGGCCACGGCGCGCTGAGGTGGCGGAAGCGGATGGGCCGCTGCCGCAATGCGCCCCCGCACCGTCTGAGCGTCGCCACCATTGAACTGCCGGGCGGCGGCCTGGTTGAATGCGTTATCACGCTCCAGGGCCCTGTGGACCAGGGCCTTGATCAGACCCTGTTTGGTCTTGTGGTCGTAGGTGACGCTGGCCTTGCTGACACCCGCCTGGGCCGCAACCCCATCGAGCGTAAGCTTGGCCGCACCGTCGCGCGCGATGACCGCTTCGGCGGCATCCAGCAGTTGATCTTGGTCGATGACTCTTGAGCGTCCCATGGCAGCAATATTTATTTCCGACCGGATGGATATTAATTATACAGACGCAAGCTGTCAAGCCATCATCTGCTGCCTGCGACAGTGCAAAGGCTTTTCATTGCCTGCATCAGCCTGCCGAAATGCGGATTGGCACAAGCCAAGGGGCAAGGTCGCCGCCCAGCCAGGGCGGTCGCCTGCATGGCCCTTGCCCAATCGAAGGGATGCGGATCTGGAGGTGACACAAGGCGGTATTTACAGCCGAGCTGTCGCTATGGCCAAGGAAAACAACGCAGCCGATCGCCTGACAGCGCGCTCAGACCACGGCAGGGAGTTTGGCAGAGGATCGCTGACCATGGGTAAGGCAAAGCAGCCACCAGAGTGATCCGGCCTAACCCCGGCCACGCCAAGGCAGGCCGGGACAGCCTACTGGCAGAGACGTCGCCAGTGCCCGCTTGCACTGCCAGGCACCGCAGCGGCAGTCGGCTGCGCCATCAAAAGCCCCCTACCCGTCACCGCTGCAGCGATCAACGCAAGCGATAGCGACGCGCTGCCAGACCGACCAAGCCCATCGATACCAGCCACAGCACCCAAGGGCTATCGACCGGCACCGCCTGTACAGGACCAGCACCCGACGGTGTTTGCACGGGACTCACCACCACCGTGACCATCGCCGTCTGGCACACCGGCTGCGGATACGGGCCTTGCAGGCTGCAGATCTGGTATGTGAAGGTATCCGTTCCCGAGAATCCCGGTGCGGGCGTGTAGCTGACGGAGCCATCGGCGTTGTAGGCCACTGCACCATGCGCTGGCGCAGACACGCCTGTCGCCATCCCCCCCAGTGGCGCGCTGGTCGTGTCGCTGGAGGCATCATTGCCCAAAATGCGGATCGTCACGGGGGTATTGATCGCGGTGCTGGCTGAATCCGCCGTGGCAGTCACGCCCAATACCCTCACGGTCACGACTGCGGGCTTGCACTCAGAAGGTGCCGCCTCCAGACAGACCTGGTAGTCGAAGCTATCGGTGCCAGAAAAACCGGCATCGGGCGTGTAGACCATGTTGCCCGAGCCATCGACGCTCACGCTGCCATGGGATGGCTGCTGGCTGATGGATGGCACACCGATGCGCTGCGCCGCCGGCACCGTGGTGTCATTGGCGCGAACGTCGATACTGACAGGCTGCCCCTGTGTGGTGTAGGCCAGATCATTCACTGCACTCAACGCCGTCGGCCCGCTGACCGTCACGGTCGCTGTTGCTTTCGCGCAGTTATCAGGCTTGCTGATCTGGCAGTACTGGTAGTCCAAGGAATAGGTTCCCGGCGGAGTTGCGGGGCTCAGGCTCACGCTGCCGGTATTGGTATCCAGGACCATGGGAAAGCCCGCAGGGGACGTATTGGTCCCCGGCAGTTCCGCCATCGTCACGACGGATCCAAGCGTCGGCACCACCTGCCCATGCAAACCACCTGGATTCATATCATCGTTGGCCAGCACATTGCTGATGGCAATCCCTCCGGCCGCATCCATCGTGCCGGAGTCCTCCTGCGCAGCCAGCGGGGCTCGGCAGGCTGATGGAGCCAGCAAAAACGCCTGCAGGTTCTTGATGACCTGCATGTTCGCATCGGTTTGGCTCGCTCCCCCTAGATTGCCGCCATCACCAAAATAAGTGATGCGTCCGGCATTGCCGTTCATATCTGCTTCGCCAAAGGCAGCCACACTGATCGGTGCCGCAGGATCGCTCAACGACATTTGGTAAGCCAGCCGATTCTGCGCAGGAATCGGGCCCAGCAACACACCGCCGTTATCAAACATGACCGAAGCACCTAACGAAAACGGAAAGGCATCGATATTCCCAATAGCCGCGCTGTTCACTGTCCAGGCACCACCATAAACCGAATTAGGCCCGGTTGCTATACTTCCACCGCCAGAGCCAGAGGCCACTCTGGCATTCATGACACCTACAGCCCATTCATTATAAAAATTATTGCCATAATCTTGGGTAAAGTGCACCCGGCCACCCCCGCCCAGGTAGGCGACCAATGCAGCGGCGTCCGCAACAGAAGGGGTACTCGCCGAAGAATAGGTTGCGTTATACCAATGCAGCCAGATGGCATCATACTGCGGCAAATTGGCGCTGGGGCCAGACAAGAAATTTGAAATAGCGGACGGCGAATTGGTGGGCACCACATTCACGCCATTGAGAATTAACGACTGCGCTGCAGGGTAGGTATTCAGACCATTGAACAATACCCGGCAAGCGGCAGCCTCTGCTTTACCCATGCCAGCCACGGCAACCAGCAAGAGTGCAGCAGCACCTGTAAATTTTGTCGCATTATTTTTATACATCATCATGGGCAAAGCCGTGTATTGATAATAAATAGCCCCACCAAGAGCATTCACGACATCTTGCCCATACGTCAAAAATCACACAGACCACCAGCAAGCAAACATCAGCATCCGCCACGAATAGGGTGATAGGAATATATCCACTCTTCAATCATTATCAAAAAATAGCCTCTTGATTCAGAAGAATGTCATTCTAGGCATGGAAAATTCAGCGGTAAAAAATAGCAGGAAGTCGCGTCCATCCATCTTAGCGGTGACAACTATAAAAATATTAATTAAAAAATCCAAAGGAAGATTTGTTAACAATTGTTTACATTATTATCCATTTGAAACATCGGGCAGATTTGTAGCGGTTTCTGCAGGATTCGGCTCAGACCAGCGTACGGTTGGGGCGCCGCAATTCGGGCGGATCACCAACGGTGAGCGCCCTAGGTTCAGGAACACAGGAACCAACACCCCGCCTTGTAGACGACCGGTCTATTTTTTACTACAATCGAGCCCATGACCTTGACCCCGAAAGCGCAAGCCACCCGCCAGCACATCCTCGACACCGGGCACCAGCTCGTGTTGCGCAAAGGTTTTGCGGCTGTGGGTCTGCAGGAAATTCTCAAGTCCTGCAACGTGCCCAAGGGCTCGTTCTACCACTACTTCCCGTCGAAAGAGGCCTTTGGCTGCGCGTTGCTGCAGCAGTATGTCGATGGCTATGGCCGCAAGGTGGATAGCCTGCTGGCAGCGGACGGCACCGGCAATGAACGCCTGATGCGCTACTGGGACGCCTGGATTGCGGCGCCCGGTGATGCGCACTGCGGCTGGGCCGAAGAATGCCTGGTGGTCAAGCTCGCGGCCGAGGTTGCTGACCTGTCCGAAGAAATGCGCCAGGTGCTCGATGGCGGCGTGCAGCGGCTGCTGGCCAGGATCGCTGCCGTCATTGACGAGGCGCGTGGCGATGGCTCGCTGCCCGCAGGCCCGCCGTCGCTCGTGGTCGCGCGCGTGCTCTACCAGATGTGGCTGGGCGCGGCGCTGCTGGCCAAGCTGAGCCAGGACCGATCGTCTCTGCTGCAAGCGCGGGCGGCCACGGTGCACCTGCTGACCTGCAGCGCATCGGCACCCTGCTCACCCCAACCCCTCCACCCATCCCTCAAGGAGTCCCCATGAAAGTTCTATTGGTACTGACCTCGCACGACCGTCTTGGCGACACAGGCCGCAAGACCGGTTTCTGGCTGGAAGAATTTGCCGCGCCCTACTATGCCTTCCAGGACGCAGGCGCCGACATCACACTCGCATCCCCGCTGGGCGGCCAGCCGCCGCTGGACCCCAAGAGCGATGAGCCCGATGCCCAGACCGCCGCAACCGAGCGCTTCCGCAAGGACCCGCAGGCACAGGCCGCGTTGGCAGCGACCACGCCACTGGCCCAGATCCAGGCCGATGACTTTGATGCCGTCTTCTATCCCGGTGGCCATGGCCCGCTGTGGGATCTCGCCAATGACGCCAAATCGATTGCACTGCTGGAGGCCTTTGAGCGCGCAGGCAAGCCGCTGGGCCTGGTCTGCCATGCGCCGGGCGCCCTCATCCATGTCAAGGCCGCCGATGGCCAGCCCCTGGTGGCAGGCCGCCGCGTGACGGGGTTTACGAACAGCGAAGAAAACGCAGTTGGCCTCACCGCCGTGGTGCCCTTTTTGATTGAAGATGAATTCAGCCGCTTGGGCGCTGACTACCAGAAGGGCCCGGATTGGCAGGTGCATGTCGAGGTCGACGGGCGCCTGGTCACCGGCCAGAACCCCGCCAGCAGCGAAGCGGTGGCCCAGGCCCTGCTGTCCATGCTCGCAAAATAAGGACAGTCACCATGCGCAGTGCCATTCACACCAGCTTCGGCGAGCCCGCCGAGGTCCTGAGCCTGGGCGAGCAGCCCATGCCCCAGCCGGCGGCTGGCGAGGTTCGTATCAAGACCTTGCTCGCCCCCATCCACAACCATGACCTCTGGACCATCCGGGGCCGCTACGGCTACAAGCCCGAGCTGCCCGCCATTGGCGGCAGCGAGGCCGTGGGCCTGGTCGATGCGCTCGGCGCTGGCGTCGAAGGCGTCACGCTGGGGCAGCGCGTCGCGGTGGCCGGCGTCCACGGCACCTGGGCCGAGCACTTTCTGGCGCCCGCGCGCCTGCTGGTGCCCGTGCCCGAGGCCATCCCCGATGAAGTGGCCGCCCAGCTCATCGCGATGCCGCTCAGCGCCTTGATGCTGCTGGAGTTTTTGAACGTGCAAGCCGGGCAATGGATTGCGCAGAACACGGCCAATGGCGCCGTCGGCAAGACCCTGGCCATGCTGGCCAGTGCGCGGGGTGTGCAGGTGCTCAACCTGGTGCGCCGCGATGCGGGTGTCGAGGAGCTCAGCCAGCTGGGCATTGCCAATGTCCTGTCCACCGCGCAAGCGGACTGGAAGCAAAGTGCCAGCGCGCTGCTCGGTCCCCAAGGTGCTTACGCCGCCGTCGATTCCATTGGCGGTGCATCCAGCGCAGCGCTATTGGCTTTGCTCGGCGAAGGCGGCACGCTGGTGTCGTTTGGCACCATGGCCGGCGAGCCGATGCAGATTGACTCGGGCGCGATGATCTTCAAACAGGCCACCGTCAAAGGCTTTTGGGGCAGCAAGGTGAGCGAGGCCCTGTCCGCCCAGGACAAACGCCGCCTGATCACTGAGCTGATCCAACGCATTGTGGGTGGTGAACTGAAGCTGCCGACCGAGGCCATCTACGACCTGGGCGACGCCGCCCAAGCGGCCGCAGCCAGCCTGCAGCCGGGCCGCAAAGGCAAGGTGCTGCTCAGGCCTTGACGGGGGCCCATGCCCTCAGGCGACCGGCACCACCGTCACAAAGGGGTGGTTGCCAAAGGCCTGCACGGCATGGCTTTCGGGTGCGGCATCGGTGATCAGGGTCCACTGGCGGTGGATGGGCGACCAGTTCATCTGCGACTTGCGGCCCAGCTTTTCAGCAGTGGCCAGCATATAGACCTCGCGCGTGCGGCGGAACAGCTTTTCCTTGAACCAGGCCTGCTCGATCGAGCCTTCGCAAACGCCAAACTCGGCATCGATGCCATCGGCGCTGCAAAACACCTTGTCGAATGTGAGGCGCTCGAGCGCCATGTCAGCGAGCGACCCGTACACACTCATGCTGCCCCGGCGCAGGTCGCCGCCGATCAAGGTGACGGGGATATCACGGCTGCTCAGCGTGTTCAGCGCCAGCAGGTTGTTGGTGATGATGCGCAGCGAATCGTCCTTGGGCAGCAGGCGCGCGAGCGCATCGGTGGTGGTGCCGCCATCGATAAAGAGGGTGTCGCCCGGCTCGATCAGGCTGATGGCCTTGCGCGCAATCGCGGCTTTGGCCTCGCCGTCATGTACCTTGCGCAGCTCCAGCGATTCTTCGGGCTCATGGCGAATCGGCGCTGCCACCGCGCCACCGTAGACGCGCAGCAGCCGCCCGTCCTGCTGCAGCGCCTGCAGGTCACGGCGCACGGTGGCCTCGGAGATGGCAAACCTCGCGCACAGCGCGGCCACATCGGTCATGCCCGAATTCACGGCATGCAAAATGGACTCTCTACGGTTGGCGACCTTCATGGGATGCGTGGCTGGCTACAGCACAATAGCGATAACGGATAAGAGCTTAACCGAGTCAGCAACGCCTCAACCCGATATGCCATGCGCCTGCAGGATTTCGCGCATCTGCGCCTCCTGCTCGGCGCTGATGCGCACGGGGTACTTGCTGTTGCCCACGTTGTAGCCCAGCAGTTGCACGGCGCGCTTGACGGCAGCCGGCGCAAAGCAGACCTTGTAGAGCGTCTCGCGCAGGCTGGTGACGGTCTCCTGCTGCTGGCGCGAGCCGGCAATATCACCCGCGGCAAAGCGCGTCCAGATCGCATTGATCTCGCGCGGCGCCGCATTGGCCAGGCCCGATACGGCGCCGGCGCAGCCTTCGACAAAGCCCTGGTGGATCAGGCTGTCGGGCCCGTTGAACACGACAAAATCCGGCACTTCCTTGGCGACTTTCAAAAAACCGCTCAGGCTTTCATGGCTGCCGGCGCTGTCCTTGATGCCAGCGATATTGGGGTGCGCGGCCAGGCGCTTGGCGGTCTCTGGCGCAATGGTGTTGCCAGTGCGTGCGGGGATGTTGTACAGATAGACGGGCACCTCCAGCGCATCGGCAATCGCGCTGAAATGCCAATGCAGATCATCCTGCGACAGCGGCACAAACCAGGGCGTGATGGCGGCAACCGCATCCACGCCCAGGCGGGCAATCTCACGGCCGGCGCGGATGCATTCGGCCGTGGAGACCTCGCCCACATGGCCGACCACGCTGGCGCGCCCAGCGACTTGCTCCATCGCCACCTCGGCCACGCGGCGCTTTTCGCCCTCGGTCAGTGCAAAGAATTCGCCATTCGTGCCGCCGCAGAAAATGCCATTACCGGCCTTGATCTGGCGGTCGATCTGCTCGCGGAACGGTGCCTCGGCAAAGCGGTCCTCCGCGTCCATGGGGGTGATGATGGCCGTCAGAATGCCTTGGAGTTTTTGCGTGTTTGCCATGGTGTTGTCTCAGTTGAACAGCTTCAGGTAGACCTTTTCGATATCGGCGCCCGTGACGGCCCCGGGCACATTCTTGATGAGGCGCTGCACATCGAGCGCGGCCTTCACCAGATCGGGCAGGTGGTCGCGGCCAATGCCCAGCTCTTGCAGGCTGGCCGGCAGGCGCAGGCGCTGGACCAGATCGGCAAAGTAGGCCACCAGCGCATGCGATTTGCCCTCGTCGTCCAGTGCCAGATTGGCACCGGGCACCAGCTCGTAAGCGCGTGCCAGCTTGGCAACGCACAGCGGGCGCAGCCACTCAAAGCAAGGCGCGAGCAAGATGGCATTGGCAACGCCATGCGGGATGTGGTACTTGCCACCCAGCGGGTAGGACATGGCATGGACCAGGTGCGTGCCGGCATGGGCAATGCAGGCGCCGCCGTAGTACGAGGCCCAGAGCATATTGAGCTTGGCTTCGAGGTTGTCGGGTTCGGCCACCGACAGCTCGATGTTCTCGAACAGCTTTTTCAAGCCGATCATCGCGTAGTTGTCGGCGACCGGGTTGGCAATGCTGGCGGTAAAGCACTCGATCAGGTGGCAGAGCGCATCGACACCGGTCGAGGCCGCAATCTTGTGCGGCATGGTCACCGTCAGCTCCGGCGCCAGCGCCACATAGTCGGGCAGCAGCACCGGCGAGATGATGCCCTGCTTGGTCTCGCGCGCAGGGATCGCCAGGATCGCATTGGGCGTCGCTTCCGAGCCCGTCCCCGCCGTCGTCGGCACCATCAGCGCCTTGACCCGCTGCGTGACCTTGGTGCCCGCCAGCAACTCGGCCAAGCTGGGCGACTCCGGGTACGCCAGCGCCGACAGCAGCTTGGCCACATCCAGCACACTGCCGCCGCCTACGCCCACGACAAAATCCACGCCGCGCAGATCGCGCTCCTGCAGAATGCGCTCCACATCGGCATCGGAGGGCTCGGGCGGCACATCGTCGACCACCAGCACCTCGGTGGCTGCGCGCCGCAGCTGGGCCAGCAGCGCCTGCACACCGGCAATACCGATGATGTTCTGGTCGCTGACAAACAGCAGTTTGTGTTTGCCGTTCACCAGGTAGGCGATGTCGTCAAGGACCTTGTGGCCGCTCAGGACGGTGCTATGGATATGCATGTCTTTGTCTCCTGGATTTTTTAGCTGCGTGTTGCGAGTTCTGCGCCCTGGCGCAAGGCTTCGAGCAGGCTGCGCTCATCGGCAATGCCCTTGCCGGCAATGTCAAATGCCGTGCCGTGGTCCACCGAGGTGCGGATCACATCCAGCCCCACGGTGATGTTCACGCCCGCCTCCAGGCCCAGCACCTTGACGGGGCCATGGCCCTGGTCGTGGTACATGGCCACCACCAGGTCAAAATCACCGCGCCCGGCGCGGAAGAACAGCGTGTCGGCCGGCAGTGGGCCTTCAATGTCCATGCCCCTCTCGCGCAGCTTCTGCACGGCGGGGATGATCTTTTCTTCTTCCTCGCCATAGCCAAACAGGCCGTTCTCACCGGCATGCGGGTTGATGCCGCACACTGCAATCCGTGGGTTGGCGATGCTCGCCTTGCGCAAGGTGTCGTAGCCGCGCTGGATGGTGCGCTCGACCAGGCCCGGCTCGATCTTGCGGATGGCATCGAGCAAGCCGATATGCGTGGTCACATGGATCACCCGCAGATTGGGCGCAACCAGCATCATCGAGACCTCTTCCACGCCCGTCAGGTGCGCCAGCATCTCCGTGTGGCCGGGAAACTTGTGGCCGCCGGCATGCAGTGCCTCCTTGTTCAGCGGCGCGGTGCAAATCGCATCGATCTTTCGGGCCTTGGCCAGCTCCACCGCACGCTCGATGAAGCGGAACGCCGCATCCCCGGCCACGGGCGAGAGCTTGCCAAAGGCCAGGTCGTCCGGGATCAGCTGCAGATCGATGCAGTCGATGACGCCCCGCTCAAAGGCGGCGTCGGCAATGTCCTCGATCGCCCGCACACGCACCTGGGTGCCCAGCAGCGCATTGGCCTTCTGCAGCCGCTTGGCATCGCCAATGACCACGGCTTTCGCCAGGCTGTACAGGCTGTCGTTCGCAAAGCTCTTGACAATGATTTCAGGGCCCACGCCAGCAGCGTCTCCCATGGTGATTCCGATGACGGGCAGAGAATGGCTCATCTTTGCTTGCTTTCTGTAGGGGCTGTGTCGGTGCGGCCGCCCGGGGTTTGGCCGGCCAGCAATGAATGGATGGCGCTGCTTGCGCGCTGCAGCGATGCGGGATGGCCAAAGGCGCCGGCCTTGGTGGCAATCCACTGGCGTCGGGCGTTGTGTGGGGTATCGTGGTCCTCGGTGATGCACAGCACCACGCCGGGTTCGCTCTCGGAATGCACGCGCAGGCTGCGCAGTTGCAGTTCTTCCAGTACTGCCCGGGCCGTCTCTCCACCGGTGATGACGAGGCCTGCTGCGCCGGCCATGGGCGCGTGCAGCAAGCGTGCCAGCTGCCGCGCCAGCATCGGGCCTTCGGCCGGGTCCGTCTGCGCGTCTGCTCCGAGGCTGACCACGACATCCAGGCCCTGTGCCACTTCGTCGCTGATGGTCTGCACCAGCGTCTGCACCAGCGTCTGCACCAGGGTCTGGCCTTGGGTCGTCTGCACGTCGCTGCGCAAGCAGCCAGGTGGCACCACATGCAGCCGCGTTTGTGGCTGCTCGGCCAAATACGCGAGCTGCTGCTGCGCAATCGCCGACATGCTGCCAACGACGGTGACCACGCTGGGCAAACGCCCGGCGGCATGCGGTACATCCAGCGATGCAGCCAAGGCAGATACTGGCTGCACCTGCTGCGCCAGCGCATGCGAGAGGCCCGCTGAGCAGACGCAAAAAGCCTGCTCTATCTGCAAGCTGGCCTGGGCCAGCGTCTGCAGATGCTGGTCATGGAGCACATCAAACACCAGCGCCTGCACGCCCTGCTCGCGTGCATTGGCAATTGCTTGCGCGGTCGCTTCTGGGCCTGCATCGAGCAGGCTGGCGGGCAGGTTGTCGCAGCGCAGTCCGGCTGCATGCAGCTGCTGCGCCGCGCGGTCATCGCGGTCTGCATGCTCCAGCTTCCAGGTAGCGGTATCGGACAATCGCACACCGTGCACATACACCACACCGTCCTGCATCGTGCGTCCCATCTGCGGGAAGGCCGGAGCCACCAGCGCAATGGCATGGAGCGCAGTTTGCAACACCGCCACCTCCTGCGCCCAGCCGCCCCGCAGGGTGGAATCGATTTTCTTGAGCACCCGGCGGCCCTGCGATGCCGGCGCAGCCAGCACCGCCTGCAGCTTGGCAGCAGCCTCAGCCGCCGTATCGCGCCGGCTGTTGGTGTCTACCGTGAGCACCGCCACATCACCCTGGGCACCAGCGCTGGCTTGCGCATCCAGCAGCACGCTGGTGGAGAGGCCAGCGCTCGCAAACCCCGCAGCGCAGTCGGCTGCGCCGGAGAGGTCGTCGGCGACAACCAGGTAGTGCGGGAGGGAACGCGGGCTCATGCGGGGCTTTCGGTCGACTCAGTCATCACGCCAAGCCTTAAAATTGATTGATTCAATCATAATTGATTAAAAGCAACATAAAACAAGGGTTAACCCTAGATTTAACGCACCAAAAATGATCGACTTGATCGTTGAAGAAACGAGTTCAGGCTCAAACCACGGTATCAGGCCCGCGCACGCACCGCCAATGTGCAGCAATTCCGCACCATGGTGCATGCACCAACTCGGGGAAAGTCCTGATTGGAGACTTTGGTAAAAAGAGTTCTGATCGAAGCGTTCAAAAAATTATCAATTTTGATTGTTTTGATCAAATAACTACCAAGAACCATTCCGTCTTCAGCCCTGAAGTCATTTCTGAACCGCCAGCCCTTGAGGTGTCCCACCATGTTCGCTTCCAACCCCGCTTCTGCCGCCACGCGCCGCCGCTTCCTTCTCGCCAGCAGCCTGCTGCTGGGCCTCGCCCCGCTGGCCAGCCAGGCGGCAGATGCCGCCTATCCTGCCAAGCCCATCACCTTGATCGTGCCCTACCCGGCCGGCGGCGCCAACGATGCGGTGGGCCGTATCGTGGGCCAGAAGATGGGGGAGATCCTCAAGCAGTCCGTCATCGTTGACAACCGGGGCGGCGCGGGCACCACCATCGGCACCGCGCTAGCGGCCAAGGCCCCGGGCGATGGCTACACGCTGGTGCTGGGCTCCCTCTCCAGCCATGCGATCAGCCCGCACCTGTACCGCCAGCCAGGCTATGACGCGATCAAGGACTTCGCCCCGGTCGGCATGATCGGCGAAGCCCCCATCGTGCTGGAAGTCGCCACCAACTCGCCATTCAAGGATGTCAAGCAGGTCGTGGAACAGGCCAAAAAGACGCCGGCCACCCTCACCTACGGCTCGGCCGGCAATGGCTCGCCGCTGCATTTGAGTGCCGAGCTGTTCAAGCGCGCCGCCAATGTGGACATGACCCATGTACCCTACAAGGGCGGCAATGCCCACACCATGGACCTGATGGGCGGCCGCATCGACATGATCTTTGACACCTTGACCAGCGCCACGCCACTGATCACCTCGGGCAAAGTGCGGCCCCTGGCCGTTGCCAGCACCGAGCGCCTGCCCGAGCTGCCCAATGTGCCCACCTTTGCCGAAAGCGGCTACCCCAACTTTGTGGTGAACGCCTGGTACGCCCTCTACGCCCCCGCCAAGACCAGCCCCGAAGTGCTGGCCAAACTCCACCAGGCGCTGAACGAAGCCCTGGCCGATGCCGACGCCAAGGACCGCCTGACCAAACTGGGCGTGCGCAGCAAGGCCAGCACCCAGGACGAGCTCGCCAAGTTCACCAAGGCCGAGCTGGACCGCTATGGCTCGGTGATCAGCGCGATTGGCTTGAAGATTGATTGATGGTTGAGTGATCTTGTGCGGAGCCGGTCGCAAGGCCGGCTCCACAAGTGCTGTGGCGGCAGGATACTTGCTGCACAGCAGTGCGGCTTTCAGCGTCCACTATACCGCTGGCCGGAACTACAATGCCAGACCGTTCGACCCCATCCCCAGCGAACACGGTATGGATCTGGAGCCCCCACATGTTGATTCGCCCTGCCCGTCTCACAGACGCCGCAGATTTGCCAGCCATTGAAAAATCTGCTGCCCAGCTGTATAGCGATGCCGCCGGCCTGGCCTGGCTGGCAGACGGCCCGCTGATAGCGCAGGCTGCGCATGAAAGCCGCATCCTCCAGCAATCGGTATGGGTGGCCGAGAAGGATGAAGGAGTGCTGACCGGTTTCATCAGCACGGAGATTGTCGATACCGAGCTGCATATCTGGGAGTTATCCGTTCACGCGGACTGGCAGCGCAGGGGCATCGGCCGCCTGCTCATGGCCAGGGCGTACCAGCACGCCCTGGCACAGGGGCTGAGCGCGCTGACCTTGACGACGTTTTCCGATGTGGCATGGTGTGCCCCTGCTTATGCCAGGCTGGGTTTTCAGCAGCTGCGGCAACCCGGACAACGCCTCCAGGAAACCCTGGACGCCGAAGCCCTGCATGGATTACCCCCAGGCAGGCGCATCGCAATGCGGCTGCCCATGGGCATGTTCATGGAGCGGCACTGATCAAGCTATGGCGCTTGCGGCGAGCACTGCCCTACCTCACCGCCGAGCCTCCCATCCGGTCAATCCGGATTCTTCATAAAGTGAAACCGCATCAAGGTCCGCTCGCGCGCCCGGCCGTGGTCCACCACCGGGTGCGGGTAGTCGCGCCCCAGCTGCAGACCGCAGGCTTGCTGCTCCAGCGGCTTCATCGCAGCGGGAAAGTGGATATACCGGTCAGGCACCTTGGCGAGTTCTGGCAGGTAACGGCGGATGAACTTGCCGTCTGGGTCAAAGCGCTCGGACTGGGTGATGGGGTTGAAGATGCGGAACCAGGGCTGGGCGTCACAGCCGGTCGACGCCGCCCACTGCCAGCCGCCGTTGTTCGACGACAGGTCATAGTCATTGAGGTGCTGGGCAAAAAAGCGCTCGCCCGCGCGCCAGTCAATGCCCAGGTCCTTGGTCAAAAAGCTGGCAACCACCATGCGCAGGCGGTTGTGCATATAGCCGGTCTGCAGCAGCTGGCGCATGGCGGCATCGACCAGCGGGTAGCCGGTGCGTGCCTCGCACCAGGCCTGCCACAGCTCAGGGGCATCGTCCCACTGCACCTTGTCGTAGATGGGGCGGAACGACTGGGTCACCACCTGCGGGTGGTGCCAGAGAATCATCGCGTAGAAGTCACGCCAGGCCAGCTCCGACAACCAGGTCTGCGCGCCCTCGCAGCCCGTGCGTGCCTGCGCCACGGCCAGCGCGGCCAACTGGCGGATCGACACGGTGCCAAAACGCAGATGCACCGACAGGTAGGAGACGCCCTTGACCGCCGGAAAATCCCGCGCGTCCTGGTAAGCCGCCATGCGCGGCAAAAAATCCTGCAGCAGTTGCTGCGCGCCCCGGCTGCCGGTAGGGATCTTGAGCGACGCCAGATTGCTGGGCTGAAAACCCAGATCGGCCAGCGACGGTATCGCCTCGCCCTTGGGCAATGCCGCCAGATGCCCGGCATAGCGTGCCACCGGGTAGGCCTTGCACTGGAAGGCATCGAGCTTTTGCAGCCAGGCGCGCTTGTAGGGCGTGAACACGCTGTAGGGATGGCCTTGCTGGGTCAGCACCTCATCGCGGTCCAGCAGCACCTGGTCCTTGTAATCGCTAAAGGCAATGCCGGCCGCTTGCAGATCGCCAGCCACGCGCGCATCGCGGGCAATGGCCTCCGATTCGTAGTCGCGGTTGGTCAGCACCTCTTGCACGCCCAGCGCCTGCGCCAACTGCACCACCTCTTGCGCAGCCGACCCATGGCGCACCAGCAGGCCCGCGCCGGTCGTTCCGCTGCCCGCCGCCAACTGGCGCAAGTCCTCGTCCAGCGCCAGCACACTGGCATGGATAAAGTCCACCCGCCTGTCTTCGCGCGTGGGCAGCAAATCCAGGATGTCGGTGTCAAAAACGAAGACGCAATACACCTGCTCGAAGCGGCGCAAGGCATGGTAGAGAGCGGCATGGTCGTCGCAGCGCAAATCGCGGCGCATCCACACCAGGGCGCGGCTGGCCATGGTGATCGGTTTCCTTGTCTGGTTTTTTCTGGATGCCAAAGGCATGGGTGAAGACAGCCAAGCCATTGCCGACCGTCTTCGCTGCGCCATTGTGCATCGCCGTGGCACAGTAGCGTGCCAGAGAAAGTCGCGTCAAACCAGTGCAACCAGATTGCGCAGTCAGCGCATGACCAGCCCCCCATCCACCAGCAACACCTGCCCCGTCATAAACCGGCTCAAATCCGATGCCAGAAACAGCACCGGCCCGGCCACATCCTCGGGGCTCGCCAGGCGGCGCAGCGGGGTGGCGGCCATCAGCGATTCGCGAAAGGACTCGCGGGTTTGTGCGCTGCCCTGGGTGGGGTAGACGAGGCCCGGTGCGACGCAGTTGACGCGTATGCCAAAAGGCCCCAGCTCGCTGGCCAGGTTGCGGCTAAAGCCCACCAGCGACGCCTTGGCCGTGCTGTAGTCGTGGTAGGCGACGACGGGGTGTTCCACCAGATTGCTGCTGATATTGACGATGCTGCCCCGGGCGCGCTGGCGCATCTGCGGCAGCACCGCGCGGCAGACATGGAAGGCGCCGCCCACAGCGGCATCGAACTGCGCCTGGTAGTCGCTCCAGGCCAGTGCATCCAGCGGCTGGCGGCGCTCGGGGTCAAAGGCATAGGGGCGCAAGGCGTTGTTCACGACGACATCGATGGGCCCGGCCTCTTGCGCAATGGCCTGGGCCATCGCATCCACCGCAGCCGGGTTGCCGACATCGGCCTGCACAGCCCAGGCATCGCCGCCGGCGGCCTGGCAGGCGGCCACGGTCTGGGCGGCGGCTGCCTCATTGGCCAGGTAGTTCACTGCCACGGTGGCGCCTTCGCGCGCAAAGGCCTGGGCGATGGCCGCTCCAATGCCCCGGCTGGCGCCGGTCACCAGCACTACCTTGCCGCGCAGATTCAAAGCACTGCTTGGCTGCATCTCAGGCCCCTGGCAGCCAACGGCTGTCCACCACATCGGCCACCTTAATGGGCTGCTGCACCATGCCCAGCGCATGGTAGGCATCAGCGCCCTTTTGCAGCGCTGCCAGGTCAAAGCTGCCCAGCGGCGCGACCTTGCCCTGCAGCCGCAAGCTGGGCTGGGCGGAGGCATTACGCAGGCCGATCACATCCAGGTTGATATCGCGCTGGGTGCCATCGATCGCGCGCTTGGTGGCCAGGGTCGCGGCCTCTTCGGGCTGGGCGATCATCCAGGCTGCGCTGTCGCGGTAGCCGCGCAAAAAGGCCTGCAGCAATGCCGGCTGCTGCTCCAGCGTCTGCCGGCGCACCACAAACATATCGCTGGACATATTCAGGTAGTCGCGCACGGGCATCACATGCACCTCGCCCATGCCCTTGCGCAGGCCCACGGCCAGGCCGGTGTCGGTGGCGGCGGTCGCATCGACCTGGCCTTGCATCAGCGGCGCAAAGTTCAAAAGGCCGGTCACCACAATGCGCACATCCGATTCCTTGAGCCCCGCCTGGTGCAGCATCACCAGCAGGTTCTGGCGCGTGCCGCTGGCGAGGCTATAGACGCCAATGGTCTTGCCCTTCAGGTCCGCCGGGCTGCGGATGCCGCTCGAGCGCAGCGACACGACATTGAACACGTTTTGCGGGTAAATGTCATAGATGGCGACCAGCTTCTCGCCCTTGTCCAGGGCCATAAAGAACGAGCCCGGGTCGGTAAAGGCCACATCGCCCTGCCCGCTCAAAATGTTGCGGATCGCGTCGCCACCGCCCGCACCCGGCAGGTAGGTCAGGTCCACCCCTTGGGCCTTGAAAAAGCCCTTGTCCGGCTCAGCCAGGATATTGGTGATTTCGCTGATCGGCTTGCTCCAGCCGGCCAGGCGAATCTTGCCGCTGACCGGCGCTGCAGCGCCCGCTGTGGTGCCCGTGCCCGCCAAGCCCAGGCCCAAGAGGCTGGCAGAGGCGCCCAGCCAGCGGCGGCGCGAGAGGGAGGAGGTCAGAAAAGGTGCAGACATAAGCGGTCCATCCAGAAGCAATCGAGCAAAAATCCAAAAATCAACGGCGCGGGCCGGTGACTGCATGGCTACGCAGCAATCTGCGCTCCAGCAGCAGGCAGGCCTGGTACAGCAGCAAGCCCAGCGCTGCAATCAACAGCAGCGCGGCAAACATCAAGCTGGTGTCCATCATTCCCTGGGCGGCAATCACCACTGCGCCCAGCCCTTGGCTGGCACCCATAAACTCTGCGACTACCGCACCCACCAGCGCCAGCACCACGGCCACACGCAGGCCCGCCAGAATGGCCGGCAATCCCGTGGGCAGCTTGAGCCGCACCAACGTCTGCAGCCGGCTCGCCCCCAGCATGCGAAACAGCTGCAGGCGCTGCGCATCGACCTGGCGCAGGCCCGTCAAAGTGTTCTCCATTAACGGGAAAAAGCAGACCAGCGCCGTGATCAGCACCGTCGGCAGCATGCCAAAGCCAAACCACAGCACAAACAGCGGCGCCAGCGCCAGCTTGGGCACCACCTGGCTGACGACCACATAGGGCTTGAGCACGCGCTCCAGCAAGACCGACTCGGCCAAGGCCATGCCCGCCAGCAGCCCAAAAGATGCGCCTACCGCCAGGCCCAGCAGCACCGCCTGCACGGTGGCCGCCACATGCGGCCAAAAGTAGCCCGACGCGAGCCCCGTCCACAAGGCCTGCAGCACCGCCGACGGCACCGGCAGCACCAAGGCGGAGATACCGCCCAGGCGCCCTGCGCCCTCCCACACGGCCAGCAACAGTACCAGCAACGCAGCGGCCCAGAGCCGGGCTTTGAGGATGGGGTTCATGCGCTGGCCCCATCCATCGCGGCGCGCACCTGGGCCGCATAGGCGTTGAAGGCCGCGCCATGGCGCATGGCCTGGGTGCGCGGCATCGGCAGATCAATTTCCATATCGGCCACCAAGCGCCCGCCATGCATCAGCGCCACCCGGTCCCCCAGGTACACGGCCTCGTTGATGTCATGCGTGACAAAGAGCACCGTGGTGCCCCGCGCCCGGCAGCTGCGCAGCAGCTCATCCTGCAGCTCGGCACGGGTGATGGCATCGAGGGCGGCAAAGGGCTCGTCGAGCAGCAGCAAGGCGGGCTCACGAATCAAGGCCCGCGCCAGCGCCACCCGGCTTTGTTGTCCGCCAGACAACTGGCCCGGATGTTGGTGAATTAACGCAGCCAGCCCCAGCTGGGCCAGCAGCTGCTCGGCCGCCTGGCGGTCCCGCGCGGTGGGCTTGCGCTGCAGCGATAGCGGCAGCAGCACGTTATCCAGCACCGTCAGCCAGTCCAGCAAGGTGGGCGACTGGAACATCACACCCAGCTGCGGGCCGGGTGCTGCCAAGCTACCACCAGCCCGCACAATCCGGCCCGCCTGGGGCTGCAGCAGGCCGGCGACCAGCTGCAGCAAGCTGGTCTTGCCGCAACCACTGCGGCCCAGCAGGCAGTGGAAGGCGCCTTGCGCCATCTGCCAGCGCACGCCATCCACGACCGGGGCCTGGCCCGGGTAGGCAAAGCTGAGGTCCTCAATATCAATCCATGCCATCGCGCCGCCTTTCAGTCTGCGTAACGCGCCAGCGGCTGCGCAGCGGCCTCGGCAGCGGCATCGATCTCGGTCATCCGCACCAAGTCGAGCAGGCTAAAGCGCCCGTCATGGTGCCAGCCGGCCTCGGGCACGCCCATGGCGCCCAAGGCGCTGATGCGGGTAACGCCGGCGGCGCCCAGCAGGCCGGCCAAACGGTACAAATCTTCGGGGCCCACGGCCAGGCCTGCGGTTTGCAGGTAGTCGCGCTGGGCGGCCACCAAGGGCACCACGTCGTCCAGGTTGTCTACCCCCACCACCACAATGCTGCGGTAGAGCGCCGTGGGCGCCAGCGGCTCCAGGCTGTCGCTATAGGCCACGCTCCAGCGCGCATCGGCTGGGCCAATCAGCTGCGGGGCGGCGCCATCATCGGCCGGTGCGCGCCACTCCAGCGACTGCTGCCAGCGGGCCATGCCGGCGCCCTCTTCCAGATCCAGCGGCCGGCGCGCAAAGCGCTGCTGCAGGTTGGCGAGTTCGGCCGCCAGGTAATCGGCAAAGGCGCGGGGTGTGACGGTAGCGCCCCGCTCTACATAGAACACATGGGGCGAGTAGCAACCCTGCTGGTCATAGCGCATGACATCCCAGGCTGCCAGCCGCGCATGGGCTGGCGCTTTGACGGCATCCAGTGCCGCCCTACCCACCATGCCAAAACCCAGCTTGTGGCCATGGGGCAAAAAGCGGGTGGTCACCGGCAGCTGCTGGCGCAGCGCAGCCAGGGTCTGGTTGCTGCCATAGGCCATCACCGTATCGGCCTCGGCATAGAGCACTTGCGCGCCTTCGGCGCTGCCGCCCGTCTGGGCGCCGCCGGGCCACCAGACCACGGCCAGGCAGTCGGCCAGTGGTGGATGCACTTCCGCCAGCAAGCGTGCAAACCAGCCGGCAAACAGCGGCTCGGCACTGGCCAGCTTGCCCAGGCTGGGCGCTTTGACGAGCAGGCCGCAGACGAGGCTCCACAGCGACAGCGCCGGCACATTGCCGGCCCAGCTGTGCAGCAGCAGGCCCGGGCCATAGGCGCGCACGGCCCCGCCTTTGGTGGCAGGCACAAAGCCATCAAGTACACCAGGGTTGGCAAAATCCTCGCCGATAAAGCGCCACAGCTGGGGTGCCCTGAAAGTCTTGAACAGGCCGTTGAGCCCCAGGCGCACCATCGCCGCGTCATAACCGCAGACCAGCGGCAGGCAGGCGTCGATCTGGCGGCGATAGGGGTCGGCGGGGTCCAGCAGGCGGGCGATGGCGCGGTCAATCGCCGCCACAATCTCGGCCAGTGGCATCGGCTGCAGCTGGCGCTGCGCGGCGGCGCGCACCCGCTCGGTGAGGGCCTGCATCTGCGCGCCGGTCAGCACCGGCACCTCGACCTCCAGCTGGGCGCCCGCGCGCTCATACACCAACACCTGCCAGCGCACCCGGTTGTCATCCATGCCCGGCAGGTAGCCGGCCCGCATGCGCCCGGCCATGCGCTCAGCGGCTTGCGGCTCCATCATGCGCGCGCCGCTTGTACAAACTCATCGACGGCCAAGGAGCAGCCTTTGGCAGCGGCCCCTTCGGCCCGGCCCAGCAGCAAAAAGCCGTCATCGGCCCAGAGGCCCACGTCTTCGGTCAGGATGGTGCTGACCGCGTTGTAGTTGGCCAGGTCGCAGTGCACCAGAATGCCGCGCTCACCCGGCGCCACGCTGCGGCCGCTGACGGGCTCGACCAGGCGCGAGCGAATCCAGTGCGGGCCGGATTTGACCGAGGGCAAGCTGGCATTGCCGTTGTCGTAGAACTGGGTGCTCAGCTCGGTCATGCCGTACATGTTGATGCACAGCTCGGGCGGCACGCCCAGCAGCTCGGTGAGGCCCGCATAAAAATCGGCCAAGGGCAGCTCACGCGACTGGCCCTTGTAGCCACCGGTATCCAGGATGCGGCTGCCCGCTGGCAGATGAAAGCGGCGACCCTGGGCACGCAGCGCATCCATCACATGCACGAGGCTGAAGCTGGCGCCCAGCAGCGCATAGGGCTGGCCGCTGCGCTCAGCTTCTTCCAGCACGGCGCAGAGCCCGGCCATATCCAGGCCCTCCGGCCCCAGAAAATAGCGGCTCTCCGGCGTACCAAAGCTCGACTTGGCCAGCGCCAGGTAATGCGCCAGCGACGAGTTGGGCATGGCCGCCTCATCAGGGAACAGGATGCCCATCGGCATGCGCGCGGTGCCCTGCATGAAGCGGGTGGCGAAGTGCTGCTGCATCGACAGGTCATAGACCTGCAGTGCCGGATGAAAATGCCGGCCCCGTGCGGCGCGGCCGGTGGTGCCGCTGGTCATGAAGACGCGTTCGGTCGGCGATGGCGCCTCGCTGCGCAGCTCCAGCGCCTTGAAGGCATCGATGGGCACGGCCGGGATATCGCTCCAGGTCTTGACCGTGCGCGGGCTCGCGCCACGGCGCTGGCAAAAGCTGCGGAACGGCGTATTGGATGCGTATTGGTAGGCAAAAAGACGCAGCGCGAGCTGGTCAAACTGGTCATCGGTGCAGCCATCCATTGCGATGAATGCAAGCAGGTCTGCGACCAGCGTATCGGCCTTGTCCATGGAATTCCTTCGAGAGCGGTGAGGTCATGCTCCGAAGGCTCCCCCCATGCGCGCAAGGCGCCCCTGGCAGGGAGTTGGCTCTTCTTCCGCCGGAATGACCCGGTTCAAGTTCTCGGGTGTAGATCTCAGCACTGGCGTGCACCCCGGAGCAGGCGCCATCTTACCCCAGGGCTGCTGGGTTACCGCCATCCACACTGTCAAGCCAAGGCCTGCACCACGGTCAATCCAGCCACCGGCGCCAAGCCCAAACCAGGGAAAACACCAGGGCCACCGCGATGGTGCAAGCCGCCGATGGCGCAGTCGCGCATGCACCAAGCCAAGGCATTTTTTGCGTATTCCTGCACCATATCCAGGCAACGGCATCACCACGTAACCCATTGTGGTGCTTTGCAAATTTTCTGCGCTAGGTCAAAGCGCGCATGCTGGAAATCACCTAGTCCACAACCCTTTCCATCGGCGATTCAGTCTGTTAACTTATGTCCTGTCGACAGACGACTGTCGCTAGACGACATAAATTTAACGAGGACAACAATGCTTGCAATGGCTGATGCCGACGTCCAATCCGGCTACGACAAACCGCATACCGAGAGCGAACAGCGTGTTCGCGAAGACCTGGCTGCCGCCTACCGCCTGATGGCGCATTTCGGGATGGACGACAGCATCTACACGCACATCTCGGCGCGGGTGCCAGGCCGCACCGACCAGTTCCTCATCAACCCCTTTGGCACCCTGTTCAAGGACATCACGGCCAGCTCGCTGGTCAAGATCGATGCCGAAGGCCGCATCGTCGAAGACACGCCCTACGAGGTGAACCCCGCCGGCTTTGTGATCCACAGCGCCGTGCATGCGGCCCGCCATGACGCCGCCTGCGTCGTGCACTCCCACACCGAAGCGGGCGTGGCGGTCTCTTCACTGCAATGCGGCCTGCAGCCGAGCAACCAGTGGGCGCTGCAGTTCTACAACCGCGTGGCCTACCACACGTTTGAAGGCATCGCGCTGGATCTGCATGAGCGCGAGCGCCTGGTCGCCGACCTGGGCAGCACGGCCAAGGCCATGGTGCTGCGCAACCACGGTCTGCTCACCTTGGGCCACAGCGTGGCCGAGGCCTTCATCCTGATGCTCAACCTCGACCGCGCCTGCCGCGTGCAGCTGGCCATCCAGTCCAGCGGCCAGGCCATCAACCCCGTGCCGCCCGAGGTCTGCGAGCTGACCGCCCGCCAGTACGAAAGCGGCGACACCGATGTGATGCCTGGCCAGCCCAAACGCGCCGACCCACATGAGCGCGAATGGCAGGGCCTGCTGGGCTTTTTGCAGCCGCCGGGCCGCAGCCACTACCGTGATTGACAGGCGCGGCTGAGCAGCGACTGAACCGCGACTGAAGCCAACCGAGCCTTGCATGCCGCCGCCTTTGCGGCCCCACCGCCGCAAGCCCAGCCGGGCCAGGCACCCCTCGATACCAAGACAGGAAGCAACCATGATCAATCGGCGTGAACTCATCTCCTACAGCCTGGCGGGAGCCGGCCTCAGCATCGCGGGCGTGCCCATGGCGGCCCTGGCGCAGCAAACCAAGGGAACGATCAATGTGATGGTGCAGCCCGAGCCCTCGGGCCTGATGCTGGGCATCGTGCAAAACGGCCCCACCCAGCTGGTCTCCGGCTATATCTACGAAGGCCTGCTGCGCTACGACGAGAAACTGGAGCCGCACGGCCTGCTGGCGACGGCATGGAACCGCTCGGACGACGGCCTGACCTACACCTTCAAGCTCAAGTCCGGCGTCAAGTGGCACGACGGCAAACCCTTCTCTGCCGATGATGTGGTGTTCTCGGTCGATAAGTTTCTGCGCAAGACCCATGCCCGCCTGCGCGCATCGCTGGAGCCGCTGGAGAGCGTGCGCGCCATCGATGCCAACACGGTGGAGTTCAAGCTCAAGTACCCGTTTGGCCCCTTCATCAGCCTGTTCGACACCGGCTCGATGCCGATGATCCCCAAGCACATCTACGAAAACACCGACTACGCCACCAACCCGGCCAATGCCAAGCCCATTGGCACCGGCCCCTTCAAGTACAAGGAATGGGTGCGCGGCTCCTACATCCAGCTGGTGGCCAATGAGCTCTACCACACCAAGGGCGAGCCCATGGTGGAGAACCTCTACTTCCACATCATCCCGGATGCGGCCTCGCGTGCTGCGGCATTTGAATCGGGCAAGGTCGATGTGGTGCCAGGGGGCGCGGTCGAGTTCTTCGATGTGGCGCGCCTGGCCAAGCTGCCTGGAGCAGCGGTCACCACTAAGGGCTGGGAGTTCTACTCGCCCCATTCCTGGCTGGTGCTCAACAACCGCAAGGCCCCCTTTGACAACCCCAAGTTCCGCCAGGCCGTCATGTATGCGATGGACCGCGAGGCCATGGTCAAGGTCGCCTGGCAGGGTTTTGCCAAAACGGCGGCCGGCCCCTTCAACCAGCATGTGAAGTTCGCCTCTGACGATGTCACCAAGTACCCGCGTGATCTGAACAAGGCCAAGGCCTTGCTCAAGGAAGCCGGCTACAAGGGCGAAACCGTCAAGCTGCTGCCGCTGCCTTATGGCGAATCCTGGCAGCGCCTGGCCGAGATGATCCGCCAGAACCTGATCCAGGCCGGCATCAAGGTGGAAACCACCGGCACCGATGTGGCCGGCTGGAACCAGCGCACCGCCGAGTGGGATTTCGACATGGCCATCATCTATGTCTACCAGTACCCCGATCCAGCATTGGGCGTGGCCCGTACCTACACCAGCCACACGATTGCCAAGGGCTCGCCTTTCAACAACATCGAAGGCTATGTCAACCCCAAGGTGGATGCGCTGTTTGATGCCGGCGCCAAGGCGCTGACCGATGCCGACCGCGCCAAGGCCTATGCCGAGGTGCAGAAGATCCTGACCGAGGAAGTGCCGGTGGCCTGGTTGCATGAGATCAACTTCCCCACGCTCTACCGCACCAAGATCAAGAACCCGATCAGCTCCGGCGTGGGTTTGAACGACAGCCTGAGCCGTGCCTCGATAGGCTAAGCATTGCTTGCGGCCCCGGCCGCAGCGCCTCTCTTCTTGCTGAACTCTGCACGCTGCCAGCCCCCGCTGGCGCGTGCGGGATGGCAGCGCTTTTGTCTCGCTCCAAGGTCTCCCCGCTATGAACCGCCTCCGCTACATGTCCGTCCGGGTGCTCCAGGGTCTGCTGGTGCTCATGTGCATAGCCACCGTCAACTTCATGCTGATCCGGGCAGCGCCCGGCGACCCGGTCGCCGTCATTGCCGGTGAAGCCGGAGCCTCGGACCCGCAGTTCGTCGCCCAGCTGCGCGAGCAATTCGGTCTGGACAAGCCCGTGACCACCCAGCTGGCCAACTACCTGGGCCACATCACGCAGCTGGACCTGGGCTTTTCCTACCGGCAGCAGCGCCCGGTGCTGGATCTGATTGCCGAGCGCCTGCCCGCCACCTTGCTGCTCACCGGCAGTGCCTTTGTGATGTCGCTGATCTTTGGCGTGGCCTTGGGGGCCACCGCCAGCCGCCATGTCGGCAAATGGGTGGACAGCGCCATCACCTTTGTGGCGCTGGTGTTCTATGCCACGCCGCTGTACTGGCTGGCGATGATGGCGGTGCTGGTGTTCTCGGTGCAACTGAGCTGGCTGCCTGGTTTTGGCTACTTCACCGTGGGCAGCGACGCCACCGGCTTTGCCCGCGCCTGGGACATTGCCCAGCATCTGGTGCTGCCCTCGCTCACGCTGGCGCTCTTTTATATGGCGGTGTATGCCCGCATGACCCGGGCCTCGATGCTCGAAGTCGCGCAGATGGACTTTGTCAAAACCGCCCGCGCCAAGGGCGTGCGCATGGGCCGCATCCAGCGCCAGCACATTCTGCGCAATGCCCTGCTGCCCATCGTCACCCTGGCGGGCATCCAGGCCGGGGGCCTCATTGGCGGCGCGGTGCTGACCGAGACCGTGTTTGCCTGGCCCGGCATTGGCCGGCTGATGTTTGATGCCCTGCTGCAGCGCGACTACAACCTGCTGCTGGGCTGCTTCCTGGTCGCAGCCGCTGTGGCGGTGCTGTTCAACCTGATCACTGATTTTGTCTACACCCTGGTCGATCCCCGGATCGAGCTGGGCTGAAACGGAGCCTTGCGATGACTGCTATTTCCGAGCCGGCCCTGGCGGCCGCTACGCCCCCCGCCAAGAACAAGCACCGATCCACCTTCTGGAGCCGCTTTTGCCGCAACCGGGGCGCCCTCTTGGGCCTCGCCATCTTGCTGCTCGTGGCGCTCTTGGTCTGCTTTGGCCCGCTGCTGGCCGCGCACAACCCCTGGGACATGGTCGAGCAACCCTTTTTGCCGCCAATGGAGCGCGAAGGCTTTGCGATGGGCACCGACACCATGGGCCGCGACATTCTCTCGGGCCTGGTGCTGGGCGCGCGCATTTCGCTGCTGATCGCGGTGATCTCCACCTTGGTGTCGCTGCTGATTGGCGTGGGCATTGGTGCCATCTCGGGCTACTTCGGTGGCTGGGTCGATGCCACCCTGATGCGCTTTACCGAAATGTTCCAGTCCGTGCCGAGCTTTGCGCTGGCCTTGGTGCTGGTGGCCATTTTTGAGCCCTCGGTCAACTCCATCATCGTGGCCATTGCGCTCGTGTCCTGGCCGCCGGTGGCGCGCCTGGTGCGCGGCGAGTTCCTGACCCTGCGCCAGCGCGACTTTGTCGCCGCCGCCCAGCTGGCCGGCCAAAGCACGCCGCGCATCATCCTGGCGCAGATCCTGCCCAATGCGGCCTCGTCCATCGTGGTGATGGCCTCGCTGATGGTGGCCACCGCCATCCTGCTCGAATCGAGCCTGAGCTTCATGGGCCTGGGTGACCCCAACCTGATGAGCTGGGGCTACATGATCGGCTCGGCCCGCACCGTGCTGCGCCAGGCCTGGTGGATGGCCGTGTTCCCCGGCGTCGCGATCCTGCTCACCGTGCTGGCCTTCAACCTGGTTGGCGAAGGCCTGAACGACGGACTCAACGCGCGCCAGGACGGGAAGACGAAATGAACGCCTATTCACACGAAGCCCTGCATATGCTTGCACAAATGCCTGACCAGCCTGCCACCCCAGAGCCGGTGCTGACCGTGCGCGGCCTGGACATCCGCCTGCCGCTGGGCGCCGACCGCGCCTTGGCCGTCACCCAGGCCAACCTGCAGATCCTGCCCGGCCAGACCCTCTGTGTGGTCGGTGAATCGGGCTCGGGCAAGTCCATGATCGCCAACGCCATCATGGGCCTGCTGCCCCGCCCCAAGGTCGAGCCCGTGGCCGGCGAGATCCTGTTTGATGGCAAAGACCTGCTGAACCTGAGCGAAGACCAGCTGCGCGAGCTGCGTGGCAGCCGCATGGCGATGGTGTTCCAGGAGCCGATGACGGCGCTGAACCCGGTGATGCGCATTGGCGACCAGATGGCCGAGGCGCTCGATGCCCACCTGCAGCTGCCCGCTGCCGACAAGCGCCGCCGCATCATCGCCGCGCTCACTGATGTGGGCCTGCCCGAGCCCGAGCGCCTGATCGATGCCTACCCGTTCCGCCTGTCGGGCGGCCAGCGTCAGCGCGTGATGATCGCCATCGCGATGCTGCTCGAGCCCAGCCTGCTGATTGCCGACGAGCCCACCACCGCGCTGGATGTGACCACGCAGGCCCAGATCCTGCAGCTGATGCGGGCGCTGCAAAAAAAGCGTGGCATGGCCATGCTCTTTATCACCCATGACTTTGGCGTGGTGGCCGAGATTGCCGACCATGTGGTGGTGATGCAGACCGGTGTGGTGGTCGAAGCCGGCCCGGCCGGCCAGGTGCTGCGCAACCCCCAGCACGCCTATACCAAGAAGCTGCTGGCCGCCATTCCGCATGGCCAAGTGCGCGAGACCCAGGCCAGCACGGCGCAGCCGGTGCTGCAGGTCAAGGACCTGTGCAAGGTCTACCGCAGCGGCGGCGGCTTTTTGCGGCCCGCGCGCGAGGTGGTGGCCGCCGAGCGCATCAGCTTTGAGCTGGGCCGCGCCCAGACCCTGGGCGTGGTGGGCGAGTCGGGCTCGGGCAAGTCGTCGCTCGGCCGCTGCATTGTGGGCCTGGCACCGTTTGACAGCGGCGAGATCCTCTTCAACGGCCAGCGCCTCAGCTCCGGCGCCGCGCTGCGCCGCCAGGCCAAGGGCAAGATCCAGATGGTGTTCCAGGACCCGTACGCATCGCTCAACCCGCGCCACAAAATTGGTTCGGCCATTGCCAGCGGCCCCATTGCCCAGGGTGTCCCCAAGGCCGAGGCCCTGCGCCGCACGATGGAGCTGCTGGAGCTGGTCGGCCTCGGCCCCGAGGCAGCCGAACGCTACCCGCATGAATTTTCTGGCGGCCAGCGCCAGCGCATTGGCATTGCCCGCGCGCTGGCGATGGAGCCATCACTGCTGGTGGCCGATGAGCCCGTCTCTGCCCTCGATGTGTCCGTGCAGGCCCAGGTGCTCAAGCTGTTTGCCGAGGTGCGCGAGCGCTTTCAGCTCAGCATGGTCTTTATCACCCATGACCTGCGCGTGGCCGGCCAGATGTGCGACCACCTGGCCGTCATGCAACGGGGCCGGATTGTGGAATACGGCCCCACCGCCCAGGTGCTGGGTAACCCGCAGCACGCTTACACGCAAACCTTGATTGACGCCATCCCTTCGCTGGAGCACCGCCGCGACGAGGCTGAAGCGGATAAGGCACCAGCGCGGAGCCGCGCATGACCGCCATGCCCAGCACCGATGCCCAGGCCGCCGCACCCCGCAGCATTGCCTTTTTGAGCAAGAGCATTGCGATGGACTTTTTGCTGCCCGCCTACCAGGCGCAGTTCCCCGGCAGCCGGCTGCTGCTGGGCGCCGAGCTGCAGGCGCTGTTGGACGCTGACCAGCACAGCGATATCGAGGTAGCAGTATGCTGGCACCCGCCCGCCGCCCAACTCGCGCAGCTGACCCAGGCCGCAGGCCTGCAGCTGGTGCAATCGATTGCCGCCGGCATTGACCATATCGACACCCAGGCCCTGCCCGCCAGCACCCCCGTGTGCCGCATTGTGGACAGCACCATGGGTTACGGCATGACGGCCTTTGTCAGCTGGGCCGTCATCCACCGCCAGCGCCATATGGACCGCTATGTGGCCCATGCGGCGCAGCGCCAGTGGCGCGAGGAGCCTATCATTGCGCCCAACCGTCACCGGGTTGGGATCGCAGGCCTGGGCACCCTGGGCCAGGGCGCTGCCCGCGCGCTGCTCGCCATGGGCTACCAGGTGCGCGGCTGGAGCCGATCAGCCAAGCAGGACTTTCCCGCTGGCTTGGAAGGCTTGCAAACCTTCCACGGCCAGACGCAGAAGGCGGAGTTTTTGAGCGGCTGCGACACCTTGGTGTGCCTGCTGCCGCTGACCGATGAGACCCAAGGCTTTCTCGATCTGGCCTTGATGCGCCAGCTGCCGCGCGGCGCGCACCTGATCAATGTGGGCCGGGGCGCCCACCTGGTCGAGGCCGATTTGCTGACCGCACTGGCCGAAGGCCAGATAGGAGCAGCCACCCTGGACACCTTCAGCGCCGAGCCGCTGCCAGCCGACCATCCCTTTTGGCAGGACCCGCGCATTCTGGTGACCCCGCATATCGCCACCCGCACCGATCCGCGCGTCATCGCCCGGCAGACCGCCCACAACCTCAGCCGCATCCGCGCAGGCCAGGCCGCCGAGGTGGCCGTGGACCTGGGACGCGGTTACTGACGCCCCCCGCAATCCCGATCAATAGCAAGCAGCACCCAGCCCCCAGGAGATTTGGACATGAACGCAGCAGACAACACCCCCAAACGCAGCACGCTGGACGCCCAGGACATTGGCGCCCACCTGCACCCCTACACCAACCTGGCAGCGCATGAGGACGTGGGCCCGCTGATGATCACGCGGGGCGATGGCATCCATGTGATCGACGAGCAGGGGCGTAAATACATCGAGGGCATGTCGGCGCTGTGGTGCAGCTCGCTGGGCTTTAGCCACCCGCGCCTGGTGCAGGCCGGCATCGATGCGCTCAAGACGCTGCCCTACTACCACACCTTCAACCACCGCTCCAACCCGGCGATTGCCCAGCTGGCGGACCGGCTGATCCAGCTGGCCCCGGCACCGATGGCCAAGGTCTTCTTTGCCAACTCGGGCTCGGAAGCCAATGACACGGCCATCAAGATCATCTGGTACTACCACAACGCCATTGGCAAGCCCGCCAAGAAAAAAATCCTCGCGCGCCAGCGCGGCTACCACGGCGTGACGGTGGCGGCCGCCAGCCTGACCGGACTGCCCGCCAACCACCAGGACTTTGACCTGCCCATTGCGCTCATCGGCCATGTGGAATGCCCCCACCACTACCGCTATGCCAACCCCGGCGAGAGCGAGGCCGACTTTGCCACCCGCCTGGCCGATGCGCTGGAGCAGCGCATTCTGCAAGAAGGCCCCGACACCGTGGCCGCCTTTATTGCCGAGCCAGTGATGGGCGCCGGCGGCGTGATCGTGCCGCCCGAGACCTATTTTGAAAAAATCCAGGCCGTGCTGCGCAAGTACGAGGTGCTGATGGTGGCCGATGAGGTCATCTGCGGCTTTGGCCGCACCGGCCAGATGTTTGGCTCGCATACCTTTGGCATCCAGCCCGACATCCTGACCTGTGCCAAGGCGCTGTCTTCGGGCTATGTGCCGATCTCGGCGGTGATGGTCGCGCCCAAGATTTACGAGGCCATGGCCGCCAACAGCGGCAAGATCGGCACCTTTGGCCACGGCTATACCTATTCCGGCCACCCGGTGGCGGCGGCGGTGGCGCTGGAGACGCTCAAGGTCTATGAGGACGAGCAGATTCTGGCCCATGTCAACCAGCTGAGCCCCATCTTCCAAGGCCGGCTGCGCGGCTATCTGGAGCGCGCCTATGTGGGCGAGGCCCGGGGCGTAGGCCTGATCGGCGCCATCGAGCTGGTAGCAGACAAGGCCACGCGCCAGCCCTTTGACCCTGCGCTGAAGCTGGGCTACCGCCTGGCCCAGTACGCGCAGGAAGAAGGCCTGATCGTGCGCGCCATGGGCGACGCCGTGGCGCTGTGCCCGCCGCTGATCATCACCGAGGCCGAGATGGCCGAGATGTTTGCCCGCCTGGACCGCGCGCTGGACAAGCTGCAGGCCACCCTGCCATGAGCGCCACCATGCAAGCCTTCTACAGCCCCGATCAAGCGCTGCACCACCCCAGCCAGTTCATGCGCCTGGGCAAGCTGGTGCCCGCGCCCGATCTGCCCAGCCGCGCCGAGACCCTGGCCGATGCGCTGCAACAGGCGGGCCTGGCCGTCAGCGCGCCGCCCGACCTGGGCCGCGCCCCGCTGGAGGCCGTACACGCCCCGCATTACCTGGACTACCTGCAAACCGCCTGGCCGCGCTGGCAGGAGATGCTGGCGAGCGGCGCCAATGCCGGCCCCGAGGTGATGGCCAACCTCTCGCCCTACGCGGGCGTGCCCGCCGGCCAGCGCCGCCCGCCCTGCCCATCGCCCGCACTGATACCGCAAACCGGCTACTACCTGGGTGATCTGTCCTGCCCGCTCGGGCCGGATAGCTGGCAGTCCATCCTGCGCTCGGCCCACAGCGCCGTGGCTGCCGCCGATGCGGTGATTGCCGGCGAGCGCATGGCCTATGCGCTGTGCCGCCCTTCGGGCCACCATGCGCATTGGGACCGTGCCAGCGGCTTTTGCTATGTCAACAACAACGCCTGTGCTGTTGCACGCATGGCCGCACATTTTGGGCGGGTCGCCGTGCTCGATGTCGATGCCCACCATGGCGATGGCACGCAGAGCATCTTCTACGCGCGGGACGATGTGCTGACGGTGTCCACCCATGCGGAGACCAGCAGCTACTTTCCGTTCTACACCGGCTACGCACAGGAGCGCGGTGCAGGCGCCGGCGAGGGCTACAACCTGAACCTGCCGCTGGCCCATGGCAGCGGCAATGCGGAGTTTTTGGCCGCAGTGGACACCGGCTTAGAGGCTGTGCGTGCCTTTGGCCCGCAGGCCGTGGTGCTGGCCCTGGGTTTTGACACCTTCAAGGACGACCCGATCAGTGTGCTCAAGGTGGACTTTGACGCCTACCGCGCCGTCGGCCAAAAGCTGCGTGCGCTGGAGCTGCCCTTGGTGGTAGTGCAGGAAGGCGGCTACCTGGTCGAAGCCATTGGCCCGGGCCTGCAGGCCTTTTTGGAGGGCCTCCATGGCTGAGCAGGCCGTGCAGCCCAGCAACCCGGCAGCAGCACTGCGCGAGGCCGATGCCACGCGCCGGCTGCGCCAGGGGCTGGGCCTGTTCCTGGCAGCGCTGCTGTGCTTTGCCTGCTACGACGCCTTTGCCAAGCACATGCTGGCCCGCTACCCGGCCACGGTGATGAATCTCTCGCGCTACACGGCCATCGGCGTGCTGGCCTTGTGGGTCATGCACCGGCATGGCGACTGGTCTGCGCTGCGCTGGGGGCGCCTGCGCAGCGGCAAGTTGCTGCTGCTGCGCAGCCTGATGCTGGCCATTGTGGCCACCTGCTTTATGACGGCGCTGGCGACTATGCCGCTGGCCGAGGCCACCGCCATCTACTTCACCGCACCGCTCATCATGGTGGCGCTCTCGCCCTGGCTGCTGGGCGAGCGCGTCGGCCGCGTGCAATGGGTGGCGGTGCTGCTGGGCTTTTCCGGCATGCTGCTCATCGTGCGACCGGGCAATGCCTTGCCACTGGCCGGCACGGTGCTGATGGCGATCTCGGCCGTCTGCTATGCACTGTTCCAGGTACTCACCCGCAAGCTCTCGGGACTGGTGCCCACAGCGGTGCAGTTTGCCTATATGGCGCTGTTTTGCCTGGTCATCACCAACCTGCCTGCCCTCTTCCACCCGATCACCGAATGGCCCGATGCGCCGCATATGGCCTTGCTGCTGGCGGGCGGTTTTGTCAGCGGTGGCGCGCAGCTGCTGCTGCTGCAGGCCTTCCAGCGCGCCTCGGCCTCGACCCTGGCGCCAATGAATTATGTACAACTGTTGCTGGCGGTGTTGATCAGCACCTTCTGGTTCCAACGGCCGCCAGACAGCCTGGCCCTTTATGGCATGCTGATGATCAGCGCTGCCGGTGTGTACCTTGCATGGCCCCGGCGGCACAAGTACACCGCTCACCAGGCATCCCGACATGACATCTGAGACCCTTACAAAGACCATCGCCCTGCAGGGCGAGGAGACAGACAACCCCGGCTTTTCGTCGATCCGGGTGCCCGATCTGGTGGAGCTGGTGGAGCGCCAGCTGCTGCAGGCCATTTTTGAAGGCCGGCTGCCACCGGGCTCGCGCATCGTCGAGGCCGAGCTGTCGCGCCAGATGGGCGTGAGCCGCGCCCCGCTGCGCGAAGCAGCGCGCCGGCTGGAGAGCCAGGGCGTTATCGTCTCGACGCCGCGCAAGGGCTTTACCGTGCGCACCTTCAGCCCCAAGGAGATCCAGGACCTGTTCCAGGTGCGCCTGGGCCTGGAGGTGATGGCCGCACGCCTGGCCTGCGAGGTGGCGACCGATGCGCAGCTCGCAGCGCTCAAGGCCTATGCCGATGACATGCTGGAGCGCGCGCCGACCCTGAGCAATATCGAGCGCGTCACGATGGACCTGGGCATGCACACCGCCATCTCGCGCCTCTCGGGCAACGAATACCTGCAGCGCATCTTTGCCAACATGCAGGCCGAGATCCGCATCTGCCAGGGCTTTATCGAGCGCCAGTACCGCGACCCGGTGTTTATTGCGCAGTCGCACTTCCCGGTCGTCGATGCCATCTTGCGCCGCGATGCCGACGCTGCAGAAAAGGCGCTGCGCGTGCATCTGGTCGATGCCCAGGACAAGGCCCATGCCCAGGTGCTGCACGGCGACCAGGCCCCGAACGCGGGTGCTGCCGCCGCGCCCACACCCGCAGCGATTTCCGCCACCCCAGCCAAGGCCAAGCCCGGCGCCACCGCCACCCCCGTTTCTTCCTCCCGACGAAAACCGCCAAGACCATGAAATTCATCTACAGCCACGAGCACCGCAGCCACGACCCGCAGCAATTCATGGTGCGCGGCCAACTCAAGCGCAGCAACGAGCAACCCGAACGCGCCGAGATCCTGCTGCGCTCGGCCCAAAAGGCGGGCCACCAGCCCCTGCTGGTCGAAGACTTTGGCCCCGGCCCGCGCGCCGCCGTCCACACCCCCGAGTACCTGCACTTTTTGCAAACCGCCTGGCAACGCTGGCAGGCGCTGCCCGATGCCTCGCTCGAGGTGCTGCCCAATGTCTTCCCCTTCCCCGGCCAACCCTTTACCTACCCCGACCACCTGGTAGGCCAGGCCGGCTACCACATGGGTGACTGCGCCTGCAGCATTGGCGAGCACACCTGGCACGCTGCGATCAACTCCGCCCACTGCGCGACCCATGCCGCCGAGCTGGTGCTGCAAGGCGAGCAAGCGGCCTACGCGCTGTGCCGCCCGCCCGGCCACCACGCCTATGTGGACCGCGCCAATGGCTTTTGCTACCTGAACAACGCCGCCATCGCCGCCCAACACCTGCGCAGCAAGCATGCCCGCGTCGCCGTGCTCGACATCGACGTGCACCACGGCAACGGCACCCAGGGCATCTTCTGGCGCCGCAACGATGTGCTGACCGTATCGATCCATGCCGATCCGCACTTCTGCACCCCCTTCTTCACCGGCCATGCGCATGAGCGCGGCGAAGGCGAAGGCCTGGGCTACAACCTGAACCTACCCCAGCCCAAGGGCACCACCACCGACCAGTACCTGCGCGCACTGGAAACCGCCCTCACCACCATCCGCCACTACGCCCCAGGCGCCCTGGTCCTCGCCCTGGGCTTGGACGCCCACGAGCACGACCCCTACCAAGCCCTGGCCATCGACACCCCCGGCTTCGCCCGCATCACCGAAAAAATCGCGCAGCTGGGGTTGCCGACGGTGATCGTGCAGGAAGGCGGGTATCTGAGTGAGGATTTGGGCTTGAACCTGGAGAGTGCGTTGCGGGGGTTTGAGGTGGGGGCGCAGTAGGTTCGGCGCTCATGAAGAGATATGGCCTAATTGCGCTCTTTTGGCATCCAGCTGCCGCTGCCATACAGCTGCCGGCGTCAATGCACAAGAGCAAAATCAGGCCAAAATCAAGCGATCTCAGCTATAAACCGGCGCCTTCGCCATGCAAGCAGACCCAGCGAACCCTTCAGCCCAGGCGGGAAGCGACGAATGGTTCAAGCACATCGTCAAGATGGTCCAAGCCAGTCACCCGCAGTTTCCAGGTCACTGTCCAGACAGGTATGCAGGCCTCATCGCCGACTTGGAGGGAAAGGCGGACTGGTCGGATGCAGCGCATGGAAATCCAGCATTGCGCCCGCCGCGCCCATGCGTTTTGCTGGTCATGGAATCGCCGCACATTGACGAATACAGCCCCAAGTTCTTCTACACGCCATGGCCTGCCAACGGCCCCACTGGTAAGCGTATCCGCCAGCGCATCGCTGACGCAGGCATGCCTATCACCGCTGATACCGGCCTGGTGCTGATGAATGCCATCCCCTTTCAGTGCTCTTTGGGGATAAGCCCGATTGGGAAAGATCGCGATACCGTGTTCAGGCTCGCCTGGGAACGCGGAGGTCGAGGCTTCTTCCAAAACCGGCTGATGCACTGGTACCGCGCCGGAGATCTGGTGGTCAACGCATGCACGGTGGGCAAAGATGGCCAACGGCCACTGCGCGACGAAGTTGAGGACGCTATCGCGGAAGTAGTGCCCCACGCTCTTCGATTCAGGCGATACCACCCCTTCAGCTGGTTCAATTCAGCAAGGGCTTCCAGCACTTGGGAGCCCAAGGCTGGCACCCGGCAGCCCCCGAGAACCTAGAAACGAGCCACCTCGCGTCGACAGCTACGCCTGCTGCCTGCTGACCAAGATTCACGCAGGTATCGACGCTGCTTCTACGGTGGATGGACCTTGAACACTGATGCCTTGGCTGCTTCGCGCTCGGCCATCTGGATCCGTGCAGCGACACGGTGCAGGTTTAGCTCGCGCCTGCAACCCAACCCTGCTTCACCGATTTTCCCTCTCGACTAGCCACATCCCGATCGTGCGCCCTATTCGGCCATGGCGACAACTCACCGGCGTCCCTTACTGATGCGAGTGACCTATTGCATATCTACAACCACGAGCAGCCCATGATGCTTGCGCCATGTGTAAAATAGCTATTGATTTTATTTAATTGATTGAATAAATTAATTTATAGAGCGATAGCGTGTTGATGCGAACACCACTCAATTACGCAATCGCGAGAAACACACTGGAAATACGGCGCGGGGACAACGGCACTGAGATCGATTTTCCGCAATATCCAGCCCAAAGTTAAATATATGCTGCATGGGAGAAATGCTAAGTAAGTTCAGATTTATTAGCAAGGGAATAAGCAATGGTACTTTTCATAAAGCCAGGTCCACTCAACGGAATGGAAAACAGAACCGAGTATGGTTGTGGAGCCTCTGGAGTTCGAGCCCAATCACCGCTACAACCGCTGCCAGAACCCATTACTTTAGATAAGAAATTTTTCTCAACAGAAGAAAATTACTTTCGTGCGCTAGACCAGTGGCCAGACCAAGGACACTTCTTAGGGGGTACAGCACAGCAATTCAAAAGAAGCGACGCGTCCTTCCCCTCTCTTGAATCCGCAGAAACCATCGATGATCGCATCTGCGCGAACATGAAAAATAAAGAGTTCGTTGAAGAATTTAACGAAATCAAGGGCAAATTAATAAATATTCTAACTAAAGATGTCATTCCATCCGTCCGCCAATGGGGGCCTGCCACCCGTGAGCGAGCCATACGTTGGTTTGGCACTGACAGTGAGAAGCTTAAAAGAATTTTGCTAAATGGTTATCCGAAGTGTGTCTCAGTGATAAAGCAGCTCTCGGGAGAGAATTTTGTCAAGCCAACCACTGGCATGCTATTCGGATGCGCACCTAGCCTAGACCATGATGGAGTGCATGCAGCTGTCTGCCCCATTGACAACGGACATCATATTGCCATTTACCCCGGCTATTGCAATAGCAGAACTTATTCGAGTGACTATAGTTCAAAAATTGGAACTATTCTGCACGAGGTATGCCATTTTCAGAGCACTTTTACATCCTTAGACCATGTCTACGATGCGAAATTATCTGAAAGGCTCGCTAGGACGGATCCGTCTAAAGCAATCACCAATACGGACAATCTCGTCTTGTTCGCACTACATGGAGTCATCTATGGCAATGTATAAAAATTTAGCATTTGCTGCATTAATTGTTTCCTTGCAAACTTCAGCCTTTGCATGCAGGTATGTAAGCGCGGTCGATCTTTTTTATGAAAGTGGAAAATCCACTTTATCTGAAGCTGAAAACAAGAAGCTGCAGGATTGGTTTCAGTCCACATTGAAAATGTTTCCCGCAGTGGGCAGCCTAGGCATCGAAGCGAATGCCTATGCATCCAACCTTGACGAGGCCAAGGCATTGGCAAAAAAGCGGGGCGAGGCAATAAAGCATTTACTCGCCCAACAACTTCCTGCCGATACCCCCACTAGAGTGGTGTTCTATGGGCATACCAAGCCCAAGCTGGATGTGCTTCCCACCACAGACGTTGTATTCATCGATATCACGCCCGATGTCGAAAAGCTGAAACTGCCGTCTTGTTTGCCTGTACCCATTGCACGCTGATCAAAGACCAGCAGAAGTCCAGCAGGCGGTATCCATGGCATGGTCGCCATGCTGCGTAGTTGCTATCACCAGCTATCCAAAGCGACGAGCCAAGCAGGTAGATGTTCAAGACCCGCTCGGCAAATCAACCCGCACAGCAGCAATCGCCTCACGCAATCTCGCCAGGGCATCATCCAGACCTTCATCGCTCAAAGCGCTATCCCCCATGAGAACGCCTGGCGGCATCCGGCTACTGCGGCAATGGTCGGCGACGATATCGATGCGCAGGCCGCGAGCAGTTGCCTGCTGCGAGAGCGCAGCCAGCGGAATGCATTCCGGTAACCACCACACAAAGTGAAAACCCCCGTGCTCACCGCTGGTGTGCAGCGGGAGGGGCGCGACCGCGTCGCGCAGTAACGCCAACACGCGTTCTCTACGACTGGCATAGACGATGCGCGACCGCCGCACATGTCTGGCAAAGCCACCGTCCTCGATAAAGCTGGCCAGCGCCCGCTGTTCAATCACACCCACCGATGGCCCCATCGCCCGGCAAGCTACCTCGAAGACCGGCAGTAGCGCGCAAGGAACGACCATGTAGCCAATTCTGAGCTCCGAGAACATGGTCTTGTTGAAGCTGCCGCAGTGGATCACGCGGTCGTGCTGGTCCAGGTTCTTCAGGGCGGGAAGGGGTGCACTGCGGTAGTTGAATTCGCTGTCGTAGTCGTCCTCCAGCAGCCAGACCTGCTGTTCCTTCGCCCAGTTGAGCAACTCCAGGCGACGCGCCACCGGCATGGTGACGCCGGTGGGCGATTGGTGTGCAGGCGTGATGTGTGCGGCCCGCGCATCTGCGTGCCGGCGCGCTTCGGCCACGGAAAACCCAGACGCATCAATGGCCACCGGCACGATGCTTTGCGCATAGGGGGCAAAGATGTCCGAGGCGAGCACATAGCCGGGGTCCTCCAGCAGCACTGTGTCGCTGGGCTTCAAGAGCGCGCGCGCTGCCAGATGCAAAGCCTGCCGGATACCGGTCACGATCACGATCTGCGCCGGATCGCATGCAATGCCCCGCGCCGCGCCCAGGTAGCGGGCAACCTGGGTACGCAGTGACAGTGAACCGAACAGCTCGCCACCCATAAGCTCGTGGATGGGCAGGCTGCGCGCAGCGACCTGCAGGTGCCTGCGCCAGGTGGCAAGCGGAAAAAGCGTTGGGTCAGCAATGCGCGCAACAAAGGCAGCATCCAGGCGACTCGGCCGCAGCGTTGCCGATGCCGAGACATCGACTGATCCCGCATGCGATGCAGGAGATTTACGCGCAGGTGCCTGCGCAGCCGCTCGCAAAAACTGGTCAGGCAGCGCCGCGCTGACATAGGTGCCCGAGCCGACCACGCCACTGACATAGCCTTCTGCCCGCAGTTGGTCAAAAGCGACCTCCACCGTCGACCTCGACACCTCCAGCTGCCTGGACAAGGCCCGGGAAGACGGCACCCGCATGCCCGCCTGCAAGGAGCCACGCAGGATGGCCTCACGCAGCAAACGGTAGACCCAGGTCTGGCGTGTCTCTGCCTCCAGCAACGGAAGCACCGGGAGGTCAAACGTGGCGGTGGCAGCCGCCTTGGCCGAAAGTGGCTTGGTTAAATTCTTGGAAATGGCTATTTTCACAAAGCCATAGTGTACGTATCTTCCAGCCGATGAAGCATCCAATATCGACCGCCCCACTCCGAACGGACATCTGCACGCTGCTCCCCCAGGGAGCACATCTTGCAACCAGCGCTGAATCCAGCGTCGTGGATGCAGCGCTTGCCGCAGCTGTGTCCGTGCCATTCTCTTGCCAGCGCGGCGCCTGCGGGTCTTGCGCCGCCATTGTGGTCTCCGGTGACTATGCAGCGACGGCCCATGCAGTGACTAACGCTTGCGACCCCGGTCCGGGGCGGGTGCTGATGTGCCAGGTGCGTGCGCTTGGTGAGCTGGTCCTGGAGGTTCCGGACTGGACGCCGCAGACCTTGCCGCAGCAGTACCGCATGCAGGTGCTGCTGCGAGAGTCGCTGTCCAGCGATGTGGTGCGCATCGTGCTCGATCCCGGCGGCGCATTGGCCACGCAGCCAGGTCAGCACCTGCGTGTAGGTCTGGAGGGCGATGACCATCGCTGCTTCTCGATCGCCAATCGCCGCAGCCACGAACGCGACCCCATCGAGCTGCAGATTCGCCAAGTGGCCAACGGCCGATTCTCGGAGGAGGTGCTGCGCACGCTGAAGGCCGGTGACCGCCTGCAGGTGATGGCGCCCTTTGGCGCAGCCGACACCATCGAGGCAGGGGCGCCGCTGGTACTGCTTGCCACGGGAACCGGCTATGCCGGCGTGCGTGCGCTGATCGAAACGGCGCTGGCAGACCCCGCCGTTCCTTCCGTATCGCTGTACTGGGGCGGTCGCCATGCCGAAGACCACTATGCCAGCCAGGAGCTGGATGCATGGGCGGCAGCCGACGCCCGTCTGCGATGGACCGCCGTCGCTCCCCAGGCGACGAAAGGCCATGCCGGCAGCGATGCCGCGCTACAGCGCCATGTTCAAGACTATGCCTTGGACGGAGGGCATGACTGGCGCCGGACCCGCGTTCATGCCTGCGGCAATCCGCATATGCTGCGCGACGCCCGCCAGGCGCTGCTCGATGCCGGGCTGCCAGCCAAGCATTGGAAAGCCGACGCTTTTGTACCCAGCGGCCGCGACGATGCGCCGCACGACTGGGAACGCACCAGCCCCCGCTTCGAGCGCTCCGGCATTCTGGCGGCGCGTGAGCGCTCGATCGCTGCGGTTCAGTACATCAGCGAGCGCCTGAGCCCTGGCATGAGTTCGGCAGAGGCACGGGCGCAGGCCGACACCTGGTTGCGGGCGCTGGGTGCAGAGCGGAACTGGCACCCGACCATCATTCGCTTTGGGGACGATACGACCTGCACCTCGCGGGACCTGGGCGATCCCCAACGGCTGCTGAAAGAAAACGACATTGTCTTTATCGACATCGGCCCGGTATGGGACGGCTACGAGGGTGACTATGGCGACACCTTCGTCCTCGGCGACGACCCCGTCCACCAGCGCTGCGCACGCGCTGCCCGTGCGGTCTTCGATGAGACGCGCGAGGCCTGGTTGGGCGGCGCCGATGGCATCGCCCTCTATGCCTTCGCCGAAACTGCCGCCCTGCGCCATGGCTGCACCTTGGTGCACGACATGGCCGGCCACCGCATCGCTGACTTTCCGCATGCGCTCTACGGCCGCCACAAACTGGCGCAAGCCGGATTCGCACCGGGAGACGGCCTGTGGGTGCTGGAGATCCAGCTGCGTGACCGTGAGAGGCCGGTTGGGGCGTTCTTTGAGGACGTTTTGCTGCGGGGTTAGCGAGTAGCAGGCTATGGCCCGAGTCTCCTTCACCCGCATCAACGAAAAAATTGCGCAACTGAGGCTGCCCTCAGTGATCCTGCAAGAAGGCGGGTATATGGGTGCGGAGGGGGCTTGAACCTGACGAGTGCGTTGCAGGAGCTTGAGGTTGGGGGGGCAGCAAGCGTGGAGAAATATTAATTCGCTCCTACTGCCCTGTATTACCTGAGTTTAAGGCCGCCTTGTGCCATTTTACAGGAACCCTTTCCACAGCAATAAACACGATTACAACCCCCAAGTTTTCCTAATAAAAAATAGGAAAAAGAGATTTGCGCCAGGTCATGCGTATTGGTATTTCGAAGATTCCGCATGCATAACTTTTTCCAAACCCAACTCAAGAATACCTCGCTCCATAGCCTTATAAAATAAAGTAAAACTTGGCAATTCGAGAAGTCTTCTCTTTTTTATTCTTGTATTTTTAAATGCTTCAGCCAGCTTCTCTTGAGGCACGTTAAAAGGAAAACCTGCGGCTTGTATTACAAACCCCAACTGAATCAGCAATTTTCTTCTTTTATTAATAGATTTAAAAATCGTTGACACGAGCCAGCCATCCAATTCTGAAAGTTGCTGAGAGTCGTTTATCAATGGATAGAAACTCAAAACTCCTTTAAAATGTATCGATGCACTTTTTTTATTTACGTAAGACCATATTTGGCGATGAAGAAGCCCCCCATAAAGATATCGTCTAATCTGACTCATGGCAATTAACAACGACTTATCTCGATTATTTGCCGGCATGATGCCAATATTATTTGGATAATAGGTTAGAGGCTGAATTAAATTTCTAAAAAGAAGATAGGAAATCTGCTTTTTTATTCTTTTTACGGTAGCCTCTTTGGCAGAGATTTTATTAATTCCTACCGAATACCCCAAAAAATCAAAATTTTCTTTTGAAGAAATTTCATTTTTTGCGCCAGGAAGCGACAGTAAATTAATACCATCGGACTTTCTTAAATTCACAGGGACACGGGTTGCTCTAGAAAACTCATCAACAGCATTGTAAGCCCTACATATACTCTCATAGCTTTGACTAAAGACAACAGTATCATCAGCATATCTCGCGAAAATTAACCCATTCCTCTCTAAAGTCTTGTCCAGCCTCCAACAGACAAGATTAGCAAGAAATAATGATAGAGATGTCCCTTGAGGTATTCCTTTTCCTCTCTTTTTCAAGAACGCTCTAATAACTCTTTCTTCCAAGTCACTAACTAAAAATCCATCCTGATGAAGCTGTCCAAATAAATACTCATGATCAATTGAACCAAAAAAATCCGAAAAGTCAAATTCAGCGATGAAAGAACGGGAATTTTTCGACAGCTCAACCGATAGATCCTGTATTGCAAAATGCACATTTCTATCATTTCGATAAGCATACGAAAACGAGCTAAATCGATGCCTATTTTTTGAAATAAGATCTGAATAAAAGAGAGCTGATACTGCGGTATCCGGAATCTGATATACAGTTACCAAGCGATCCCCTCCACTCGCTTTAGGCACTCTTTTAATATATGGATCCATAGGCTCGTATGTGTTTGAATTAATTTTCTTCACAATAGATCGAGCGATAGCGACAACGTTCTTCTTTACGTAAAAAGGGTTGTGCTTTTTGTCATCCGTCCAGTACTCAGGTATTTTAACATTTTTCGGCGGAGCTACCTTAAGCCTTTCACTATTTCGCAGCCACTCTCGGTGCAAGTGATTATGATACTCGTGATATTTTTGAATCCATTTATCACACTCTCGTAGGATTGCCTTTTCAAGCCTAGCTTCCAATATCATACTTCCCCCAAAAACAAAAAACCCGAGTTACCTCGGGCTTTCCACGGAACGAAACCATTGAAAAATAAGTTATCACAGTTGAGTCAGTTTGACCCGACTCCCCAAAGCGCAGTCGAAACCGCAAAGCGGCGTCCCGTTAAGCCCGAAGGCATGCCTCTAAGGCACTGCGGACAATGTATCACAAACAGCAACATATGCAAAGAAAATTTATAGGTGTATACCCTATGCACAAAAGAAATTCGCCTCTAATTTTCAATTAATCTGCCGATTGCCCAGATATTAAGCAGCTCGTTGTAGTAGTTGCCAGAGTGAGAACCGCTCTTCATCCATGAGTACAGCCGCTCGCGTTAATCTAAATAATCATTTCAAATCAAAGCGATATTGCACATAGCATCCCTGTACGTACTTCTAACGCACTTTTAGATCTTCAAACTTGGCTCAATTAGCGTTGAGAAACCGAGCCAGCTGCTTCGTTAGGCCGTGCCAATTGCACTATGCTCTGACCGCGCCACAAGGTGCCGCATTTGAATGTGTGATAAGGCATGAGCGGCTCGATTTTGAGCTATGGATCCTAAGTGTCTGGGATTGACAGTTTCGCCGTGGCGCATTTGCGGATGTTCCTCAGCCCTTCGATTCAGGTTGTTGCTAGGTGGCTGCAATCCTAATGACATCAACTACAGTTCCGTAAGGCTGAATCAGCTCTTGTCAATCAAATTGCTATTGAGCCGGTTCAGCAACTGAAGGCTTAGGTGGTCACCCACGTAGAGCGTATTGTGAGCATGTCTAATTCTCGACATCTCTATCGAATTCCAAAACTCATTAGTTAACTTAATTGCAATTCATCCCAAAGATTTAGAAATTACGTCGAAATGTAAATACCCTAAAAATACTGAATCCAACTTTCGATCCGCTGCGTACACCGCAAGTAGCAAGAGCCCACGTCATCAGTCTCCACTGACAAGGCTTCTGTGCTGAGCTGCTTCTTGCTGCACCGTGTGCCCTCCTGGTGAAGGCGCATTCCTGTGTAGGTAGGCGCGTTAAGCGCAACTCGAAAGGAAATCACATGTCTGACGAATCAGTGTTGATAGGTGTATTGCAACAGCGGGCCAAGAAATTGGAAGACCGGCGTCAATTCTTCAGAAAGACGGGAGGCGTGGCAGCAGGTATGGCGGGCGGGGCCATTTTGACGGCTTGCGGGGGTGGCGGCAGTGATGCCAATGCCCAGAACAACGGCCCGACCGATGTGGAGATTCTGAACTTCGCGCTGAACCTGGAATATCTGGAATCGCAGTTCTACCACTACGCCGTGTTTGGCACGGGGCTGCCTGCCAATATGCAGTCGGGCACGGGCACGCAGGGCGGCATCACCGGCGGGCGGGCGGTGGCTTTCAAGGATCCGCTGGTAGCGCAGTACGCCAAGGAGATTGCCCAGGACGAGGTGGCCCACGTGGCCTTTTTGCGCAAGGCGCTGGGCTCGGCAGCCGTGGCGCAGCCGCAGATCGACATCGGCGGCACCGACCCCAACGGCGCCTTCTCGGTCGCAGCGCGCGCAGCCGGTCTGGTGGGTGCGGGCGTGGCTTTCGATCCCTATGCCAGTGATGAGAACTTTCTGCTGGGCGCCTTTATCTTCGAGGACGTGGGTGTGACAGCCTACAAGGGTGCCTCACCGCTGATCACCAACAAGACCTACCTGGAAGCTGCTGCAGGCATTCTGTCCGCCGAGGCTTACCATGCAGGTCTGGTGCGCACGGTGCTCTACGCCAAGGGTCTCGCCACCCCCGCGCTGCGCTCGGCAGCCGGTGCCATCTCGGATGCGCGCGATAGCCTCGATGGCTCCTCCGATGTGGACCAGGGCATTGTGGGGGATGACAGCACCTCCAACATCGTGCCCCTGGATGCCGACGGCATTGCCTACAGCCGCTCGCCAGGTGATGTGCTGAACATCGTCTACCTGACCAAGGACTCTGCCACCAAGGGCGGCTTCTTCCCAGCCGGTGTGAATGGTGCGTTGGTGATGAGCTCGGCCTTCGCCTAAGTCGTAGCAACATCCTGCCCCGCTCTGGGGCAGGATTTCTACAAGACGGGCCCGAGACAGCTGTTTTTCTGCGAAGGAGTTGCGATGACGTCCTTTTTGCCCCCATCCCCGCAAGCATGCGACCGCAGCAAGACGCGGCGGCTGAAGCCCGCCGCTTTGGCGCGTCGTTGTGTAGGGAGCTTTATTGTCTTGGCAGGTCTGGCCATCGTCACCACGGATTTACTGGCACTTTTAAACGGCGGCGACATCACTGCGGGGCCAGCGGCAACAACCCCCTCCGCTGCGCTGCACCAGGCAACAACCGCAAGATAAAGCGCGTTTATGCCGCCGCCCGCCTTCAGCACACAAAGCCCCCTGATCAACCCAGCGTGCGGCTCACCGTCCAAATGTCCGGACGCCATGGAACCAGACAACGAGAGACTTGCCGTCCCCAGCCTGCCACAGGTTCACCGCAGCATTGCGGTACCGCTAGGCAGCAGCCGATCGGCCAATGCAAGACGCATGCTGGCATTCGCCGGGCCAGGTTATTTGGTGGCAGTGGGCTATATGGATCCCGGCAACTGGGCCACCTCGATAGCCGGTGGCTCGCAGTTTGGCTATTCCTTGCTGGCGGTGGTCTTTGTATCCAACCTGATGGCGATGCTGTTCCAAGCGGCTGCTGTGCGCCTGGGCCTGGCCAGCGGCCGCGATCTGGCCCAGGCCTGCCGCGAACAGTTTCCGCCGCGCATCAACCTGATGCTCTGGTTCTTTTGCGAGATTGCCATCGTGGCCTGCAACCTGGCCGAGGTGCTGGGCATGGCCATCGGCCTGAACCTGCTGTTTGGCCTGCCACTGATCGTTGGCGTCTGCATCACCGTGGTCGATGTGATGCTGATTCTTGCGCTGCAAAGCCGGGGGTTTCGCGCACTGGAGGCGGTCGTCATCGGGTTGGTGGCCTTGATCGGCATTTGCTTCGGCGCCCAACTGATGTGGCTGCATCCCCCGCTGGCCACCGTGCTAGCCGGGTTCATTCCGCGCTCCGAGATTGTGACCAACCCGGAGATGCTCTACCTGGCCGTCGGCATCGTCGGCGCGACCGTGATGCCGCACAACCTGTACCTGCATTCGGCCATCGTGCAGACGCGTGAACACTGCAAGACTCCGGAGGGCACGCGCCAGGCGATCCGATTCGCCACGATCGACTCGACCGTCGCATTGGGCTTGGCGCTCTTCGTCAACGCCGCCATCCTGGTCGTGGCAGCTGGTGCTTTTAATCGCCCGGGCACACCTCCCGTGACCGAGCTGTCAGACGCTTACCATTTGCTGTCACCTGTCTTGGGCGTTGGCATTGCCAGCGCCGTGTTTGGCACCGCCCTGCTCGCCTCTGGCCTCAGCTCTTCGGTAACGGGCACCCTGGCGGGCCAGATCGTGATGGAAGGCTTTTTACAGATTCGCCTGTCGCCCACCATGCGGGCGCTGCTGACCCGGCTCATCGCCATCGTGCCCGCCGTCATCGCCACCGCCTGGTATGGCAGCGAAGGCGCCACGGCGTTGCTGGTGTTCAGCCAGGTGGTCCTCAGCATGCAGCTGCCCTTTGCCATCGTGCCGCTGCTGATGTTCACCACCCGCCGCAATGCATTGGGCGCGCTGACTTTTGGCAGACCGATGGCCATCCTGTTGTGGAGCTGCGCCATCGTGGTGGTGTCGCTCAACCTGTGGATGCTGCAACGGCTTTTATGGGCATAAGGGCGGAATGAAAGGCAAGGGCCGACTGCAATACTTTCTGCCTCGGTATCAACATGTTGACAATACGTGTTCATCCCCTCAGGCGAGGGTATTGCAGCGGATCCCTAGCGCCGTAGCAGGCGGACAGCGCGCCCTCGGGAACCGAGGAACAAGCAACCCAGCATCAGCAGCGATGCCAGCAAGGTGCTGGCGAAGCTCCAAGCAGGCACTGCCGCTGCTGCTGCCGTCGTCGAACCCGGAACGCTGATGGGTGGGCTGCTAGGCCCGGTGCCCACGTTGGTCTGTGCTGCAACCGTGCAGGTGTAGCTTGTGCCTGCCACCAAACCAGATACAGCGATGGGCGACTGCGTTCCGGTGGCGGTGACGGTGTCACCCCCGCCTACGGGCACGCAACTGGCTTGGTAGCCCGTCACGGTCTCCGTTGGCGTGGATGCCACGGGTGGGAAAGTCAAGGTGACGGTATTGCCTTGCCGGACCGCGCCAACGCTGGTCGGCGGCGTGACATCGGACGAGATGACGCTGATTGCATCGACCCCAAAGAACAGGCTCTGGCGATTGTCCACCTCGGCAAGCCGCAGACGAATGGTGCGTCCTGCATAGGGCGTCACATCCAGCTGAACGCTTTGATACCCGCTAGCGGCAGCGCCACCCGGCCATTGGAAGACATTGGCAAGAACACCAGCGCCCACATCGTTCCAAGCGGCAGCCGGATCCATGATGTCGATACGTGCTTGCTGGTTGGGTACCGTCAGAAAATCCAAGGTGGCGGGTGCTGCAGAAGGAGGCGCTGCGCTTTGCAGGTAGACCTGTGCGCTCAACGTCGCACTTTTACCTGCGGGAATGGCGATGTCCTGGTACAGCGCGTGCGAGCCAGGGCCCGGCTGATCGGACATTGCCGCAAACGTGCCTTGAGGCGGCGCGGCGACAGTGACGGGCGTCAGCGCACTTTGGGTGCCCTGCTGCGCATAAAAGCCCCCCTGCGATCCCGGTTGGGACATGGCTTGCCAGCCCGTAAATACGAGTGAACCCGCGCCTGCATTTTGCTCAAAGCCACCGTTGACCACGAGTTCCGCAGCGCGGGCCAGCGGGGTCAGGGTGCAGGCCAGCATCAGTAGCGCAATGCTGCTGCCAAGCCGGTAGTGTGGATGGCGTGTCATCGCTGATCCTATGCTGCTCAGCGCTCGTAAAGGGTCGCAGTGGGCGTGCTGGGGCTGGCATTGCCTTCCAGGCGGTTGTTGTTATAGGTGGTCACGTTGCCTGCGCTGATGTTGAACGCGGTGGCATTGCCAAACAGCGATGAGTCAGAGAGGTAGAGCTTGCTATTGGCATCGCCCATCGAAATGGCCGCTGTGCGGTTGTTCACGATGTCGGCGCGTTGGACCAGCAACTGGGAGTTAGCGCCGCTCGCTACTTCGATGGCACTCTGGAAGCCTTGAATCTTGGCATGGTCGACCAGAACCTTGGATGCGTGGAGCACTCGAATCCCTGACAAGCCCGTTTCGAGTCCATCAATATTCAAGTGACGCAAAACCACCGTAGCATCAGGATAGGTACCCGAATCGATATCGATGATCATCGCATGGGTGCCGCTGACAAGGACACCAGCTGTGCCTGCTGCCGCACCATCAATCAAGATAGGTTTGGTGATAGTGACCGCTCCAAAGCCAGCGGGATCAAGGACGTTGATCTCACCCCGTGGGGCAGTTTTAGAAATGGCTCCAGCAAACGTCTTGCAGGGTGCCGTTCTGCTGCAGGGGTTTGCGTCGTCACCCACGCCAGACACCCAGGTCCGCGTTGCCTGTGCAAAAGCCGAAGGCGCCGCTATAGCGCCTGCGAGTGCCACCAGCGATGCGGCCAATAGCGGAGTCCCGCGAAGATGGATCCGGCTCAGATGGATACGCATGGTTGCCTCGTTTGCAAGTGTTGATAGGTTAACGGAATGTAAAACAGAGTCCATCTGTGCAGGCAAGTATTTACCCTTACCCCAAACCGTCAAAGTGGCTGTTCACACCGCAGCCTCACCGATCTCGCTTTTGAAACACTTAGCTCTTCTTCAACGCTCATGCGTGGAGACAATCCGCCGGTATGCATGCCCAGGAGACGAAGCTCTGCGATGGTCGCTCAGTGTGAACACACATTGCAGGTAGGTGCTGGCATCCGCCCATTTGGCACCGTCCGCATGTAGCTCAAACAGATTTCGCGTTACCTCAACAGCTTCGGGCCATCGCTGCTGAGCGTCAGCCGCCATAGCCTCTCGACTGTCGACATGGTCGTGCAGGGCTCCGTCTTGAGAACCATAGGCATGAAACTCCACGATCCGAGCAGGTGTCGTGAAAGCGGTGCCCTCGCATTGCTCAGCAGTCTGGTGAGGCTCTCGCTCAGCATGGGCTGCGGCAAAGGAGTCTTGAACGGTATGCAAGACCGAGCCAAACGCAATTTCACGGATTTGGGTAATCAGGCCGCTGCCGGCATCCTGGCGCCCCAACAAATACAGATCAGCAACGGTCCATTCGGTGCAACCAAAATGCTGTTTGATCGTAGGATTGTCGATAGTCTTCAGCTGAGTCTGGGGCCCGATCTCCTTGGACGATACCTTCCAGGCAAACTCAAGCCACTCCAAAATCTGAACCCTGGTCGAAACAGGATGAATATCGGCCGCATTGGCCATCCCGTGCAGGAACTGGAGATCACCGAAATGCGACCGGGTCATCAGGTTGCCTTGAATGCTGTTAGCCGTTCTATTGCAGCCCACAATCGATTTGGACTGGGCCTTGCGCTCGGCATCCTTGAACAGGCAATACCAGCACGCAGGCTGGGTAGAAAAACGAATGGTCTGGTTGCGGCAGACATTTTTGCGACCTAGGTAATCGCAGTTGCCTTGTCCTTCCTCAAGCCGAAAAGGAGGCAGGTCGTTCCAGCGCACTCCGTAGATGACATAGGGGGACGCAAACCCGACATCGCGACCACTGCAATAGGTATCAGAGGCAAGATTGGCTCGTTCAACAGAGCACCACTTGCCGAGATGGGTGATTTCTTCGTGAACCGGAGCCTTGACCAAAACGCCTAACCTGCCTGCGATATCGGCCAGCGTCGAGTTGGATTCATTGGTTAGGCGCTCTTCGTGTCGGGTGCCAAGAGGTCCAATCTGAAAAGCAGCGCTCCACCCCCAAGACAAGGCCAGAGTTCCGAGCGCTATCCACTGCAACAATACCTTTGCAAAATTCATGCTGTCCCCCTCGGTGAGGATTATGGAGAGCGCACCGAAGGAAACAAGGGAGGAATTACCGAGATACTCAACCAGCACTTAGCTGCCGCATCCCAAACGGTCATTGAACCCCTCGATACACGGCATCCCGCAGCTCCGTCACAAACCGGCCCGACATGCCCTCGTACAAGGTATTCGTCAGGGCCACCACCGTCAGCCCTCGGGGCCGGTCCACCCACCAAGCATGGCCATAAGCGCCGCCCCAGCGCCAGGTGCCTGGCGATTCAGGCGACTGCGCCAGCGCAGGATCGCGCAGCACCGAGAAACCCAAGCCAAACCCCAAGCCCGGGCCAGCCGCCAGATCTTGGCCCTGGGTTTGGTCGCGTGCCATCTCGGCGATCAGGTGCTCAGGCATCCAGCCATCTTGGCCAGTGCGCAATGCTTCCAGTAGGCGCAGCACATCATCGGCAGTGCCGACCATGCCGGCGCCCCCGGAAGGAAAGGCGCCCGTATCCAAAGCGCGGGATGGGCTGTAGCGGATGCCCACTGTGCCGTCGAAGGGGGCCACCACCTCGCCTTCCTGCAAGCGGTGGGGCACGGGGCCGCCGTTGACGTAGGGCGTTGCCAGGCGCTCGGCATCGCGGCAGACAAAGCCGGCATCGGCCATGCCCAAGGGCTGCGTGACCAGCGCTTCCCCAGCCAGCGGCAAGCGGGTATTGCACACCGCTTCGACCAGGGCGCCCAGCACATCCACCGCCAAGGAGTAGCCCCAACCGGTGCCGGGCTCGTACAGCAGCGGCACGCTCGCGATGCGGCGCATGTTCTCCTGCAGATCGATGCCGCTGGCATCCATGCCATCGGAAACACCGGCTTGGGCATAGGGCCCCTCCTCGTCCGCCTCAAAAAAGCGGTAGCCCAGGCCGGCAGTGTGGCTCAGCAGCTGGCGCAGGCTGATGCGCGCCTCGCGCCCACCGGGCAAGCGGGGGCGGAAGGCCGGCAGCCAGGTGGTGATGGGCTCGTCCAAGCCCAGGCGCCCATCGGCGACCAACCGCATCACCGCAGCGCTGACGACCGGCTTGCTGACGGAGGCCCAGCGAAACACGGTGTTCTCGGCCATCGCGGTGCGCGCCTCCCGGTCTGCCCAGCCTGCTGCGATGCGGCACAGCGCCTGGCCATGCTGGTAGACCAGCACCACGGCGCCCACCAGGCGTTGCTCGGCCAGGGCCCTATGCAACACTTCGGCAACCGGCGCCCACGGCCCAGTCAAGCCAACAACTCCCTGCTGCACGCCACTGCCGGGTGCGCCAGAAACTGAAAAATCCATAGCATCGTTACCTTGGTTGGAACACAGCCATTAGCTTAGGCAGCCTGCGATCCCAGAAAAACCAGGATAGAGTTCCATACTTTCAGGACATTGATGTCCTCAATGACACCAGGCCAAACGGGCCGAGAAACGCAGGTGAGAACCCATGGATAGCCTCAACGCATTTACGGTGTTTGTGCAGGTGGCAGAGACGCGCAGCTTTACGGCAGCGGGCCGGTTGCTGGGTATTTCTGCCTCGGCCGTGGGCAAGAGTGTGGCGCGGCTGGAAGACAAGCTGGGCGTGCGCCTGTTCCACCGCAGCACGCGCAGCATTACGCCAACGGCCGAAGGCCTGCTGCTGCTCGAGCGCAGCAGGCGCATCCTGGCGGAGATCGAGGCGGCGCAAACGGAGCTGTCGCAGGCGTCGTCGGCGCCCCGGGGGCGGCTGCGCGTGAGCCTGCCCTTAGTAAGCACCTTGGTGCTGCCGGTGTTGGCCGATTTCATGCGCGACTACCCCGATATCCAGCTCGACCTGGATTTTTCTGACCGCCTGGTGGATGTGGTGGAAGAAGGCTTTGATGCCGTGGTGCGCACGGGCGAGCCTGCCGATTCGCGCCTGGTGGCCCGCAAGCTTGGCCATTTCAAGATGCTGCTGGTGGCGTCGCCAGGCTACCTGGCCGCCCACGGCACCCCCCAGAAGGTGCAAGACCTGGCCTCTCACCGCTGCATGCATTTCCGCTGGCCCTACAGCGGCAAGCTGGAGGCCTGGCCGCTTCCCGCAGCGGACGATGGCGAGCCCGTCAACCTGCCAGTATCCATGGTCTGCAACAACATTGAAACCCGCGCCTGCTTTGCGTTGCAGGGGCGCGGCATCGCCTGCCTGCCGGACTTTGCCATCGGCGACGCGCTGGCCGATGGCAGGCTGGTGCAGGTCATGCCCGGGCTGGCCGAGCGCACAGGGGTGTTCCACATTCTGTGGCCTGCAGGCCGGCATGCATCACCCAAGGTCAGGGCGCTGGTGGACTATCTTTGCGCGCGGATGTTTGCGGCTGCGGATACGAAAACGCTGCCCGGCGGGGCAGGCCAACGGCACGCTTGATCCCTGATGCGCTGCGCGACCTTGCCCCGATCGCCCTCGCCTGCCCATGCCGATGCGCATGCGCTGCGCTGTGCTTATGCGGAGGCGGACGCGGCCTGGCTCTGCAAATAGTCCAGCATCGCACGCAATTTGGGCGGTATGTGCGGCCCGGGGGCATGCAAGGCATAGGCCATGCGCGGGGCGTAGCTGCCGGCCAACTGCCAGTGGGGCAGCACCTGGACCAGGCGGCCATCCGCCAGATGGCTGCGCGCGACAAAATCGGCCATCAGCGCGATGCCGGCGGCAGCGCCGTGCTGCAAGGCATTGAGCAAGCCCTGGCTGCTGGCAATGGTGATGGGGGTGTTCAGCCGCAGCTTGGTGGCCACGGTAGTGGGCCTGTCCGCCGGCACCAGCTCCACCAGGTTTTGGAAGGGGCCGTAGCCCAGGCTCATGCAGGGGTGGGCGAGCAGATCCTGCGGCTGGTTGATCGCCTGCCGGGATTGCAGATAAGCGGGATGCGCCACCAGAACATAGCCCACGCGCTGCAGAGGCCGGGCCACCATGGCGGGCGGTAGCGCATCGGCCGCAGTGATGCGGATCGCCAGATCCAGCCCTTCGGCGGTCAGGTCGGCCATGGTGTCGCTCATGCTCAGTTGCACCTGCACGTCGGGAAAGCGCGCGCAAAAGCCGGGCAGCAGCGGCGCCAGCCACCAATCGCCAAACACCAAGGGAGCGTTGATGCGCAAGATGCCCTGCGGCTGCTGGCGGTGGGCCGTTGTGCGTGATACCGCCTGCTCGGCGCTTTGCAGCATCAGCAGGCAATCGGCATGCACGGCCGCCCCCACCTCGGTCAGCGACAGGGACCGCGTCGTGCGGTGCAGCAGCTTGACGCCCAGTGCCGACTCGAGCCGGCCGACGCTGCGGCTGACAGCGCCCGTGGTGAGGCGCAACTGCCGCGCCGCGCCCGCAAAGCTGTGCTGGGCGACAACCTGGACAAAGACCTGCATATCGGCAAGCGGGAGGGTATCGGGACTCATGGCATCTCAGTGTTGATCTAAAGACAATAATAAATTGAATCAGAACCGTATTGTTTAATGATTGCACATGCATGACCATCGGAGCCATTGACTCCAGCGAGATACCGCAATGCACTCCCCCAGCGCAGCAGCCATGCCCCAAGCGGCAGCCAACCCCACCAATAGCCGCAGCAGCGGCGGCACCTGGCGCATGGTCGCCGCCATGGTCTTGTCGGGAACGATTGGCCTGGCCGTCATCGAGAGCGGTTTGCCGGTGGAGCGTGTGGTGCTGCTGCGCTGCTTGCTCGGAGCACTGGGCCTGGGGCTGTGGCTATGGTGGCAGCGGGCCTGGGTGCGGCCGGACCGGCGGGCCTGGGCGGCGATGCTGATCGGCGGCCTGGCTTTGGTGGCCAACTGGGTGATGCTGTTCCACGCCTATGCCTATGTGGGGATTGCGATTGCCACGGTGGTCTACCATGTCCAGCCCTTCATGCTGGTGCTGGCCGCCGCCTTAGGGGGCGAGGCCATGGGCGGGCGCAAGCTGCTGTGGATGCTGCTGGCACTGGCGGGCGTGGTGCTGAGCAGCGGGCTGGGCAGCGAGGCCGCTACCACCATCGCCGCGCAGGCGAGCGCGCCGGTCTGGGGCATTGTGCTGGCGCTGCTGGCCGCCGCCCTCTATACCGTGACGGTGGTCAGCACGCGGCGCGTCCAGGGCATTGCACCGGCGCAAATTGCCATGGTGCAGATGCTGGTGGGGGGCGCTGCGCTGGCCCTGTGGTCGGCGCCGATGTTGGTGCAGGTCGCCGGGCTCAGCGCCCAACTGCCATCGGCCAAGACGCTTGTCTGCGTGCTGGTCTTGGGCCTGCTGCACACCGCACTGATGTACGGGCTGATGTATGGCGCCTTTCAGCGCCTGGGCCCGGCCGGCATTGCGATGCTGAGCTTTATCTACCCGGCAGTGGCCCTGGCCGTGGACCTGCTCTGGTTTGGCGCCCACCCCAGCACGTTCCAATGGTGGGGCATGGGCTTGATTGTGGCGGCGGTACTGGGCTTTCGCTGGCAGGATCTGCGGGGCAGAGAACGATCCATATAGATGCTTGCTTGGGGCTGAATCCAGACTCGTCCGATCCGCCGCACTGTCTTCGCCGGCAAGAGGTCAGGCTCGCTCTCAAACGACGCCTTTGGCCCCATCCCCATCCGCTGCCAGCTTACAGAGCAAGAGTGCTGCATAGACGGGTGGGTACCACCGGGTCTATGAAGTTTGCACTTAAGTCGGCAACGCAGCGTTTTCATCCATGGCTTTTGAGGGTAATCAAGGTCTTTTTGACCTGCCCCCGGTAGGACAGCTCGTCGCCGTCATAGGCTGGCCGCTCCTTCCAGGTCTGGCGGGCTGGCGGTGCGTCTTCCGAGTAGGAGATGCGTTCAGTCTCCAGCCGTGATTTCTGGATATCCGACATCTTGGAGGGCTTGGCCTTTAGGTTGAGTTTCATGACCCGTTGATCCTGTTCAGTGCGGGGGTAGAGAGTCCGTATCGCGGGTATCTCATCGCCCCCGTCTTCATTCCGTAATGAAATAGATTTCGTACAAGCGCTCTGCCACACGCCGCTCGGCCTGCAGGCGATAGCCTTTCGCTTTCCAGATATCGACCTCTACTGTGGTCTGATTTTTGGCAACCCGCCGCGTGTTTCTGGCGCCCAGTCGGCCCAGATAGATGTCGTAAAACGTCTCCATCCCTACTCCTATAAAAAGGCAAGCGCCGATGCTGGCAGGCGGGCTGAGAATGGGAACATGCAGACCTCCGGCCTCGTGGGGCACACCAGGAAGGATTGCCTCGCCCCACGGTACTCCTTTTAATGACCTTAAACCGCACAACCCCAAAATCTCTTGCGGGCGCGGGCAATCCAACCGTCCGATTCCGTCCTGGCCTGGACGGAGGAGATTGCTTTTCGGCTTGTCGCACTTGGTTTTCTCGCTGCGCCATGCCCGGCAGAAACGGCTGATTGGAAAGCGCTAATCACCGCCGGAAATGCCGAGTTTGGCGGTGCATCCAACCGTGCTGAAAGCAAGAAATGCTGCTATGAGATCTCACCAAACGTCCATGGACTCGCATCTGCGCCCAGCTCCCGCGTAACCAGGCATTCCCTGCCTCCAGCCGTGGCCTGAACGCGGGCTTGCGCAATCCGCTCGCCCTCCTTGGGTGGAATAAAGCGGCACCCGCGGCCATGCCACAGCCCCGGGCTTTGCCGCCATCGCGGGATTATTGAAAATTATTGACCCGCATCAAATGCCACATCAACCGCATCTACCGCGATGCAGGCATTCATCATAAAAATCTCTTATTCTCTGAGAACCGCTTCACCCCTATGGATATTCACTTAATTAAATTCCAGATAGCCATTTGATTGGAATTATCTAAACTAAGATATTCGTTACCGCAGTAATGCAAGAAATATGCATTTTTCTGCTGCGATTCTTTTTGCTTTGCGATATAAGTGGCGTGTCCGCATTTATTTTTGAGGAAATTTATGAGCTTGCTATCCAGAAATATGGCCTACGCCGCGTGTGTAATGGTGGGAGGGCTTGCAGCAGCCCCCGCTTGGGCGGCTGATTGCGTCAGCGGTATCAATACCGCCAATTGCAGCGTACCGGCAGGTTCAAGCTCGGTCGTGATCGAAGTCTGGGGCGCTGGGGGTGGATCGGGAGGCGGTGATGTTGGCATCGATGGCGGTGGTGGGGGTGGCGGTGGCGCCTATTGCAAGGGCAGCTTCAGCTTGGCCGCTGGCGCGGAGCTGACCATCAGCACGGGCACGGGTGGCACTAGCAGCGGCCTCGATGGCACAGCAGGTACAGCATCGACCGTCAGCTGGACGGGCGGCTCCATCAGCGCCGCCGGGGGCGAAGGCGCGACAGGATCGACTGGAGGCGCGGGTGGAGCGGCTTGCAGCGGTGCAGGATTGACCGGTTTCTCTGGCGGCGCAGGCGCAGCGGGCGCCCCTACGCCCTCCGTGGAAGGCGGCGGAGGCGGCGGCTCTGCGGGCTCCGCCGCCGATGGCCAGCCTGGCCTGGGCTATGTTGGCGGCATCGCCGTGGCCGATGGTGGCAGGGGCGGCAATGAAGAAGCCCCTGGCAGCGCGCCCGGCGGCGGCGGCGGCGGCAGCCGCGTGGGCATCGGCTTTGATGGCGGTGCCGGTCAAGTCAAGCTGAGCTTTGTCGCAGCTCCCGTGGCCAGCCCTACTGCCGTACCCACCCTTGGCCAGTGGAGTGTTCTTGCACTGAGCGGGACACTGGCCGTCGCCGGCTTGGCAGGTCTGGGCCGCCGCAAACGCCAGTAAGTTCAGGACAGGAGGCAGTGGGCAGAGCGGCGGCTGCCCCTTCTCGCAAGGGAACAGGCGTCGGCTGCCTTGCACCCGCAAGGCCAGGTGAGCCGGGACTGCCAGGCGCAGATGCTCTAGACTGATGCTATGCAGCGGCGCTGCGCCTGCGCTCTGCGCTGCTGATTGCCAGCCCCATCACCACCACGCCCACCATTTGCAGCGCTCCCAGTCTGTGGCCAAAATACTGCCAGTCCACCACGATCGCGATTGCCGGGTAGACAAACTGCAGCACCGCAATGCGCCCCGTCGGTAGCCGGGCCATGCCGGTGTAGATCAAGGCATAGGCGGTGGCGGTATGCACCAGGCCCAAGGCAGCAAGCCATGCCCAGGAGGCACCCCAGGCCGGCCAGCCTTGCGTGGCGGGCGCCAGCCACAGCACGGCGCTGCCGACGGCGCATTGCCACCAGGCCAGCACACCGGCCGGCATGGCACGCAGGCGCCGCGCAATGACGGTGACCGCAGCGGTCAAAAATGCACCCAGCAAGCACATGCCCACACCCCACCAGTACTGCGGCTGGGCGCCCTGCTGCGATGCGGCCTGCTGCAAAACACCGGTGGCCAGCACCAGCCCGAGCATGGCCAGCGCGACTGCGGCCACCCTGTGCCTGCCCGGCTGCTCGCCCAGGCACAGCGCGCCGAGCAGCAACACCCACATCGGCTGCATATGGAACAGCACCACCGCTACCCCGGCGGAGATGCGCTCCATCGCCGCGAAGAACAGCACCCAGCCGAGCACCATCAAGGCGCTGGCCAGCAGCACCCAGCCCGCCGTGCTGCGCGCCAGCCGCAAAGCATGCAGCTGCCGGCGCCACAGCAGCCAGGCCGTCAGCCCCAAAAGCCCGAATGCGCAGCGGAACCAGGTCGCCGTCAGCGCCCCGGCCTGGGCCATGTGTACAAAAATGCCGATGCTGCCCAGCAGCGCACTGCCCAGCACAAAGGGCAGCAGGCCGCCGAAGGCCTCGCCTGTCGTGGCAGATGCCGTGCGTGACGATGGGTCCATGTTTGCAGCGGTCATGCGCGCTGGCTGGGGATATTGGCTCATGGCCGCCAGTGTGCTGCGCGGGCAACTTATCGAAAAGCGCATAATTCATGCATCAGCTATTCGTTCATCGAAACCTCATGCCCGCAAGCTCGCAAGACCTTCAGATGGATTGGCTCAAATGCTTTGTCGCGGTGGTCGATACCGGATCGCTCTCGGGCGCAGCCGGCGAGGTGCACCGCTCCCAGTCTGCGGTCAGCATGCAGCTCAAAAAACTGGAGGCGGCTGTCGGCCACTGCCTGCTCGAGCGCGACAGCCGCAGCCAGCAACTCACCGCCGAAGGCCAGCGGCTGCTGGGCTATGCGCGGCGCATTCTGGATCTGCACAGCGAGGCACAGTTTGCGCTGCAGGGCGATGCACTGAGCGGCAGCGTGCACCTGGGGGTGCCCGACGACTATGCGGCCAGGTACCTCACGCCCGTGCTCAGGCGCTTTGCCCCCCGCCACAGCGGCGTGGAGATCGTGCTCAGCTGCGAGCAATCGACCGCACTGATTCCCCGTGTGGCAGCTGGCGACCTGGATCTGGCGCTGGTGTCGCGCGACCACGCACGCCGGGGCACCCTGCTCTTTCATGAGCCCATGGTCTGGGTCGGCTCCGAGCACTTTGCGCTGTGGCGGCGGGACCCGCTGCCCATCGCGGTGTATGAAGAAGCCAGCCTGGCACGACGCGGCGCGCTGCACTCGCTGGCCCTGCAAGGGCGCCAGCACCGCGTGGTCTACAACAGCTCCAGTCTGGCCGGGCAGATTGCGGCGGTGGAGAGTGGCCTGGCCGTTGCGGCACTGACCCAGTGCAGCGCCCCGCCCCATCTGCAAGTGCTGGGCAGCAAGCATGGGCTGGGCCCCTTGGCACCGATGGAGGTCGCCGTCTACCGCAGCAAGGAATCACGGCGCTCCAAGGCGGTAGACAGCTTGTACCAGCTGCTGGTGCATACGCTGAGGCAGGCGCAAGGGCCGGCGTAGTCCCAGCCAAGTGCCGTGGCGAGCGATGAATTTGGAATTCATATAAAATTCATGAATTATTCAAACCCCCTGCTATGCCTAGCCCCTCACCCCAGCCTTTGAACGATCTGCAGCAGGCCATCGAGCGCGCGCTGGCCGGTGGCCCGCGCTCTGGACAGCAGCTGGTAGAGGCGCTGGGCATCAGCCAGCCAACGCTGTCCCGAGCTATTCGCGAACTATCGGCCCGCGTCACCATGTTCCGCGAGCCGGGCCAGCGCACGCCCCAGTACGCCTTGCTGCGCAAGCTGCCATTGGGGCTCAAGCCGCGCCAGCGCGTGTACCGCTTTCTCTCCAGCGGCCACATCGTTCCCTATGCGGATCTTGAATTTCTTGTGGGTGGCGGCACGCTCGAGCGTGGAGATGCGAGCGCCATTCGCCTCTACGAAGGCCTGCCCCCCTACATGCTGTTCGCTGCGCCATCGGGGTTTCTGGGCCGGCAGCTTGCGCAAACGGCAGCCCTGCAGCAGCCCTTCCCCGCCAGCTTGCGCGACTGGAGCGACGACCACCGCATTGCGTTTCTGTTCACCCAAGGGATGAATCTGCCGGGCAACCTGATCTTTGGCGATATCCCTTTGCAGCGGGAAATGGATTTGCTGCGCCAGCCCCGTCCAGAGGCGCAAGACAAGCTCGACGTGTATGTCGCGCTGGCGCAGCAGCTCAAGAACGAATCCTATGGCTCAAGCGCCGGTGGCGAGCAGCCCAAGTTTCTTTGGGTGGCCGAAGACACGGGATCGGTGATCGTCAAGTTCGCGCGCAGCGGCAGCCGCATGGCAGAGCTTCTGCCGCTTGAGCACCTGGCGCTGGCATCACTGGCCAACGTGGGTGTGCCCACTGCCAAGACCCAGCTGCTGGTGCGCGGCGAGTTTGTGTTTTTGGAAGTGCAACGCTTTGACCGCGTTGGCAAGCAAGGGCGCCTGGGCATGCTCTCGGCCGGCGCCGTCGACGACGAGTTCTTTGGTGCGCGCGATACCTGGCCCGAGTTCGCCGCACGCTGCGTGAACGCAGACTACTTCAGCCCCCAGCATGCCGAGCATGTGGCCGTGATGGCCGCGTTCAGCGAGCTCATTGGCAATACCGACCGGCATTTCGAGAACATTTCGCTGCTGATTGGCGACGACGGCGAGTATCTGGGCATTGCCCCGGCCTACGACATCCTGCCGATGCGCTACGCCTCCATCGGCGGCGGGCTGGACCCCGAGCTGGTGCCCATTGAGCCCAAGGTCAGCACCATTGGCGCCATCCCCAAGGTGTGGAGCCTGGCCGCACGTGCGGCCGATGCCTTCTGGGAAGCGGCGAGCGATGCCCAGCTGGCAGCACCGACCTCGGCGGCCATGCGGGCGCTGGCGCTGCGCAACCGCGAGGTCGCACGGGCGTTTGCAGCGCCGCTGTTGCCAGGCTAAGGCCCGGGCAGCTCAAGCCCTGCCGGTCAATGTCAGCAAATGCCCGCCTTTGCGGCGCATCTGCCCTACCCACTCATAGACGATGGGCTCCTGCCGGGACACTTGAACCTCGAGCTCGACAATCAGCACGCTGAGCACGGCGGCAAGCTCAACCAGCGCAAAGCTGCGCCCGCCGCAAACCCGCTTGCCCCAGACAAAGCTGGAGATGCTGCCGGTCCCCATGCCAAACCCCTCCTGCAAGGCCGCATCCAGGTCCGGCTTCCAGGGGTCGGGCCGCTCCAGCGCCTTGTGGTTGACGCCCACCAGCGAGACCACCACCACATCCCCGGGCTCAACCTGCAGGTCGGAGAGCTGGTCGCCCTGCTGGGCCAGGCGGGTGATGAATGGCAGCGGCGGATACAGGCGCAAGAGTTCGGCCACAAAACTGCGCAGATCGGCATGCTGCGCGATGGCGCTTTGCAGTGCCTGCCGGTCATGGCCATGCTGGGCGTACACCTGGCGCAAACCCAGGTGCAGCCGCTCTTGCACCTCAGGCTGCGTGGCCAGCAGGTGCAAGGCCCAGCCGACCGAGTAGGACGCGGTGTCGGTACCTGCGCCAAACAGCATGGTCAGCTCTTTTTCAAACGAGAAATCAAAGCCGGGGGCCGTCTCTGCCTGCAGCATGGCCGTCAGCATCGGGCTGCGCGGCACGCTGTCCCCGCGCAGGGTTTGCAAGGCCGCGAAGATGGTCTTGCGCAGCTGCAGGATCTCGCGAATATGCGCCTTGTCGCCCCCCAGGCCCTCTTGCCCGGGTGCCACAAAGGCATAGGCCGAAGCCAGCTCGATCAGGCGCGACGCACTGCCATGGGCCATGGGCAGGCTCGACAGCTCCACGTCCAGGAACATTTGCGTGAAGATGGACAGCATGCCCTGGTGGATGAGCGCCTCATCGAGCACTTGTGACTGGGGTGCCAAGGCCAGGTGGCGGGCGATGTGCTGGCCATGCAGGGTGCTGAGGGCAAAGGCACGGCTGGCATCGTATTTGCCCAGAAAGGGCTGTGAGAGTTCCTGGCGAAACCGCCAGGGCTCGCCATCATCGGTGAGCCGGGAGTTGCCCGCAACCTGGGTGAACCAGCGAAAGTTCTTCAGGTAGTTATCGGCATTGCGCCGCATCACCCGGTCCGCGTCATCCAGGTTCTGGATCACGAGCATGCGGCGGCCATCGTGCTGCGGGCGCACGGTATTTTGCCGAGGCCGCTCACGCGCCAGCGCGTACAGATCGTGGCAGAACTGGGAGGAAATATCGCTAGCGCTCATCACCGTGGTGGCCTCGTTTACACCGGCAGTTCAACAATCGCCTGCTTGCCAAAATGCGGACCATCGAGCACCTGCAGCACCGTTTGCGCGGCCTGCCCGGCACTGCGCAGCCGGCCGGCCAGGTGCAGCTGCCTGAACTGGTCGGCGGCGGGAAAGCGCTGCGCAGCCGTCTCGCGCATCTGCAGCTGCATGCCCGTGTCGATCACCCCCGGATGCAGGGCGCAGACCCGGGCACCATGGGCCTTGGCCGCCTCTTCTTGCGCCAGGCAGCGCGTGAACTGGTCCAGGCCCGCCTTGGCCGCGCTGTAGGGCGCCATCGAGGCCACCGCCAGCCGCGCCAGGCCCGACGATATATTGAGCACCTTGCGAACAACCCCCTGGGCAGCGCTGGCCTCGGTGGCCTGCAAAAACGCCGCCGTCAGCAGCATGGGCGCTTCAAGGTCCACGCGCAGCACCTGGCGCAGCGACGATGCGGCCGTCATGGCCACTGGCGCAATCTGCTCGGCCTGTACCGCCGCGTTGTTGATCAATCGGATTTCACGCCAAGGCCTTTGCTGCTCGCCCAACCACTGCGCCAGCTGCGCTGCCACCGGCTGGGCATCGGCCAGATCGGCCTGCCATTGCCACAGGCTTGCGCCCTGCGCGGCGGCCGCTTGTGCCAAGGGCTCGCTGGCATGGCGGGCGATGTGCAAAACGCCGGCCTGCGGCTGCGCCAGCAGCTGCTCGGCCATGGCCTGGCCTAGCCCACGGGTGGCGCCGGTGATGATGGTCAGCACATCGCAAGCGGCCACAGCTAGGCTCCTGCGCGTTGCGCTGCCTTCAATTGCCCCAGCAGATCGGCCAGGTCCCCCACCGTCTTGGCGGGCATGAGGCTGACGGGGTCGATGGCCTGGCCCGACTCCGTCTCCATCGCCACGATGATCATCTCGAACGACAGGCTGTCGATATTGCGCAGGCTCGCAATCGGGTCTTCCAGATGGATGCTTTGCGCAGGAATCAGCAGACTCTCGGCGATGATGCGTTGAATGGCAGCAAGCTGGGGATGGGACATGGTGGCGGAGCCTTTTGGGGTGCTGTTGGGAAAATCGAATCAATCGGGTGCGTCGGAGTCCGCGAGTATCGGAATCAGCCCTTGCTCAAAACGTCGCTGGGTGGCTGCCCGGGCCTTCTTGCCTGACGAGGTATAGCCAATCGATCCATTGGGAACCATGCAGGCGCGCACTGCCGCACCGGCCGCAGCCGTAGCCGCTGCAGCGGCGAGCTTCAAGGCATCGGGCTGGCGCGACTGGCGCAGCGCCTTCTCATGCACGAGCAGCACCTGCGCAGGCAGTCCGCCGGTCAGTTCACGGCATTGCAGCATCAGCATCTGGTCTGGCGCAATCTCCGCATTCTCGCTCGCTGCCGCCTCCACATCCAGGGGCCATACATTGCGGCCATGGATGACCATCAGGTCTTTGCTGCGCCCGCTCACATAGAGCGCGCCATCGGCCAAGACAAACCCACGGTCGCCCGTCTCGATGGCTTGGTCGGCAGCAATGGCGCGCAACTCGCCCGCGCTGAAAAACCCCGACAGCTGCGCCGGCCCTTGGAGCCAGATATCGCCCTCTGTTCCGGCGGGCAAGGGCTGCCCTGCAGCATCGCGCACCTGCAGGGTCCAGCCTGGCAACGGCCGCCCGCAGTTGACCATGGGCTTGGCGCCTGCGTCAGCCACTGGCAGTGCATGCACCACCTGCCTGTCGTCGATGTGGAAATAGCCGCGCAAGCGCTCAAAAGGCGCATCGCTCATCGTCACGGCCAGGGTCGCTTCTGCCAAGCCGTAACTGGGCTTGAAGGCATCAGGCGCAAAGCCCTGCGGCGCAAACGCCTGGGCAAAGGCCTGCAGTGCTGAACCATCCACATAGTCGCCCCCCACCCCGGCAATGCGCAGCGCATGCAGCCGGGCACCTGGCTCCAGCAGCGCTGCGGACTGCGCCGCCATCTGCCACGCAAAGTTGGGCGCATAGGTAATGGTGCTGCCCCGCGCAGCCATCAAGCCCGGCCACAGATGGGGCCTGCGTGCAAAAGCCGATGGCGCCAGATAGTCCACGCTGACCTGCCCGCACAGTGGGGTCAGCACAAAGCCCACCAGCCCCATGTCGTGGTAGTACGGCAACCAGGAAAAAGCGCGGTCTTCCGCCGTGAGGGCCATACCGGCCTGAAGGATCGCGTCGATGTTGTGCATGAGCGCCGCGTGGGAGATGGCCACCCCCTTGGGCTGGCCGGTAGAGCCCGAGCTGAACTGCACATAGGCAATCGCCTCAGGCTCAGGCGCTGGGGGCAACGGCAGCGCAACGGCTGCAGCATCGGCAGCCGCTGCCGCCAGGTCCTCAAAGGCCAGCAGGGGTACTGCCAGCTGGCCCTCCGCCTGCAGCTGTGCGAGCAACTGCTTGGGCCCCATCAGCAGGCCAATGCCTGCCGCTTGGCACATATTGCCCAGCGCCTGGGCATAGCGCGTCACATCCTGCAGCGGACTGGGGGCGGGCAGCGGACATGGCACGCCACCCGCCCACTGGCTGGCACACAGGAGCGGCAAGAAATCGGGCCCGGTGGTGGCCACAATGCCCAGCCTCGGCCCCATGCCATCCGGGCGCGCGGCAGAGCGCTCCATGTGCTGCAGCAGTTGGGCGGCATAGGCACGGGTTTGCTGAAAAACCTGCGCATAGCTGCGTGTGTGCTGCAGCTGGCCCTGGCCATCGAACCAGCTCAGCTGCTGACCGGGAAAGGCTGCCGCATAGGCCAGCGCCTGCAGCAGATGCGCAAAACCGCCAATTTGCCGCTCAGGCATGGTGGGCAGGAGCCGGGCTCGCTTTTTTGGGCCGCAGGCTCAGGTCCTTGAAGCAGGACAGCACCATCACATCCAGGCGCTTGCCATCCTTGCCGGCAATCTCCTGCTTCAGTGTGGCTTCGTAGACGAAATGCTCGGTGTCGATCAGCGCAAACAGCAGCTTGCGGTTGGTGGTCAGCACACGAGAGGTGATCTTGTCGATAGCGCGGCGGTCAAACATCTCATCGCACAGCGGGAACCAGGACTCCCAAAAAACCTCACGCCCGATCTTGATACGCGGGTCGGCGCCCAAGGTCAAGGTCGCCACACGGTGCTGGGGCGCGACGCTGAAGTTGTAAAAGCCCAGCAGCTGCCCTTGCGGCTTGCTGAAGATGCCGATCAGAAAATGCTGGACATTGTCAAAGCTCGCGACAAAGGCACGCAGGCCATCGACCGAAAAGTTCAGCGGCGCAAGATTGAGGCCCTGGAGCATCTGCGCATCGTTGAACCACTGGGCAAACTCAGGCGTGACATCGGAGGCCAGCAGGCTGCGGGTCACCAGGTGCGGGGTCTCGATATGCACCCGCGCGGCGGGAGATGCTTGCGCAGCAGCGGGCTGCACGCCGTGCAGCGGAATCCGAAAACCACCTGTACTCATGCCACCACCTCACATGCGCCGTTCAAACCAACCACCGCCTTATCTTATCCATTCTGGCTGCGGTGCAAGACAAGCAGCCGCTCCCAGTTCTGCTGAACGGAGATATGGTGCAAGGCCACCAGCGATGCCCATCCCTTGCGCACCCAGGAGGCCAGCACCGCATCGGGCAGGCGGTGGTAGGCATCCATGTCGACCATCCGAAATCCACCCAAGGTATAGGGCTTGCCGGGTAGCAGCTCCACCGTCGCCTGGCGGTCCACCAGCAAGCGGTGGTGCTCCAGCGCCTGCATGAAGGCATAGCTGTGGTTGGCATCGTTTTGGCATTGCTGGCAAAACTGCACGATCTGAGCCAGGGTCTGGTTGGGGTTGCCCTGGTAATCGAAAAGAGGCCGGGCATCGGCATCTTCATGCAATGGCACCAGCTGCTGCGCATGCGGGTCGAACCAGAAACTGGCGTTTTGGCCATCCGGGTCGGGCTGCATCCAGAACGGATAGCGGCGCAGCCATGCCGGCACATAGCTGCCGGCCAACCATTGCCCTGCAGCATCGACAAACAGGTTGCGCCCCTCCACCAGTGCCGTGATGGCGATGGGGAACCCACTGGCACCGGCTGGCCCGAACACGATGGGGTAATGGGCGCTGGCATGCCAGAACTCCCCCACCCCTAAAGGCACGGCATTGGCCGCCGCAGCGACAGAGAAATGCGCTTGACCGCGCAAGCCCCAGCCCAAGTGAAGGGAAGGATCGAGCGCGGTCAATCCGCGGTAGAACATGGGCACAGCGGACTGTGCAATGGCTGGGGACATCAGTCAATGAGGGCGATAGGCCAATACCAAGCAGGCAGGGTGGATGCTTAGCCCTGGTCTGACGCACGCCGACGCAGCAGGCGCGATGAGAAGGCGGCAAGCAGCCCCCCCAAGCCCAGCAATCCCAGCCAGGACATCGCAGGCACCGCCGCCGGCGCGATGGGAGGCCCCACATAAGGGATGGATGCCAGGTACCAGTTATTGCCCACTTGCTTGAGCTGGTACTGGAAGCCGCCCACGATCACCGGCGCGGCCAGCGCAAAGCTGTTGGCAGGGTTGGCGCTGTCGGCCTGCACCACCAAAATGCCGTTGCCCGTGGTCTGCGCACCTGCACCACCCAGATTGCTGATTTGCAGCAAGGTGGTGCCGCTGATGGCACCGGCAATGTGCAGCTTGTCGCTGGCACTGCCATCGCCAGCCAATACCGAATCGAGCTGCACCGTACCGCCGCCTCCGGCCCAGGTACTGGCATTGGCCGTATCGGTGGCGCCAGCCACACTGCCCCCGACCAGCTGCAGCACACCACCGGTCTGCGTCACGGCCCCCAGGTTTTGGTTGGTGCCGCCTTGGGCCAGGGTGCCGCCGGTGATCTTGGTGCTCGTCAAGGCAGGCAGTACGTTCGTCGCGGGCAGCTGCAAAATCCCTCCACGCACATCCAAGCCGCCCGTAAAACCGGACTGGTCTACCGGATAGCCAGTAGCGACTGCAGGAACGCAAGGTGCCTGGCTATCAAACGCCCAGACGGCTGGGTCGAGCGCTGGCAGGCCAGCCAAGCTGGGCGAGATCACGGTCGTTCCCGCCTGCTGCACCAGTTGGCCATTGCCAAGCAGCGGCAGGTTGAAATTCACACTGCTGGTATGGTTGAACCTCAATTGGGCCGTCGACGCTTGCAGAAGAATCTGTGATGCCTCAATCTTGCCCGGCGCGACCGCCGTTGCCGACTCAGAGCCATAGACCACATTGCCAGTGCCCGCAACATTGATGGGGCCCAGACCGCCCTGGAAGGTCTGGGTAAAGTACTGGCCGCCGCCAGATGGCGAGTTGGAATACAGACGGCCCACACCGACTTTCACGGTCGCATCGACCGCGGTCACCAGCGTGCCGCCACTGCCGATCTGCACCTTGCCGATGGAGTGTTCCTGGAGAAGGTTCACCGCAGTGGAGTAGTAGTCGTTGCCGGATTTACCAGCCACGAGAAGCTGTGTACCACTTCCCGTAGCCCGAACCAAGCCCGTTGCGGCATTGTCCGCGCTGATGAGTAATGACGCAGGTGCCAGCGGATACCGCGTAGGATCAGTGGCTTGACAATACCCTTCCGTGCCAGAATAAGTAGCGCCATTGGTCACCAACGATTTGCCACCCTCCAGTACTGTCAAGGCGCCATTGCCGCTGCTGCTTCCCACCGCCAAACCAGTATAAAAATTTGCCCGGTTGGCAAAACCACTGACCGTCGGCTCTACCGTGACTGTGCCTACCCCACTGTCTTTGCCGATAAAGCTAAACGGAAGTAGAGCACCCTTCTCGGCTGCATTTCCATAAACGGGGTTGCCGGATGCCAGCTTTCCGTTGCCCAGAATATCTACTGAGCCAATGCCAGCAGGGCCATCACCCACCGCAAAGTATTTGACAGGATCGGGGGAGGTCGGGTAATTCGCATCCCCCGTCTGAAAGACCAGACCAGCGCCCTCGATCTTGACCTGGCCTTCACCACCGCTTTGGCCGAACACTGTATTTTGCTGAGGTGAACCAAATAACACGCCATTGGGCGAGTTGTATCCGAGCTGCTCCGCCGTCTTGCCCGCCCCCAGCACATCGACAAAACCAGAGCTACCAGCACCCAGCCCCACACCCAAGCCCGTTGTACTCGAGTGCAATCTACCGCCAGATGCAGACACGGGAGGCGCGCTCAGATCAATCGTCAGTGTGCCTGCCCCCCCTGCATCCCCCACACGGAAAAGCGGATCGTTGACCGTCAATGCAGGCATGTCTGGATCAGCGCTGGAGCCAATTCCTAGATACATGGTTTGGAGATCAGCGGTGGGGGTGATATCGAAAATACCTCCGGCGCCGGGCCCATAGCCCACATAAAAGCCATGAGAGGTGTAGAGGTTTTGGTTGGCGCTGGTTGCATTCCAACTTGCGGCGGGCGACGCCGAGTTGATGACATTGGCACCACCCGCATCAACAGTGCCAAAAAACCAGGCTGCATCCTCAGTGACCTGACCAGGACCGACCCATAAGTTGGCAGCCGCCTGCACCTGCGCAGCACATGTCATCGAAAAGACAAGCATCAACGATTTGCTTATCAGCGTTGGCTTGTGTTTAGTCATGCGTGATGTTCGCATCTGGCATCCCCCCACCCACACATTGAAAAAACATTGCTAGCAAATAGACTTTCTGGACGCAACCAGCGCTATCCACACAATGAATATCAGCAGAGAGTACGATACAAAACGCTACGGGTCAATGATGTTTATCTCGATCTACACCCGTACCTTGATAAATGTCAAAAAGCTAATAACTCAATGTTTTATCTGCAAATTTTTTTGTAGCTGGATGGTCTAAAAACCAGGCAGCTATAGAAGCCAGTACCTTCAAAAGACCCTAATCTCGGGCGAAATCAACAATTTTTTAACACTATTTTGCATTTCAATCCAGGGGTCTATGGAAATGCTCCCGGGGCAAAGCTAAATCCTAAAAATACCCCTGAAACTGCGGTGCGGCCAAGCGGCCAAGCGGCCTTGCCCTGGCCCCACGGCTACGTGGGCCCATCCCGCCCAAACCGCTCATAAATCGACTGCCCCCCCGACAGCAGATCGGTCTGGATCGCTACGCGCGCCGCATGCGGGTCATTGCGGCGCAGGGCTTCGACTACGGGGTAGTGGTGGTCGATCATGCTGCGGCCCCCTTCGCTGTAGCTCTGGGCGATCAGCGGGCCCATCTTCAGCCACAGGCCGTACAAGATATCGGACAGCAGCGGCATACGGGCCAGCTGGCACAGCGCAAAGTGAAAATCCTGGTTCAGCGCAATCGCCTGGGCAATGTCGCCCCGCCGCACCGCGTCCTCGTTGTGCTGCACCTGTTCGGCCAGGCGCTGCACTTCGTCCGGCGTGGCGCGCACGGCGGCCTGGCTGGCGGCCATGCCTTCGAGCTCCACACGGATGTTGCGGATCTCCAGGTACTCGTCCAGGGTCAGGCGCCGCACGCGTATATCGCGGGGGCTGAGCATCACCAGCACGCCGTGCTGCACCAGGCGCAGGATGGCATCGCGCACGGGCGTCACGCTGGTGCCCATTTGCGCGGCCAGCTCGCGGATCTTGAGACGCTCGCCTGGCAGCAACTGCCCTTTGACCAGCGCCTGCGCCAGCTGGGCATAGATCTGGTCGCCCTTGCTCTCGGTGTTGACGCTCTCGAACCTGTCTGCCATCTGCCATTGCTCCTCGCGATTCTTGTTGTGATGCCGGTCTGCCAAGGCGGTGCTGACCGCCATGCCATGCAGCAAGATGCATCATAAGCCTTCATTGCCGCATGCAGGTTTACCCCGATGCTATTGAGCAAAGTTGCTGTTTAAATCTCTTCATCCCATTTATGATGCATCAAACATCAAATTAAGCAAAACGCTGCCTTGACCGGACTGATCGCCCTCTGCGCCAGTGCTGTCCAAGCAGCGCGCCCTTGCACCACCGGCCGCCGCATTCCATGAACAGATCCCCTTTTGCCTCTACCGCCTTTGCCGAACCGAATGAATCGGACGCCTTGGCGCAAGCCAGCCAGGCCTTTTTGACGGCCGTGCCCCAGGTCAGCGCTGAACAGGCGCAGGCATTGGCCTGGGAAGCCTATGGCATCCAAGGCAATGCGCAACCCCTGTCCGGAGAGCGGGACCGCAACTTTCTGGTCCGCACAGCCGATGGCAGCGCCGTGACCCTCAAGTTCATCAGCCCGGCCGAATCCTTGGCAGAAACAGAGATGCAGATAGCGGTGCTCAAGCACCTGGCAGACCGCTGCGCCGTGCCGGTGCCACTGCACCATCCGCTGCGACTGCCCACCGCTACCCAAGCCGGGGCCAGCACCCACACCCACCCCCCCACCGGCCACGAAACCAGCCCCGATTGGCTGGACTGGCGCAGCCCGGCAGGCGAGCATTTGCGCGTGCGCTGCTACAGCTTTCTCGATGGCAAGGCGGGCAGTGATCTGCAGCGCAGTGGCGCCGCCTGGCAGGCCTGGGGCCTGGCCATTGCCCAGTTGCATGGCGCCTTGGCAGACTTTGCCCACCCGGCCACCGAACGCCCCTTTTTATGGGATGCACGCCGCGCACCGCTGCTGCGCCCCTGGCTGGAGGTGGTGGACGATGCCCAACTGCGCGCGCAGATTGCAGCGTTCTGGGCCTTGTTTGAACAGCGGCTGGCACAGCTGGGCCCGCAGCTGCCCACGCAGACCATCCACAACGACCTCTCGCCCAGCAACCTGCTGGCGAGCGACGACGGCCTGGGCATTGCCGGCGTGCTGGATTTTGGCGACATGCTGTTGGCCCCGCGCGTGGCCGATCTCGCAATTGCCGCCTCTTACCAAATGCCGCTGACCGATGCACCCGATGCCGCGCTGGCCGCCATGCTGGCCGGCTATGAAAGCCTGCTGCCACTGACGGCTGCCGAGCATGCGCTGCTGCCCGATCTGATCCTCGCGCGGCTCACGCAGCGCATGGTGATTACTGCCTGGCGCGCCCGCCTCTACCCCGACAACCGCGTCTATATCCTGCGCAGCCAGGCCACGGCCACGGCCTTGTTCCGCCGCATGATTGGCGGCTGGCTGCAAGCCCATGGCGCGCAGGCCGACCACCATGCCGACACCCACCCCACCGCCGCCTGACCCACCTGGAGCACCACCCGATGCCAACCCTCTCCGCCGACGACCAGCGCCTGCTTGCGCGCCGCCAAAGTGCGCTGGGCCCCTCTTACCGCCTGTTCTACGATGAGCCGCTGCACCCGGTGCGCGGCGATGGCGTCTGGCTGTGGGATGCCGATGGCCGCCGCTACCTGGATGCCTACAACAATGTGCCGGTGGTGGGCCATGCCAACGCGGCGGTGAACGCAGCACTCATCGCGCAAAGCCAGTTGCTCAACACCCATACCCGTTACCTGCACGACAACGTGGTGCAGCTGGCCGAGCGGCTGCGCGCGCTTTTTCCCGTAGAGCTGGACACCAGCGTGTTCACCTGCACCGGCAGCGAGGCCAATGACCTGGCCTTGCGCGTGGCGCAAGAATTTACCGGCCGCCGGGGCCTGATCATCACCCGCCATGCCTACCATGGTGTGACCATGGCGCTGGCCCAATGCTCGCCCTCGCTGTGCCCGCCAGCAGACCATGTCGAAGTCATTGATCCGCCCGCGTTCCAGGGCGTGGATGCCCAGGCCGCAGCAGCGGCCTTCGCCCAGCGGGTCGATGAGGCCGCCGCCGCGCTGGAGGCGCGTGGCACGCCGGTCAGCGCCCTGCTGCTCGACACCGTGTTTGCCAGCGATGGCGTGCATATTGATGCCGCGCCTATTTTGCAAGCCGCCGCCCAGGCGGTGCGCAGGCGTGGGGGCCTGTTCATTGCCGACGAGGTACAAGGCGGTTTCTGCCGTACCGGCCGCTGGTGGGCCTTTGGCCGCGAATCCGTGGTGCCCGATATGGTCACCATGGGCAAACCCATGGGCAATGGCCACCCGATTGCGGCGCTGGTGCTCAAGACGCCGCTGATGGAGGTGTTTGGCAAGCGCTGCCGCTACTTCAACACCTTTGGCGGCAACACGGTATCGGCGGCAGTGGCCCTGGCGGTGCTTGATGAGCTGGAGCGCATCGATGCCCCCGCCCATGTGCGCCGCGTGGGCGGCCATCTGCAGCAGGCGCTGCAGTCGCTGGCAGCGCAGCACAGCGCCATCACCCAGATCCGGGGCGAAGGCCTGTACTGGGGCGTGCAGCTCGAGAGCGGCAGCCTGGCCAGCACCGTCGTCAACCACCTGCGCCAGGCCGGCGTGCTGATCAGCACCAGTGGCCCATTGGGCGATACGCTCAAGATCCGCCCGCCCTTGCCCTTTGAGACCGAACACGCCGATCTGCTGGCCGGCGCGCTCGATGAGGCCTTGCGGGCCCGGGTCTGAGGGTGCCGACCATGCCCAGCGCAAGCACACCTGCCTCATCGCAGCCCGTGGCCCTGGTCAGCGGCGCCGGGCGCGGCCTGGGCCTGGCCATTGCGCAAGAGCTGCTGGCCCATGGCTGGCGCGTCAGCATAGGCACACGCCAACCAGTGCCGCAGCTGGCGGACCATGCGCCTGCGCAGCTGCAGCGCAGCCACTTTGATGCGCTCGACGCGGGCAGCGAAACCCGCTGGATCGCCGAGGCCGCCGCGCATTTTGGGCGCATCGATGCCATCGTCCACAACGCTGGGGTGCTCAGCACCGACAGTGTCTTGACCGCCAGCGATGGCGACTTTGACCGGCTGATGGCCATCAATGTGAAGTCACCGATGCGGCTGACGCGCCAAGTCTGGCCCTATTTGCAGCAGTCGCCCAATGGCAAGGTCGTCGTGATGGCCTCGCTTGCTGGCAAGCGGGTGCGGGCGCCCGAGGGCTCGCTCTACGCCATCAGCAAGCATGCGGCCCTGGCCTTGGCCCATGGCATACGCCATTGCGGCGGGGCCGACCGCATCCGCTGCACCGCCATCTGCCCGGGTTTTGTCGACACCGACATGGCCGATAGCGTGCAGCCTGCGCTGCGCGCCCAGATCAGCCAACCGGCCGACATTGCGACCCTGGTGCGCACGGTGCTGGAGCTGCCTGCCAGCGCCAGCGTGGCCGAGATTGCGGTGAGCTGGCAGGTCGAGTCGCAGTACTAGCTTTGCCTCAGCGGGCCGTCCAGCTGCGCTACACTCAGCCGCTGCGGAACTTTCTGCACCCTGCCCAGTCTGAATCCACCATGCGTGCCTGTCTGTCCCTGTTGCTGATGCTGATGCTGGCCCTGCGCGGCCTCATGGGCGACGCCATGGCAATGGGGCTGGTGGCGCCGGTCATTCCGGCGGCCGTGGCCGAACACCACGCCAGCAGCATGGCGGACCATGCCGACATGGACACAGACCATGTGATGGCATCCAGCAGCCACGGCGGCAGCGGCAGCCAAATCAGCGACCACAGCCAGCACGACCCGGCCCAGCATGGCGCCAGCTGCTCGGCCTGCGGCATCTGCCACTCCGCTGTGGATCTGTTCAACGGCGCGGGTTTCGCAGCCCTTGCCGCCCCCTCGCTGGCGCGCGCCAGCGGCAGTGCGCCCTTTGCCAGCGCCCTGCTCGCCCAAGCCTCCAAACCACCCATTTCCTGATCGCTGACACCCGAGGTGCGTCCGCATGGCAGCTGCCGTGCAGGCGTCTTTTGACCAAGCTTTCAGGAGAGTCCTATGCGCCCTGCGCATGTCTTGCGCTGCCTTGCCGGCGCGGGCGGCCTGGCTGTTACCAGCTGGCTATCTGCCCAAACGGCGGCCCCGGCCGCCACCGACCCCAACGCGCCCACATCGGCGCTCCAGCACCGGCCCCTGGCCAAGAGCGGCCACATTGTCGACGAGCCCGGCGATTGGCGCCAGGCCAATGCAGCGGTGGCTGCTTTTGGCCGTGGCCATGCCGACGTCATCGCCTGGGAAAAGGCCCAGGCGGGCCCCCGCAGCACCCAGGCCATGCCGGCCAGCCGGGTGGATGCCCACAGCCATGAAGCGCATGGCGACCACAGCGCGCAGAGCCAGCCCCGCGTGCAGGGAGGCCAGCAATGAAGGGCCTGAGCCTTCGCCTCTCGTCCCTCGCCAGCGCACTGCTGCTCGCTGGCTGCGCCAGCGTCTCGCCCGATGGCCTGCGCAGCGATGTGGCCAAGCAACTGGAGGGCCGCCTGCCCGCCCAGGCCCAGCTGCCCGCAGCCGATGCACCCAGCCAGCAGTCGGCACAGACGAAAATCGATGCCTGGCTGCAGCAGCCGCTGGATGCCGATACCGCCGTGCGCATTGCGCTGTTGAACAACCCGGGCCTGCAGCTCCAGCTGGCGCAGCTGGGCATTGCCGATGCCCAGCGGGTGCAAGCTCTGACCTTGCCCAACCCCAGCCTCAGCCTGGGCTTTTTCCGCAACAGCCAGGAGCGTGAGATTGAGCGCAAGCTGGGCTTTGGCCTGGTAGATCTGCTCACCCTGCCCTGGCGCAGCCGCTGGCAGGGCTGGCAGATGGAGCAGGCCACATTGGAGGCGGCGCAGCAAACCTTGCTGCTGGCCGCAGACACACGCCGCGCCTGGTTGAATGCCGTCGCCGCCGAGCAGGCGCTGGCCGCCCACACCCGCATGCATGATGCTGCTGCGCTGGGCGGCGAGCTGGCCCGGCGCATGGCGGCCGTGGGCAACTTCAGCAAGCTCGACCAGGCGCGTGAGCTGGCCCAGCAGCAGCAAGCGGCCGCGCAGCTGGTGCGGGCCGAGCTGGCAGCGCAACAGGCGCGCGCGCAATTGGCCCAGCGCATGGGCCTGTGGGGCCCGCAGCTCGATTTTGTGCTGCCCCAGGCCCTGCCGCCGCTGCCCAAAACCGCCAGCGATTTGCGCAGCGGTGACGATGCCGAGGCCACCGCGCTGCGCGAACGCCTGGACCTGGGCGCACTGCGCCGCAACCTGGATGTAAGCACCGATCGCCAAGGCTGGGCCGCCTTGGGGGCCGTGTTTGGCGACATCGGCGCCAGCTACAGCCGCGACACCAGCACCGAACGCGACAGCGGCCACCAGGACCGCACGCGGGGCTGGGAGCTGGATGTGCCCTTGCCGCTGTTCGACTGGGGATCTGCCGCCAGCGCCATGGCGCGCCACCAGGTGCAAGCCAATGCGGCGCAGCTGCGCGAGAGCGCCATCCGTGCGCGCAGCGAGGCCCGCAGCAGCTGGCGCAGCTACCGCGCCGCCTGGGACCTGGCCCACCAGCAGCAAAGCGAAGTGCTGCCCTTGGCGCAGCTCGTGCAGCAAGAGACCATCTACCGCTACAACGGCATGTTGCTCAGCATCTGGCAGCTGCTGGCCCAGGCCCGCAGTACCACCCAGGCGGTGCTCACGGCCACCGAGGCGCAGCGCGACTTCTGGCTCGCCGAGACCGATCTGCAACTGGCGCTGAGCGGCACATCGCCGCAACCCGCAGCCGCCAGCGCGCGCGCAGCCAGCAACAGCGCAGCGCCTGCCGCCCCCGCAACCCAACCACAGGGCCACTGATATGCAACGCCGTCAATTCTTCTCCGGCGCCGCCTCGGCCGTGGCCGCTGCCGCCGTCAGCCCGGTGGCCATGGCCGCCCTGCCTGAGCCCGTCATCCAGACCAGCGCCGATACCGCTGCGCCACTGGCGCCACCCAATGGCCGGCCCTACCAGCCGGTGGTCACCCTCAACGGCTGGACCCTGCCCTGGCGCATGAACGCCGGCGTCAAGGAGTTCCACCTGGTGGCCGAGGCCGTGGTGCGCGAGGTGGCACCGGGCTTTTTTGTCAACATGTGGGGCTACAACGGCCAGTCGCCCGGCCCCACCATCGAGGTGGTTGAAGGCGACCGGGTGCGCATCTTTGTCACCAACCGCCTGCCCGAAGCCACCACGGTGCACTGGCATGGCCAGCGCCTGCCCAATGGCATGGATGGCGTGGGCGGCCTCAACCAGCCCCACATCCCGCCGGGCAAGACCTTTGTCTACGAGTTCGAGGCGCGCCGCCCCGGCACTTTCATGTACCACCCGCATTCGGATGAGATGGTGCAGATGGCCATGGGGATGATGGGCCTGTGGATCACCCACCCCAAGGGCCGCCACCCGCAGATTGCCGAGGTGGCGCGCGACTACGCCTTTCTGCTCAGTGCCTATGCGGTGGAGCCCGGCGCGATGACGCCCCGGGTGGCCGAGATGACGGACTTCAACATCTTGACCTTCAACAGCCGGGCCTTCCCCGCGATCACGCCGCTGGTCGCAGGCCTGGGCGAGCGGGTGCGCATCCGCGTGGGCAACCTCACGATGACCAACCACCCCATCCATATCCATGGCCATGAGTTTGAGGTGACCGGCACCGACGGCGGCCCGGTGCCGCGCAGCGCGCGCTGGCCCGAGGTGACCACCGATGTGGCCGTCGGCCAGATGCGCCAGATCGAGCTGATCGCCGACGAACCTGGCGACTGGGCCTTTCACTGCCACAAAAGCCACCACACCATGGGCGCCATGGGCCACGATGTGCCAACGATGATTGGCGTGGACCACAAAGGCCTGGTCGGCCAGATCCAGAAGATCGTGCCCGACTACATGCTGATGGGCGAGCGCGGCATGGGCGACATGGGCGCCATGCAGATGCCGCTGCCCGACAACACCTTCCCGATGATGACCGGCAAGGGCCCCTTCGGCAATATCGAGATGGGCGGCATGTTCACCACCTTCAAGGTGCGCCGGGGCCTGGCTGCGCAGGACTACCGCGACCCCGGCTGGTATGCCCAGCCCCAGGGCACCGTGGCCTACGAGTGGCAGGGCGCGCCGCTGGATGCGCAAGCGCCCCGCCAGAGCCTGCCCGGCACGGCGCCCGGCGCGCCCAGCGTCCACAAGCCTGCCGCTGGCAGCGGCCATGCCAACCATTGAACCCCGGAGTGATCCCATGAACACCATCCCAAAAATACTGGCCTGTGCGCTGCTGGCCAGCGCCAGCAGCGCCTTTGCCCATGGCAGCGAAAGCCATGCAGCCACCCCAGCAACCGCCCATGCCACCCTGGCAGCCACCAAGGAACAAAAGGACTGGGGCATCGGCGGCGATCCCCGGCAGGCCACGCGCATCATCGCGCTGAACATGGGCGATGACATGCGCTTCTCGCCCGCGCACTTCACGGTGAAAAAGGGCGAAACCCTGCGCCTGCGTGTCGTCAACCAGGGCCAGGTCATGCACGAGGTGGTGCTGGGCACCAAGGCCTCGCTTGCGCAACACGCGCAGATGATGCTCAAGTACCCCGGCATGGAGCATGCCGAGCCCTACATGGCCCATGTGGCGCCGCAAAAAAGCGAGGACCTGGTCTGGCACTTCAACCGCGCCGGCAATTTTGACTTTGCCTGCCTGATCCCCGGCCACTACCAGGCCGGGATGACCGGCACCTTCACGGTGACCGAATGATGATGCGCAACAGCCCAGGACCAGCGATGCCCAACCCCCACAGCTATACACGCCGCCAGGCCCTGCAAATGCTGGCCGCCAGCCTGGCGACGGCTATCTCCGCCCAGCCCGCGCTGGCAGCCACACCCACACCCATGGAAGTCTGGAAAGACCCGAACTGCGGCTGCTGCAAGGACTGGATTGCGCGGATGGAACAAGCCGGTTTTAGCGCCACCGTGCACGACAGCGGCAACCAGGCAGTGCGCGCCAGGCTGGGGCTACCCCAGCGACTGGCTTCCTGCCACACCGCCGTGGTGGGCGGCTACCTGGTGGAAGGCCATGTGCCGCCCGCCGATGTGCGCAAGCTGCTGCAGCAAAAGCCCAAGGCCCTGGGCATTGCCGTGGCCGGCATGCCGGTGGGCAGCCCCGGCATGGACGGACCCGCCTACGGCGGCCGCAAGGACCCGTTTGATGTGCTGCTGGTCAGCAAAACCGGAGCGGGCAGCGAGGTGACAACCCGCGTTTTCAGCAGCTACCGCGACTGAGCACACCACCATTTTTTATAGACATTTGGAGCACTGAATGAACACCACCACTTCTACCCTCGCCGCCTTCACGCTGGCTTGCAGCCTGCTGACCCCAGCGCTGGCCCAGAACCATGCCGACCACGCCAGCCATGGCAGCGCAGCACCTGCACCAGCCTCCGCGCCAGCAGCGGCCGCCACGGCCGAGGCGGTGATGACTGCTGGCGAGATCACCCGCGTGGACAAGCGCGCGAGCAAGCTGACCATTCGCCATGAGGACATCAAGAACCTGGACATGCCGGCCATGACCATGGTGTTTGGCCTCAAGGACAGCACGCAGGTGGCGCAGTTCAACCCGGGCGACAAGGTACGCTTTCATGTGCAAGACGAAGGCGGCAGCCTGACGATCACCCGCATTGAGCGGGCCGAATGATCGCTGCTGGCACTATCCGGCCCCGTCTGGCCCTATCTGACCCTATGGCACCCCAGATCCAGCCAGATCTGGGGCTGGCCTGCGCTGCCAGCACCTACACTGTGCAGCCATGCAAAGCCTCCAAGCCTTCCAAGCGCAGCTGCACAGCGGCGCGCTGCGCGGCGCCCGCCAGATCAAGCTGTCGGCGGGTCTGCCCGAGTTTCCACGCGAACTTTTTGCGCTCGCAGACACCCTCGAAGTGCTCGACCTCAGCGGCAACCAGCTCGCCAGCCTGCCCGATGACCTGAGCCGCTTTGGCCAGTTGCGGGTGCTGTTCGCATCGAACAACCCGTTCACCGAGCTGCCACGCGTGCTAGGCCGCATGCCCCGGCTGGAGATGGTGGGCTTCAAGGCCTGCCAGATCCGCGCCGTGGCGGCCGATAGCCTGCCCGCGCAGCTGCGCTGGCTGATCCTGACCGACAACCAGATCACCGAGTTGCCCGATACCCTGGGCGAGCGCCCGCGCCTGCAAAAGCTGATGCTGGCCTGCAACCAGTTGCAGGCTTTGCCGCGCGGCCTCGCCCGCAGCCCCCGGCTGGAGCTGTTGCGCCTGGCCGGCAACCGCTTTACCGCGCTGCCGCCCGAGGTGCTGGCCATGCCGGCGCTGGCCTGGCTGGCGATGGCCGGCAACCCGATGACCCAGCACAGCGAGCAGCAGGTGCTGCAGGCCCAGGCCCCACGCGCCTGGCGCAGCCAGGATCTGCAGCGGCATGAACTGCTGGGGCAAGGCGCCAGCGGCCATATCTACCGCGCAAGCCCTGTGGATGGTGCGGCCGATGTGGCGCTGAAAGTGTTCAAGGCGGGGCAGACGAGCGATGGCACGCCCCAGTCAGAAATGGCCGCAGGCCTGGCAGCTGGCGAGCACCCGCATTTGCTGACACCGCTGGCGGTGCTGCGGCCGGATGCGGAGGCTGGGATGGACACCTCCACGTTGGCAATGGTCCTGCCACTGCTGCCCGCCGGCCTGCAGCCCTTGGCCGGCCCGCCCAGCCTGGCGAGCTGCACGCGCGATGTCTATGCCGACGGCGCCCGCTTCTCTCTTGCTGCCGCGCAACGCCTGCTCGCGCAGGTGCGCAGCGCCGTCGCGCATCTGCATGGCCGGGGCATGCTGCATGGGGATTTGTATGCCCACAATATTTTGTGGAACCCGGACACCGGCGACGCGGTGTTGAGCGATTTGGGCGCAGCATCGATGCTGGGCGAATTGCCAGCGGCGCAGCGCCTGCAGCTGCAGCAGATGGAGCTGCGCGCGCTGCAGCACCTGCAAGCCGAGGTGCTGGCGCGCACGCGGTAAATACGCCGGGCCTGCCCGGCGCAACGCCTTACTTCAGGAAAGCAGGCTTGGCGTAGCCGGGGAACTGGCTGTCCACCACGGCCTTGAACTCGGGCGAGCGGTAGGCGGCAGCCAGGTCCTGGGCCCAAGCGCTTTTCTCATTGCCGGTCTTGACGGCGACCACGTTCAGGTACTGGTCGGGCGTGTTCTCCAGCACCACGGCTTCGCTCAACTTCAGGCCCGAGGAGACGGCAAAGTTGCCATTGACGACCACGTAATCGGCGTCTTCGAGCACGCGTGGCAGCTGGGCGGCTTCGAGCGCCACAAACTTGAGCTTGTGCGGGTTGGCCGCCAGGTCCAGCTCGGAGATACGGGCCGGATTCACACCCTCCTTCACCTTGAGGAGACCTGCTTGTTGCAGCACCAGCAGGGCGCGTGCCAGGTTGCTCGGGTCGTTGGGCAAGGCCACCTTGGCGCCGCTTTGGATATCGGCCAGGGTCTTGTGCTTCTTACTGTAGACGCCCATCGGTGCCACCGGGCCTTGCACGATGGCTGTCAACGCCAGCTTGCGGTCGGTGGTGAACTGGTCAAAGTAGGCGCGGTGCTGGAAGAAGTTCGCGTCCAGCGAGCCATCGGACAGCGCCAGGTTGGGCTGCACATAGTCGTTGAACTCGATCAGCTTGATCTGGTAGCCCTTTTTCTCCAGCTGCGGCAGGATGCCCTTTTGCAGCAGGTCGTAGTTGGAGCCGGCAGTGGCGCCAATCTTGAGGCTCTTCTTGGCCACATCCTGGGCCATGGCAGGCAGGGACACAGCGGCAATCAAAGCCAGGGCAGCGCCAGCCACCACGGCACGGCGCCCAGCGGCGAAGGAAAAACGAGCGGACATCAAAAACTCTCCAGGCAATCCGAAAACGCAGCAACCAGATCCGAGCCTTTCCAAGCCCTGTGTGGACGGCGCCGCAGCAAACCCGCAAGTATGAACCTGCCAGCGGCCCTTCGCTCAGAAATTATCGATATCAGCTCATGCCATTGGGATCTATAAGCGCACAGCAAAAAGCCGCCCTATGGCCCACAGGACGGCTTGTGGTGTGTGTAGCGGCTTGGCTTGCACGAGCCGCAGCTCGGAACGGTCAAGCTCAGGGGCGGCACCAGACCTGGATCACGCCCTGCATCATGTGCGCCAGCGAGTCGGCTGCGGCTGCGCTGGAGACCGGCCAGATGGTGAGGATAAAGGCCACCAGGACGGCGAGGACCAGGGCGATAAAAGAGGCTGCGTCAAACCAATGGCTGTGGTGGTGCTGAAACATGGTGAACCTCCTTTCCACGGAGACTGGTGTTACTTGAACCTGTGCCTCTGCCACCCCAACGCGGGATGGGAACTGTGGAATGTCTCTATTGCACCATGGAGCGTGTTTGCTGTCTGTCAGAAAACGTCTGTGCTTATACCGTTGTTTGTTGAACAAACTGCCCCGGAATCCGCCGGATAACCCCACAGCCAGCTTGGCACTTTTTGGGAATCGATCTGCGCACCTGAAGGCGATCATCCACAAGCCCTTTATTCATCGCATTTATTGCTATCCTTTTTTGATAGCAGCTTGGGGCGTATCGGCAGGCCGGGTGGCCGCGAGAGCCTGCATGTTGCCGCAGTGTTAAGCGAACTTGCACACATCTTTACGTCAACGTCTGGCAACTACCCGCAAAGCAGTGGCCAAAAACAAGGTGCCCATCGCTGGCTTGAGCCTTGGCCCAGCCCTGCCCCTGGCCGGCGCTTGGTGCGACAATACGGCCCAGCCCTGCAAGCTGGCCGCAAGCCGCGTCTGTATGGGCTTTGCCAGCCATGAGCGGTTGGCTCGCCCGCTTGTCGCCCAGCCATCAACGCCACCGGATATGGGGTACCAAACCTGCCACTCCGCTGGAGTCATGGTCGCGACATGCAACTTGTATTTTTTGAAACCAGGCGGCAGCGCATGCGTCGTTGCCTTTAGCAGCTGACATGACCCTCCCTTCGGCCCAGCCCCTATCCACTGCAGACATCCGCCTGAGCGATGTGCACCTTAACCGAGGTGCGCATACGGTGTTTCAGGGTCTGAGCCTGCACTTGACGCAGCAGCGCATCGGCTTGATTGGCGACAACGGGGCAGGCAAGACGAGCCTGTTCAGGCTGCTCTGCGGGCTCGAGCATGCCCACCAGGGCAGCGTGCAGGTGGCAGGCTGCGATGTGCAGCGCCAGCGCGAGCAATTGCCGGGCGTGGTGGGCCTGATGTTCCAGAACCCCGATGACCAGATCATCTTCCCCACCGTGGAGGAAGAGCTGGGCCTGAGCCTGCAATACCGTGGCGTGACCCGCAAGGCCGCCATCGTGCAGGCGCGGGAGTTTTTGGCGGCGCGGGGCCTGGCCGACTGGGCGCCGCGCGCCGTCAGTGGCCTGAGCCAAGGCCAGCGCCAGCAGGTCTGCTTTTTGGCGATGCTGATGGCGGCGCCGCAGGTGATGCTGCTCGACGAGCCTTTTGCCAGCCTGGATCTGCCTGGCCAGGCACGTCTGGCGCGTGAGCTCGATGCCGCTCCCGCCCAGGTCATCATCTCCACCCATGTGCTGGACCATGTGCGCCAGTTTGAGCGCGTGCTGTGGCTGGACCAGGGCCAGCTGCGCGGCGACGGCCCGGGCGCTGCCGTCTGCGCGGCCTATGAGGCCGATGTGCAGGCGCGCATTGCCCAGCCAATGGATACGGCAGCAGCCGCCACCACCACACCAGGGGCGCCGTGATGGGCACGCTCTACAGCGAAATCCCCAGCTGGATGCACCGGCTGCCTGCCGGGCTCAAGCTCTTGCTGCTGGCCCTGAGCAGCATGGCCTTGCTGGCGCTCAGCGATCTGCGTATACAGGCGCTGGCCTTTGCTGCGATTGCCTTGCTTTACGCGAGCCTCGGCGCGGCCTCGCGCCCCACGCGCCGGCTGGTGGTGGTGGCCCTGATTGCGTCGGCGCTGGTGGGTGGCCTGCATGCAGCCACCGGCCAGCCCTGGCTGGGCCTGGCCAGCGGCCTGCGCCTGGTCAGCACGACGATGCTGGGCGCGATGCTGACGGCGACCACCCGGTTTGGCGATCTGCTGGGCGTGGCCGAATGGCTGCTGTCGCCGCTCGCGCGCCTGGGTCTGCCAGTCGAGCGCCTGGCTTTGCAGCTGGGCCTGATGCTGCGCTTTGCCGAGCAGTTTTTTGTGCAATGGCAGCGCCTGGCCGATGCCTACCGGGTGCGCACCGGCCGCCCGGGCGGCTGGCGCTTGCTGGCACCGCTCACCATCCATATGCTCATCACCGCCCGCAAGGTGGCCGATGCGCTGGCCATTCGCCTCAAGCTCTAAGCCGCCAGGCGCCCCTCACCACCACCCGACACCACTGGAAACCACGCACATGCACATGACCACCGATCACCGCACCGAAACCCGCGCCCAGCGCATTGCCATGGTGGCGCTGTTTGCCGCGCTGCTGGCCGCCTTTGGCCTGATTCCCAAGATTGACCTGCCACTGGGCGTGCCCATTACCGCGCAGACCACCGGCGTGATGCTGGCCGGCTGCATGCTGGGCGCGCGCATGGGCTTTCAGGCCATGGTGCTGTTCCTGGCCGCGGTGGCGCTGGGCCTGCCGCTGCTGTCGGGCGGCCGGGGCGGCATGGGTGTGTTCTTTTTGCCGTCCGCAGGCTACCTTGTCTCGTACCCCGTCGCCGCTGCGGTCGCGGGCCTGGTGATGCGCGCCTTGGCGGGCAAGGGCCCCTCGTCGCCCGCGCGGCTGGCGGGTTGCGCCTTTGTGGCCTCGGTGGTGGGCGGCATTGTCGTGGTCCACGCCTTTGGGGTGGTCGGTCTGATGCTGCTGGCCAAGCTGAGCTTGGTGCAGGCCGCCGTCGGCACGCTGGTGTTTGTGCCCGGTGACCTGGTCAAGTGTGTGCTGGTGGCGCTGATTGTGCACACGGTGGCACGCGGCCTGCCCGACTGGCGCTTTGGCGGGCGCCGCCTGTGAGCGGCTTGCAAGCGCCACTACCGCAGTTGGCCCCCTGGCAGCGCCTGGTGCATGGCCCGCTGGCCCATTGGGCGCAGCAGCGGCCCGATGCCATTGCCATTGATGATGGCGTGCAACGCATTGGCTTTGCCGATCTGCATGCCGCCGTAGCGCAGCAAGCCCAGGCCCTGGAGGCCCGGAATGCGCCCCACACGCGCCTGCTGGATGCCAGCCAGTCGCCAGCAGCGCTGATCGCCGATTTTTTGGCCACCAATGCCAGCGGCCGCTGCGCCGCGCTGGGCGACAGGGCCTGGTCGCCCGCCCAGCAAGCGCAGGCGCAGCAATGGATAGACGCGCTGGCCGCCACGCCCCGCAGCGATGAGCATGGCAATGCCGCGCTGCAGCCCTTCTACATTGGCTTTACCTCGGGCAGCACGGGCCTGCCCAAGGGCTTCAGGCGCCACCACCAGTCCTGGAGCGAGAGCTTTCGCGTGTGCGTCGATAGCTTTGGCGAGGCCGCCAACGGCTGTGTGATGGCGCCAGGCAGCCTGTCGCATTCGCTGTTTTTGTTTGGCGCGCTGCAAGGCATCTGGACGGGCGGCGGTATGCAGCTGCAGCCACGTTTTTCTGCGAGTCAGTGTCTGGCGACCTTGCGCGAGCAGGCCACGCCTTGCCTCGTGGCCGTGCCCAGCCAGCTGCTTGTGATGCTGCAGCTGGCCGAGCGCCGTGCGATCGCGCCGGTAGAGTCGCTCCAGCTGCTGATGATCAGCGGCGCGCGCTGGATGCGCCAGCACACACCGGCGCTGCAGGCGCTGTTCCCCCATGCGCGGATTGTCGAGTTCTATGGCGCTTCGGAATCGAGCTTTATCGCCTGGATGGATGCCGATGCCGAGGCCTCGCCGCAGGTGGTGGGCCGGGCCTTCAGCAATGTGCAGCTGCAGATCCGCGATGCAGAGATGCAGCCACTGCCCAGCGGCAACGTGGGCACCATCTGGCTCAAGAGCCCCATGCTGTTTATCGACTATGTGGGTGCGCAGGCCGATGCGACGGCTGCCCTGCGCGATGGCGACTGGCTCAGCGTGCGCGACATGGGCAGCCTGGATGCGCAAGGCATGCTGACCCTGGTGGGACGCGAGAAGCGCATGATCGTCACCCAGGGCAAAAACCTGTTCCCCGAAGAGGTGGAAGCGGTGCTCTGCGAGCACCCGCGCGTGGCCGCTGCATCGGTGCATGGCGTCGACGATGCGCTGCGCGGCAAGCAGGTCTGGGTGGCGCTGCAATTGCATGACGATGCTCCCACATCGCCTGCGCAGCCGCCATTGCAACCGCTGGCCGATGCCGCGCTGGCCCGCGAGCTGGCCGCCTGGTGCCGCAGCCAGCTCGAAGCCCACAAATGCCCACGCCGCTGGTTCAGCGCCACGCCCTGGCCGCAGACGGCCAGTGGCAAGACGGACCACCCCAAGCTTGCACAATGGCTGGCAGCTGCACTGCCCAGCGCCGACAAAACAGCTTGATCGCGCAACGCCACCATGCCCACTCCACCCGTCTTTATCGCCAGCCATGCCCGCAGTGCTGTGGTGCCGGTGGGCGGCGCCTTCAAGCATCTGCACACGCATGAGATGGCCGCACCCGTGCTGCAGGCCTTGCTGCAACGCGCGGGGCTGCCCATCGATGCCGTCGATGCCGTGGTGCTGGGCAATGCCCTGGGCGCTGGCGGCAACCCCGCCCGCATGCTGGCGCTGGCGGGCCAGCTGCCGCTGCACTGCGCCGCCTACACGGTAGACACGCAGTGCTGCGCCGGCCTCAACGCCATCGCGCTGGGCGCCAGCCTGGTGGCCAGCGGCCAGGCCGAGGTGGTGGTGGCCGGCGGCGCTGAGGCCTGGAGCCGCGCCCCCATCCGCGCGACCCGCCCTCTGCATGCAGGTGACAGTGCCCAGCCCTATGAGCGCCCGCCCTTTGCACCACCGCCGCATGAGGACCCCGACTTGCTGCTGGCCGCCGCCCGCTATGCCGCCAGCGCCGGCCACAGCCGCGCCGCGCAAGACAGCTATGCGGCCGCCAGCCATGCACGCGCGCTGGCAAGCGCAGCAGTCGTGGCCCGCGAAATCATCCCTGTGGCAGGCGTCGTGCAAGATGCCTTTCCGCGCGCCTTGCGCCAGCGCCAACTGGACCGCATGCCCGTGGTCGCGCAGACCGATGCCGACCTGGCCGATGAGGCGCGCCGCGACCATGCCGTCAGCACCGTCGCCATCTCGCCCAAGGCTGATGCAGCGGCACTGGTGCTGTTGGTCAGCAAAGCCGCCTGCCGGCGCTGGGGCCTGTACCCTGCCGCGCAATGGCTTGGCCACCAGTCGCTGGGCGGCTCGCCTGCGATGCCGCTGGTGCTGGCCTTTGAGGCTGCCCAGGCCTTGCTGCAGCGAGAGGAACTGGGCTGGTCCCAGCTGGCCGCCATCGAGCTGCACGATGCCTTTGCGGTGCAGGGCCTGCAATGGCAGGCGCTGCTGCAAGACCAGGCTGCGGATGCCAGCCTGCTCAACCGCCATGGCGGCGGCATCGCACGCGGCCACCCGATTGGGGCATCGGCTGCGGTGGCCTTGGTCCGCGTGCTGGCGGATCTGCAGCAGGCATCGCCTGCAACGCCCGGCGCACTGGGCCTGGCGGCCGTGGCCGGTGCCGGCGGCCTGGGCAGCGCGGCGCTGGTGCGTCAGACTGCGCTGCTATATTGACGGGATGCTCAGCACCCTAGCCATTGCCAACTACCGCTCCTTGCGCCAGCTGCTGGTCCCGCTGGGGCAGCTCACCGTCATCACGGGGTCCAATGGCAGCGGCAAAAGCAGCGTCTACAAGGCCCTGCGCCTGCTGGCCGATATCGCCCATGGCGGCGTGGTGCGCTCCTTGGTGCGTGAAGGCGGCCTGGCATCCACCCTCTGGGCAGGGCCCGAAGAAATCACGGCGCGCATGCGCCGTGGCGAAGTGCCGGTGCAAGGGACGGTGCGGCGCAAACCGCTGCAGCTGCAACTGGGCTTTGCGTCAGATGATGACGGCTTTGGCTATGCCATTGACATTGGCATGCCGGTCCCCAACCAGGCTCTGCAGGCCTTTGCACACGACCCCGAAATCAAGCACGAGGCGCTTTGGGCCGGCCCAACCTGGCGCCCCAGCGCCACGTTGGTGGAGCGCCAGGCTGCCCAGCTGCGCCTGCGCGGTGATGGCCGTGGCGCGGACTGGCAGCCGGTCGAGCGCCCTATCCCGCGCTGGGCCAGCATGCTGACCGAGTTTGTTGACCCCGTTGCCGCGCCCGAGATGCTGACCGTGCGCGAGCAGCTGCGCTCCTGGCGCTTTTACGACCATTTCCGCAGCGATGTGGATGCCCCTGCGCGCCAGCCGCAGCTGGGCACCTACACGCCGGTACTCAGCAACGATGGCGCCGATCTGGCAGCGGCCTGGGAAACCATCCATGCCATTGGCGACCACGAGGCGCTGATGGCAGCGGTGGACGATGCCTTTGCCGGCGCCACCATTTCGGTACACCAGGATGGCAGCCGCCTCGCGCTGCTGATGCACCAGCCCGGCCTGCTGCGCCCGCTGCATACCAATGAGCTGTCTGACGGCACCCTGCGTTACTTGCTGTGGATTGCTGCGCTGCTGACACCGCGCCCGCCGCAGATGCTGGTGCTCAACGAGCCCGAAACCAGCCTGCACCCCGACCTGCTGCCTGCCTTGGGCCGCCTGGTGGCTGTGGCGGCGCGCCAGACCCAGGTGATCGTCGTCACCCACGCCAACCGCCTGCTGGCTGCGTTGGAAGACGCCGCGGCCGAGCTGGACTACCAGGCCATCCATTTGGAAAAGAATCTGGGCGAGACCCATATCGCCAATATCCCAGCGAGCGAGCTGCCGCGCTGGCAATGGCATGAGCGCTAGACCCAGGTGCCTGCCTCAATCGAGGCGTTTGAAGTAGGCGTCCAGTTCCGCGCGCGCGGTCAAGGTCTGGTTCACCGGCGCTGCCATATCCTCATAGCCAAGCGCCATGCCGCAGACTACCGTTTGCGTGGCCGGCAGCGCCAGCGCATCGCGGATCAGACCCGGGTACGAGGCCATGGCGCCAATGGCACAGGTCGCCAAACCGCGTGACTGCGCCGCCAGCATCAGTCCGTAGATGGCCATGCCCAGGTCCATATAGCCGCCCGGCCCAAAGCCACTGTCGATGGTGATGATGAGGGCCACGGGGGCATCAAAAAAGCGAAAGTTGCGCCCAAACTGCGCACCCCGCCCGGCTGCATCGCCCCGCTCCACACCCAAGGCGCCGTACAAGGCCTGGGCTGCGGCCACCTGGCGCTTGCGCAGCGACAGCGGCAGAGGGTTGGGGAAATAGCCATAGTCCTCGGCCTCTTGCTCGCCCGCCGCATAGGCCTGCTGCAGGCGGCTAGAGAGCTGGTCGCGCCGCGCGCCGCACACCTGCCAGAAGTAGCCGGGTTGCAAATTGGCGCCACTGGGCGCACGCCGTGCCTCCTGCAGGCAATCGTGCAGCAGTGCATCGGCGACAGGCTGCGAGCTAAAACCACGCACCGAGCGGCGCAGCTGCGCGCTGTTGGCTGCTGGGGCGGCGGTGCTGATCAAAGAGGGAGACAGAGGCTTGTTCATGGCAGTGGCCGCCATTGTAGTGAATGGGCGTTTGTATTTGCCATCCAGCCGCCTCGGGCCGCGCGGGCAGCGCCATGCGGGCAGCGCCGCGCAGGCAGCGCCGACTTGCAGCACAATCCATCCACTTCTCCGCCGTGGCGGAGCGTTCTCCCTCGCCCTCTGCTATGTCGACCTCATCTCCCTCTTCTGACGCGCCGCAAGATGCCCCCAGTGGCAATATGCTGCTCTGGATCCTGTTGGCGCTGGCCCTAGGATTTGCCGTCTGGCAGCCGCGCAGCCCGCAGGCGACCATGGCGCTGGTCGATTGGCAGACCATTGGTGCCTTGGCCGGCCTGCTGGCCATTACCCAGGCGGTCGAGCGCAGCGGCATGCTGCAGGCCACGGCCCAGCGGCTGCTGACGCGGGTATCGACCTTGCGCGGCCTGGCACTGCTGCTGACGGCCACTGCGGCGCTGCTCTCGGCCCTGGTGACCAACGATGTCAGCCTGTTTCTGCTGGTGCCGCTGACGGCCGTGCTGGCCGCCCAGGCCCATTTGCCGTTGGCGCGCCTCGTGGTGCTGCAGGCCTTGGCGGTGAATGCCGGCTCTGCCCTCACCCCCATCGGCAACCCGCAAAACCTCTACCTCTGGCACCGCTCTGGCGAGAGCTTTCTGGGCTTTATGGCGATGATGGGCCCGACCGTCGCCATCATGCTGGCCTGGGTCTTTGTGGCAGTGTGGTGGCTGGTGCCGCGCACCGCCATCACGCTCAAGCCGGCTACTGCACCCGTTGCCGTACAGCCGCGTTTGCTGAGCATCGCGGTGCTGCTGTTTGTGGCCTTTGTCATCGCGCTGGAGCGCCACTGGACCCTGGCCGGCCTGGGCCTGGTGTTTGGCGTGTTTGCACTGGCAGCGCCTAAGGTACTGCGCGGCGTGGACTGGGCCTTGCTGGCCACCATTGCGCTGATGTTTGTGGTGCTGCGCCAGGTGGCGGAGCTGCCTGCGATGCAAGCGCTGCTGCTGCAGTGGCCGATTGCCGAGGGCTGGCGCGCCTACCTGGCCGCCATTGTGGCGTCACAGGTCATCAGCAATGTGCCTGCCACCATCTTGCTCGACGGCAGCGTGCGCGACCTGCCCGCCCTGGCCGCTGGCGTGAGTGTCGGCGGCTTTGGCTGCGTGCTGGGCTCGCTCGCCAACCTGATCGCGCTGCGCCTGGCGCGCCTGCCCAATGGGCTGTGGGAGTTTCACCGCATCAGCATTCCGTTTTTGCTGGTGTGCGCGGCTTCGGCGGCATTGTTGCGCTTGGGGTGAAGTGGCACATGCGATGTGCGCCATATTTTGCCAAAGCAGTTGAAGCCAAACCTCAGCGAAGCTGCCACGCCCGGCTAAATCCTCGCGGGGCTTTCCCCAGTCTCGCGGATCAATGTCTCAGCAGGAATGCCAAGACCTCGATGCAGGCTACGAATCATGGTCAAAGAGAGCGGGCGCTTGTGCGCTAGCACCTCATAGACCCGATTGGTCTGCCCGATCATCGGCACAAGATCCTTCACTGACAGTCCTTGTTGATCCATTCGAAACTTAATGGCCTCAATAGGGTCCGGTGGGTCTATGGGATAGTGCTTCCGCTCATAGGCCTCAATCAGCGTAACAAGCGCGTCAAACGCTGCCCCTTCTTCACTGTCTGGATCTGGCTCGGTTGGTGCATCAAAGAATGCCTCAGCCGCTTTCAAAGCGGCTTGGTAGTCAGCCTCTGTGCGAATCGGTTTGAGTTGGAATTTCATGCTTTATGCTCCACAGTTTCGACGTCAGCCTGGTCGTATTCCTCATGGGTGCCAACGAACTTGATGAACATGACCCCAGCTTTGTAAACCACCGCAACGACGATGCGATAGTCATTGCCCTTGATGTTAAACACAACACGGTTGTTTCCAACAAAGCTTGCATTGCGGTACTGAGCCTTGATCTCAGCCGGTGTTTTCCATTCCGCACTGGAAACCTCTTGGTACCAACCCTGCAAAGGAGCCATCGCGAGTGGATGCTTCTCCCAGAATGTGCGCAACGTGGACAGGGCAATGATTCGCATAGGGTGAATTTTAGTCCCGAATTGGGACTGATACAAGTGACTGTGTAGTTTGGCTCTGCTGAGAAGCCAAAATAATGCCAAGGAGGTTTTCCTCAAGTACGCCGCAGCTGGACCAAGGCAGATCTGACCACCAGCATGCAGCAAAATGGAGCCTAGCAAGAATTCCGATGGTGCTACGGACTGGTAGCTGTGTTGGTCGCTAGCGCTTTTCTGGCGACCAAACGCCTCCACACATCATTGATCAATAGAAAGATATTTTTATGCGCATAGCCACCTGGAACGTCAACTCCCTCTCCGTCCGTCTGCCGCAGATGCTGGAATGGCTGGCGGCCAACCCGGTCGATGTGCTGGGTCTGCAGGAGCTCAAGCTGACCGATGACAAGTTTCCGCATGAGGCTTTGGCCGAGGCCGGCTACCAGGCAGTGGCCTTTGGCCAGAAGACTTACAACGGCGTGGCGCTGCTCAGCCGGGGCGAGCTCAAGGATGTCGTGCGCGCCAACCCGCAGTTTGCCGATGAGCAGTCGCGCATCATTGCCGGTACGGTGGCCAGCCCGGCTGGCGATATCCGCGTGATCAACTGCTATTTCGTCAACGGCCAGGAGCCGGGCTCGGACAAGTTTGCCTACAAGCTGCGCTGGCTCAGCGGGCTGGAGGCCTATGTGAAGGCCGAGATGGCCTTGCACCCGCGCCTGGTGCTGGTGGGCGACTTCAATGTGGCGCCGGAAGACCGCGACAGCTACGACCCCGATGGCCTGCGCGACACCATCCACCACACCAAGGAAGAGCGCGATGCCTTCCAGGGCCTGCTCGCGCTGGGCTTGACCGATGCTTACCGCCTGTTCGAGCAGCCCGAGAAAAGCTACAGCTGGTGGGACTACCGCATGCTGGGCTTCCAGAAAAACCGGGGTCTGCGCATTGACCATATCCTGGTGAGCGACGCACTCAAGGGCGCGGTGAGCGCCTGCACGATTGACCGCGCACCGCGCAAGAACAAGCAGCCCAGCGACCATGCACCGGTGGTGGTGACCTTGGGCTGATCTGGCCTTCGGCCAATGCAAAAACGGGCCGCAGCCCGTTTTTTTGTTGTCTGTACCGCGCTGAGCGCAGCCCTCAATCAAGCCTTGGGATCTGTCTCCGGCAGCGCATGCATCGCCAGCGCGGCCTCGGCATCGAGCTTGCGGCTCAGGGCTTCGGCGTCTTCTTCGGACAGCAACTCTCCCTCCCACTTCGCGACCACAGCAGAGGCCAGCGAGTTGCCCACCGCATTGGTCGCGGAGCGCCCCATGTCCAGGAAGGTGTCGATGCCCAGGATCAGCAGCAGACCTGCTTCAGGGATATTGAAGTGGCTCAAGGTGGCGGCAATCACCACCAGCGAGGCGCGCGGCACGCCGGCAATGCCCTTGGAGGTGAGCATCAGCACCAGCAGCATGGTGATCTGCGTGCCCAAGGACAGCTCGATGCCATAGGCCTGTGCGATGAACAGGGTCGCAAAGGTGCAGTACATCATCGAGCCATCGAGGTTGAAGGAGTAGCCCATCGGCATCACAAAGCTCGAGATCTTGCGCTTGACGCCAAAGCGGTCCAGCGCGTCGAGGATCTTGGGGTAGGCGGCTTCGGAGCTGGCCGTGGCAAAGGACACCATGAAGGCCTCCTTGATGAGGGTCAGCAGCTTGAACACGCGCTTGCCCAGGAAGGCCATGCCGGCCAGCACCAGCAGGGACCACAGAATGAACAGGCCCAGGTAGAACTCGCCCATGAACACGGCGAACTTGAGCAAAATGCCCAGGCCATTGATGGCCACGGTCGAGGCCATGGCCGAGAGCACCGCCAGCGGCGCGAGCTTCATCACATAGCCGGTGATCTTGAGCATCACATGCGAGAGCTCATCAATAGCGGCCAGAAGCGTCTTGGCCTTGTCGCCCAGCGCGGCCATGGCCACACCAAAGAACATCGAGAACACGACGATCTGCAAGATCTCGTTGTTCGCCATCGCCTCGGCAAACGACTTGGGCACCGTGTGGTTGATGAACTCGCGCAAGGTGAACTTGCCGGTGGCCAGGTTCGTGGCCGCGCTCACATCGGGCAGCGGCAGACCGAGGTTGGCGCCTGGCTGCAGCACATTGGCCAGCACCATGCCCAAGAGCAGCGACACGAGCGATGCGGTCAGGAACCACATCATGGCCTTGAAGAACACCCGCCCCACCGAGGCGGCATCGCCCATGTGCGCAATGCCCACCACCAGGGTCGAGAACACCAGCGGCCCGATCAGCATCTTGATCAGGCGCAGGAACACATCCGAGACGATAGCGATATAGCCAGCAATATCCTTGGCAGCGGCTGCATCCGCAGCGCCTGCATTCACTGCGTAGCCCAGTGCAATACCGGCCAGCATCGCCGCCAAAATCCACAGCGCCGACGAAGAGCCCTTTTTGCCCGTGAGAGCCATAACCAATACCTTTGATGTCTGTGATTTATGGTGCTGTCCAGGGCGATCTGGGCCTCGTATGCGGCACATCAGCAAGGCGTTCATGCTGGACTGTGTGCGCTTTTTCCAGCCCGGGCAGGCTTTGCTGCCGGGAGCAAGCTGCGGTTCGGCCGCAAAAGGGAAGAGCGATGAGGCTGCCTTGGACGGCAGGATTGCAGGTTCTGCGGGCCCGATTGTAGCCGCAAGTTTTTACGGGTAAACGCGTACGCCTTGAGAAAGTGGGCGCCTACATGGTAATTTTTTCCCAATTCACGGGAAATATTACAAAGCTGCCAGGCAACTTACGGCGCAGTGCGGGCGGCCCCACAGGGAGTCTGCCCGCTTTCGCATAGACGTCTTGTAACAGCTTATTCAGAATGCGTGCTCTATCGCGCGCGGGCGTCCTGCATATGCTGCAATTCATCGGTATAGCGGCGCAGCTGCTGCGCCTGGCCTTGCAGCAGCGGCCGCACATCCAGCGGCAAGGCCGATTCCAGCACGCGCTGGTAGCGCTCGGCCACCAGCACCAGACTGAGGTTGCACTCGGCAATCAGGTCGCGATCGCTGTGGAGGTTGGCGCGCTGCTTGAACTCGGTCCAGCGGCGGTGCATGCGGCCGGCAGCGCTCAGCCCCGGCCGCTCGACCAGCGGGCTGGGCTCGGCCAGTTGCAGCTGCACATCCTGCAGCTGCCAGTCCATGGCGCGGAACTGCTCGGCTAGCGCATACAGGTGGCTGCGCAACGCAATCGCCCGGGCTTGCTCGCTGCCCGCGACCAGGCATTCCTCGCAATCGGCCAGTCCTTGCTGCAGCACGCGCACCGCGTGCTGCACCTGGGCGGCAGACAGCTGTTCGCCTTGCAGGCCGCTGATTGCGTGGTCATAGGCGGCACGTGCAATGGTCCTCGCCTCAGGCCAGTCCATGGGGTTGCTGCCGCGCACATGCTGCCACTGCACCTCCAGCTGGGTGGCCAGCGCATCAAAGCCCGAGGGGTTGCGCTGCGCGGCATACCAGCCCAGCGCCAGCGCCGGGCGGTAGGCCTCGAAGGGTTGGCCCGCCACATAAAAATCCATGCTTTGGTAGTGGCTGCGCCAGTAGCTGTCTTCGCGCGCTGGGTTGCCCCACAGGGCCTTGGCCTTGGGCGGCAGGCCGCCGGCCATGGCGCTGTGCAGCGCGTCGCCCGCCAGCTGAGCCATGCCATTGGCGGTCGACGCTGCCAGCCGCAAGCTATTGAGCAGCGCCGAGCGCTGGCGGCCAATGCGTTCGGGCGAATTGCGGTACGCCTGGGCCGAAAACACCGAAGTCATCTTTTGCATGGATTGCACCACCGGACAGACAGGAATAGCCCATTGTGGCACGGTTCAAACCGTATCGATGGCGGGCCTCTGTCAGCGAAACCGCCGCTTTGAAAGGCGGCGGTTTTTCTAAAGATCGGCGCGCTTACGCATCAATCATCGCTGGCCGACAGCCCCAGCTCCTGGATCTTGCGCGTGATGGTGTTGCGGCCAATGCCCAGGCGCTGGGCCGCTTCCATGCGGCGGCCATGGGTAGCGGCCAGCGCACTCTTGATCAGCTGCGATTCAAAGCGGCGGCTGAGCACATCCCAGACCTCGGTGCTGCCCGATTGCAGCAGCACATCGGCCTCGCGGGCCAGATCGCCCTCCCAATCACCGCCCTGCGCTGCGCCATTGGGCACGCCATGGACGGGTATGGACACGGCAGGCAGGCTGGCTGGCACCTCCGCGGCAGCGGGCCGGTAGCTGTGCTCTTGCGGCGCGGCCTGCACGGCTTGCGCTGCGCTGGGCGGGCTGGGAGTGGCCGGCGGCGCAGCAGGCGTGGCCTGCAGCACTTCCGGTGGCAGATCCTGCACGGACACCCATTGCGCGGGCGCCATGACGGTGATCCAGTGGCAGATGTTCTCCAGCTGCCGCACATTGCCCGGGAACACAAACTGGGCCAGTTGGGCCAGTGCCGCTTCCGACAGCTGCTTGGGCTCCACCCCCAGTTGCTTGGCACTGGCAGCCAGAAAATGCCGCGCCAGCATCGGAATGTCTTCCTTGCGCTCGCGCAGCGGTGGCAGGCGCAGGCGGATCACATTGAGGCGGTGGAACAAGTCCTCGCGGAACACGCCCTTGTGCACCCGGTCTTCCAGGTTCTGGTGGGTGGCCGCTATCACGCGCACATGCGACTTGACCGGCACATGGCCGCCCACACGGTAGAAATGCCCGTCAGACAGCACGCGCAGCAGCCGGGTCTGCAGGTCAAACGGCATGTCGCCGATTTCGTCCAGAAACAAGGTGCCGCCTTCGGCCTGTTCAAAGCGGCCGCGGCGCTGGGTTTGCGCGCCGGTGAAAGCACCGCGCTCATGGCCAAACAGCTCGCTCTCGAGCAGATCCTTGGGGATGGCCGCAGTGTTGATGGCCACAAAGGGGCCACCCGCCACCGGCGAATGCTTGTGCAGCGCGCGCGCGACCAGCTCCTTGCCCGAGCCAGACTCGCCCGTCACCATCACCGTGACATTGCTTTGCGACAGCCGGCCAATGGCACGGAACACATCCTGCATCGCAGGCGCCTGGCCCAGCATCTCTCCACCGCCAGCGGCCTGCGACAGCTCGGGCGCCTGGCTTTCGCTCTGCTGCACGGCGCGCTTGATCAGCTCCACGGCCTTGGGCAGGTCAAAGGGCTTGGGCAGGTATTCAAAGGCTCCGCGCTGGAAGGCCGAGACAGCGCTGTCCAGGTCCGAGTACGCGGTCATGATGATGACCGGTAGCTGCGGATGGTCCTGGTGCACCTGTTCGAGCAACTGCAGGCCATTGCCGCCCGGCATGCGGATGTCGCTGACCAGCACCGACGGCGCCAGCGCCTGGTCGCTCACATTGTCAAAGGCTTCGAGTACTTCCTTGGGATGCACAAAGCTGCGCGTGGGCAGCTGCTCGCGGGCGAGTGCCTTCTCCAGTACAAATCGGATCGACGGGTCATCATCCACTATCCAGATTGGTTTCATTGTCGCTATCACCCTACCCTTACAGTTCTACATACCGTGGTCCTGCAGCAAGGGAAGCCAACTGCCCCCTAGTCTGTCAACGGCAGCATGATGCGGAAATCCGTGCGCCCGGGCTCGCTCTCGCATTCAATCAGGCCTTCATGCCGCTGCACAAAGGTCTGCGCCAGCGGCAAACCCAGGCCCGTGCCACCATCACGTCCGGTCACCAAGGGGTAGAAGATCCGCTCCTTGATGTCCGGCTCGATGCCAGGACCGTTGTCGATGACATGCAATTCCAGTGCCAACTTGTGCCGCTTGCGGCCCAAGGTCAGCTGCCGGGCAATGCGGGTGCGCAAAGTAATGCGCGCATTGTCCTGGGCCATTTGCGGGACCAGCACCTGCGCAGCATTTTGCACAATGTTCAGCAAGGCCTGGATCAGCTGCTCGCGATCGCCTCGGATCTCGGGCAGCGAGGTGTCGTAATCGCGCTCGATGCGCAGGCCCTGCGGGTACTCCAGCAGCACCAGCTGGCAGACGCGCTCGCAGACCTCGTGGATATTGACATCCCCCACCGTGTGCGGGTGGCGGTGCGGCGCGAGCAAGCGATCCACCAGGGCCTGCAAGCGGTCGGCCTCGTGGATGATGACGTCGGTGTATTCCTTGAGCTGGGCATCGGGCAGCTCCAGCTCCAGCAGCTGGGCCGCGCCCCGAATGCCACCCAGCGGGTTCTTGATCTCGTGGGCGAGGTTGCGGATCAGCTCCTTGTTGGCCAGCGCCTGCTCGCGCACCCGCTCCTCGCGGTCCTGGCGCACCTGCTGCTCCAGCGGCCACAGCTCCACCAGAATGCTCTCCTCCTCTTCCCACCAGGAGAGGTTGGCATGCACGGGAAAGGCATCTTGCAGGCTGCGCCGCAATTGCGCCTCAAAGCGCAGCGAAGAAAAGCGCTGCGCCCGCGCATCGACCAGGGCCTTGTGGATCAGCTCATCGTCCTGGAAAAATCCACCAAAGTAGTGGCCCAGAATGCTTTTGCGCGAGACGCCCAGCGCATTCTCCAGCGCCGCATTGACCCGCACGGCGGCGCCATCGAGCCGTATCACGGCGACCAAGGTGGCGATGTGTTCCAGCGCCTGCCATTCGCGATCCATGGCACGGAGGTCAGACATGGGATATGCCCCAAAAGGTAGAAGTTTTGATTATGGGGCCGGCAGGCGTTGGAGCTCACGCTGGATACCGGCGATATCGCTGTCGTTGCGCGTGATTTCCTGCTTCAGATCGGCCACGCGCTTGGTGTAGAAGGCAGGGTTGCGCATCTCCAGGGCGTTTTTCTCGGGCTCGCCGTTGTTGTACTCGCGCGCCAAAGCGAGCTTCTTGTCCTGGGCTTTTTTCAGCTCGGTCTCGAGGATGAGGCGCGCATCGGAATCGCGGGCGCGGCCTTCGGCCGTGGTGGAGCGTGGCGCGGGGGTGGCAGCGGCGGGCGCGCGCGCGGGGCGCGGGGCAGCTGCGGGGGCATTGGGGGCGGGCGCCGGGCTGGCAGCAGGCGTGTGCGGGCGCGTGCCTTGCACGATGGTGACATTGGCGCCTTCAACCACGGCGCAGCCCTTTTGCCGCGCCTTGGCCACATCGTTGGTGTATTCATTGCCACAGCGATAAATGCGATCCTGCGCCACCGCGCCTTGCGCACATGCCACTGCCACCATCAAAAACAACAACTTTGTATGCATAACCCCGTTTCGCCCGTTCACTCCACTTTGCCCGTATGTCCGTGACAGCCCGTTAGCGGCTTTGCACGATGGCCCCTCTCTGCAACCCGCAGTGTAGCTACAAAGGAGGCCGATCATGCCGAACAGTTCCTGCTGTTACAGATTCACCCCTGTCCGGGCATGCCCCCTGCCCCGAGAGCACGCATAAAAAAAGGCCTGCCACCCTCGCAGGTCGGCAGGCCGTTTTACCCAAAGGGCCAAGCCCCAAGGGCCTGGCCAGCAGGGGCTTACAGCGAGTAGTACATGTCGTATTCGACAGGGTGCACGGCTTGGCGGAAGCGGGTCACTTCGCCCATCTTCAGCTCGATGTAGGCATCCAGCATGCTGTCGCTGAACACACCGCCCTTGGTCAGGAACGCGCGGTCGGCATCCAGTGCTTCCAGAGCCTGGTCCAGGCTGTGGCACACGGTAGGAACCAGCTTGTCTTCCTCGGGTGGCAGATGGTACAGATCCTTGGTGGCGGCTTCACCCGGATGGATCTTGTTTTCCACGCCGTCCAGACCGGCCATCAACAGCGCTGCGAAGCCCAGGTAGGGGTTCATCAGGGGATCGGGGAAACGTGCTTCCACGCGGCGGCCCTTGGGGTTGCTCACGTAAGGAATACGGATCGATGCCGAGCGGTTCTTGGCCGAGTAAGCCAGCTTCACAGGCGCTTCGAAACCAGGAACCAGGCGCTTGTAGCTGTTGGTGCCAGGGTTGGTGATGGCGTTCAGGGCACGGGCGTGCTTGATGATGCCGCCGATGTAGTACAGCGCGAAATCGGACAGACCGGCATAGCCGTCACCGGCGAACAGGTTCTTGCCGTCTTTCCACACGGACTGGTGCACGTGCATGCCCGAGCCGTTGTCGCCCGAGTATGGCTTGGGCATGAAGGTCGCGGTCTTGCCGTAGGTGTCTGCCACGTTCCAGATCACGTACTTCTGCACTTGGGTCCAGTCCGCACGCTCGACCAGAGTCGAGAAACGGGTGCCCAGTTCGTTCTGGCCAGCGCCCGCCACTTCATGGTGGAACACTTCGACCGGGATGCCCAGCGATTCGAGCAGCAGCGACATTTCAGCGCGCATGTCCTGGGTGCTGTCAACAGGAGGCACGGGGAAGTAGCCGCCCTTGACGCGTGGACGGTGGCCACGGTTGCCGTTGTCGAACTTGGCGCCGCTGTTCCAGGGTGCTTCGTACTCTTCGATGTCGAAGAACGGGTTGTTGGGTTCGGTGCTCCAACGCACGCCGTCGAAGATGAAGAATTCTGGCTCTGGACCGAAGTAGGCGGTGTCGCCCAGGCCCGATGCCTTCAGGTAGGCTTCTGCGCGCTTGGCCACCGAACGTGGATCGCGGTCATAGGCCTTGCCATCACCGGGCTCGATCACGTCGCACTGCAGGAACATCGTGGTTTCGTCAAAGAACGGATCGATGTTGGCGGTGTTGGGATCGGGCATCAGCAGCATGTCGGATGCTTCGATACCCTTCCAGCCAGCGATGGAGGAGCCATCAAACGCGTGGCCCGAGGTGAACTTGTCTTCGTCAAAGTGCGAGATAGGCACCGTGACGTGCTGTTCCTTGCCACGGGTGTCGGTGAAACGCAGATCAACGAACTTGACCTCGTTCTCGTCCAACATGCTCATCACATCTGCAACGCTCTTGGCCATCTAATGCTCCAAAGAAAATCGTGAATAAAAAGGGCTGTGCCAAGACTAAAGCAGTTTACGTGCCAGTTTTGTGACATGCCCATGCCGACCAGAAAATGCGGGCCCGTCAGAACGCGACCGCACCCGGACTGTGCCCAATGCCAGACTGTACCGCGCTTTTGGCCTGGGCCTCCGAGGGGCGACGAGGATTTTGCAGCCCACCGCCCAGATCCGTGCAGACCAGGGCCTGCATTGCCGCACAAGCACCAAGATGGTGCAAAACTACCAGCGCTTTATGCGGATGGCGCACATGCACCAAAATAGCTATTTGCGCACCTTATTGGTGCATTGGCAGCTGAGGCACTGGCCGAGCCCATTGGCACATGCCCTGCTCCGCGCCCTTCCATTTTTGAACAGGTTTTTACTTGGGCTCCGTGCCATCGGCCAGCAAGCTGGCATCGGTTGTACCGGCCACGAGCGGCTCCGCCACCGGCGGCTGCGCGCCCAGGTCGCCATTCTCGATCCGCAGCTGCTGCAGCGCGGCCAGGCAGAAGTGGATGAACCACAGCGAGGAAAACGCAAAGGTGATGGCATAGATCCACACGGCGATGGGAATCAGCACCACAAACCCAATGGTGAACACCATGCCCGAGGCCCAGACGACGCTGGGCGCAATGCCGATGTAGCCCGAGATGATGCCCATCAGCAAGAGCGGCCAGCGGTGGCGCTGCAGCAGCGTGTCGCGCTCAGCCTTGCTGGCATGCTCGGCCAGGGCATCCACACTCATCACGCGATAGGTCAGCCAGCCCCAGATGACGGGCGGCACAATCAGCACCAAAGGCGGGATCAGCCACAGCGGCGTGGTGACGACAAAGGCCACAATGGCCACCGCCGAGGTGCTCAAGGCCCAGAGCACGCTGGTGACCAGGCCCATGCCCTGCTTCTTCTCCAGCCGGGCAAAGCGCTGCTCGGTCACCATGTTGACCAGGGCCGGCGTCATCAAAAGCGCAATCACCAGCAGCGCGACCACCGCTGCCACCGGCGTGATCAGGATCAGCACCACAAAGGGCGCAATGCCGGCCGCAAAACCTTCGGTGCCACTGCTGCCAAACCAGCTGAATACCGTGCGCAGCCAGCCAATCGTCTCCACCCAGTGCTGCATCGTCGCCACGGCGCCCGACCAGTAAAAATAGCTCCAGCCACCCAAGGCCACCAGCATCATCACCAGTGGCAGCACCGACAGCAGCATGACCCGGGGCCGGAAACAATAGGCGGCGGCACGCCAGAAGGCATCAAACATCAGGCGGGAGCCCGCAGACGCGAGGGGCATGGGGTGAACTCCTTGTGTATCTGGGCGGGTGGCCAGGCTGGCGGGCCGCTCAGTGATTCGGTATCAAGCGGGTGTGCCGCACCTAGGCGCGGCCCAAAAGGCGCAGTACCCCACGCCATTGCTGGCTCCAAAAGCCGCGCCCGTAATCGCGCAGCTGCCCTTGCCGGTTGGGCTGCACCTGGTCACGGATGCCGGTGGGGTCATAGCGTAGCTCAAAGTTGGCGGTGCCAAAAAGCATATCCCACCATGGCAGCAGCACACCAAAATTGCAGCCCCCCAAGCGGGTGCGCGGGGCAGCCTCGCCGGCTTTCACAGCGGTGTTGGGCGCGGCATTGTTGGCAGGCGACTCATGGCCGATGCCGATCGCATGGTGACGGCGGTGAAAACGCGGGCTGATCCACAGCCGCTCACCCAGGCGGCCAAACCACAGGCGCAGATTGGCATGCTGCAGGCTTTCGCTCAGCTGGGTGATCGCGACAATCGCCACAAACTGGCTGGGTGCGACACCGATCAACACGGCGACAAACACCAGAATACTGTCATGCACCAGGTCATCGAGCAGGTGGTTGCGGTTGTCGCTCCACATCGTCATCTGCTGCTGCGAATGGTGCAAGGCATGCAGGCGCCACCACCAGACGAATTGGTGCTGACCCCGGTGGATCCAGTACGCGACAAAGTCGAACACCACCAGGTAGATCAGCAGGCTGACCCAGCCCAGGTCGGTCACGCCAGGCCAGAGCGCATCGAGGTGCCAAGTCTCAAAGCCGCGCACGCGCAGCGCCCCCACCACCATGTCCCACAGCGGATCGATGGTAAAGAACAAGGCCAGGCGGAACAGGCCCAGGCGATGGATAAAGGTGTAGAGCATGTCCACACGGATCGCATGCCGGTCGGTCACGGCCTCGACCGGCCGCCAGCGCTGCAAGGGCGCAATCACCAGCACCATGACGAGGATCTGCAGACAGCCCACGAGGAACCAGCCCGCTGCCGTGTAGCCATCTTCCAGATAGCTGGCCAGGCCGAGGTTGAACAGCAGCGGCTGCAGCAACTGCTCAAACAGCCACTGCTGTGCGTTGTCAAAAAGCGTGCTGAGAAATTCCATGGCAAACCATTAGTTCAAACCGGGCCGCAAGCCCTGCAGCCGCCAGTGTGCGCTACGACAAGCGCTCTCAGCCACCATGCTGACGAATCCAATCTTGGTACTGCGGGTGCTCGCGCAAGGTGGCAAAACAAAATCCCTTGGCCTGCAAGCCTTCAATCAAGGGCTCCAGCACGGCCGGTGCCCAGGGGTCCTTGCGGTCCCAGATGCCGAGGTGGGCCAGCAAGATATCGCCGGGGCGGATGTCGCGCAGCGCCTTGTCCAGCAACTGCTGGTTGGGGTACTTGTCGCTGGGCAATTCATCGCCCAGAAAGCCCGCTGGCGACCAGCCCACATGGGCATAGCCGCAGCGCCTGGCCGCCGCAATCAGGCTGGGCGAGGTCTTGCCGCCGGGCGCGCGGAACAGCGGCAAAGGCTTGACGCCGGTGATCTTGGCGAGACGGTCCTCGGATTGCTGGATCTGCGCGCAGTACTGTGCGGCCGACCATTCAAAACGCTGCCCGGCCTGCGGGCCTTGCGAAGGCTGCACCTTGAAGCGGGGCGCGGCGCCTGCCGGCACTTTGATATCGCCACGCCAGTAGGTGTGGTCCCAGGTGTGCGAGGCAAAGACATGGCCTTCTGCGGCGCGCGCGCGCCACCAAGGGGCCCAGTGGTCACCCAGGCTGCCATCGCCCTCCTTGGTGCGCTCATTGGCGGCAAAGAAGGTCACCTTCACCTGCGTCTTGCGCAAGACGTCGGCGATCTGGTTGGCCACGCCCATGTGGCCGGTGTCCAAGGTCAGATAGACAGGCTTGCTGCAGCTGCCTGCCGCAGTTGCTGCAGCGGCAGGCGCTGGAGCAGCAGGCTGGGCAAAGGCAGCAGCGCTGCCCCAACTTGCGGCCAGAAGCCAGAAAAATGTGCTGCGCATGGCGTGGAGATCCCCTCTGCTACTGACTCAACAATGCACGGACCATGCACTAGCGCGGTGCGTGGTCCAGCACCCAGATGCCATGCGGCGACTTGCCCACCTTCACCTGGTTGACCACCTTGCGCTCGACCGTATCGATCACGCTCATCTTGCCCGCCCAGCGCGAGCTGAGGTAGATATAGCGGCCATCCGGACTCACATCCATGCAGTCAGGGCCGCTGGGGCCGGGATAGCGGTCGACGACGGTCTGGCTCAGCATGTCGAGCTTGCTGATGCTATTGGCCACCCGGTTGCTGACAAAAAGATGGCGGCCATCGCCGGTCGCGCGGAAGGCGTGCGCGCCCTTGTCGGTCTTGATGGTCTTGACCAACTGGGGCTCTGCGCCGCTCACATCAAACACCTGCACGCCGTCGCTGCCGGTCAGTGCGACAAAAACGAATTTGTCGTCCGGGCTGCCATACAGATCGGCGGGCATCTGCCCCGTCTTGGTGCGCCATTTCAGGGTCTGGGTGGCGATGTCGATCGCGACCAGCTCATCGCTGTCCTGCATGGTCGAGTAGATCGTCCGGCTCTTGCTATCGATCCACAGGTGGCTGGGCGTCTTGCCGGTGGCAATGCGCTTGACCAGCTTGGGCTCTTGCCCATCCCAGCGGTAGATGTCGATGTGGTTGAGGCGGTTGGCTGCCGTCACAAACCACTTCATGTCGGGCGAAAAACGCAGATGGTAGGGATCGGAGATGCCCTGAATCACGCGCTGCACCTCGGCCGTCTTGGGATCGACAAAGGTCAGCGAGTCACCGGTCGCATTGGCCACGATCACCGACTTGCTGTCCGGCGTCAGGTACAGGTGGTGGGGCTCCTTGCCCGTAGGAATGCGCTTGACCTCTTTCCAGGTCGTGGGGTCAATCACGCTGATGCTGGCATCCAGCGAATTGAGCACCAAAATGGGGTTGGCAGCATGCACCGCAGTGGCGGCAAAGGCCATCACCGCAATCAGGGAACGGGCAAAAACGAAAGGCTTCACAAGCGATTCCTACTAGTAACGCAGCGAGTGTAGCCGCCCGCGATAAATTGCAGCACGACGCAGGGGCGATTGGCGATGTAAATAATCGTTGAACTTGCGCCAAAGCTACAGCAGGCCCAAAACCCTCAGGGCTTGAGCAGTGCCAGCTCGTCGGCCTTCAGCCAGCGCCACTCGCCCGGCTTGAGCTCATCGCTCAGCACCAAGCCACCAATCTGCGCCCGGTGCAGGCCTTCCACCCGGTTACCGACGGCTGCCAGCATGCGCTTGACCTGGTGGTATTTGCCTTCGGTCAGCGTCAGATCCAGCGTGTTGTCACCCGTCTTCACGCAGGCCGCAGCCTTCACTGGCTTGGGGTCGTCATCCAGGACCACACCGGCCAACAAACGCTCGATCTGCTGCTCGGTCACCGCATGCTTGGCCGTCACTTGGTAGCGCTTGGGCACATGCTTCTTGGGCGAGCTCATGCGGTGGATGAACTGGCCGTCGTCGCTCAGCAGCAGCATGCCAGTCGTGTCCTGGTCCAGGCGGCCGACGGCCTGCAAACCCTGGATGGCGTTCTTGTTGGGGCGCGTGCGCAGCGGCACCGGCAGCAGGCTGTAGATGCTGGGATAGGCCGAAGGCTTTTGCGAGCACTCGGTGCCAGCGGGCTTGTTCAGCAGCACATAGCCCAGCGCATGGTATTCCCACTCCACGCCCTGAACCTTGAAGCGCAGGCCCTCGGGCTCTATGTCGGCGGTCGAGTCCGTCTCCACAACCCATTCGTTCGCCTGTGCATCCCACAACTGCACCCAGCCTTGTTGCACCAGGCCCGAGCACACGCGGCGCACACCAAAACCCTGCGAATACAACATATCCTGCAACTGCATCCCAACCCCTTCACGCCAGCCACAGACCGCTGCTGCAGCGAGATAAAAAGAAAAACCCCTCTACTCGGTAGAGCAGAGGGGTTGATCAGTATAAAAGCCTGACGATGACCTACTTTCACACGGGAATCCGCACTATCATCGGCGCGAAGTCGTTTCACTGTCCTGTTCGGGATGGGAAGGAGTGGTACCAACTTGCTATGGTCATCAGGCATAACTTTTTGCTCCTTGGCGGCTTTGCGCTGATCGGTCGATCAGGGCATTGCTGCTTTCGAAGCGAATTCATAGAGTCGGCATCAAGCTTTGAGGCTTGGTGCTATCAGCGTTTAATTTGATTGCGCCGACCTGAGCCAGTGATTGTAACACGCTGTGGTGCCCATCATGGTCTGATCTCAAGTCTTTGGCATAACTGCAGTTGCAGTGTTCTTTGCATTGGGCCCCATCTAAGGCGGGGCCCATCAAAGTTATAGGGTCAAGCCGCACGAGCAATTAGTATTGGTTAGCTTAACGCATTGCTGCGCTTCCACACCCAAC
>NZ_JBBGYU010000003.1:458192-566477 GCF_037479555.1 Comamonas sp. MYb396 | reverse complement strand
ACCAAGCGGTTGCGCGGGCCTTTTTACGCCTTGTGGCGGGTTTTCTGCGGGTGCCCAGAGGTAGGGCAGCCTCTTGCTCAGGCAGGCACCACAGCGGCCTTTTCCTTTTGCTTGCGCGCGGCAACCCCGGCGCCGACAAAGCCGGCCGACACCACGCTCAGCACCATGCCCACGGCCGCACCAAAGAACACACCGGCGTTCATGTGGTGGTCCAGCATGTAGCCAAACACCGGGGCTGCCAGGCAAAAGCCCAGGTCCAGCCCCGAGTAGACGGTGCCATAGACCCGGCCGGTGGCGCCCGGCGGCGCGGCGCGCTTGACCAGCATGTCGCGCGAGGGGCCGGCCAGGCCGGTGCCGATACCGGCAAGCGCCGCCACACCCAAGGCCACATAGCCGGGCAACCAGCCGGTGCCCACCAGCGCCAGCAGCACACCGGAGAACAGCAGGCAGGCGGAGATGACTTTCTCCAGCCGCTCCACCCGGCCCACCAGAAAGCCGCCCAGCACCATACCGGCGGCGCCAAACAGCATATAGCCGGTGACCACATAGGCGGTGATGCTGGCCGGCAGCCCGTAGAGCTGCTGCAGCGCCGGGCTGGAGAACGACTGGATGGCGCTCATCGCGCAGGTGGTCCAGAAAAAGAACGAGAAGCACAGCCAGACCGAGGGCAGCTTCAGGAAGGCCATCGGGTGCTCCTGCTTGCCGGCCGCCGCCGCCGCCGCCGCCTTGGCAGGGGCCGCGCCAGGCAGGCTGACACGGTCATCGAGCGCATCGCGGTTGATGACCATGATGGCCAGGATGATGGCCGCCAGCGCGGCGCCGCACAGGCAGGCCATGCGCCAGGAGCCGGTGGCCGAGGTGATGCCAGCCATGAACACCGGCGCCGCCGCCCAGCCCAGGTTGCCCGAGAGCCCATGCACCGAGAAGCCATGGCCCAGGCGCTGCGGCGAGAGGCGCTTGTTGAGGATGGTGAAATCCACCGGGTGGAAGGGTGCGTTGCCCAGGCCAGCAAAGATGGCGGCCAGCATCAGCTGCGCATAGCTGTTGGCCGTGCCGGCAATGACACCGGCCACCGCAAAGCTGCTGAGCGCGGCAAACATGATGGGGCGGGCGCCAAAGCGGTCGACCACAAAGCCGGCCAGCGCCTGGCCCACGCCCGAGACGATGAAAAAGGCCGACACCAGCACGCTGAGCTCGGAGTAGCTGAAGCCGAAGTCCGCGATCAGCCAGGGAAACAGCGGCGGCAGCAGCAGGTGGAAGAAGTGCGAGGAGCCATGGGCCAGGCCCACCAGGCCGATGGTGCGTGAATCCTGCCGCAGGCTGCCCAACGCTTTCGGGTCGGGTGCGCCAGGGTCCGGTGCGGCAGTCGATGTTGTTGTGCTGGTTGTCATGGCAGCGATGTTAGCCAAAGCCCTGTCGGCATGTATGCGACAGAGAGACGATTACTATCGCCAATGTGCCAAGCTGCTGCACCTGGCCCTGCCCCATCACCACCACCGCCAACCGCCCTGCTGCCATGACTTCTGCCCGGACTGCCCCACCGCCCCACGCGGCACGCGCTGCCGCCAGCAGCGAGGCTGCCAGCGCCCGCCGTGCCTGGCAGTATGTCGACTCGCTCACCCCGCACCTGTTTGTGCCCACCGCCGAGCGGCCGGTGCGCGCCAAGCTGCGCGAGCTCAGTGGCGACACCCGCGTGCTGCCCCACCAGCATGCCTGGGCGCAGCTGGCCATCTCGGTCACCGGCACCGTGCACCTGCGCGTGCCATCGGCCACCTTTGTGGTGCCGCCCCGGCGCGCGCTCTGGATTCCGCCCGGTGTCGAGCATGCGGTGACCCTGGTGGAGACGGCGGAGCTGCGCACCCTCTACATCTACCAGGCCGAGGGCCAGTGCGGCCCGGGCCAGGGCGACAGCGCTGCCAACCTCTGGCGGCGCTGCCGCGTGCTGGAGGTCTCCGAGCTGATGCGCGCGCTTGTCTGCGATCTGCCCACCCTGCCCGACGATGCACCCGCGCCCAGCGCCGCGCAACTGGCGCGCGAGCGCCATGTCAGCGCGCTGCTGCTCGATGAGCTGCGCCAGGCGACCCAGCTCGATCTGCGGGTGGACATGCCGCGCGACAAGCGCCTGCACAGCCTGTGCCAGGCCGTCCTGGACGACCCGCTGGCCCATGACAGCCTGCAGGCCTTTGCCCACAACAGCGGCGCCAGCCCACGCACCATTGCGCGCCTGTTCCGCCAGGAGCTGGGCTGCACCTACCTGCAGTGGCGCCAGCAGGTCATTCTGGCCAAGGCGGTGGAGCTGGGTGCCAGCGGCCTGGCCATTGGCCAGATAGCTGCCGAGCTGGGCTATACGCCCAGCGCCTTCAGCGCCATGGTGCAGCGTGCCTGCGGCCTATCACCGGTGCGTTTTCTGGGCATGCAGACCCGCTAGAAATCTGCGCAATCTGCCGCCGTCTACCGCTTTCCCACTCAGTCATTGCCCCACCATGCCCCTGCACAGCTACGAACCCCGCCAAGGCCACCGCCTGCCCCATGACCCCTTCAATGCCATCGTCGGCCCGCGCCCGATTGGCTGGATCTCCAGCACCAGCAGCAGCGGCGTGCTGAACCTGGCGCCCTACAGCTTTTTCAACGCCTTCAACTATGTGCCACCCATCGTCGGCTTTGCCAGCGTGGGGCGCAAGGACAGCCTGAACAACATCGAGGCGACGGGCGAGTTTGTCTGGAACCTGGCGAGCGAATCGCTGGCCGAGGCGATGAACCAGAGCTGCGCGGCCGTGGGCCCCGAAGTCAATGAATTCGAGCTGGCCGGCCTGGCCACCGAGCCCTCGACACTGGTGCGCCCGCCGCGCGTGCAGGCCAGCCTGGTGACGATGGAATGCCGCTGCACCCAGATCGTGCAGCTGCAGACCGCGCAAGGCACGCAGGTGCCCACCTGGCTGGTGCTGGGCGAGGTGGTGATGGTGCATATCGACGAGCAGCTGCTGCAAGGCGGCGTGTACCAGACGGCAGCGGGCAAGCCGCTGCTACGCGGCGGCGGGCCAGGCGACTATTTCACGATCAGCGAGGCGGGCAAGTTCGTGATGCGCCGGCCCGCGTGATGCCGCGCGGCATCGTCAATCGCAGCGCATGCCGGTGGCTGCGGCAAAGCTGCCCAGCGACCAGCCCTGCCCCAGCAGAAACATGCGGGTGCTGAGCGGATCGAGCCGCTCGGGCGCCATGCGCTCGCCCAGGTAGTGCATTTTCTTGTTGTGGATATCGACATAGCCCAGGCGGTGGCTGGCAGCGAGCTTGTGCCACAGCGCATGCGCGCCCGGTGACTGGCGCGCGCCTGTGACCAGGCACAGGCCTGCATCGAGCGCCCAGCGGTAGATGCAAGAGGCCAGGCCCTTGCGCTGGTAGGCGGGGTCAAAGCGGCTGTGCGGGCCGCGTATGTAGCGGTCGGCGCGCTTGTCCAGCTCGATCAGGCGGTTGAAGACGGTAAAGCCCGCAATGCGGTGCTCCAGCTGGTCTTCGACATAGACATAGAACTCGCCATCGGCGCTGCGGTAGCGGATGGCAAAACGGGGGTCGGACAAAGGGATCTCGGGCAGGCCATGGAGCCGGTCGCCGGGGGTGTGGATGCGATCGTGGATGGAGGCGCATTCGCCTTCGAGTTGATGGGGTGGAATCGGGCTCACATCGATGCGCAACTCCACCGGCCGGTACAGCCAGGATGCCCAGAAGGGGGGTATCGCGAGGTTCATACCAAAACTCCTGCAGTTGAAAACCCGGCAGGTTAGCCCCGGCAGCATTTCGCACGCAAAGGGTGCGATATGCCCCGCTGCTGGCAGACACAAAAAAGCCCGCCTGGGGAGCCAGGCGGGCTGTCAAAGTGCAAGGCCTTACGGCTTATTGCACACCCAATGTCATCGACGAGGTGGCACGGTTGCCAATCGCCACAGCAGACGAGCGGTTGCCCGATACGTTGATGCCGCTGGTGCTTGCCGTGCCCGAAGCGTTGAAGCTGCCGTTCACCGCCGCCGTCACATTGCCGCTGTTGACCTGGTTGGAGGTCAGCACCGCACTGGCCATTTGCTGACCAGGCAGAGCAGACACATTCACCACGTTTTCGGCATTGTTGCCGACAGCGGTAGCGCTGACGGTGTTGCCACTCAGGTTGAGCGAACCACCCCGGGTGAAGGCGTCGGCGTTCAGGGATGCCGTAGCCACCACATTGCCACCGTTATTTTGCTCATTGAGCAAGACAACTCCCGTACCGCTATTCAGTGCCGTACCCGCACTCACCCGCACGCTGTTGAGCGAGGTATTGCCCGCAGCCACGGCCAGCACCTGGTTGCCCGAGCTGCTGATGTTGCCATCAAGGCGGTTTGCGGCGCTGCCCTGCATCTGCAAGCTGGCAGTGGAGTTGACCGCCCCGGTGTTGCCCTGCACATTACCCAGCACCGCGAGCTGGTCGCTGGCCATGGTGCCTGCCGTGATATTCAGCTGGTTGTTGGCCACATTGGCGCGGGCGAGGCTGCTGGCCTGGTTGCCGGTGATCGTGGTGTTACCGCTGGGATCGCTGGCTTGGCTGCTGCCGCTGAGAATTTGCATCTCGGTGGTCGCCGTGGTGTTGCCCGCCGACAGCTGCAGGTTGCCCAGCAGGTTGGGTTGGGCAGTGTTCGCACTCAGGGTGCTCGTCGCACTGATATCCAGCGCATTGGTGGCCTGGTTCTGGCTTGCATTGGAACTGAATTTGTTGTCGCTCACCACCAGTTCATGGCCACCAGAACGCGTGGTGACCGGTGTCAATGTGCTCGTACCATCAACACCCAGGTTGACCTTAGTCAATGCCTGCGCATTGCCAGATTGCACTGCCTGCACATTGATCAGATAGGCGGCCGAGTTGCCATCGATGCGGCTGCCCGAGAGAGCGACCTGGTTGTCCACCTGGTTGATGGTCGCATCCGAACCACCTTGGTTGCCGGAGACCGTGAGATTGCCGCCAGAAGCCGCCGCCGAACGCAGACCGATCAGCATGGGATCCGGGTTGGGCGCAGGACTGGTGCTGGCACTGCCAGCGACGGTTGCGTTCACATCGCCAGCCACATGGCCTTGCACGCTGAAGATAACGGCACCCGAATCCGACACGCCATTGGTCGCATTGACGCGAGCCAGGTTATCGGCCTTTTGGCTAGCAGCCGTGGCGCTGAACTGGTTACCGCTGACCACCAGCGCCGCATTGCTGGCGCTGTCGGTGTTGGCTCCCACCACACTGGAGCGGGCATTGGCCTGCACATCGCCAGCCAAATGGAACTGCGTATTGCTGACCGTGGCGACCGATTGCGTCACCGCATTGTCGGCACCAAGCAGGGCGTCGTTGCTTACGGAAGCTGCCGTCGCCTCAGCGCTCAGCTGGTTGCCGCTCACCGTCAAGCTGCCGCCCGACAGGCTGGTCGAGCTGCTCCCGATGCCCAGGGCACTGGCATTAGCCGATACCGCGCCACCTGCGTGCGTTTGCGTGTTGCTGGTGCTGGCCAGGCTGCCGCTGATGTCGCTGGCACCGGCACGGGTCTGGTTGCTGGCGCTCGATCCCTGGGCCTGGGCATCTACCCGGTTGGCGCTCACCGTCAGCGCGTCGTTGGTACTGTCCTCGGTCTGCACACCCAGATGGCTCGTCACCTGGGCGTTGGCACTCACCGAGCCGCCAATGGTCTGGGTGTTGCTGGTCTCCAGTTGCGCACCCGTGATGGCGCCTGTAGCAGCAATGGCAGTGCGGTTGCTTCCGCTATTGCCGTTGGCCTGCGCACCTACATCGTTGCCGCTGACGCTGTAGCGATTGTTCGCAGAACCTGGCTTCTGGTTGTCAATGCCCAGGGTGGTCACAGTGCTGCTGGCATCGATGAGGCCCGTGGAGGTCTGGGTTGCGCTGTTGGTCAAACCCGTGACTCCAGTCTGCACCACATCGCCAGCTGCATTGATCTGCAGCACGCTGGTTTGCTGGTTGCCACCGGCAGCGGCTTGCACGCTGTTGCTGCTGACGCCCAATTGGCTGTCGGTCACCGCCAGAGCAGGGGTACCCAGCACACGGATGCCGACCAGGTTCACATTGCTATCCGCAGTCACATTTCCGGCAGCTTGCTGGTTCACCGTGCTGCTGGTGTCGGCCCCGATGTTCACGCTGCTGGCGTCCACCCGGATACCGGCCTGGGTGGCGTTGGCTTGGGCGCTGCTGTCCACCTGATTACCTGCAACACTCAGGCTCAGATTGTTCATGGCGTTACCGCCGGTCTGGTTCAGGCGAATACCGACACGCGTCAAGTCGGTTAAGGCGGAGATCGGTGCATTGGCCGCAACCTCCTGAGTGACGGAGGTCGTTGTGGCTGAGTTCACATCCACCGCTGTGCCGGTGATCAACATGGTACCCACCGACGTGCTGCCAATGGCCTCAGAGCTGGCCTGGTTGCCACTCACACTGGCGCTATCGCCGTCGTGGTTGCCTTGCACGTTATTGGCATTGATGCCAATGTTGGTGCTCGTGGTACCGCTGACCACGCCAGTGACCTGCTGAACAACGGTCACCGTAGGCTGCGCCAGTGGCTGGGTGTTGATGGTCAGGGCAGCCTGCGCACCGTTAGCGATCTCATGCTCATTGCCGATGGCCTGCGCAGTGATGGGCGCAACGGTCACCACACCGCTGCCGGGAAAACTATTGATCTGCCCACTGGTGATATTGGGGGCAGTGACTGTGCCATTGCTGACCTGGTCTACATTCACCACCGTGGTTTGCGCCAGCGCCACACCAGAGGTGGCAGCGATCAGCGCAGCCGCAGCGGCCAGCGGAGCCAGGCGTGCCCGGCGAAGAAAGGTTGGGTGCTTGTGGGACATGACTGTCTCCTAGTCGTACAGGGAGAAAAACTAGACGTGATTTGGGTGTTTTATGCTCTTAGTGCCCGTCTATAAAGCGCTATAAGCTATGAAATTGGTAGCTTTGGAACGATGCCGGTCAAGGCTTGACCTGCAGCCGCGCCAGCAGGCGGTAGCCCGCGCCGTAGCGGTGCACCGTGGTGTCGCCGGGCGTGGGGCGCCACAGCACCTGCACCTGGCCAGGCGGGATGCCGTGCTGGGCCAGTTCAGCGCGCAGCGCCTGCAGGCGCTCGTCGGTCAGCGCATCGCGGCGGGCGGGGTTTTGGTCGTTCTCGTTCTCGCGTGCCAGCAGCGCCATGCGCACGCCCTGGCCGGCGCGCAGGCGCGTCGCCACGGTCTCTGCGGCGGTGGCCGATTGCTGCGCGATACGGGTGTTGTTCTCTTCAAATACCACGTCCAGCGAGGTCATCGCGGCCTTGGTTTTTTCGGGCATCGGCTCGTTGGCTGCAGCGACAGGAGCAGCTGACGGTACAGGCGCAGGGACCGGTGCTGCAGGTTCGGCGGGAGCAGGCGTTGGCGGTACGGCAGCGGGCTCGCCTGCTGCCGTCTTGGCGCCTTCCATGCAAGGGCCGGCTGGGGTCTGCGTCACCGTGCTGATCAGCTCGAGCACGCCCTGCTCCAAGGTGGTACGCACGCCCAGTTGCACGGGCTCCAGGTCCTTGCTGCCGGCGTTGATGTCAAACAGGTTGCTGCCAAAGAAGCGGAAGATACCCGCACCAATCTCGCGGCCCACGATCTGCTTTTGCAGGCTGACGGCACGCACCACGCGCAAGGTCTTGGTCTCGACGATGCGCAGGTCGGCGCCCACGTTCATCGTGAAGACGCGGTAGCGCGGGCCGATCTGGTTGACCTGGGCTTCGATGCCGCCGGACTGGATGTTGTAGTTCACCTCGGTGAGGCCACCGATGATGTAGTAGTCCGAGCGCAGGATGGAGCCGCCGTAGTACGGCAGCCAGGGCACCGCACGCTGGCCCTTTTCATCGGCTAGCGCATGCTGGTTGCCATCGCCCAGCTGGCGCCGGTCGGTGTAGGCCAGCTCCAGCTCGGCCACGCGGGTGTCAAAGCGCTCGCGCACATCGATGGCGCCGCCGAGCTTGCCCAGCGCCGAATAGACCATCAGCGATCCGCCCTGGGTGACGACATTGCCATCGCCCTGGGAGTACTTGCCGGTGTAGTCCTTGATGTCGCCCACGGCAATCGACAGCGGGGCGCGGCCATTGCGCTGCTCGACGATGCGGTGCGACAGGCAGGCAAAGCTGTTGTCCAGCGGGGTGCCGTTGTGGCGCGGGCCGGGGCCTTGCATCACGGGCGCTTCGTCATCGGCCATACGTACCTGCTGGTAGGTGGGCAGCGCGCAGCCGCTCAGCAGCAAGGTGGCGGCCAGGGCCGACAGGGTCATCGTGCGGCGGGGCAGCGGGCCGCGCGCGGACAGGGGGGAAAGGTTCAGGGCGTGCATGGTATCCTCCGTCCGCGCTTTAGTTGATGGCACCGCTGGCGCCGAACTGGCAGGCCGAGCTGCCGCTCACGTTGGTGCTTTGGTTGCCGCTGTTGTTTTGCGCGACCTGCATGTCCTGCTGGCCATGGGCGTTTTCGCTGTTGATCGGCGCCATCGTGGTCGTCGATGGGCTGCCCTGCACGCCACTGCTGATGGCGCCGCTGTTGCTCTGGTTGTTGTTGGCCACGCCACCACGGCCCAGGTTGTCGCTGCTTTCGCTGGCGCTGCCGGTGCTCGATGCGCTGTTGCCTGCCGATGCATTGGTCTGCGGAGAGGCGACCTGGTTGGCCTGGTCGGCCGAGCTGCTGTTGCCGGCGGCGGTGGGCTGGAAGTTGCAGTTCACCTGGCGCTCGATATTGGTGATGTAGGTGCTTTTGAAGGCGTCGTAGTAGCCGCCTTTTTTCTTTTCGACCAGGTCATTGACGAGAGCCCGATTGGCCCGGTCGGCGCTGGTCTGGAACTGCCAGGGCACCGATTCGCCGAGCCAGCCTTGTGCGTGGCTGGAAGCGGCTGCCGTCAGCAGGGCTGCGGCGAGGTAGATGGCGCTGTGTTTCATGTCGTCCTCACAGTTGGGTGTTGTGCTGTTCATGGGCAAAACAGATGGAGCGACGACAGGCATCCCATGGCGGCCAGCCATCGCATGGAAGGCATGTTCGGCTGGCGGTAAGTAATTGTAAATAGACCAGATGTACTAGCCTAGAGACCGTTTTGCGGCGCAAGCACTCTGAAAAACAGAGCCTTGAATTTCAAATAAATCCATAAAAATCATTGGACTTTTTGCAATGAATGCGGATACTTCGAAACTATCAAAGCGGCGGTGAGGCGCACTAGTTCATATGGACTATTGGTTGCTTCGGTAAATAGATGTAAGGTACGGGCCATGAAGAACTGCGCCCCCTATGCCGCAAGAAGGAGCCTGCGGATATGACACTGCCCCTGCCATCGGTCATGCTGGTGGATGACCATCCCCTCTTCCGCCAGGGCCTGCGCATGATGCTGCTGAGCAGCAACATGCTGCAGGCCGATATCCACGAAGCGGGTTCGGTCACCGATGCGGTGGCGCAGGAGCACTGGGTCAACCTGGTCATGCTCGACATCAGCATGCCCGGCTGCGATGGGCTCGAAGGCATTGGCCAGATCCGCAAACGCTGGCCTGGCGCCTATGTGGTGATGCTCTCGGGCCATGACCACCCCGAGCTGATGCGCGATGCGGTGCGCCAGGGCGCCTCGGGCTTTATCTCCAAGGCGCTGGAGCCCGAGGCCATCTGCGCGCAGGTGCAGCACTGGTTGCTGCGCAGCCTGGGCATGGAGCACAACATCCACAAGGCCAGCGGCCGCAGCCTGGAGCCCGCTGCCAAGCCCAGCGCCGAGGTGCTGCCGCTGCGCCAGTACGAGGTGCTCAAGATGCTGGCCAAGGGCTTTAGCAACAAGGCCATTGCCAAGCATTTCGGGCTGAGCGAACATACGATCCGCAACCAGGTGGCGTCCATCCTCAAGCACCTGGGGGCCGATACCCGTACCCAGGCGGTGCTGGTGGCGCAGCGCAACGGTATCCTGCCCGCCACGGCCATCAAATAAAAAGCTGTTGCTGTCGCCGCCCAAGCGCCAGCGCCATGCCACCTGCCGGCCCAATGCCAGGCAGGTGCACAACGAGGAAGCCATGATGGACACAGGCCCCCAAGACAAGCCCCAGTGGATGCGCTGGGCATTGGCCGTTTTGCTGCTCTGCTGCCTGGTGGGCCTGGCCCCCGCCAAGGCCGCGTCCGAGCGCCTGCGCATCGGCATACCGCTGGAGCCCGCCTCGTTCGACATCACCAGCACGTCGGCGGCCACCGCCAGCGAGATCACCTACGCCAATGTGTTCGAGGGCCTGACCATCATCGACGGGCAAGGCCAGATCAAGCCGCGCCTGGCGCAGAGCTGGACCGTGAGCCAGGACGGCAAGCAGGTCGATATGGTGCTGCGCCGCCAAGTGCGCTACCACGATGGCAAGCCCTTCAATGCCGCCACGGCTGCCTTCAGCCTGCAGCGTCTGCTGCAGATGAAGAACACCAATGCCTACCTCGAATGGTTCGACAAGCTCGTCTCCGTCGAGGCCGTGGACGAGTACCTGCTGCGCATCCGCCTGAGCGAGCCCGACGCACTGCTCAGCTATGCGCTGGCCATGCCCGGCGCGGTGATGGTGCACCCCGACAGCGCCGCGAGCAATGCCAGCGCGCCGGTGGGCACCGGCCCCTACCAGGTCGAAAAATGGACCAAGGGCAAATCGATCACCTTGCTGCGCAACGAGCAGTGGTGGGACAGCAAGAAGCCCGCCATCCGCATGGCCGATTTCCTCTTCATGTCGAGCGCAGCGGAGACCGAGAACATGCTGGCCGAAGGCCGCATCGATGCGCTCAGCTCGGTCACGCGGCTGACGGCCTCGTTCATGGCGCGCACCGACTATGTGATGGGCCAGCGCGGGGTGGAAGGCAAGCTGCTGATCGCGATGAACAATGCGCGCGCGCCGCTGAACGATATCCGCGTGCGGCGCGCCATCAACCATGCGCTCGACCGCAGCCGCTACCAGGACATCTATGGCGGCTCCATCGAGGTGCTGCCCATTGGCAGCCACTTCTCGCCCCACCACCGGGCCTATGTCGACCTGGTACAGCGCTACCCCTACGACCCGGCCCAGGCCAAGGCCCTGCTCGCCCAGGCCCAGGTGGCCCCGGGCACCAGCCTGCGCCTGGCCGTGCCGCCCACCGACTACGGGCGCTACGGCAGCCTGATCGTGGCCGCACAGCTCGAAGCCATTGGCCTGCTGGTCGAGATCATCCGCATGGACTGGCCCACCTGGCTGGACCAGGTGATGAAGCGCAAGGACTATGACCTGAGCCTGATCATGCATGTGGAGCCGATGGACATCGGCATCTATGCGCGCGATGACTACTACTTCCAGTACAACAACCGCGTGTTCAAGAAGATCTGGGAAAAGCTGCGCGCCTCCGCATCGCCCCAGGAGCTCGATGACTGGCTGGGCCAGGCGCAAAGGCAGCTGGCCGAAGATGCGGTCAACGCCTTTATCGTCGTGCGGCCCGAGCGCAACTTCATGCGCAAGGGCCTGGTGGGCATGTGGTCCCAGTGCCCGATCCCGACCTTTGCGCTGGAAGACCTGCGCTGGCAGAACTGAGAGCGATGGCAGACCCTATGGCAAACAGCCCATCACCACCAGCAGCGCCTGCCGCGCAGGCCGCACCGGACAAGCGCAGCTTTCCGATGTCGGTGACCTCGCGCATCTTGCTGATGCTGGTGATTCTGGCCGTGGGCATTGCCGTGGTGTTTGCCTTGACCTTGCAGGGCCTGCGCCGCACCAACCAGGCCCTGCAGCAGCTGTCCAGCGTGGAGATGGAGCAGCTCATTGCCAGCACGCGCGTGATGCAGCAAAGCGAGATGATCGGCAGCTATGCGCGCCTGGTCGCCATCACCAATGACATCGGCGAGCGGCGGCTGAACATGGTGGAGCTGACCGACCGCATGGGCTGGCTCGACAAGCTGCTCGGCGAGATGACGCAGACGCGGCTCGATGGCGCGATCGACCCGCTGATGCAGTCCAAGCGCAATGCGCTCAACGCCAATGTGCAGCAGCTGAGCCAGGCGATCTTTCAGCCCGCGCAGCATGGCCTCGATGACCGCGCCGTCTTCCACCTGGTGGCAGAGAACCAGATGCTGGCCACCGACATGTCCTTGCTGGCCAGCCGCGCTGCGGCCGACCTGCGGCGCCAGCTCAATGAACGCAGCGTGCAGCTCTCGCGCGATGTGGCCGCGCAGCAGACCAACCTGAACTGGCTGGTGGCTGTGCTGATCCTGTGCGTGGCGATGGCGGGCATCTACATGCATGCCTCGGTCTCGCGCCGCCTGGTGGCGCTGCGCCGCGAGGTCAGCAATGACGAGTTTGGCGGCATCTACGCCGTGCCCCAGCAGTGGGGCGACGAGATCGACCAGCTGGGCCGGGCCATTGCGTCGTACAAGAAACACCTGAGCGACCATGCCCGCTCGGCCCAGAACGCGGTGCGGGCCAAGAACCGCTTTCTGGCCGGCGCCAGCCATGACCTGCGCCAGCCGGTGCAGGCGCTCAACCTGTTTCTGGAGACCTTGCGCGGCTCGGGCCTCAACAGCCAGCAGGCGGTGGTGCTCGAGCACGCGCGCGCTGCGCTGTCGGCCAGCCGCGAGATGCTCGACACCCTGATGGATTACTCGCGCATCGAGGCCGGGGTGCTGGACCCCAAGTTCCAGCCGGTGGCCATTGCCGGCTTCTTGCGCCGGCTGGAGAAGGAGTTTGGCCCGCAGGCCGATGCTAAGAACCTGGTCTTCCGCGTGCGCGACAGCGAAGACTGGATCTACACCGACCAATCGCTGCTCTTTATGCTGCTGCGCAACCTGGTGTCCAACGCGCTGCGCTACACCGACCACGGTGGCGTGCTGCTGGGGGTGCGCAAACGCGGCCTGCAGCGCGTGATCGAGGTCTGGGATACCGGCGTGGGCATCGATGACGAACACCACGACCTGATCTTTCAGAAGTTCCGCCAGGTGGCCGAAGACCAGCACATGGGCACCAAGGGCCTGGGGCTGGGTCTGGCGATCGTGCGCGAGCTGGCCGATATCCTGAATGTGAAGGTCGCGCTGTCATCGATCCCGGGGCGCGGCAGCGTGTTCCGCGTCAGCCTGATGGCCGAGGCCGTGCCTGCCGGCGGCTATGGCCTGGTCACCGGCCTGTGGGAGCAGCCCGACGATGGCGACTACTCGTCGCTGCACGGCCTCAAGGTGCTGGTGGTCGATGACGAGCCACTGGTGCGCGTGGGGCTGGCCAGCATGCTCGAGCAATGGCATTGCCAGGTGATGAGCGCGGCCAATGTGGACCAGGTGCGGCGCCTGATCGACCACATGCAGGAGAGCAACAGCAAGCCCTTCGATGTGGTGCTGACCGACCTGCGCCTGTCGGCCACCGAGGACGGCAGCATGGTCGTCATGGCCGTGCGCGATGCCACGGCCGAGCATCTGCCCTGGCAGCAGATGCCGCCCCACTACGTGATCCTGACCGGCGACACGGCCCCCAAACGGCTGCAGATGGCCAACAGCCTGGGGGCGACCTTGATGCACAAGCCCATCGATCCGCGCCAGCTGCACAAGCTGCTGGCCCGGGAGCTGCAGCTGCGCTGCGATATCGAGGAGTTCATGGAAACCCAGCCGCCTGCCGATATCGACGAGGCCATCGACAGGGCATGAAAAAACCCGCCGGGGTGAGCGGCGGGTCATGCGACGGATCGGTGGCCTGGCGAGGCTGCGATCAACGCCGAAGGTTTATTCCGCCAGCTGGCGCATCGTGGCCTGGTCCAGGCGCCCCGTCACCGACAGGCCCTGGTCCTGCTGGAAGGAGCGCAGCGCGTTCTGCGTGCGTGGGCCGGAGGCGCCATCGGGGGTGCCCACATCGTAGCCCAGCTCGTTGAGGCGCTGCTGCGCTTGCTTCATGCTCAGGCGCACATTGGTCTTGGCGCCAGGTGCCGAGGTCTGGCTGGGCGCTGCGGCGCCATCCACACCCAGGCGACCGCCACCGCCCAGGCCCTGGCCCTTGACGGATTGCGCGCTGTAGTTGCGCAGCGCCTGCACCATCTGGTTGTAGGCATCGACGAAAGCGGCCGACACGACCTTGCCTTGCGAGGTGTTGGAGTAGCCACCCATGCCGGCACCGGCTGCGCCACCGAACAAGGTGCCAAAGCCACCCCAGTCGGTCTTGCTGGCGTTACCGGTCGACGAGGACACCTGCACGCCCGAGCGGTTGTCCACCAGGGTCAGCATGGCCGAGGCTTCACGGGTCTTGCTGCTGGCAGCCACACCAGCCACTGCGCTGCCACCACGGCCGCCCAGGATGCCGCCCAGCGCCGCGCCAAAGCCGCCGGCATTGTCTTCGCTGAAGGTCACCTCAGGCGTCAGGCCGTAGTCCGATGCGACGACCTGGCCCTTGCCGAAATTGCTGCCCTTGCGCATTTCGCCGTTGTCCATCATCGCGCGCTCGCGGTTCATCGCGTTCATGCCGGCAGCGCTGCGCTCCACCACCACAAAGCAGTTCGATTGCTGGATCAGCACGCGCAGCAGATTGGCGGTTGGTGGCAGGCGGTATTCGTTGCGCAAAATGGTGTACCAGCCCGCTTGCTGGTTCTCGACCAGGGACACGGTACCCACGGGCGAATCACATTTTTCGAGTTGGCTGTTTTCGCCCTGGCTGCTGCCCCCTGCTGCGCCACCGGTCACCATGTTGTTGGTGCCGCCGCCCAGCTTCATACCGGTGCTTTCGCAGCCTGCCAATGCCAAGACGGCCAGTGCCGCCAATGCTGCCTTTTTCATGTCGCTCTCCCGCAAATCATTCAGTTGTTCATTCAAAGCGAGCCCGGAATTCCTCCCAGGCTCGATTACTTCGATTTCGTATTTTTGCTTTGCGCTGCTGACACGGGAATCACCTGCTTCCAGGAACCTCGGCGGAGCGTTGTCTGCTCTTAAGCGAAGTTGTTAGTAAATGTCACCCAAATCACGACGTGCAGCACATGGCCGGTGCATTATCCACGTAATTTATCAATCAATCCATTCAGGGCATCCAGTGAACCAAACTGGATTACCAATTCCCCCATCTCTTCGAGTTTGCCGGCGCGTTTGACGCGCTTTTTCACGCGCACTTCCACTTCAGCCATCAACAGGTCCGACAGCTCTTCTTCGACGCGCTTCAAATCGCGCGATTTCGCTGGTTTGGCCTTGACCGGGGTTTCGCCCGAGAACTCGGCACTGACCTTTTTGACCAGGCTCTCGGCCTCGCGCACGCTCAGTTTGCGGGCATTGATCTGGTTGGCGGCGGTGATCTGCGCGGCGCGGTCCAGCGCCAGCAAGGCACGCGCGTGGCCCATGTCCAGATCCCCTGCCATCAGCATGGTTTGCACGGGTTCGGCCAGGTTCAGCAGGCGCAGCAGGTTGGACGCGGCCGAGCGCGAGCGGCCCACTGCCTGCGCGGCCTGCTCATGCGTCATCTGGAACTCGCCCACCAGGCGCGAGAGGCCCTGGGCCTCTTCCAGCGGGTTGAGGTCTTCGCGCTGGATGTTCTCGATCAGCGCCATCGCCGCAGCCGACTCGTCCGGCACATCACGGACCAGCACCGGCACCTCGGCCAGGCCGGCGATACGCGCGGCGCGAAAGCGCCGTTCGCCGGCAATGATTTCGTACTTGCCGGCGTGGTCGCCCGAGGCCAGTTTGCGCACCAGGATGGGCTGCATGATGCCCTGGGCCTTGATGCTTTCGGCCAGCTCGTACAGCGCGCCCTCGTCCATGCGCGTGCGCGGCTGGTAGACGCCGGGCACCATGTCATCGAGCCGCAACTGGTGGGGCAGCTGGCCCTTGTCGTCGCTGGCGGGCGCAGCGTCCTCGACCTTGGGGCCCAGCAGTGCTTCGAGGCCGCGTCCCAGACCCTTGGGTTTCTTGGTAACCATGTCTTAATTCACCTTTGTTGGTTCGGCCATCAGCTCGGCCAGCAGCGCCTGGCCCAGCGGCCAGTCGCCCAGCCCCGATTCGGCATTGATATGGCCGCAGGCGCCCTGGTCCACCCAGCGCGCGCCCCAGTGGCTGGCCAGCCACTGCGCGCGCTCGGCGCTGCAATAGGGGTCGTTTTGGCTGCCCACCAAGATGGTGGGAAAGGGCAGTTTTTGCAGCGCGATCGGCGACCAGCCAGGGATCTGTTCGGCCAGGTCGGCGCGCTCGACATCGCCCGGTGCCACCAGCAGCGCGCCGCGCACCTTGCTGGCCGCCTGGGGCGAATGCGCGGCCCACCAGGCCGTCAGAATGCAGCCCAGGCTGTGGGCGACCAGCACCACGGGCTGGGGCGCATCCAGCACCACATCCTGCAGGCGCGCCGTCCAGTCACCGCGTTTGGGGTGCATCCAGTCGTGCTGCTGCACGCGCTCATACCCCAGTTGCTGCTCCCACACCGTTTGCCAATGGCCTGGCCCGCTGTTTTTCCACCCTGGCAGCAGCTTGATGGACGAGGATTCAATGCTCATTTTTTAATAGCAAAAAAGCGCCACCATACTGCGCTGTTTCAAAGAAATGCAAACCCTTATTGTGCCCGAATGCTTGCCATACGCAACGCGGGCGCCTGCAGCGCGCAGGCCACCATGAAAAAGACCTCCGCATGCCAGGCAGCGGAGGTCGGTCGGGCAGCGGCGGGGCCGGCTGTCACTTCATGCGTTTGATGCGCTTGACCATCTCTTTGGCGAACTCGACAAAGGCCTTGCTGCCCTTGGCGGCCGGGTCGAACACGACGCCGGGCAGGCCGTAGCTGGGGGCTTCGGCCAGGCGCACATTGCGGGGAATCACGGTGTCGAACACCTTGTCGCCGAAATGCTCGCGCAGCTGGTCGCTCACCTGCTGCTGCAAGGTGATGCGCGGGTCGAACATGACCCGCAGCAGCCCGATGATCTCCAGATCGCGGTTCAGGTTGGCATGCACCTGCTTGATGGTGTTGACCAGGTCGGTCAGGCCTTCGAGCGCAAAGTACTCGCACTGCATCGGCACGATCACGCCATGGGCCGAGCACAGGCCGTTCAAGGTGAGCATGGAGAGACTTGGCGGGCAGTCGATGAGCACAAAGTCAAAGTCGGCGTCGCTCGCCTCCAGCGCAGCCTTGAGGCGCTTTTCACGGCGCTCGAGCTCGACCAGCTCGACCTCGGCGCCCGACAGCTCGCGGTTGGCGCCCAGCACCCAGTAGCCGCAGCGCTCGGAATGGACAGCCGCCTCCTTGATGGTGCTCGATTCGAGCAGCACGTCGTAGACCGAGGTCTCCAGCGCGCGCTTGTCGATGCCCGAGCCCATGGTGGCATTGCCCTGGGGATCCAGGTCAACCAGCAGCACACGCTGCTTGATCTTGGCCAGACCCGCAGCCAGATTGACTGCGGTGGTGGTCTTGCCGACGCCGCCTTTTTGGTTGGCGATACAGAAAATTTTTGCCATGAGAACTCGCTTGTCCACTAACTTATTTGGTCAGGGCCAGCTTAAGGCCAAAACCAATCAAAAACACACCCGCCGTTTTCTCCAGCCATTTGACCAGGGCCGGATTGGCGCGCAGGCGCTCGGCCAGCATCCTGGTGAGCAGCACCACGACCGTGCAATAGGCCAGGCTGATCACCGCAACGGTCGCTGCCATCACTGCAAAAGTGGGCAGGCCCCGGTGGGTGGCCGGATCAACAAACAGCGGGAAGAACGCCATGTAGAACACGATGGCCTTGGGATTCATCATGGTGATGAGAAAGCCTTGCCTGAAATAATGCCGGGGCGCAATCTTGATGACCGGCTGGTCGCCAGGTCGGGCTGTTATCAGCTTGTAGCCAATCCAGGCCAGGTAGGCCGCGCCCAGCCACTGCACCGCCTGAAAGGCTGCCGGGTACGCGCTCATCACCGCGGCCACGCCGGCAACGGCCAGCCACATCAGCACCTGGTCAGCGGCCATGCAGCCCGCGCATACGGCCAGACCAGCCTGGATGCCGCCCTTGCCCGTGGAGGTGATCAGCGCCAGGTTACCGGGCCCGGGAATCATCAAGAACAGGAGCACGGCGAAGACAAATGCACCATAGTCAGAAATGCCAAACATGTGCCGCCTCTGCGATGGAAACTTTGAGTGTAAACGACGGCCCTGCTTGCAAGCCAGCAAAAGCGCGTTGTTACCGGCGCAAGTGTCAGCAAAAAGCCCCGAAAAATCGGGGCTGGTAGATGGTCGAGGTGACGCGGCCTGCGATCCGCAATGCAGCGCTATGCCGCCTGCTGCCGCATCCAGACAAGGCAGCGCTCGGCATCGAGCCCGGGCACCTGAAGCGGCTCGATGTTCAGCACCTGCACCGAGGCGGGCAACAGCGCCAGCTCATCGTCAGGGCGCTTGGCCTTCATCGCCAGCCAGATGCCATCGGCCTTCAAGGTCTGGGCCGACCAAGCCGTGAAGTCTTGCAAGGCAGCAAAGGCACGGCAGCTGACCACGTCGTACTGCTGGCTCAGTTGCTCGACGCGCGACTGGATGCCATGCAGGTTGCGCAGGCGCAGCGCGGCAGCCGCCTGCTGGATAAAGGCGACTTTCTTGCCCACGGTATCCACGCAGCTCACATCCAGCTGCGGCAGGCAGATGGCAAACACCACAGCGGGCAGACCGCCACCCGAGCCGACATCGAGCAGCTTGGGCGCTGGCAGACCGGCCCCCTCCAGATGGCGCACCAGCGGCGGCACCGCCGCCAGGCTGTCGAGCAGATGGTGGGTCAGCATTTCCTGCGGGTCACGCACCGAGGTCAGGTTGTAGACCTTGTTCCACTTCTGCAGCAGATCCAGAAACGCCATCAACTGGGCAATTTGCTCATCGCTCAGCGACAGGCCCAGTTGTTGTACGCCGTCACGCAGTGGGGATTCCAATGGTGCGCTCATGCAGTCGTTACCTCTTGTGCAGTGCTGAAGCCTTTGAAGCCACCTTTTTTCAGGTGGACCATCAGCAAGGAAATGGCAGCGGGCGTGACACCGGAAATACGCGATGCCTGGCCCAGGGTTTCGGGGCGGTGGGTCTGCAGTTTCTGGCGCACCTCAAACGACAGTGCCGTTACCTGCATATAGTCCAGCTCGGCGGGCAGGCGCAGTTTCTCGTAATGGGCTGCGCGCTCCACTTCGTCCTTTTGGCGGTCGATATAGCCCGAGTACTTGGCACCGATCTCCACCTGCTCGACCACGGACTCGCTCAGTGCACCCAGTGTTTCACGTGAAACGTCGCTGGTTTGGTAGGCGCCTTCGTTCATGCTCATCAAGGTGGCGTAGTCCACGCCAGGGCGGCGCAGCAGATCGAACAGGTTGTACTCCCGCTCCATGGCCTTACCCAGTACACGTTCGGCCTCTTGCGCAGCGACGATGCGTGGGTTCACCCAGGTGGCCTTCAGGCGTTCTGTTTCACGTGAAACAGCATCGCGCTTGCGGCTGAAGGCATCCCAGCGTGCATCGTCAACCAGGCCCATCTTGCGCCCCTCTTCGGTCAGGCGCATGTCGGCATTGTCTTCACGCAGCTGCAGGCGGAACTCTGCCCGGCTGGTGAACATGCGGTAGGGCTCGGTCACCCCCTTGGTGATCAGGTCGTCGACCAGCACGCCCAGGTAGGCTTCATCGCGGCGCGGCGTCCAGGGGCCTTCGCCCCGGCATTGCAGTGCAGCGTTCAGGCCGGCAAACAGGCCTTGGGCTGCCGCTTCTTCGTAGCCGGTCGTGCCATTGATCTGGCCGGCAAAGAACAGGCCCTGGATCTGTTTGGTCTCAAAGCTGTTCTTCAAGGAGCGTGGGTCGAAGTAGTCGTACTCGATCGCATAGCCCGGGCGCAGGATGTGGGCGTTCTCCAGGCCCTTCATGCTGCGCACCAGTTCGTACTGCACATCGAACGGCAGGCTGGTCGAGATGCCGTTGGGATAGTACTCGTGGGTGGTCAGGCCTTCGGGCTCCAGAAAGATCTGGTGGCTTTCCTTGTCGGCAAAGCGGTTGATCTTGTCTTCCACGCTTGGGCAGTAGCGCGGCCCTACCCCTTCGATCTTGCCGGTGAACATCGGGCTGCGGTCAAAGCCGCTGCGGATGATCTCGTGCGTGCGCGCATTGGTGTGGGTGATGTAGCAAGGCATCTGCGCCGGGTGCATCTCTGCATTGCCCATGAAGCTGAACACCGGCAGCTGGCCTTCGTTGACGCCGCCGGGCATGCCGTCGCCAGGCTGGGTTTCGCACTGGCTGAAGTCGATCGAGCGGCCATCGATGCGCGGCGGGGTGCCGGTCTTCAGGCGCCCCTGGGGCAGCTTCAGCTCCTTCAGGCGCGCGGACAGGCTGACCGCTGGCGGATCGCCAGCACGGCCGGCGGCATAGTGGTTCAGGCCCACATGGATCTTGCCGTCCAAAAAGGTGCCTGCAGTCAGCACCACGGTGCGGCTGCGAAAACGGATACCCACCTGGGTGACGGCGCCCACCACGCGGTCGCCCTCGACCATCAGGTCATCGACCGCTTGCTGGAACAACCAGAGGTTGGGCTGGTTCTCCAAGGTCTCGCGGATCGCTGCCTTGTACAGGATGCGGTCGGCCTGGGCACGGGTGGCACGCACGGCCGGGCCCTTGGAGCTGTTGAGGATGCGGAACTGGATGCCACCCTTGTCGGTGGCCAGCGCCATGGCGCCGCCGAGCGCATCCACTTCCTTGACGAGATGGCCTTTGCCAATGCCGCCAATGCTGGGGTTGCAGCTCATCTGGCCCAGGGTTTCAATATTGTGGGTCAGCAGCAGCGTCTTGCTGCCCATGCGGGCAGCGGCCAGCGCTGCCTCGGTGCCGGCATGGCCGCCACCGACAACGATGACATCAAATTCTTGCGGATAGGTATAGGGGGTTTGGCTCATACGGCCTCGTTCCAGGGCTCGCAAGGCAGGCGCCTTGCAGTCAGCATGCCTTCTGCCGCCCTTTGGCAGAAATGGCAAATAGTCGGTTTTGCCCGCTATTTTAATGACTTGGGGGTTTACACGCGGTCAGCCGTGTTATTGCGCCGCAGCCACCTGGCTGCAAAGCTTTGTCAAAAGCGATAGCATGGTTTGGCTTTCACCTTTCACTGGAGATTTGTTGATGAAGCTGTATTTCTCTCCCGGCGCCTGTTCGCTGTCGCCCCATATCGCCCTGCTGGAAGCCGGTCTGCCTTTCACCCTGGAGATGGCCAGCACCAAGACCCACCAGCTCAAGGACGGCACCGACTTCTACACGATCAACCCGCTGGGCTATGTGCCGGTGCTGGAGCTGGACAATGGCCAGCGCCTGCGTGAAGGCCCGGCCATCGTGCAGTACATCGCCGACCAGGCGCCAGCCTCCAAGCTGGCTCCCGCCAACGGCACCTTCGAGCGCTACCAGCTGCAAGAGTGGCTGGGCTTTATCGGCACCGAGATCCACAAGGGCTTCTCGCCGCTGTTCAACCCCAATATGCCCGACACCGTCAAGGACATGGCCCGTGGACAAGTGCTCAAGCGCCTGACCTGGGTGGATGCGCAGCTGGCCGGCAAGGAATTCCTGATGGGCGCGGACTTTAGCGTGGCGGACGCCTACCTGTTCACCGTCTGCGGCTGGAGCAAGTTTGTCGGAGTCGACATCAGCGGCCTGCAGAACCTGGCTGGTTTCCTGCAGCGCGTGGGCGCCCGTCCTTCGGTGCAGAAGGCCATCGCGGACGAAAAGCAGTAAGCGCAGCTTCGGCCCAGGAATGCTGTTTCACGTGAAACACATCCGGGCCGGTGCAGTTCTGATGGCTTGTTCCTGGCGAAAGACCCTGCTCTTGACCTTCACACCGTGTCAGCTTTCAAGATCAGGCCATCAACCACAGGAAAAGGAAACTCTGATGCAAAACACCTTCCAAGTCCAAGGCATGACCTGCGGCCACTGCGAGCGTGCCGTCACCCAGGCTGTGCAGCAGCTCGACGCCCAGGCCAAGGTAGCGATCGACCGCGCCCAAGGCAAGGTGGTGGTCGAGTCCAGCCAGCCCGCTGACAAAATCGCAGCGGCCATTGCGGCCGAAGGCTACCAGGTCCAGTAAGCATGGCCAGCCCGTCACGCAAGCCTGCCGCTGAGCAGTCCATCGCCTGGCCGGTGTCCATCAGCCAGGCAGCCCAGCTGGCGGGTATTTCTGCGCGCATGGCGCGCCACTATGAGTCGCTGAACCTGCTGCCCCATGTGCACCGCACCGACAGCGGCTACCGGCTGTATACCCAGTCGGATGTGCATACGCTCTCCTTCATCCGCCGCAGCCGCGATCTGGGCTTCTCGATGGAGGAGATCGAGAACCTGCTCAATCTCTGGCACGACAAGCAGCGCGCCAGCAGCTCGGTCAAGGAGATTGCGCAAAAGCATATTGGCACCTTGCGCGAGCGCATTGCCGCGATGAAGGCGATGGAGCGCTCGCTGCAGGCGCTGGTGCACAGCTGCCACGGCGACCAGCGCCCGGACTGCCCTATTCTGGACAGCCTGTCCGACCCGCATGCTGACCCTGACGCAGCCAGCTGCTGCAAGCACTAAAGCCCTGTCCAAGCATTGCACAGGCATAAAAAACGCGCTCCTGGAGCGCGTTGTCGTTTCTGTGGTTGGCCCAGATCAGAAAGGGCTGGAGTCCGGATCCTGGTCCACCGGTGCCGATTTGGGCCCGGTCTGCATGCCGCCAGGCTTGGCAGCGCCTACCCCCTGGCTGATCGGCTTGGCGGGCGCAGCAGCCCCTTCCAAGGCCGCTGCGGCGGGTTTGTCGCCCCGGTCGGGCAGCTGGCCCAGTTCGGTGCGGCCTTCGCCGCCCAGCGCCTGGATCAGATCCGGAATCAGCTGGCTGAACTCCCCGGTGGCAATGGCCACATCGGCATCAAAGCCGCCATCCTCACTGGCCCCTTCCATCACCACATCGAGCAAGGCCACCTTCTTGAGCTGCAGGCCCTCAGTCAGCACAAAGCTGACCCGGTCGTCCCAGGTCAGCGCCAGCTTGGTGGGCAGCTTGCCCTGGTCGATATGCTCGCGGATCTCGTCGATGCCCAGCGGATGGCGGGCATAGCGCACCACGGCCTTGGATTCATCGGCGCTCTTGAGCTCGCACTCCTGGTCAATGCTAAAGCCGGCCGGCGCGTCGTAGCTGTGCAGCCAGGCGGACATCGCCCCCTGGGGGCTGTTCTGGGTGTCGATCAGTGCCACGGCAAAGCCGGGCGATGCCTCCACCAGCATCGTGATCACTTCGTCGGCACGGCCCTGGCTGCTGGTGTCCAGCACCAGGAGGCGCGCCTGCGGATCGATCCAGATCCACAGCCCGCCCTGCTTGGTAAAGGCCATCGGCAGCAGATCGAGCTTGCACTCGTCCTTGAGCTCCTGCTTTTCCTTCTTGCCGGGCTTGCGGCCTTCCTGGGCTTCGATATGGGCGAGCTTTTCATCCACCTTGCGGTTGAGCACGCTGGCGGGCAGCATCTTGCTCTCGCTCATCAGCCGCAAGATCCACTGGCCGCCCACCGACTCGACCATCGCGCCGTGCTCCTCGCCGCGCGGAGGCACCCAACCGGTGGACTTTTCCTGGGTGGCACCGCACTGCTCAAACTGCTGCTTGGCCAAGGCCGTATCCAGCGCGACCAAATCCGGCTGCCAGGTTTCGGAGATGCGGTAAAAAATCATGTTCTTGAACATGCCATTCCTTTGTTCTGGGGGGCTGCAGTCATGCGCAGCAGCCCTTTAAAAAACACAAGCGGCCCTGGTGTGCCGCACTGATCTGCTGTCCATTGTGCCGCGAATCCGGCCCGCCCCAGATCGATGCAGCGGGCAAAAAGCCGGGGTTTGGACTTGTTGACCCACGGAGCCAACCCCCAAGCCCAACAACCAAAATTGCTAATTCTTTACACAGCCATACCGGCCAGTGACGGGGCTATTACATGGCAGGCGGACACTGCAGACATCGCACAAGACATCACAACCCGGAAAGGAACCACCATGTCTCTCTTGCAACGCAGCGCCATCGTGACCGCCATGCTGGCCAGCCTGTCGGTTTCCAGCTTCGCCCAAACCCCGGCTGCCCCCGCAGCAGCCCCCACCACACAAAGCGCCCCCGCCCCTGCCAAGAAGGCCCATGGCCCCGAAGCACGCGAGGCCCACATGGCCAAACGCATGCAGGCACTCAAGGCCTCGCTCAAGCTCAATGCCAGCCAGGAAGCCGGCTGGACCAGCTACATGGCAGCGGTCAAGCCCCAGCGCCCAGCGCCGGGCGACCGCCCTGAGCGCCCCGACTTTGCCAAGATGACCACGCCGGAGCGCATTGACGCGATGGCCGCCATGCATGCCAAACACCAGGCGGCAATGGACCAGCGCAACCAGGCCACCAAGGCTTTCTATGCCAGCTTGACGCCTGAGCAGCAAAAGACCTTTGATGCAGAAACCTTGAAGATGCATGAGCGCCGCGGACGCGGCCCGGACGGCAAGGGCCCGCATGGCCAGCGCCATCAAGGCCCAAATCCGAAACAGACTGTTCCGCCGATGGACAGTAAATAAGGCCGGAGCGCTCCTGCGCCCTTGGATCGCCCTCTCCATCCCCTCCTGCGCAGCCTCACACGCTGCGCTTTTTTGTGTCCGTTCCAATGTCCTTGGCGGCGTCAGCGGTTGCATACAGACAACATCCTGCTTTTGCTGACAGAAGTGCCTGTAGTCCAGGTGTAACATTATTTAATGCAATACCGCCCTCTCCTCTCCGCTCTCGGCTTGTGCGCGCTGACTGTCTGGAGTGCCTCTGCCCAAGCGCAGTTTGCCGACAAGCGCAACAGCCCCACCCTGTACTTGCAAGCAGGGGTTGCCGAGCGTGACGCACGCAGCGTCACCATTGGCTCCACGATCCCGATGGACTGGAAGACCTATTGGTGGGGCCATGCGGTCACCGCCCACTGGGACATGAGCCTGTCCGCCTGGAACTCCGACCGCATGGAGCAAGAAGGCAGCCGCACCATTGCGGTGGTCGGCCTCGTGCCCACGATGCGCTTTCACAGCAAGAGCCAGTACCCCTGGTTTGTTGAAGCGGGCCTGGGCGGTTATGTCTCCAGCAAGCTCTACGAAAGCCGCGACAAGCGCTTCTCGACCGCTTTCAATTTTGGCACCCATATCGGTGTGGGCTACTTCACCGGCATGCGCCGCGAGAATGAATGGTCGGTTCGTCTGGAGCATCTGTCCAACGCCTCGATCAAGCGCCCCAACCCCGGCGAGAACTTTGTGCAGCTGCGCTACGCGCGCCACTTCTGATCGCCCCATAACCCCCTCTTCCCCTTCATACCGCCGTCTGGCGGTATTTTTTTGCCTGTCTGAGGGGTTATGGGCTGGATGCGCCGTTCGGGGCTCTAGGCAGCCATAGCGGCGCTTGAGAGGCTGGCAGAGTGGAATGAGGTACAGGCCAGAGGTGCTGCGGCAAGGAACCATGCTAGAGACTGTATAAAAACACAGCTATGGCAAATGAGGGCCCAGGTCCTTGATCCATTGCGCAACCAAAGCGTGCTGAAGACACCATGGCTGTAGAAAGCTCACACCGCCATGCACGGCCCGCAGAGACGGTTTAAGCCATCCTTGGCCCCAACCACTCCCAACCCTCCTCCGCCCTCTCTACCCAGCTCCAGTCAAAGCCTGGGCAGCCTCCAGCAGCCTGGTGGACGGATCTGCAGGGCCGGCCTGGCAATCCGCTGTGATGCGTTCCCTACTGCGCAGCGACACCGAGATGGCAGCGGCACCAATCAATGCCGCCTTCTCATCCGGCCATATGCCTGCAAAGCGGCATCCGCACTCGCCACGCCTATCCAAAAGTATAGCAAACACCTATGCAAGGCTGTGCATTTGCGCACAGGGACTCTCTCTGTGTGATCGAGCTCTGGGTCAGAGCAACAGCGCTGCCACCAAGTACTCCAAGGTCTGAGATGCCCTCGTCCAAATGGGAGAGGGATTCTGAGGTGTCTGCTGCGTATTTTGAGAGCTGCTCTGCCCCGCTCCCTTCTTGCAAAGCGACTTGACATTTCACAGTCTGAAAAATTTCAACATATGAAACTTTGCCGAGCTTGCCTTTGGTTTTTCTTTTATTTTCTTTAAAAGAATAGTAGATAGTAGTAGAAGGGCGCCACCATCTGTGGATAAGTGCATTAAGCCCAGAACATTCAATTGCTTGAAATTTTTCTAACCATGTTGATGGTACCCCTCCATGGTTGTCACTGCAAAGTGGATAAGTAGCATTCGTGGGATATTTCTGTGGATAAGTTGATTTGTGCGTCTTCATTATCCACAGTCATTCTGCAGGCTTGAATTTGAATCAAGCTATTGATAAATAATGAATTATCCACAAATGCCAAGCCATCGGCACAAAATGGCCGCGCGGATTGCGTTGCTGTGCGTAGGAAAGCCTGCCACGCAAATATTGCCCACAGGGCCTAGGCAGGAATCCGCTTCTTTAGCAGTCTGAAATATTTGCCATCAAAGCTGTGGATAAGTTTTTTGTGCTTATAAAACAAATAGCTGCCTTGCTATTGCGCTGTGTACACGGGGCGCTATTTCCGGTGCATGCTAGTAGTGCAAGTTCTGCATTTGGCGTTTGTCTGTGGATAACAAAGGGGTTGTTGTAGGCTTGCCCCGCACCTTATCCACAGATCTTTTGGAGCGTGCTCCGTAGTGTCTGGATAAGAGGACGAGAGGGGTGGGTGTCTATTCAGGACAATGTTGAATAAAAACAATGTCTTGTAGATGCCTAAAGGACAGGCTGGGCATGCATAGCCATCTGCCAGGCGCCGGCTTTTAAACAAAACCCACGTTCGCCAGGCCAAAAAATCTGCATGTGCAAAACCAGCGCTGCAGCGTCATCTGCGTTGGCATCTGTGCGACCCACACCCCACCATGCCGGCCGCAGCCGCCCGAGCTGTTCTTGCCTGTGGACATCTCGCTTGCATGGGCGTTGAGGCCTCGCGCTGGGTTCGCTATCCAGCGTTAAAACTTGCCGCGCTCGCTGGTTGTCAGCATGGTTGCACTCCGATCTCTGGCCCAGCGGGTCTTTTCGCTCGGGTTGTTCCAGTCGGTCCAACGATGCAGTCAACGGTCTTGCCAGGCCCACGAGGCTTGGCGCGGCCGGCGCGCTTTCTGCGCAATAGGGTGGTGGCCGTAGGTCCCTGGGCTGTTGATGCAATGCCCTGGCTCGACCGGCTATGGCGAACGCCGTGGGTAGCCAATAAGCAAATCCGGGGCGGGCTTTCCGACATCAGAGCGGAGCGACAGATGGGTGCTGGGCCAATTTCTGCGATCGGCCCAGTGCCTGGCTTCTGGTGTGGCGATGGGGATCTGCGGCATTTCAAACGAAATGGAGCGACCGCTTCGGCCCGCCATCGATAAAGCCAAAATTCAAATTTGAATAATTCAAATAAACTGAAATTAGAAGCGACTCAATTCAAATCAATAGCAATGAAAGAGTGTAGAGCTGTATGGCTAAATGCTGATTTTTTATGCAAAATGGATGAAGAGCCACCATGTCTTTTCAACAAGTTATCCTTTATGCACTTGTGCATAATTTTTCATATCATGATAAATTCCACGATATGAGAGTTCGTGTCTTGAGAGTTATGCACATTGCGGCATAAACAGCCTCCCTCTACGATGGCGCAAATTTGTGGATAAGTAAAGGACTTATGCGGTAAAACGACAGACACCTGCTTGTGCTGAACTTATCCACAATTCCACCTAATTGGAGATCTGCGGCATGCATTGTGGATAAGCTGGCTCGTGCATCGTCTGGTTATTCACAAAAAAAAGGCTGTTTGTTGTTTGAAACAAGTCATTTGCATATTTATGCACAGGGAAGCACGAATAACACTCAGCCATAGACTTGCTTAAAAAATAGGCGAGAATAGCTAGAGGTTTGTGGAAAAATTTGTGCATAAGTCTCTATGGATGTTGAGACCTCTCGTGCCAGCAATGCGGAATGATTGCTGAAAATTGCTAGCTATTTGGTGATATATGAAGCAGATATCGCTAGGTTGACGCGATGAAGTCCCTTGAGAATGACGGTTGGAAAAAGTGCATGGATCTGTGGATATCTTTCTGCCAACGGAAAAAGGCAGAGAAATTTGTCACATGTGCATAACTTGTGCACAAATCCATCGATTGAACGCATGAAGATATCCACTGGTTTTTGAACACCTGATCGTCCGGTCTGCGCGGGGCATTCAGCGGATTTGAATGCCCGCCATTCCGCATTGGCTTGTGCGCGGCCGGGCGTTCAAGCTTGTTGCAGCTCTGTGGGCGGTGTGGAACGGCGGAGGGCCGTTGGAGGAGGGCGGGTACCAGCAGCGGGGGACGCAGGCGCTGTTCTATGTCTGCCTTGCGTTCTGCCCTGGGTTTTGTGCAAGCGCAGCGATGCGCGCTGAAGCGTGATAAGTGCCCCTGCCCTGGCGGCTGGGCGCTAGATGCAGATTGCGAGGCATGCGCAGCACGGGCGCTTACCCAGCCAGCCCGGCGCTGACTGCGTGTCCGTCTGGTTTGCGGCTGCCTCTCGCTAGCGGGTGCGCTGCAGCTGCCTACAGCGCGTCTACCGCGCTGCAAACCACGCAGCTGCTGGGACAAAGGCCGTGAAAACAGCAAGCCTCAGACGCAAAAAAGCACCGCCAGGCGGTGCTTTGCTCAGGAGGATGGGCGGTGCTGGCCCGTCTTAGCGCTTAGGCTTCGACATCCTCGTCGGTGCCCGTGCGAATGGTTTCGCGGTTGCTCTTGTCGCGCATCTTGGCGATGTCGGTGTCCAAAGCACGGTGCAGTTTTTCCAGTGCTGCGTTGAAGGCTTCGGCGACCTTTTCGGCCTCGGCGTTGACGGCCAAAGGTTGGCGGCCGGTGGCACGTGTTTCCATCACACAGCGCTTGCCTTTGCCGCCGTTTTTCAGGGCGTCCACATCGGTGAGGTAAACCTCCACCCGGGTCACATATTCGCGGAAGCGCGAAAGCTTGTTTTGTACCTCGGTTTGTGCCCATTGGGAGAGGGATTCTCCGCCTTGAACATTGTCACCAGCGTGCACTTGAACTTGCATGGATGTGCTCCTTTCTCGAACATGCTGGGCGGCAGCCCAGCTATAGCAACCGGATGCAGCGAAGGCCATCGCCTTGCGGCACCTTGTTGATCACATCCTAACTCGCAAAACTGCAACAAAGCCTGCGACATGGTCAATATGCGTAAAAGCCCTGAGAAAGATCAAGCGTCCTACAGCCGGCTGGGTGCGCACTCGGACGGCGGGGCAGGGCGGCGGTTGGCTTGAAACGCGGCGAGCCATCCCCATCAGCCGGTCATCGCAGCCGCGCAGTGCGAGGCCTAGGTTGCTGCAAATTTTGCAGCGGACAAGCGATACAGCACATGGGCTTGCAGCGGGTGGCCCTCAGGCAAGGCAGGGTGCGCAAAATCGCCTGCCAGGTCGCGCTCCATGCCCAGGCGCTGCATGAGTGCCTGCGATGGCAGGTTGCTGGTGGTCGTGAAGGCCACGATGTCAGCCAGCTTTACATGGTCAAATCCGACGGCCAGTGCCGCCCGCGCGGCCTCGGTGGCCAGGCCCTGGTGCCAGGCATGGCGCGCCAGGCGCCACATGATTTCGACGCAGGGAGAAAAAGGCAGCTCGGCCTGGGGCACATGCAGACCGACGATGCCGATAAATTGCTGGTCCTCCAGCCGCTCCACCGCCCAGACGCCCCAGCCGCGCTCGGCCATCAGCGCTTCGCAGCGGTCGGCCATCGCGTCGCTCTGCGCCCGCGTCAGCGGCGCGGGGAAGTAGCGCATCACCTCGGGGTCCGCCGTCATCGCGGCAAAGGCCTCCCTGTCCTGCTGCTGCCATTGGCGCAGCTGCAGGCGGGCGGTTCGGGGCTCGATCAGGGTAGTCATGGGGTAGCAGCTCCAATGAAAAAGCGGCCTGCACGCAAGGCCTTTGCGTGAGCCGCTGGGGTGATCAACAACGCCAAGAGGGCCGTGCACTGCACCGGCCCGCTGCGCGGCAGTATCAATGGTGGTGGCCGTGCGCGCCATGCACATGGCGGTGGGCAATCTCTTCTTCACTGGCCGCGCGCACATCGACGACCTTGCCGCTAAAGCGCAGCGCCAGGCCGGCGAGCGGGTGGTTGCCATCCAGGTGCACTTCCGGGCCCTTGATCTTCTTGACGTAGAAGGCCTGGGGCTCGCCGCGGTCATTGGCGCCGCGCAGCTGGCCGCCCACCTTCACGCCCGGTGGGAATTCGCTCTTGGGGATCACGCGCACGAGGCTCTCGTCGCGCACGCCAAAGGCATCTTCCACCGCCAGATCCACGCTGGTGCTAAAGCCCACGGCCTGGCCTTCAAACGCAGCTTCCACCTTGGGGAAGATGTTTTCATAGCCGCCATGCAGGTAGGCGAGGTTGCCGCTGTCCAGCGGTTTGCCTTGCGCATCGGTCACCTTGTATTGGATGGTGACGGCGCAGTCTTTGGTGATGTTCATGGTCTTGTTCGAAGAGTCTGCCAAAAACGCAAGTGTAGAGGTTCGCACCGGGGGGCCGCCTGGCGCACGTGGATGGCAGGGGCAGCGCCAAGGGTTTGGTGATTGTCATGCAAACGGCTTGCTCTCCTACGGCAGCATGCTGCAGCGCAGCGCGAGACTGGCTATTTGTGACCGCTTTTCCGGTCGAAAGGACGAAGAAATGGTTCAGCAACTCGCAGGCAAGGTGGCCTATGTAACGGGCGCCGCCAGTGGCATTGGCAAGGCCATTGCCGATCTGTATGCGCAGCAGGGCGCCAAGGTGGTGATCGCCGATCTGAAGCAGGAAGCAGCCGAGGCGGCGGCCCAGGATATTGCCAGCAAGGGCGGCACAGCGATGGGCCTGGCGGTCGATGTGACGCAGGAAGACCAGGTCGACGCCTCCGTCGAAGCTGCTGTCAAGGCCTATGGCGGCATCGATATCCTGGTGAGCAATGCCGGCATCCAGATCGTCAAGCCGGTGCAGGACTTTACGTTGCAGGAGTGGCAAAAAATGCTGGCCATCCAGCTCGATGGCGCCTTTCTCACGACCCGCGCCTGCATCAAGTACATGTATGCGCAGGGCCGTGGCGGCAGCATCATCTACACCGGCTCGGTGCATTCCAAGGAGGCATCCAAGCTCAAGGCGCCCTATGTGACGGCCAAGCATGGCCTCGAAGGCCTGGCCAAGGTCGTGGCCAAGGAAGGCGGCCCGCAAGGTGTGCGCGCCAATGTGATCTGCCCCGGTTATGTGCGCACGCCGCTGGTGGACAAGCAGATCCCCGAGCAGGCCAAGGAGCTGGGCATCAGCGAGGCCGATGTGATCAAGAACGTGATGCTTAAGGATACCGTCGACGGCGAATTCACCACGGTGGACGATGTGGCACGTGTGGCACTGTTCTTTGCGGCGTTCCCGACCAATGCGCTGACGGGGCAATCGATGATTGTGAGCCACGGCTGGTTTATGGAGTGATGCCCGCCTGCCCCGCGCCTGCCTACGGGGGCGTATTGCTGGGGTGACAAGACATGCAGGCAATATGCTTCTGCAACTTGCCGTTTAATGCTGCCAAAACGCTCGAAATTCGGTTTATCCAATTTCTATAGCTTTTGGCCGCCCCCTACATTTGTTACATGGTTTGCAGTCTGCTTTGCACAGCCGACAGGCGGGGAAACTGCTGCTGCCCGACAATGGCGCCTTGGCCAAGGCAGCGGTGCGGACAGCGCGCTGCCGGCCCAGGCTTTGCAGACTTCTTCCATGGCGATCCCCCTTCTCTCCGGTTTGATGAACACCTTGCGCCGCGCAGCGGGCGCCTTGCCCGGGCTGGCGCGGCGGCTGCGCCCCTGGCTGGCCGCGCGCAGCAAAAAGCAATGGCTGCTGGCAGTCGCGGCCTTGCCGGTGCTGCTGCTGCTCTATGTGCTGCTGCTGATTCCGCTCACCCCCTCGATCGGCGATATCCAGAAAAACAAGGTTGAGGCTCCCACCCAGCTGCTGTCGGCCGATGGCAAGGTGCTGGCGCAGTACAAACGCTCCAACCGCGAATGGGTGGCGCTCAAGGACATTTCGCCCAACGTCATCAATGCGCTGATCGCGACCGAAGACCACCGCTTTTATGAGCATGGCGCGCTCGACTGGCGCCGCACCTTTGGCTCGGTGCTGCACACGGCCATGGGCCGGCCCCAGGGCGGCTCCACCATCACCCAGCAGTTGGCGCGCAATATGTTTCCCGAGGAAATCGGCCGCGCCCGCTCGCTCAACCGCAAGCTCAAGGAGGCCGTGACCGCCTACAAGATCGAATCGGCCTACACCAAGGACGAGATCCTGGAGACCTACCTCAACACCGTGCCCTTTCTCTACAACGCCTTTGGCATCGAGATGGCAGCGCGCACCTATTTTGACAAGCCTGCCCAGAAGCTGAGCGTGCTGGAAGCCGCGACGCTGGTCGGCATGCTCAAGGGCACCAGCTACTACAACCCCGTGCAAAACCCCGAGCGGGCCCAGCAGCGCCGCAACACCGTGCTGGCGCAGATGAACAAGCACAGCAAGCTCAGCGACCAGGATTTTGAGACCCTCAAAAAACGCGGCATCAAGCTGGATTTTGAGCGCCAGGACGAGGCCGTGGGCATGGCACCGCATTTTGCGCAGGCGCTGCGCAAGTGGCTGATCGAATGGGCCGACGCCAACGACTACAACATCTATGCCGATGGCCTGGTGGTGCAGACCACCATCGACTCGCGCGTGCAGCAATGGGCCAACCAGGCCGTGGTGCGCCAGGGCCGGCAGCTGCAGGTGACCGCCAATGGCCTGTGGAGCAACCGCAACCAATGGACCGCCAAGAACCCGCTGGTGCAAAGCTTTGTGCGCGAAAGCGCCGTCTACCGCCAGGCCGTGGCCGATGGCCAGGACAAGGACGAAGCGCTGCAGCGCCTGCTGGCCGATGCCGACTTTATGGCCAACCTGCGCCAGGACAAGGTGCGCGTGCAAGTGGGCTTTATGGCCATGGACCCGCGCAACGCCCATGTGCTGGCCTGGGTCGGTAGCCGCGACTTTGCCATCGACCCGTTTGACCATGTCTCGCAAGCGCGCCGCCAGCCCGGCTCCACCTTCAAGCCCTTTGTCTATGGCGCAGCGCTGCAGGATGGCGCGCTGCCCACTGACCAGCTGATGGACGAGGCCGTGCGCATTCCGCTGGGCGGCGGGCAGTTCTGGCGGCCGACCGATGGCGGCCCGCCATCTGACCAACCGATGACCCTGGCCGATGGTCTGGCCTACTCCAAGAACACCATCACCGCCCAGGTGATGGCCAAGGTGGGCCCCGCCAAGGTGGCCAAGCTGGCACGGGCGCTGGGCGTGCGCGACAGCAAGCTTGAAGATGTGATGTCGCTGGCGCTGGGCACCAGCCCGGTCACCTTGCAGGAGATGGTGACCGCCTATTCCACCCTGGCCAATGGCGGCGGCTACCGCGCGCCGGTCATGGTCACCCGCATTACCGACCGCGAGGGCAAGGTGCTGGCCGAGTTTGAGCCACCCGCCACCGAGCTGGCGCTGGACAGCGGCGTGACCTACGCCTTGATCGACATGATGCGCGGCGTCATCACCAAGGGCACGGGCCGGGGTGTGGCGCGCTATGGTGTCAGCGGCGACTGGGTGGGCAAGACCGGCACTACGCAAGACAATGCCGACGGCTGGTTCATGCTGGCGCACCCGGACTGGGTGGGCGGCGCCTGGGTCGGCTTCAACGACAGCCGCGTGCAGCTGAACGACTACTGGGGCCAGGGCGCCCACAGTGCACTGCCTGTTGTGGCCGAGGTGGCCGCCGCATCGCAGCGCGCCAAGCTGGTGCAGGCACAGGCCCGCTTTGAGATGCCCGCCGAGAACAACACCTTTGTGCAGCGCCTGCGCAGCTGGATGCTGGGCTTTGGCGACAACAAGCAACCGGTTGATCCGTTTGAGCAACCGCCTGCGATGCAGCCGCTGCCCGATCGCGGCAACCCCGGTGATGCGCCCGTCATCGACGACCCCGAAGCCCGGCCCATCGGCCAGGGCGGCGCAGGCCCGCGCGGCCCGAGTGGCGACGGCGACTTCCCCGGATTTCAGAACATCCCCCCTGCCACCCAGCAGCCGCAGATGCCCGCGCAGCGCCCGGCCGATCCGAGCCAGCCGCAACCGGGTGTTGTGGTGCCTGGTGTGCCCTCCAACCCTGCGCCCTCCAACCCGGCACCGGCCAGTGCCTCTCCTACCCCGGCCTTCCCCGGTAGCGCCAGCGCGCCGCAGGGCCAGCCCTCGGGCAACCCACCGCCGATTGAGCGCGGTGTGGTCGTCTCGCCGGTGTCGTCCGGTACCGTCGGTCAACCGGTGCCCACGGCCGATGGCGGCATGGTCTGGCGCCGGGCGACGCCGTCTGGCACGGCGGCACCGCAGTCTGGCAATGCAGGGATTGCGGCCAGCGAGATCAACTGACCTCGCTGCCTATTTTTTCATCAACTATCAGGAGGATGTTCATGGTCTTCAACCACCGCCGCCAGCCCCGCTGGTCTTGGATGCGCGCCGCTTGTCTGGGCTCTGCCATATTGGTATCGACAGCCGCAATGGCCGTGGACAACCCCGATGCCCCCGACCGCCTGGCCGCGTTTGAGCAGCGCATACAGCCGCTGGAGGCCGCCATCGGCAACCAGAACACGACGGCAGACATGCTGCGCGCCAGCAGCGCCTATGCCAAGCAGCTTGATGTGGAGCTGAACCAGACCTACCGCGCGCTGATGGCCAAGGTGGGCGCCACCGGCGCGCAAAAGCTGCGCGCCGCGCAGCGCAACTGGCTGAGCTTTATGACCAGCGAGGCCGCCTTTATCGACGGCACCTGGAACGCCCAGGACCTTGGCAGCTCCTCAGCGCTGTCGCGCAGCGAGTACCGCAACAGCCTGACGAAGGCGCGCATCGTCCAACTGCTGGGCTATCTGCGCGCCTATCCTGAATGATGGATGTGTGTGGTCACTCTTCAATGACTTCATGCACGCCGGAGCTGCCGCGCTTCCAGTAGGCCGCTGCCTTGGTCCATTTGGGGTGGGCGCCATGCTCGGCAATCAGCGCTGCACGCAGCGCCTTGGCGGCCGTCGATTCCAGCGCCACCCAGTTGTAGTAATCGCCAGCGGGCGCATCAATCTGGCGCAAAGCCGCTAGCAGCCGCTGCGCGTCGCCAGCCGGCTGGCCCTGGCGGTGCACCCAATGCACCTGCAGATCCGCAGCGCTCTCCAGCGCTTGCTCGTCGGCCGCGTCATTCACTTCCACCACCACCACCGCCTGGGTGCCGGCAGGCAGCTCGCGCAGGCGGCGCGTGATCGCTGGCAGCGCCGCATCATCACCAATCAGCAAGTGCCCATCAAACGCCGTGGGCACGATAAAGGAGCCACGAGGCCCCGCAATCCCCAGCGCATGGCCGCTGGCCGCCTGCAGCGCCCAGGCTGTTGCCGGGCCCGCCTCATGCACCGCAAAGTCAATCGCCAAGGTCTGCGCCTGCGCATCGTAAGAATGGGGCGTGTAGTCCCGCATCGCCTCGCGCATCGCCGGCGGCAGGCCTTCGCTACCAGGCGGCGGCAGTTGCAGCTCGCCATTGGCATCCGGAAACAGCAGCTTCACATGGTCATCAAAGCCCAAGCTGCTGAAGCCCGCCAGGTCGGCACCCTGCAAACGGATGCGCAGCATATGCGGCGTCAGCTGCTCCACCGATGCAACGGTGGTACGGCGAAGCTTGATCTCATGGCGTGCCCGCTCAGGCGCACGCGCAGCCAACAGCTCGGGGGAAGGGGAAGTGGGAAGGCTCAGTTGCAAGGGCATGGTGTGTTCAATCCGTGTCTAAGATATATCTTTCATCTTAAATGAGAACCATTCCTGCGGCTAGGGCGGGGTGGCAATCCCTGGTTGGGGTGTGGCTTTGGCGGGGTGGGGTTGTCAAATGGGGGAGGGTGTGCGCAAAGAGCGGAGCGCACCGGCTGTGATGGGACGGTTTACAGAAGGGTTCGACCGTCTGGCCTGTACATGCACCGTGAATTCACGGTGTCAATGGCTTGATCCTGGAAAAGGGATGACTGCAAACGACCCTGAACGGACATTTAACAGCCAGTCTCGGATCTTAGGCATAACGTGTCATAGTGATCAATACGCTGTTGAGTTTACAAATCACATGCCGACTATCTACTTGCCAACCTACCGGATTGAATTTGACCATGCATTGATATCTGTCCCTGAGGATGGTTCTGACTGGGACTGGATGTGCGAAAACTGGGTCGATGCTCCACAGCAAGTAGAACTTATCCAGCAACAGGATTCCGTGCTAATTACGGGCAGGACTCGTTGGGCCAATTATTTGGAGTCGAGTCTATGTTTTGAGATGAATCCCCCCATTTTTTCAGTGCCAGAGTTGGTGACCTACGCCGCAACTACGGCCATCTCTGAAGTCTCCAACAAGGACGTTGCAAGGAACAGCCAAGCAGTCAAGGTCGTGAAGTTCGGCTGGGGAACGTTAGTTACTCTTCAATGGCATCACCTGGAAATTGCTCATACGCCAGGAGGAGATGAAAACTACATTCTTCCAAACAATGGAAGAGCTATCCATATTGGTTTTGTCCGGTTTAATTGGGACAAATTTGTGTGCGTTCCAAGAGGGACAACGTCCTCCTCGATTTGATCCGCGCTGCGGTTTGGGGCAAATCTAGATGACTGCTTCTGGCCGATATGTACCATTCAAAGATTACAGCAGATCAGCCATCCGCTTCACTTGCAAGTTTAGGGCTGAGTGCCGCGCAGCACCCATCACCCCACTCCCACCCCCGCATACAACCCCCGCGTAAACGCCTCCTCAAACACCGAGTACCCCGACCAATCGCTGTGCGCAAAATGCAGTCGGCCGGTGCTTGGGGTGGGCAGGGCTTGGAGGCGCTCGCCGTTGATCAGCGCTGGGCGCTTGGTGTTGGTGGCGGGTTGGCCGATGCGGCTCAGCACGGTCTGGGTGCCGGGGCGGGGGATGGCCATGGCGTGGCCATAGCGCATGACCTCGACCTGGGTGGTTTTTTCGTAGATGTCGGCGTGTGCGCGGGCGAGCGTCGCCAGGGCTTGGTCGCGGGCGGTTTCCCAAGTTTGGGCCAGCAGTTGCTGGCGGGCGGTGCGGGCGCTGGCGCCAGGCGCGTTGCCGCCTAGCGCGCGGTAGCAGGTCAGCACGGTGGGCAGTTGCTGCATGGCATTGAGGCGCTGGTGGCCGGCGTTGACGTAGCCCAGGCCGCCGTGGGCCACATCGTCGTACAGCACATTGTCCCAGGCCAGTTCGGCGCCGGGGCGGTCGCGCAGCGGTGCGCGAATGTGGACGTTGGTCACCTGCCAAGGCGCCCAATCCAGCGCCTGCACGGCGGCGCGCAAAAAGTCGGGCGGGTTTTGCACCACATGGGCCGCGATAAAGGTCGGCAGTGCCACGATGCAATGCGCGGCCTGCCAGCGCTCCATGCTTTGGCTGGCGTGGTTGAAGCTGTCGATCTCCACGCCCTGGCGCGTCTCGGCAATGCGCATCACCGTGTGGCCGCTGTGCAGCCAGCCGGCGGCCTGCACCGGGGCCGTGAGCTGCTCGCTGAGCCAGCCATTGCCCTGCGGCCAGGTCAGCACGCTGTCATGCGCGTCGTCCGGCATGCCTGGCGCCTGAAAGCCATGGCGGCTGGCAAAGTAGTGCAGGCCGGCCCAGGCCGATACCTGGGCGCAGCCGGCACCAAAGTCGTCCTGGCAGGTGTAGTCCAGGTACCAGCGCAGGTGCGGGTCGTCCAGCTGCTGCTGGGCCAGCCAGGTGTCAAAACGGATGGCATCCAGCGCCTGGTGGGCGGGCGCCAGGCCGCCTTGGGCCTGCCAGCTGCGCATGGTTGGCATGCTGAAGGGCTGCTCGCGCATGGCCTGGTCCACCAGCTGGGCAAAGCGCTGGTACTGGGCGATGGTGCTGGCGGCCACGTCCTGCGTGGGCAGCAGGCCTTCCTGCCATTCGCCATGGATAAAAAGGCGCTCCTGCGGGCTAAAGCACAGGTACTCGTCCTTGTACTGCCAGCGGCCGGCCATGCGCTGGCGCACGCCCAGTTCTTCAAGCAGGTCCTGCACCTCGGGCGCCTGGTCGCCTGGCACCGGCAGGTAGTGGGCGCCCAAGGGGCAGCGCAGGCCCTGCACGGTGCCGCCACGGCTGTTGCCGCCGGCCAGGTCTTCCATCTCCAGCAAGGCCACATCGCTGGCGCCTGCCAGGCGCAACGCGCGGGCGGCCGACAGCGCGGCAATGCCGCCGCCGGCAATCAGCACCTGCACGCGGTGGGTTCGGCTGGGCGCGGGCAGCGGCAGGCCTTGCGCCAGGCGGTCGCGCATCGCATGGCCGCGCTCCCAGGCCTGGCCTATGAAGCCGCCTTGGATATGGGCGGTGCTGGTGCTGGGCGGTGCCGGCTTGCAGCCGGCCAGCGCGCTGCTGCCTGCCAGCGCCGCGGCGCCCTTCAGGACGTAACGGCGCTGCATGGCTGGGTGGCTCGCAGGGGGCTGGGGTGGAAGAAGGCCGTCATATCAGTGCGCCACCTTGCCCCATTCGCGCTCATAGGTGTGCACCAGCACCTGGTTGGACAGGCGGTTTACCTCGGTCGGCACCCGCGCCATGTCGGGCGGGAAGTCAAACAACAGCGGCAGGCTGGGCAGGCTCAAAAAGCGCATGCCGTCGGGCAAGGTGCTCGGCAGGCTCCAAGGGCGGCGGCTGGCTATCACAAAGCCCCATTCGCCAAAGCTGGGCACATGGGCGTGGTAGGGCGTGGCCTGCATGCCCACCGATTCGACGGTGGTCACCACGGTCCAGAAACTCTGGCGCGCAATCAGCGGCGAGGTGGTCTGGATCACCGCAAAACCGCTGGCGGCCAGGTGCTGGCTCAGCATCGCGTAAAAGCTGTTGGTGAACAGCTTGCCCACCGCAAAATTGGTCGGATCGGGAAAGTCCACGATGATCACATCGAACACCTCATCGGCCTTCTGCAGCCACTGGAAGGCATCGGCATTGATGATGCGCACCTTGGGGTCGTTCAAGGCATTGCTGTTGAGCGCCTGCATGCTCGGCACGTTTTTGAACAGATCGGTCATCTGCGGGTCCAGCTCCACCAAAGTCACCGATTCGACTGAGGGGTACTTGAGCACCTCGCGCACGGCCATGCCGTCGCCACCGCCAAACACCGCCACCTTGCGCGGTGCGCCAAAGCGGCTCATCACCGGGTGTACCAGGGCCTCGTGGTAGCGGTATTCATCGCTCTGGGCAAACTGCAGGTTGCCGTTCAGGTACAGGCGCGCGCCGCGCTTGCCCTGGGTCACCACAATGCGCTGGTAGGGCGTCGTGCGGGTCAGCACAATGGGCTCCTGGTAGAAGTGGTCCTCGGTCAGCGATGTGAGCCGCTCGGCACCCACCAGGCCGCCCAGCAAGGCGGCAATCACCAGGCCGCAGGCCAGCACATGGCTGCCAAAGCGGCGCAGCTCTTCCTTGAAGAGAAACAGCGCCCACACCGCCACCAAGGCATTCAGCAGGCCAAAGACCAGCCCGGTGCGGATAAGGCCCAGGTGCGGCACCAGCAGCAGCGGGAAGGCCAGCGACACCGCCAGCGCGCCCAGGTAGTCAAAGGTCAGCACCTTGGAGACCAGATCGCGCAGCACCACATTGCGCTTGAGGATGCGCATCACCAGCGGTATCTCCAGCCCCACCAGCGTGCCCACCACCAGCACCGTGCCATACAGCATCCAGTGGAAGGCGCTGGGCACATAGGCGTTGATGATGGACAGCACGGCAGGCAAGGCCCCGCCCACCAGCGCCACCATCAGCTCGATGCGCAGAAAATGCGCCGGCAGCTCGCGCACCAGGTAGCGCGACAGCCAGGAGCCGATGCCCATCGCAAACAGATAGGTGCCGATGATGGTGGAGAACTGCAGCACCGAATCGCCCAGCAGGTAGGACGCGAGCGCCGCTGCGGCCAGCTCGTACAAGAGGCCACAGGCCGCCACCACAAAGACGCTGAACAGCATCGCCACTTCCAGCGGGCTGGCGCGCCGCACGCCGCTTTCCGGCAGGGCGGCGTGGCCAAACTCCAGCGCGTCATCGCGGCCTAAAGCGCCTTCGGGGCGCGGGCTGGGCGATGCTGGGGGGGAAGCGTTGGCAGAGGGGTTGTCAGGGCTGGAGGTCGACACGGGCGAACAGTGCAGGGACGGTGCCAGGCGCGCGGGCACCAGCAGCGTGGGCTAACAGGGAAAAAGGGCCAATCGCCCGCGCAGATGCCAGGCGCTGCAGCAGCGGCCATCCGTGGCCAACAGCGGTCATCAACGGGCGACAGCGGTAGTGGCCATGCCAGCCGCAGCAGCTGGCGTGGCACGAACGGGTGCTAGCCGATGGCTGCTGCCACGATGATGCTGATGCCCAGGCTCATCGCCGCCACCACCACGCCCAGCGCGAGGTTCTGCTTTTCCACAATCTCGGCCCACATGTCCACGGGGGTGATCTTGTCGATGATCAGAAAGCACAGCCAGAAGACCACCACGCCCACCATGGCGAACAGGATGGAGCCAAAAAACGCCGCGGGGCGGAACCATTCCAAATCCATCACAACTCTCTCCTTCGTCAAATGCGCGCCCGGGTTGGGCTCTGCGCAGTGCTGTTGCCAGCCATTGTTTATTTGTGGCTGCCGCCGGAGCTGTAGCCACCCCAGGAACCGCTCGATGACCGGCCGCTGCCTGTGCTGCTGCTGCACTTGCTCACATAGGTCGGGTCGGCGGCCAGTTTGCGCCGCTCCAGCGCAGTATCGCAGCCCTTGGGCCACAACCAGATCAGCAAAAAGAACAGCAGGAACAGGCCGATGATGATGGGCATGCAGCCCAGCTTGGGCACCGAAAAGCTGCTGGTCTCGGGCTTGAACAGCGCGAGCTGGTCGCTCATGCCAAAGGCGGCTGCGACCGACTCGGGCGTCATCTTGCGCCCCAGCGACCAGCTCAGCTCGCGTGCGCTTTGCTCCAGGTTCAGCAGCTGCGCGCCATCCTTGCCTCGGGCAAAGTCCACATTGTCGGTCTTGTCGCCCCGGGCCACCGGCCAGTAGAACTCGCCCAGCACATAGGTGGTCTCGGCGCGGTAGCGCGATTGCAGCTGGTAGGTCTGCTGCTTCCAGGTCGCCGTGTTGCGGCCTGCGCGGTAGTCGGGCGCGCCGGTCAGCGTCTTGACCAGGCTCCAGCCTTCGCTGCTGTTGACCAGGAACTGGAAGCCCTGCTGGCTGTGGTAGAGCAGGTATTCGTCCCAGCCAAAGTATTCGTCGTCATCGGGTTCGATCCCCATGCGGTGCTGAAAGCCCACCAGCTGCCATTTGCTGCCGGCCAGCGTCGCTATCTTGCCCAGCGGCACCAGGGGCTTGACGGGGTCTTTCTGCATCGCCGCGCGCAGCTCGCCGCCAATGCCTTGCGATACATCGATGAGCGAGCCGCAGCTCGGGCAGGTCAGGCTCTGGGTCGTGTCTAGCTTGATATCGACGCGCGCCGCGCAGCGCGGGCAGTTGAAGTGCCGGCCCTGGTCCTTTTTGGTGGACGTGGGCCGCAGCCCGGCGATTTTCAGCGCGCCCAATTGCACCGGCGCGCCCAGGTAGACGGCAGGGGGCTGCTCGCTGTAGTCGATGGACAGCACCTTGTCGTCTTCGGTGCGCAGCTCCACCACGGTAAAGGGCTTGCCCAGCTCGGGCTGGTGCGGCATCTCGCCCTCGGCCGCCATCAGCTGGGCCAGCACCACGCTGGTCACGCTGTACTGCACGCCGCTGATTGCAATGCGCTGGCCCGGCTGCCAGCGGTCGGCGGGGGGCAGGTTCTTGGCGGGGGCCTGGCTCGCGCGGCTCAGCACAAACTGGCCGTTGTCCTCGCTGATGACGGCGGTCTCACCGCTGTCGCCCAGGGCCAGCCACTCGTTCCAGCTGCCGGTCTCCCCCTTGTACTGCAGCCGGCCCACCAGGCGAAAGCCCTCCGGCTTGCCCTGGCTGCCCTTGGCAAACTGCCCGGTCTGGTTCAGCTTGAGCGGGCTGTAGTCGTTGAAGACCTCGGCCATCTTGCCGATGCGCTTCAAGATATCGCCATTGCGGACGATGGCGCTTTGGCAATACGGGCAGACGGCGAAGGCGGACTGGGCGCTGGCAAATTCCACAGGCGCACCGCAACCCGGGCAGGGTGCCGTATAGCTGCGTTGCTGGTCCGTCGTCATAGGTCGTCTGGCTTGTTATGAAGATGTTTTTGTTGGCGCCCGGTCGGCAACCGCACCGCATCATAGCGCAGGGCTTGGTGGGCGGGCCGCCAGCCTGTGACTGGCGGTATTAGCCAAGCCTATGGTTTTTTTAGTGAGGATTCATTGGCCTTTGTCATTGCTAATAAATATCATTTACAGAACTGTCATTGATTTCGGGCCGCTAACACGACCCAGCAAACCAAAGGTTTGCGGTTGAGACTAGGCGCCAAGCCGCAGACAGTACAGTAGTACGGCAAGGCTTGGCAACGACGTATCAAGGGTTGTGTTAGTGGCCCTCATTGCAAGAAAGAACCCGCCATGTCCTCTATCCGCCGCAGCCTGCAGAACAACCGCCAAACCCTCAAAAAGACCGCCAGCTACTACCTGATCCACATCACGGTGGCCGCAATGGTGGCGTACGCCGTCACCGGCAACCTGATCGCCTCGCTCACGCTGAGCTTGCTCGAACCCACGGTGCAGGCCTTTGCCTTCTTCTTCCATGAAAAGGCCTGGCAGCGCTGGAATGCGCGCTCGGCTGCCGCTGTGGCGACCGTGCCTGTGGCCGTGCAAGGCAGCTGACAGGCCCCCTGACAGCCGCGGCCGGATGTGCGACAGTAGCGCATTGCCGCTACCCACAGGATGCACTGATGACCCCCTCCATCTCGCGCAAGCGCTTTTCCTTCGCTGTCTGGCCCGCCCTCTGTGTCGCCGTGCTGGCCGTGCAGGGCTGCGATGTGGTGGCGCCCATTGGCAGCAATGCAGTGCTGTCGGACCAGGTGATCGCCGAAAAAACCGCCAACTATTTCAGCAGCACCGAGGCCCATGTCCAGGTCTTTGGCTTTGACCGCCAGCGCGAATCGACGCGCTACCAGGCGAGCTTTCAGGGCAATAAGTACAACTGCTCGATCTATATGAACCAGGTGCGCTGCGACCCGGCTGGTCAATAAGTTCGGCCCTCAGCTGCGCAGCGCCTCATCATCGGCCCGCAGCAGCGGCGCCGGGTTGGGGAAGATGTCCTGCCAGACCGGCGCAAATACCTGCTCGCCGACACCGGGTGCGTCGCTGAAATCGGGCAACGCCAGCAGGCACAGCTGCAAGTGCAGATGGGGCAGCCACCAGCCGTTTTCTGCAAAGTCGCCCAGCTGGGCAAACTCGGTACCTGCGGCAATCTGATCGCCCGGCTGCCAGCGCCGGGCCGATGCATGGCTCAGATGCCCCCAGATGCTGAAAAACTCTGGGTGCGCAGGGCCCTGGTGGCGCAGCACCAGCATGCCGCCATAGTCCAGCCGGATATCACGCACTTCAGCCACCACCACCTCCGCGGCCAGCGGCAGCCGCAGCGCGGTGCCTGCGGGCGCAAACAGGTCCAGGCCCAGGTGGCAGTCGCGCATCGCGCCTTCCAGCCGGGTGGATGCGTAGTTGCTGCTTTGGTAGACGCAGCGCTGCTCCATCCAGTGGCCCACACCCATGTCAAACCCCTGGCTGTGCTGCAGAGCCTCATAGGCGCGGGTGGCGCCTTCGCGGTCCATGCGGGCGCTGGCGGCGGCCACGGGCATATCCGGGCTGCGAAAGTCGATATGACCCATGCGCGCTTGCGCCAGGCCCGGCATCACACCACTCCAGCTGCCGCGCTGCTGCGCCACCCAGGCATGGAAGGCGGCAGCCTCCGGCACGGCGCTGAGGCCCCTGTGGTGGCGCGCAATGGCCTCGGCGATGGGGTCGGTCTGTGCGGCGCTGGAGCTAAAGGTGGGGGCGGTGGTCATGGTTGTTGGAGTTGGCAGTGCTGCTCTATGGTATCGGCCAGCGCATGCTGGTTCTGCTCGCGCAGGCGCTCGACAGCGCCGCGCATATCGGCCGGGCGCTCGTCCTGGCCCAGCTTGAACTTGGCTTCACAGCGCGCCACCGGCATCTCATAACCCACAATGCCGGGCAGGCGCCGTTCCATGCCGCCGGGGCCCAGCTCGCCGCTGTCCCAGGGGCAGCGGCGGCCGCGCTCCATATGGCCCACCAGGTCCTGCAGGTGGGCTACCAGTTCATCTTCTTCGAGCATGCGCGGCGTGCCATGCAGGTGCACCACCTGAAAGCCCCAGGTCGGCGCGCTGTCGCGATGCGGGTAGTTGGGGTACCAGGACGGCGAGATATAGCTGCCCGGGTCCATCAGGATGGCGATGCTCGGCAGCCCTTGGCGCAGAAAGCGCACATGGTCGCTGGCCGATGCCACATGGGACACCAGGGTACCCAACGCGCCACGCGTGGTGTCGAGCCGGAACACCGGGTGGGACAGCGCCACGCCTTCGCTGTGCGGGGTAATCAAGGTGCCCAGCACTACGCGGTCGACCAGCTCTTTGATCTGTGCGGGCTGCTGGGGTTGGTAATAGGGTTTGGTGTAGAGCATAGGGGTCTGGAATCAAGCGTGGACGGGGGGCAGGCGCTGGTCCCAGGGCAGGGCCTGCTCCAGCTGCGCGGCCAGCTGCAGCAGCCGGCTTTCTGCACCATAGGGGGCGATGAACTGCATGCCCATGGGCAGGCCGCTGGCGCTTTGCCACAGCGGCACGCTCATCGCGGGCACGCCGGCCGCATTGGCCGGGCGGGTGAACACCGTTGCATCCATGAACTCCTGCATAAAGCGCTGCGCATCGTGCTGGCGCACATCGAGCGCCTGCAGGCCCTGGGGCAAGCTGGGCATCACCGGGCAGAGCAGCAGGTCATAGCGGCCAAACATCTCGCCCAGGCGCCGGGCGATGCTGTTGCAGGTATTGCGCGCGGCCAATAGCTCGACAGCGCCCAGGCGCCGGCCTTGCTCGGCCAAGCCCAGGTTCACCGGTTCAAAAAACTCTGCCGTCGCTGGCTTGCCGGTGCTGCGCACCAGGTCATCCACCTCCAGCGCGGTATAGGCGGCAATGATGCGGCTGAAGGCAGCGGCCAGATCGCTGTGCGAGAAGTTCCAGTGCGCCTCTTCGGTCGCATGGCCTAGCTCCTGCAGCAGGCGGCGCGTGTCCTGCAGGCCTTGCAGGATGCTGCCATCCAGCGGCTGGGCCGGGTCTGCATCCTGCAGCACGCCAATGCGCAGCCGCCCGGGCGGGCGCAGCAGCGCCTGGCTGAAGGCTTCCGCCTTGGCGGGCGCGGCATAGAGCGAGCCGGGCTCGAGCGCATCAGTGAGGTCCAGCATCAGCGCCGAATCGCGCACGCTGCGCGTGAGCACATGGTGGCTCACCAGACCGCCCCAGTTCTCGCTCGAGACGGGGCCGCAGGCCACACGGCCGCGCGAGGGGCGCAGGCCAAACAGCCCCGTGCAGGCCGCCGGTATGCGGATGGAGCCCGCGCCATCATTGCCATAGGCCAGCGGCACCATGCGGGCGGCCACTGCTGCGGCCGAGCCCCCCGAGGAGCCGCCGACATTGTGCGCAGCACTCCAGGGGTTCAGGGCGCGGCCATGCAGGCTGGGCGCGGTCGCCACATTGGCCGAGAACTCGGGCAGATTGGTCTTGCCGACGATGACCATGCCCGCCTGCTGGTAGCGGCGCACGAGGGTGTGGTCGGTGGTCGAGACATGGCCCAGCGCCGCGCGCGAGCCATAGGACATCGCCGCGCCGGCATAGCTGGGGCAGTCGTCCTTGAGCAGCACCGGCACGCCGCGCAGCGGCGCGTCGGCCGGCAGCTGGCGCAGTTGTTCTTCTGCCTGCGCGCGCATGGTCAGGATCACGGCATTGAGCTGGGGGTTGCAGCGTTCGATGGCGTCAAAGGCATGGTCCACCGCCGCCTGGGGCGTGAGCGCACCAGCGCGGATGGCCTGGGCCAGTGCCGTGGCATCGGCCAGGCGGTAGTCGGTTGCAGAAAAAGACATACAGGATGTGAAACGCGGAGAGCGGAATGCGGGGAAAGAGGTGCGCGCGTGGCCGAACCAGAGCGTTCTGGCCACGCGCAGAGGTTGCTTTAGGGCGCGGCGCGGGTCACGCCCCAGAAGCGGTGCGTGCCGGCGGGCCAGCCCTTGTAGCCCTTGATGCTGGGCGCCATCGCGGTGACGACGGGCAGGTTGTACAGGCCGATGATGGGCACCTCCTTGGCCATCAGCGCATGGAGCTGGTTGAACAGGTCCTTGCGGCGGGCCGGGTCGCGCTCCATCGCCACCTGCTTGAGCAAGGCCGAGGCCTGTGCATCGTCCCACTGGCGGGTGGGCTCGGCCTTTTTGTCGCCGATCAGCGACTCGTACATCAGCAAGGGATCGAGCCGCGCCGAGTAGGCAAAGATGGCCAGCTCGTACTGGCCCTTGCCGTACAGATCGAGCTGCGAGGCCCAGTCGCGCACCTTGATGTCGATATTGATGCCGGCCGAGCCCAGCAGCGCCTGCAGGATGGTGGCCAGCTGCACGCGCTCCTGGCGGTTGGCCACCAGCAGGCTGATGGGCTGGCCCTTGTAGCCCGCCTGCTTGGCCAGCGCGCTGGCGCCCACCGGGTCATAGCCGGGCCAGGCCTTGCTGCGCTGATCGTAGTAGGGGCTGAGCGGCGATATCACCGAGGGGTTGGCGGTAAACAAGCCCTTGCCGGCGGCCTCGGCCACATCGGGCAGGCTCAGCGCCTTGGCAATCGCCTGGCGCATGCGCACATCCTTGAGCGCGGGCGCCTCGGTCTGCAGCTGCAGCACCACCCAGCTTGGCGTGGGCTGTACTTCCACCTGTACGCCCTTGTCCTTGAGCACCTTGATGGTGTCGGGATCCACATCGTCAATGACATCGAGATCGCGCGAGAGCACGCCGTTGGAGCGGGTGCTGGCATCGGGCACGGTCACAAAGCGCAGGGTGGCAATGCTGGCCTGCTTGTTGCCGGCATAGCCATCGCGCGCGCCGGGCAGCGCGCTGTAGTCGGCAAAGCGCTTGAGCTCGGTGTAGCGGCCGGTCTGCTTTTCGGCAAAGCTGTAGGGGCCGGTGCCGATCACCTGGCTGACGCTGCCGTTGGCGGCCACGGAGTCGGGGTGGATGATCCAGGGCGTGCACTGGATGGTGGCCAGGGTCATCAAGAAGTTGGGCGCAGGCGCCGAGAAGCTAAAGCGCACGGTCTGTGCGTCGACCGCCTTCACCTCCTGCAGCGCCGGGCCGATCTTGCCGTTGTAGCGGTTGATGCACTGGAAGTTGGTCTTGGGATCGAGGTAGCGCTTGAAGTTCCACACTACATCGGCGGCCGACAAGGTCTTGCCATTGTGAAAACGCACATTCGGGCGCAGCTTGAAGTCGTAGCTGGTGCTGTCGTCGTTCGCCTTCCAGCTGCTGGCCAGCATGGGCTTGATGCTCAGGTCCTCGCCATAGGCCACCAGGCCCTCGACCACATGGGCCATCACCATGTCGGAGTTGGCGTCGCGGTTGACACCGGGGTTGACGCTGGCGATATCGGCATGCAGCGCCACGCGCAGCATATCGGGGGCGCCGGCGGCCTGGCTGTGGGCACTGAGCGCGCAGGCTGCGGCGAGCAGCGCGGGCGACCAAAGAGAGCGGCTGGTGGGCATGGTCTTCCTTGTGGTGGTGGGGACGTTGGCGTGGGGGCTTAAACCGGGGCGGCCTGCGGCGCGCGCAGGCACTGCTGCAAGAAGGCCTCGACCGGCTCGATGACCCTGAAGGGCTCGTGCGCAATGCCGGGCACGGTGTCGCGCTGCACGCGGATGCCATGCGCGGCAAAGCTGTCGGCCAGCGCGGTGATGCGCTCGATGCGGTTGTCGCCCTGCAGCTGGGCACCATCCATCCACAGCGCGCTGTCGCGCGGAATGGTGATCTCCCAGGTGGCGGTGTCGGCCGTGCCGATGATGGTCTGCACGGCTACCTCGCGCATCGCGGCCAGGTTGAGGCTGCGGCCAAAGCGCTGCTCGATGTCGCGCACGCCCACCCACCAGTCGTAGTCGGTGTTGAGCAGGGTGACCACGCCCGGCGCGCCGATCGAGACGGCCTGCAGGCGCTCGGGGTGCAGCAGGAAAAAGCGCTGGCAGAACTGGCCGCCACCCGAGAAGCCATACATCAAAAAGCGCTGGCTGCGCAGGCGGTACTTGGCCGCCACCTCGTCGACCATGGACAGCAACACCTGGTCATAGCGGATGCCATGGAAAAGAATGCGCTTGTAGTTGGCCAGGTCGCCCGCCACGCCAATGCCGGCGGGGAAGAGCGGCGCCAGCACGATGCAGTCATTGCGGTCGGCAAAGTCGGCAAAGCGGTCGCGGTACTGGCTGGCGGTGCGGCCCGTGCCGTGCACGATCACTGCCAGGTCATAGCGCTTGTCCTCGCTCTCGCTGTAGTTTTTGGGCACATAGAGGCAGTAGCTGAAGCGCTGGTCGAACTGGCTGGCAAAAAAGGTGGTGGCGCCAAAGTCGTAATAGCTGAGCTTGATACCGTGGCCCTGGCGGGCGGGAGGGGATGACATAGAAGACTCCTGAAAGGTTGCTTAATTTTTAGGCAGGGCAGGCAGCGCCGTCCGCAGAGGCGTTGGCCCGGCCTTCGGCATGGCGCCAGCGCAGATGCACGCCGCCATCGGGCGTCGCCTGCAGCATCGGGATGGCATCGAGCAGCTGGCGCGTATAGGGGTTCTGCGGCTGGTCAAACACGGCGTCGCGCGTGCCCTGCTCGGCAATCAGGCCGCCCTGCACGACGATGACCCGGTCGGCAATCTGCTCGACCACGCCCAGGTCGTGGCTGATGAAAAGGCACGAGAAGCCATAGCGCTGCTGCAGCTCGGCCAGCAGGTCCAGCACCTGGGCGCGCACCGTCACATCGAGCGCAGAGACCGCCTCGTCGGCAATCATCAGTGCCGGGCGCCGCACCAGCACGCGGGCAATGGCCACGCGCTGGCGCTGGCCGCCCGAGAGCTCATGCGGGTAGCGCATCGCAAAATCGCCGCCCAGCCCCACATCGGCCAGCGCTTGCTGCACGCGCTCGCGCTTGTCGCTGGCGCTCAGGCCCTCTGCCATGCGCAGCGCCTCGGCCACCAGGGCCTGCACCGTCATGCGCGGGTCGAGTGAGGAGTAGGGGTCCTGGAAGACCATCTGGCAGTTGTAGCGGTAGTCCTTGAAGCCCGGGCTGCCCGGCAGCAAGGGCTGGCCCTTGTAGCGCAGGCTGCCGCTGGTGGGCTGCAGCAGGCCCGACAGGATCATGCCCAGGGTGGTCTTGCCCGAGCCCGATTCGCCGACCACGGCCACCACCTCGCCGGGGAAGATATCCAGGCTGATGCCCTTGAGCACACGCGCTGGTGCCCCCTTGCGGAACCAGCGCTGGCGGCCGCCAAACTCCAGCACCAGGTCGCGGGCCGACATCAGCGGCGCCCTGCGGTCGATCTGGCGCGGTGCGCGGCGCTGGGGCAGGGTGCGCAGCAGCTGGCGCGTGTAGTCATGCGCGGGGGCGGCCAGCACCTGGGCAGTGGGGCCGGTTTCCACAATGTCGCCCTGCTTCATCACCACCATGCGGTCGGCGTAGCGGGCCACCATCGGCAGGTCATGGCTGATCAGCAGCACGGCGGTGCCGTTCTCGCGCGTCAGCTCCAGCATCATCTCCATCACCTCGCGCTGCACCACCGCATCCAGCGCCGTGGTGGGCTCGTCGGCAATCAGCAGCGCCGGGCGCAGCAGCATGGCCGAGGCGATCATGATGCGCTGGCGCATGCCGCCCGAGAACTCATGCGGAAACGCGCTCAGGATGCGCTGGGTGTCACGCAGGCCGACGCGCTCCAGCATCGCGTGGATGCGCGGCATGTGCTCATCGCGCGCCTGGGGCAGGTGCATGCGCAGGCCTTCGAGCAGCTGCTCGCCAATGCTCAGGGTGGGGGTGAGCGAGGTCATCGGCTCCTGGAACACCATGGCCACGCGCGGGCCACGCACAGCGCGCAGCTGGCGCTCGTTCATCGCGTAGAGCGACTGGCCGTCGAGCAGGATGTCGCCGCCACTGCGGCTGATGGCATGGGGCGTGAGCCGCATCACGGCGCGGCTGAGCATGGTCTTGCCCGAGCCCGATTCGCCGACGATGCCAACAATCTCGCCAGCGGCCAGCTGCAAGGATGCATCGCGCACCACCAGTTTGCCGGCGCCGGCCGAGAGGCTCAGGTTCTGGATCTGCAGCAAGGCAGGGGATGTGGTCATACGCGCCTCCGCATGCGTGGGTCGAGCCGGTCGCGCAGCGCGTCACCGAGCAGGTTGATGCCCAGCAGTGCCAGCGAGATCGCCAGCCCCGGGAAAATCGCCAGCCAGGCCGCCTGGCTGACATAGGAGCGGCTGCCCGCCAGCATGTTGCCCCAGGTGGGTGCGGGGGGCGCCACGCCCAGGCCCAGAAAGCTCAGCGAGCTCTCGGCCAGGATGATCCAGCCGCACATCGAGGTGGCCATGACGATCACCGGTGCAATGCAATTGGGCAGCACATGGCGCAGCAGGGTGTAGGTTTCGGAGTTGCCCATGACGCGCGAGGCGCGCACAAAATCACGCTCGCGCAGGCCCAGCACGGTGCCGCGCACCACCCGCACCACCGATGACGCATAGGCCAGTGCCAGTGCGATGATGATGCCGGTGGTGCTGGCGCCAAACACCGCCAGCAGGCCCAGCGCCATCAACAGGCCCGGGAAGGCCAGCAGCGCATCGTTGATGGCCATCAGAATGCGGTCGGGCCAGCCGCGCAGGTAGCCGCTGAGCGCGCCGATCAGCACACCAAAGAAGGTGGCCAGAAACACGGTGCTCAGGCTGATGCGGATGCTGGTAGCGGTGCCGCGCATCAGGCGGCTGAGTACATCGCGGCCCAGCTCGTCGGTGCCCATCCAGTGCTGCCAGCCGGGCGCTGCCAGGCGGGTCTTGAAGTCGAGCTTGAGCGGGTCATACGGCGTCCAGAACGTGGCCAGCAAGGCCACGACGACCACCACGGAGACCAGGCCAGCGCCCAGCCAGAAGGAGAGGGAGCGGCGGTTCATGATGCGGCCACCCTGGGGTCAAAGATGGGGTAGAGCAGGTCCACAAAGAGGTTCACCAGGACATAGATGCTGGCGATGAAGAGCAGGCAGCCCTGGATCAGCGGGTAGTCGCGGGCAAAGATCGCATCGACCAGCAGACGGCCGAGGCCCGGAATGGTGAACACGGTCTCAATCACCGCCACGCCGGCGAGCAGGTTGCCCAGGATCAGGCCCAGCAGGGTCCAGGTCGGGCCAAAGGAACTTTTGAAGGCATGGCGCAGCATCACCGTCATCTCGCTCAGGCCCTTGGCGCGGGCATGGGTGATGTAGTCCAGGTGCAGCACCTCCAGCGTGGAGGCGCGGGTCATGCGCAGGATCACGCCGATCTCATGGAGCAGCAAGGTGGTGATCGGCAGCACCAGGTAGAGCAGCGCCTGCTGCGGGTTCTCGCCAAAGGCGACAAAGCCGACCACCGGAAACCAGCCCAGCTTGAGCGCAAAGAACATCAACAGCAGCAGCCCCATCCAGAACGCGGGCAGCGACAGCAGCAAGGTGGCGGTGGCGACCAGGGCCAGGTCGGTGATGCGGCCCTGGCGCCAGGCGGCCAACATGCCCAGCGGCACGGCGACCAGCGTGGCCAGCAGCACGGCAGGCAGCACGATCTGGGCGCTGACGGCAAAGCGCTCCCAGATCAGCGCGGCGACGGGTTGGCGGTTGGAGATGGACTGGCCCAGGTCGCCCTGCAGCACATGGCCGGACCAGACCAGGAACTGCGTGGGCAGGCTGGCGTTGAGGCCCAGCTGCTCGCGCAGGGCCGCCAGCGATGCGGCATCGGCCGAATCACCCAGCATCAGCGCTGCCGGGTCACCGGGGATCAGGCGCACCAGAATGAAGACGGCCAGTGCCACGATCACCAAGGTCGGAATCGCCATGCCGATGCGGGTGGCAGCGAATTTCCACATGGCGCTCAGTGCTCCAGCGCCGCAGCGGCGGCGGCAGACGGTTCAGCCGCGCCATCGCCATGCAGGCGGTAGGTGGTGAACTGGCGGTTGATGGCCGGCAGCGGTGCAATCTCCATGATGCCCAGCGCCGGCTCCATGACGATCATCGCGACGGTGGCGGTCAGGTTGCCGCCATCGGCGGGGCGCGGTGGGCGGCAGACCGCGTAGGGCGAGAGGAAGTCGTCAAACAGCGCCTTCTTCAGCGATTCGCGCGTCAGCAGGCGGCCTTGCTCCTGCAGGATCTTGCGCACCCGCCAGTCGCGGTAAAAGCTCTCGGGCACATGGGGGATGCCGGTGTCGCGCAGCTTGGCCAGCGCCACGGGGCTGACCCAGTGGTTGGCGTGCACGATCATGCCGTCCTCAGGGTAGAGCGGAAAGGCCTCGTCAGGCGCGCATTCAAAGTCAATGCCAAAGCCCGCGGCCGATGCCACCATGATGTTGTTGGAGCAGGACTTGGGCGTGGTGGCCACGGCCTTGGCGGCCAGCGCAAAGTGTTCCTGCTCCAGCACCTTGCGGCGGATCAGGCCCAGCGGAATGCCCAGCTTGGTGTAGTCGCGCTCGCACTCGAGGTAGTTGGCGGTGATCGAGATGCCTGCGGCGTTGAGGCCGCTGCGGGCCAGGCCGCCGGCTTCGACAAAGGTCAGGTAGTCGGGGCCATGGTCCTGGCGCACGCGCAGCACCACGCCGGTCTCGGCGCATTCGGCGCGCCAGTCCCAGTTCTGGCCATGGATCAGGTTGCCCGAGGCGCTGCGCTCGGGCAGCAGCATGGCGCCGGTGCAGCCGTCGTCCAGCTCGTCATCGACCGGCTTGGTGGACTGGGCGCGCGCCAGAGCCACCACTTCGGTGCGGGCGTTGATCATCACGATGTCGTCCAGCGCGACGCCCGAGCCCTCGGCAATGCCGCGCATTTCTTCGAGGTAGTTCTCGTCAAAGGCGGCGATCTTCTGGGCGTACTCGGCGATCAGCGCGGCCTTGTGTGCGGCACTGATGCCGTACTTCTCCAGCGCGCCGCCGTACAGGGCTGCGCTGCGGGCAATGCGGTCTTTGAGCGCCGCGCCATACTGGCGCCCTCGGGCTTGGGGGGCGCCAGACAGCGTGACGAGTGGAAACGGCGACATCTTTTTCCTTTTGTGTTTTGTGAACTTTTAATACATTAATTTCCTGGTCATTGACTGTCAATTTGTTTTTTATAGAATCAAACAAAACTTAGGGAAACTACGATGAAGGATGCTGCCAAGACGGGAAGCCTGGCGCGTATGCTCGGGGCTGGCCGGCAAAAACAAGATGCTGCGCGCCGCCGCCATTGCCACCGGATTGCGCAGGCGCGGGCCGCAGCAGCACTACCCAGGGGAGAATCGGTTTGAAGCAATCGCTGAGTTCTTTGCAGATCGACGTCGCGCGCCAGCTGACGGCGCTGATGCATGGTGGCCGCTGGCGCGTGGGCGACCGCATCTCCGACCTGCACCTGGCCAATGAGCTCAAGGTCTCGCGCACGCCGGTGCGCCAGGCGCTGATGCTGCTGACCGCCCAGGGCCTGGTGGCCTACCACCCGGGCCGGGGTTTTCGGGTCGAACGCGTGCCCGATGGCGATGATGCGCTGGAGCAGCTGGTGCCCCCTTCTGAAGCCGAGGCGCTGTACAGCCAGATCATGAACCACCGCGCCAGCGGCCAGCTGGCCGGCGAAGTCTCCGAGGCGCAGCTGGTGGAGCTGTTTGGCGTGACCCGGGGCGCCGTGCGCCGCGTGCTGATGCGCTTTGCCGCCGAGGGCCTGACCGAGCGCCTGCCCGGCCACGGCTGGCGCTTTACCGAGAGCCTGGACAACCCCCAGGCCGTGCATGAGAGCTATGACTTTCGCTTGATCGTCGAGTGCGGCGCGCTGAAGATGGCCGGCTTTGCGCCCGACCCCGAACAGCTGCAGCAGCTGTTCCGCGAGCAGTCAGATATCTTGCAGATGCCGGTCGAGCAGTTGCGCCAGGATGTGTGGTTCAAGGCCAATGCGAATTTTCATGAAACCCTGGTGTCCTGGTCGCGCAACCGCTTTTTGATCGAGTCGGTGCGCCGGCAGAACTCGCTGCGCAAGATCTCGGAGTTTGCGCATTTCAGCCACCTGAGTGAGCAGCATATCCGCCAGGCCTGCACCGACCACCTGGGCATTCTGAAGGCGCTCAAGGAAGGCGATGCCGACTATGCCGCGGCGCTGCTGCGCCGGCATATTTCGCGCTCGGCGGAAATCTAAAAACAGGGCCTAGGTTTTTTCCAGCTCGGGCTTGGGCGCGCGCAGCTCGTTCTCGCTCATGCCCCGGCGCCAGTAGGCCACGATCAGCTGCTCCTGCTTGCCCAGCCCCAGGCTGTCTACGGCCCAGGCGCGCAGCGCCTGCGCGGTGGCAAATTCGGCGCCTACCCACAAAAAGCGGCTCGCGCCTTCGGTGGCTTGTGCGGCGGTCCAATCCAACGCTTGGACGGACCGCTGCAGCTGCTGGCCGCTGGCTGCAGCTGCGCCTGCGCGGTACAGCCAATGCCACTGCATGCCGGCTGGCAGGCGGATATCGATCGCGTCCTGCGGGTCCGCTATTTCGCAAACCACATGGCCGCGTGTGCTGGCGGGCAGCTGTTCTGCAATGCGGGCCAGCGCGGGCAGCGCGCTGTCGTCACCGGCCAGCACCATCCAGTCGGCCATGCGGGCCGTGCGGCCGCCGGGCTTGAGAATTTCGACACAGTCGCCGACCTGCGCCTGCTGGGCCCAGCAGGCACCCGGGCCGGCATCGGCATGCAGCAAAAAATCAATTTCCAGCCATTGCGCATCGGCATCGAAGGCGCGGACGGTGTAGACGCGTGTGCTGCTGGCGCCGTCGCGTTGCGGCGATGGAAAAACCAGGCGGCAGTGGATGTTGTCGTGCTGGCAAAAGGGCGCCAGCTGCGCGCCGGCAAAGCGGATGCGGCGGTAGCCAGCGGATGGGGAGGCGAGGGAGAGAACCTGGAGAGTCGAAGGCATGCCGCAGTCAGGAGACAAGACGAGAAAGTGGGTGGCCGCTGGCGCCGTGCTAGACACCAGAATGCCGAGCGGCCATTATGCGGGCGCTCCTGCGCTTGGCCCGTCTCCCTCAGCTCAGGCCTGGCTCAGATCAAACCCACCCGCTGGTTTCTCACCCGCCAGCACCTGCAGCAGGTTGCTGGTCGCCATCTCGGCCATCGCGTGGCGGGTCTCGTGCGTGGCCGATCCGATATGCGGCAGCGCCACCACCTTGGCATGGGTGCGCAGGGGCGATTCGATTGGCAGCGGCTCGGTGGCAAACACATCCAGGCCGGCGGCGCGGATCTGGTCGGTGTCGAGCGCATGCAGCAACGCAGCCTCGTCGACGATCGCGCCGCGCGAGCCGTTGATGACGATGGCGCTGGGCTTCATCATCGCAAAGGCGTCGGCGCCCAGCAGGTGCTTGGTTTCGGGGGTCGATGGCACGACGGAGACGACAAAATCTGCCTCGCGCAGCAGCGCATCGCGCGCCACATAATGCACCTGGCCGGCGAGGGCGCCCAGCTCGCTCTCGGGCACGACGCTGCGGTTGTTGTAGAGCACGCGCATGCCAAAGCCCAGCGCCGCGCGCCGTGCCAGTGCCATGCCGATGCGGCCCATGCCCAGAATGCCCACGGTCTTGCCATGCACATCCCAGCCGAACAGGTCTTCGCCAATATTGCGCTGCCACTGGCCCGAGCGCACATACATTGCCAGCTCCGGAATGCGGCGGCTGGTGGCCATCAGCAGCGCAAAGATGGTGTCGGCCGTCGTCTCCGTCAGCACGCCAGGCGTGTGGCACAGCGCAATGCCGCGCTCGCGCAGCGATGCCAGCGGGTAGTTGTCCACGCCCACCGAGATGCTGGAGATCACCCGCAGCTGCGGAGCTTCATCGAGCAGCGCATCGGTGATCGGGTAGCTCGACCCGATCAGCGCCTGGGCCAGGGGCAGCGCTGCAAAAAACGCATCGCGCTGCGCGGCCACACGCGGGTTGGCCACGGTCACGTCATGCGCGGCTTGCAGGCGGGCCAGTTGGTCCTCGGGCAGTTCACGAAAAACCAAAATCTGGTGGCGGGTGCTGCTCATGGCTGCTCCTGGATGCGTTGAAATCAATAGCCAGCGGCGGTCAAAGCCTCGCGGGTCGGCAAGCCTTCGGAGTCGCCCAGCACCTGCACCTGCAGCGCGCCAATCCAGCAGCCGCGCTTGACGGCATCGGCCACCGAGCGGCCGTCGAGCAGGCCGCTGATAACGCCCACGGCAAAGGCGTCGCCGGCGCCCACGGTGTCCACCACCTTCTCGACCGGGCAGCCGGCCACATAGCCGGTGCCGGCCTGGGCGTCATCGTAGTAGGCACCTTCTTCGCCGAGCTTGACGACGACCAGGCTTGCGCCCTGGTCGCGGTAGAAACGGGCCACTGCTTGGGGTGTCTTGTGGCCGGTCAGCAGCTCACCTTCGGCCAGGCCGGGAAAGACCCAGTCCGCGCCCGCAGCCAGCGCATTGATCTCGCGGCGCATCGTGGCCTCGTCCTGCCACAGAGTGGGGCGCAGGTTGGGATCGAAGGAGATGGTGCTGCCAGCAGCGCGGGCAATTTGCAGTGTGCGCTGGGCAGTGGCCAGGCTGGTCTGCGAGATCGCGGCAAACACGCCGGTGGCGTGCAGGTGGCGGGCCGAGGCCAGCCAGGGCTCGTCGATGTCGGCGGGGGTCATCAGGCTGGCGGCCGAGCCCTTGCGGTGGTATTCCACCTGCGGGTCGCTGCCATCATCGCTGCGGCCCTTGATCTGGAAGCCGGTCTTTTGCGCCGGGTTCAGCACCACATGTTCGCAGTGCACGCCTTCGCTCTTCATCTGGTTGATCAGGTAGCGCGCCATCGAATCGGCACCCAGGCGGCTGGCCCAGTGGGTGTTGAAGCCCAGGCGTGCCATGCCGGTGGCCACATTGATCTCGGCGCCTGCAATGCGCTTGGTAAAGAACTCGGCGTTCTCCAGCGGGCCGGCGCGGTCGGCAATCAGCAGCATCATCGCTTCGCCAAAGGTGGCGACATCAAAGGTCTTGGTGGTCATGGCCGTGTCTCTCTTGGGTGCTGTTGGCTGTTGGTTTGTTGGGAGCTGATCAGGAGGCCTTGGCCTGCAGTGCCGTGGCGTCGCGCAGCACGGCCAGCTCCTGCTGGGTGACGGCGACCAGGTCGTCGCCGATCAGCGGGTACTCGATGGCGCGGGGCGCGTCGCTGGGCAGCGCGCGCAAAATGGCGCGCCAGGCCGCTGCCGATTCGGCCAGCGGCACGGCCACCCATTTGGCGGGCAGGCGTTGCACGCCCTTGGCATGCACATAGGCCACGCGGCTGCCAAACAGCTGCGCTGCTTGCAGCGCGCATTCGCCCAGGTAGTGCCAGTTGCCCATGTCAAAGGTCATCGGCAAGTTCAGGCCGGCGGCATCGGCAGCGGCAAAAAAGCGCTGCAGTGCCTGCATGGTGCCGGCGGCCGTGGTCTGGTCGTTCTCGATCAGCAAGGTGAGGCCCGCGCCATCGATGGCGCTCTTGAGCGCCGCAAAGCCCTGGGCCGAATGCGCGACCGATTGGCTGGCAAAGCCGCCGATCGACATCTTGAGCCAGGTGGCGCCCAAGCTATGGGTGGCGGCAATCGCGTGTTGCACGGCGGCGGTGTTCAGGCTGCCGTCCATCGCAAACAGCGGCTGGGGGCAGGAGTAGACCAGGTCCAGCTGGTGCGCGCGGCCATAGGCGGCCAGCGCGGGCAGCTCTTCGGCGGGGTTCAGCAGCAGCTCTTCGCGCACTTCATAGCCATTGGCACCTGCGCGGTGCGAGAGCTGGGCAAAGTAGAGCTGGCCGTGGCGGCGCACTTCGGCATTGCCAAACGAGGTGAGGGAGATCAGCGCGGGCGAGCCCGCGTTTTGCAAAGACAAGGCCATGGTTTTCGTATTTTTTGGCCGCTTACGCCCGTATACCAAGCGTTGACAGCTATTGATAAGTGAGCAAACAATCTGCAGTAACTTCGCACGTTCTCAAAAACTGGCGCGGCCCATCGGCGCACACCGAGCAAGGGCCTCGCCGGCCGCACCGCCCCGCAGCTCAGGGACGGCGCGAAGCGCCTCAGGGGGTGTTAGTGATTACTCAGGATCTGGCCCAGGAACTGCTGGGTCTTGGGGTGCTGCGGGTTGTCAAAGAACGCAGCCGGTGGGCCTTGCTCGATGATCTTGCCGTCGGCCATGAAGATCACGCGGTCGGCCACGCTGCGGGCAAAGCCCATTTCATGGGTCACGCAGAGCATGGTCATGCCGTCTTCGGCGAGGCCGATCATGGTGTCCAGCACTTCCTTGACCATCTCGGGGTCGAGGGCCGAGGTGGGCTCGTCAAACAGCATGATCTTGGGGGCCATGCACAGCGCGCGGGCAATCGCTACGCGCTGCTGCTGGCCGCCCGACAGCTGGCTGGGGTACTTGTCCGCCTGGTCCGGAATGCGCACCCGCGTCAGGTAGTGCATCGCGCGCTCCTGCGCCTCGGCCTTGCTCAGGCCGCGCGAGCGCATTGGCGCCAGCATGCAGTTCTCGACAATCGTCAGGTGCGGGAACAGGTTGAACTGCTGGAACACCATGCCCACTTCCTTGCGGATGGTGTCGATCGCCTTGCTGTCACCCGTCAGGTCCGTGCCGTCCACGGTGATCTGGCCCTTCTGGATGGCTTCGAGCCGGTTGATGCAGCGGATCATCGTGGACTTGCCCGAGCCCGAAGGCCCGCAGATGACGATACGCTCGCCGGCACGCACGTCGAGGTTGATATCGGTCAGCACCTGGAAGTTGCCATACCATTTCTCGACGCCTTGGAGGCGAATGATGGGTGCTTGCGAGGGGGTCGTCATAAAGCAGTCGTTTTTTAAGATGATTGCAACACTGGCATGCCCGAGCTAAGAGACAGCCAGCAAGGGCCGCCCCGCAGCGGTGCTGTCGTCCCCCTTCCAGGGGGAAGGCGCGCAGCGCCTCAGGGGGTAGCCCGTTCTAGGGTTAGTCCAGCTTCGGCAGGTCGGCGCCCAACCACTTTTGGTACAGCTTGTTCAGCTCACCATTGGCGGTGTTCTTGGCGATAAAGGCGTTCACGGCTTCTGCCACTTCGTCCTGGCCGGGGCGCAGCGCGACGGCCATGTTCTGCTGCAGCAGCTGGAACTTGTTCTCGAACTGGCCGGCAGGCGCGCGCTTGGCGATCTGGGCAGCCACGGTCACCGAGCAGCCGATGGCATCGACCTGGCCAGACAGCAGCGCCTGCATGGCCGATGCGTCGTCGTCAAAGCGGCGGATTTGCGTGCCTTCTGGTGCAGCCTTGGTGACGGCCACGTCCTGGGTGGAGGCACGTGCCACGCCCACGCGCAGGCCCTTGAGATTTTCCGGGCCCTTGATGGCCGTCTTGGTGGCGCCGTACAGCACGATCGATGCGGCCGAGTAAGGCTTGGAGAACAGCACCTGCTTGGCGCGCTCGGGCGTGATGGCCAGCGAGGCGATCAGCATGTCGACCTTGTTGGTCAGCAGGAAGGGGATGCGGTTGGGGCCCGTCACGGGCACGATCTCGGCGGTCACGCCCCATTCCTTGGCCAGCAGCTTGGCCACGTCGGCGTCGTAGCCGTCAGGCTGGTTGCTGCCGTTCAGGATGCCGTAGGGCGGGAAGTCCACCAGCATGCCGATCGTAATCTTGCCCTTTTTCTTCAGATCGGCCAGCGACTGGGCCGATGCGGTCAGGGGCAACAGGGCGCTGGCAGCCAGGGCGGCAGCAGCGGAGGTGAAAGTGCGGCGGGAAATCTGCATGCTCATGTCTCCTAAGGGTTTAATAACGCAGCAAGAAGGGAAAGGGATTAAACAGGCCAAACGTAAGAAGCACTGGCGTCGTTGCAGCAGGGCCCATCGGCGGGACGCCGAGCAAGGGCCGCCCCGCAGCAAGGGCGTCGTCCCCCTGGGGGGAAGGCGCGTAAGCGACTCAGGGGGGTGTTCATCTGGCTTGGCGCTTCTCAAGGCGGCCCGCCCAGAGGGACAGCGGCCAGCACAGGATGAAGTAAACGGCACCGACGACACCGAACACCAGCATCGGCTGGAAGGTGGCGTTGTTGATGATCTGGCCGGCGCGCGTGATCTCGGTAAAGCCGATGATGGCGGCCAGCGACGTGCCCTTGATGATCTGCACCAGGTAGCCCACGGTGGGGGCCACGGCAATCTTCATCGCCTGGGGCAACACAACGGCGCGCATGCGCCAGAAGTAGGATAGCGACAAGGCCTCGGCTGCTTCCCACTGGCCGCGTGGCACCGCCTGGATACAGCCGCGCCAGATCTCACCGAGGAACGCGCCGCTGTTCAGAATCAGCGCAGCAGCGGCTGCCACCCAGGGGTTGATCTCAAAGCCCAGAATGGGCGCGCCAAAGAACACCAGGAACAGCTGCAGCAGCAGCGGCGTGCCCTGAAAAATCTGGGTAAAGGCGGTGGCAATGCCGCGTGCCAAGCCGTTCTCGGAGGTGCGCGACAGCGCAATCACCAGGCCCACCAGGGCGCCGCCGATAAAGGCGATCAGGGACAGGGCCACGGTCCACTTGGCCGCTTCCACGATGAACCACAACTCGGGCCAACCAAAAGTACGCATTTCTTGTTCTCCGAGTTCAGCGACGGTCTGGGTAGTTCAAGGCCATCTGGTAGATGAGCTTGAACAGCAGGTTGAAGGCCAGCGACAGCAGCAGGTAGATGGCAGCCACGACGATGTAGACCTCAAAGCTGCGGAAGGTCTCGGACTGGATGTTGGCGGCCACCGAGGTCAGGTCGTCGGCCGAGATCACCGACACCACGGCCGAGCTGAGCATCAGCAGGATGAACTGGCTGGTCAGCGCCGGGTAGATGGTCTTGAGCGCGGGCTTGAGGATCACAAAGCGGAAGATTTCCCAACGCTTTAGATCCAGCGCCAGGCCGGCCTCGATCTGGCCCTTGGGGATGGATTCGATACCGGCGCGTATGATCTCGGTCGCATAGGCGCCCAGGTTGACCACCATGGCCACCAGCGCGGCGGTTTGGGGCGACCAGCGCAGGCCGATGGCCGGCAGCGCAAAGAAGAAGAAAAACAACTGCACCAAAAAGGGCGTGTTGCGGATCAGCTCAATGTAGGCATTGATGACAAAGCGCAGCGGCGCAGGGCCCGAGGTCTTGCCCCAGGCGCAGACGATGGCGACGGCCAGGCCGATGACCATGGCAAGAAAAGACAGCTGGATGGTCACCCAGGTGCCTTGCAATAGCTGCGGCCAGGCTGCCAGGACCTGGTCGAATTGGAACGTGTAGTTCATGGCGATGCGGCGCTTTTGAAACCGGTTTCAGTAGCGCCGCAGTTTAGCGCAAGGTTACGGAACGATTACTAGGGTTTGCCCTAGTTTGGTGCGTAACGCTGTTTTTAGTGGTTGTGAATCAATGGTTTGGGGATTTTGTCGAGCCGCGCACAATGATGGTGCCTGGTAACTCGACTGTGCGGGCGGGGCTTTGCAGGCCCTGGATGCGCTCGATGAGGCACGTAGCTGCCGCCTGGCCCAGCGCATCGGTGGGCTGGGCCACGGTGCTCAGGCCCGGGCCCACCAGCGCAGCCCAGTCGGTCTCGTCCACGCCGATGATGCCCAGCTCCCGCCCGGGCACCCAGCCCAGCGCATGCACGGCGGTGGCCACGCGCAGGCTGGCCACGGCATTGCCGGCCAGCACGGCGGGGTGGCGGCCCGCTTGCTGCGCCTGATCGCGCCATCGCTGCAGGTGCTGCTGTAAGGCGCTGGTGTTGTGCGGGGTGCTTTCCCACACGCTGCCCTGCATGGCCGCCGGCTTGCCGCGCCCGGTGCTGCCTTGGCCTTGCAGGTAGCGGGCAAAGGCTTGCTGGCGTGCGGTGCGCGAGCTGACATCGGCAATCGGCTCGGTCACCAGCAGCACTTCGTCAAAGCCTTGCTGCTGCAGGTGGTCCATCGCGATCTGGATCACGCCGGGGTTGTCCACGGTCACAAAATCGGCGTCCATGCCTTCCTGGAAGCGGTCCACCAGCACGATGGGCTTGCCGTGCAGCTGTGCGTCCTGCCAGAGCTGGGCGCTGGTGTCCACGCGGTTGAGGATCATGCCGTCGAGCTGGTAGGCCGACAGCGCATGCATGGCATCGCGCTCGCGCCCGGCCTCATTGCCCAGGTTGAACAGCACCAGCAGGTAGCCAGCGGCCTGGCAGGCCTTTTCTGCGCCCTGCAGCACCGCCACCGAGAAGGGGTTGGTCACATCGGCCACCGCCAGGCCGATGAGGCGCGTGCGGCCATGCTTGAGCGCCTGCGCCATCGGGCTGGGCCGGTACTGCAGGCTGGCAATGGCCTCCTGCACGCGCTTGGCCATGTCGGGGGTGAGGATGTCGGTGCGGCCATTGAGGTAGCGCGAGACCGTGGCCTTGGAGACCTGGGCCGCCAGCGCCACATCGGCAATCGTGGCCCGGGCCTTGGCGGCGGCAGGCTTGGCTGCGCCGGGCGGGCTGGGGCGCTGGGGAGTGGCAGGGGGCGCAGGCTTGGGCACGGGGCAATCCAGGGTGGTCGTTACGGTAGCGATGGTAGCGCCGAACCGCCCAGGCCCGGCGCTGGCATGTCCGTGGTGCGGCAGGGGCAGTCGCGCAGGCGCGGTGGCGGGCGCAGGATGCGGGTGCGTTGTCCGGGCCCGCTACAGCGGCCGGTCGGATCGCTGTACTTGTCAGGATTCTCCGACTTGGCGCCTGTGGATAATTTTGTGCAATGTTGCCGTCGTTGCGCGAGAAACTCCCTGCAATCTCCCTCTAGAGAAGAAATGCACACCGGGAAGCCGGTTTCTGTGGATAAGTTAATTTCATAGCAACTTAGTCAAGTGCTGTGTGGGCGTTGAGAAGGCAGTCGATGAAGGCCTGCGCCACGCGGCTCGGCGCGGGCGATAAGCGCCACATGGCCACGAATTGGCAGCGGTATTGGAAGCGTTCTGGCCGCACAGCCCGCATCAAACCTTGGTTTTCAAAACTGGCGGCATAGTGGTCCGGCAGAAATCCCAAAAAACACCCGGACAAAATCAAGGTGGCAATCGACTCCTGGTCAAACCCGGTGGCCGCACGCGGCAGGCGCACGCTGTGGCTCAGCTCCATATTGGGCGAGTGGTAGCCCAGGCCGGCAAAGGGGTAGCTGCGCAGCTGCTCCCAGTCCAGGTCTTCATGCGCCTGCTCCCACAGGTCATGGCCGGCGGCGCAGTACAGCTGCATGTTCTCGGCAAACAGATCGCGGTAGACCAGGCTGGCCGAGCTGCGGTGCGCCGGGATGATGCCCACATGAAAGCGCCCATCCATCAGGCCGCGCTCAATGGCATTGATCGAGCTGACATGCAGCTGCAGGTTCACATCCGGCGCCTGGCCGTGGAACTGTGCAATCGCGCGGTGGATCTGGGCCTGCGGGTTGCTCACCGTCTTGTCGAAGATGGCGATCTCCAGATTGCCGCCCATGCGGGCGTGGATATCGTCAATGCGGCTGCGGAACAGATCGACGCCGCCGAGCAGCTGCAAGGTGGCCTCGTAGACCTGGTGGCCTTCCGGCGTCAGCGCAAAGCCCGCGCGCCCGCGCCGGCACAGCACCATGCCCAGGCGGGTCTCCAGGTCCTTCATGTGGCGGCTCAAGGTCGATGTGCCGATATTGAGTTCCAGCTCGGCCGCCGACATGCCCCCGCACTCCACCACGCTCTTGAAGACCTGCAGCAGCCGCAAATCCATATCGCTGAGCTGGCCCAACACCGCGCGGGCGCGGCGATCGGCTGCGGGCGGAGAGGGCGGGGGAGCAAAAGCAGGAGGGCGAGCGGGCATCCGCATAGCTTAGCGGCTTTGGCGGCCGCCGCCCTCGGTGTTTACAGAACGTGTTTAGCGCACGCCTACCGCTGCGCCACGGAAGAGCTTGCTGAACTCCCGCGGCTGGCTGCGCCAGTACTGGCGTGGTGCATCCACCTGCGCGCCCAGGCTGGCGGCCGCATGCCAGGGCCAGCGCGGGTCGTACAAGGCAGCGCGGCCAATGGCGACGGCATCGGCCTGGCCCGAGGCCACAATGTGCTCAGCCTGCGCAGGCTCGGTCACCAAACCGACGGCAATGGTGGTCAGGCCCGTGGCCTGTTTGATGGCCTCGGCAAAGCCCACCTGGTAGCCCGGCTGCACGGGGATCTGCTGGGCGGTCGACAGCCCCCCCGAGGACACATGGATGGCGCTGCAACCCAGCGCCTTCAGCCCCTGCGCCAGGGCGATCGAACCATCGATATCCCAGCCGCCCGACGCCCAATCCGAAGCCGAGATACGCACCCACACCGGCTTGGCAGCAGGCACGGCCGCGCGCACAGCGGCAAACACCTCCAGCGGGTAGCGCAGGCGGTTCTCCAGGCTGCCGCCGTAGGCGTCGCTGCGGGTGTTGGACAGGGGCGAGAGGAACTCATGCAGCAAATAGCCATGGGCCATGTGGATCTCGATGCCATCGATGCCCAGCGCATCGGCCGCCTTGGCCGCTGCCACAAACGCATCCTTCACCTCTGCCAGCTCGGCAAGGGTCATCTCGGCCGGCGGCACCTCGCCCGCCCCATGGGCAATGGCTGAAGGCGCCTGCGCCACCCAGCCCCGGGGCGCATCGGGCGCAATCTGCGCAGCGCCTTCCCAAGGCAGGTGGCTGGACGCCTTGCGGCCCGCATGGGCCAGCTGGATAGCGACCGGAATCGCCGAGAGCTTGCGCAGCGACCCCATCAGCCGCCCCAGCGCCTGCTGGTTGTCAGCGGAATAGATGCCCAGGTCCTTATCGGTAATGCGCCCCACCGCCGACACCGCCGTGGCCTCCAGCACCAGCATGCCCGCGCCCGATACCGCCAGGCTGCCGTAGTGCATCAAATGCCAGTCATTGGCATTGCCCTCTTGCGCCGAGTACTGGCACATCGGGGCGATGACGATGCGGTTGGGGAGGGTGAGCTGGGACAGGGTGAGGGGCTGGAACAGCTGCGAGGGGGCGGGGTTGCTGGCGGGGGTTGGCGTGGTCAGCGAAGGGTCGGTGGTTCTTTGCATGGGTGGGTGTCTGTTGGGTCAATGCGCCGCAAGTGATGCGCGCAGCGGCAGAGCATGCGCAGCGCGGCTGCATCGACAGGTTGCAGGAACGAGGTACAGCGTAGTCCTATATTCAAACCTGGGTGCGGTGGGGGATAGCCGAGGGTTGACCCGTTGGGGACATGGGCATCGACAAGTCGCGCGACTCCAGCCTGGTTGCCACCGCGCTGGACAGCAAACGCCGCATGCTCTGCGCCACCCCCAGATACTTGGCCCAACACCCCGAGCCCCGCGTACTGAGCGATCTGGCCCAGCACCAGTGCGTCACCACCACCGAACTGCAACCCTGGACCTTCCAAACCGACCAACAGGAGCGCACCCTGCGCGTAGCCGGCCGCCTCACCGTCAACTGCATCGAAGGCATCCACGACGCTGCATGGCCGGCGCCGGCATTGCGCTGCTGTCGAGCTGTTACACGGCGGAATATCTGCAGTCAGGCCGCCTGGTCGCCATTGCGCTGGAGGATGCACAGCCCAAGGAGCTGGCGGTATGGGCGGTGTACCCGGCGCGGCGGCAGGTGCTGCCTAAGGTGCGGGTGTTTGTGGAGGCTATGCGGGGGTGTTGGGGGGGAAGGTTCACCGGCTGGAGGGTCTGACGGCTTTGCCGTCAATGCGCCTTGTCGATAGTCCTTACGGTGAGCACTTCTTGGCAATCGAATCCGATTGAAAAAATTCTGAATTCAGACTTAGTGGCCCAAATCAGCCGCCCTGCATAATGGATAATTCTATTAATTTAGTAAGTTTTTCTCGTCGCTATCAGGGTGGTGAAGATTGGGAAATAGTATGTGGGAATTACATGTCGAACCAGTTTTTTGATAAACCAATTCTCAACTCACCTTACGAGTATCCCAGCCGGCATTGGGAGCTTGATGGAACCGGGCAACCTACGCAGCGGGTTGAGGATTCGCGTCGCCTTGCTGAGTTCATAACTCCAATCCCCAAAGCCAAGAAGCAAAAGAGCACGGCTAAACAAGATGTTTTTTTGTTTAATGGTGAACTGTCCACTCAGAAGCAGGCATACGACCATACGGCTGTCATCAACTCGGTACGGCAAGAAGTGGACAAGTGGCGTGCACTCAAGAACCCAACTGACTGGCGGGTCACTCCCGAAACTGCGCGTCTGCTGCAACACTGGCGACATCACTCATTCAACAACATCCGCCCATTCTTCTGCCAAGTGGAGGCCGTCGAGACAGTAATCTGGTTGACCGAGGTGGCGCCGCAGATGGGCAAGCTTGGGCAGGTCTTCTTGGACCACCTTGCTAATGCAAGCAACGACGCCAACCCCGAGTTGATGCGGTTGGCCCTGAAGCTTGCGACCGGCGCAGGCAAGACTACAGTGATGGCGATGATCATCGCCTGGCAGACCGTCAATGCTGTGCGCCGTCCTGGTAGCAAGAAGTTCACGCGCGGCTTTCTGGTCGTTGCACCAGGCCTAACCATCAAAGACCGCTTGCGGGTCCTGCAGCCCAACGACCCTGAAAGTTATTACGCCAGCCGCGAGTTGGTGCCCAGCGACATGCTGGACGATCTGAACCGGGCCAAGATCGTCATCACCAACTACCACGCCTTTAAACTACGTGAGCGCATTGAGCTGTCCAAAGGTGGGCGTCTCTTGCTGCAAGGCCGTGGCGGCAATGAACTGAACACCCTCGAAACGGAGGGCCAGATGCTCCAACGTGTCATGCCTGACTTGATGGGCATGACCAATGTGCTGGTCATCAATGACGAGGCCCACCACTGCTACCGCGAAAAGCCTGACGCCGAACTGGAGGCGCTGAAGGGTGACGAGAAGAAAGAAGCCGACGAGAACAACGAAGCCGCGCGCATGTGGATCACTGGCTTGGAGGCCGTCAACCGCAAGTTGGGCGTCGCCAAGGTGGTTGACCTGTCGGCTACACCGTTCTTCCTCGCTGGGTCCGGTTACGTTGAAGGCGCCTTGTTCCCCTGGACCATGAGCGACTTTTCGCTGATGGACGCCATCGAGTGCGGCATCGTCAAGCTGCCTCGTGTGCCTGTGGCGGACAACATCCCCGGGGGCGAGATGCCGAAGTTCCGCAACCTGTGGGAGCACATCCGCACCCGCATGCCCAAGAAGGGGCGAGGCGCTGCGAAGTCACTTGACCCTTTGAGTCTGCCGGTTGAGCTGCAAACGGCGCTTGAGGCCCTGTATGGTCATTACAAGAAGACCTTCGACTTGTGGCAAGCCGCTGGCATCAAGGTGCCGCCTTGCTTCATCGTGGTATGCAACAACACGTCCACGTCCAAACTGGTCTACGACTTCATCTCCGGCTTCAACCGTGAGAACGAGGATGGCAGCTCCAAGCCCGTCGCTGGGCGGCTTGAACTGTTCCGCAACACCGACGAATACGGCAACCCCTTCGGCCGTCCTCGAACGCTGCTGATCGACAGCGAACAGCTGGAGTCTGGTGACGCACTGGACGAAAGCTTCCGTGCCGCCGCAGGACCAGAGATCGAACAGTTCAAGCAAGAAGTATTCGAGCGTGGCGGTGCCTTGGCCGATGAACTTCGTTCCGGCAAAGACTTTGATGACGCTCGCCTGCTGCGCGAAGTGATGAACACCGTGGGCAAGGCGGGCCGATTGGGTGACTCGATTCGCTGCGTCGTCTCTGTGTCTATGCTTACCGAAGGCTGGGATGCCAACACTGTCACTCACGTGCTGGGCGTTCGTGCCTTTGGCACGCAACTGCTTTGCGAGCAGGTGATTGGCCGCGCCCTCCGCCGTCAGTCCTACGATCTGAACGAGGAAGGCCTGTTCAACGTCGAATATGCCGACGTGCTCGGCATCCCGTTTGACTTCACTGCCAAGCCGGTGATCTCCAAGCCCCAGCCGCCACGTGAGACAGTGCAGGTCCGGGCACAGCAAGACCGCGCCGCGTTAGAGATTCAATTCCCTCGCGTGCAGGGCTACCGGGTCGAGTTGCCCGATGAGCGTCTAATGGCTGAGTTCACCACAGATTCTGTGCTGGTGCTAACGCCTGACTTGGTCGGCCCATCGATTACACAGAATGCCGGCATCATCGGTGAAACTGTTGACCTCAGCCTGGACCATTTGGCTGACATGCGGCACTCCACTTTGCTGATGCACCTCACTAAGCGTCTGTTGATAAACCATTGGCGCGACCCCGGTGACGAACCCAAGCTGCACTTGTTCGGCCAGCTCAAGCGCATCACCAAGGAATGGCTGGACACCTGTCTGACCTGCAAGGGCGACACCTACCCCGCACAGCTGATGTACCAGGAGCTGGCCGACGAGGCCTGCAACCGCATAACTGCGGCCATCACCAAGGCCGAGCAAGGCAATATGCGACCCATCAAGGCGGTCCTGGACCCGTACAACGCCACCGGCACCACCCGATTCGTCAACTTCAACACCTCGAAGACTGAACGCTGGGAGACCAACGGCCCGCCACCCAAGTGCCATGTGAACTGGGTGATTCTTGATAGCGACTGGGAGGCAGAGTTCTGCCGTGTGGTTGAACGACACCCGCGCGTGGTGGCCTACGTCAAAAACCACAACCTGGGCCTGGAGGTGCCGTACCGCTACGGCTCGGAGACGCGCAAGTACCGGCCCGACTTCATTGTGCAGATCGACGACGGCCACGGTCCTGACAACCTTTTGAAACTCATTGTTGAGATCAAGGGCTACCGTGGCGAAGATGCCAAAGACAAGAAACTGACCATGGACACCTACTGGGTGCCTGGCGTCAACAACCTGGGCGCTTACGGCCGTTGGGCCTTTGTCGAGTTCGTCGACGTGTACCAAATGCAGCATGACTTCGCCAAGAAGGTCGAAGCCGAATTCAACAAGATGATCGACGCCGTTGTCCCGGCCACCGAATCAGTACCCGAGGGCGCACTCTGAGATGGCTACCAAGAAGAACACCCCGCTGAGCGTTGAAACGTTGAAGCACGAAGACGCCACCCGCAAGAACATCCCAACGGCCGAGTATCAGTCGGTCATGAAGAAGGAGCAGCAGAGCCCGGTGCGTGTGGCGTATCCGCGTGAACGCGAAGGTCGCAACCGCGATCTGGACCCGCAGCTGCTTTGGCGCGGGAAGGACGAGCAGGATTGGTCAGACCTCGTGGTGCATGCGCCGCCGCTATACATCCAGGAGAAGGTGCACCCCAAGGTTTTGATCGACGATCTGAAGAGGCAGACCGAACGTGCGCAAGGCACCGAGGCACCGCAGGTCGACATGTTTGCTGACTTCAACGGCCTACCCAATGAGGACGCCAAAACCGAGTTCTACGCCCATGACGCGCATTGGGCCAACCGCATGATATTGGGTGATAGCTTGGCAGTGATGGCTTCGCTGGCAGAGCGCGAAGGGCTGCGCGGTAAGGTGCAGTGCATCTACTTCGACCCGCCCTATGGCATCAAATTCAATAGCAATTTCCAGTGGAGCACGACCAGCCGTGATGTGAAGGATGGCAACGCGGGGCACATCACGCGCGAACCAGAGCAGGTAAAAGCGTTTCGAGATACATGGCGGAATGGCATCCATTCATACTTGACCTATCTTCGGGATCGGTTAACGGTTGCTCGCGACCTCCTGAACGATAGCGGATCGATATTCGTGCAGATTGGCGAGGAAAATGTGCATCGTGTCCGAGCTTTGATGGACGAGGTTTTTGGCGAGGAAAACGCTGTCGCCGTAATTGCCTTCAAAAAATCAGGGGCGTTCGACACCAACTACTTGCAGTCAAACTTCGATCACATAGTGTGGTTCGCGAAACGCAAGTCAGTACTGAAGTTCCGCTCGGTTCCGGATGTCAAGGAATTTTCCGAGGCTGATATCGCATTCTTTGACACTGTCGAGCGAGGACCGTTTGATAGGGCGCTCGTCCGCGACCTAGATTTCGACGATCCAACCATGGTAACGAAGCTGGGTGAGCCGATTGCACGCAATCCCCTTAACTCAGACGGTTGGGTTGATTCATTGGGCTACTCATATGAATTTGAAGGTACCAGCTATACGGTACCGAAGAATCGGCATTGGACGACTACTCAGCGCAACATGAACCGCCTCGCGCGGGCAAACCGACTGATACGAAAGGGCAACACACTCCGCTTTGCTCGTTTCTGGAAAGACTACGTCACCCAAAAGCGAAATAATGTGTGGCTTGATACGGCCGGGGGCGGATTTGTAGGCGATGCGCGGGTTTACGTCGTTCAGACCGACACCAAGGTAGTACAACGCTGTCTTTTGATGTGTACTGACCCGGGCGACCTTGTTGTTGATCCTACATGTGGCTCAGGTACAACCGCTCACTCTGCTGAACAATGGGGGCGTCGCTGGATTACCATCGACACTTCACGTGTGGCGCTGGCCTTGGCGCGTGCCCGTATTATGGGCGCCCGCTACCCCTATTACCTACTGGCCGACAGCCGAGACGGGCAAATCAAGGAAGCCGAGGTCACGCGCAGCGCCCCGTCGAGCGCGCCTACACAGGGCAATGTGCGCCAGGGCTTCGTCTACGAGCGGATGCCGCACATTACGCTGAAGTCCATTGCCAACAATGCCGAGATTGACGTCATCTTTGACAAGCATCAGTTGCTGTTGGAGCCGCTGCGCGATCAGCTCAACCAGGCATTGAGCAAGGCTTGGCCTGAATGGGAAGTACCACGTGAAGCGGATGCGAAGTGGCCGGACGAGGCCAAAACGCTGCACTCCGATTGGTGGAAGCAGCGCATCGCCCGTCAGCAGGAGATCGATACATCCATAGCCGCCAAGGCAGAGTTCGAGTTCCTCTACGACAAGCCGTACGAGGACAGGAAAAAGGTCCGCGTAGCCGGACCGTTCACGGTTGAAAGCCTGTCACCGCACCGCGTGCTTGGTGTCGATGAAAACGACGAGTTGATCGACCCCAACGACCCGAAGGTGGCCGAGCAGCAGGCCGAATACAACGCCGTGCGCAGCTTCGTTCAGATCATTCTTGAAAACCTCAAGAACGCTGGCGTGCAGCAGGCCCACAAGGAAGACAAGATCGCCTTTACTTCGCTGGTGCCGTGGCCCGGTGATCTAGTTTGCGGCGAAGGTTTGTATGAAGACAACACGGGCGAGAAGCGAGCAGCGATCTTCATAGGACCGGAGTTCGGCACGGTGTCTCGACCTGACCTTGTTTCCGCCGCGCGCGAGGCTGGAGACGCTGGCTTCGACGTATTGATTGCTTGCGCGTTCAACTATGACGCGCACTCGTCAGAGTTCGAGAAACTGGGCCGTATCCCTGTGCTGAAGGCTCGCATGAACGCCGACCTGCACATGGCTGAAGACCTCAAGAACACCGGTAAGGGCAACCTGTTCGTGATCTTCGGCGAACCTGACATTGACATTCTCGATGCCGCCGAGGGCCAGGTTTGCGTCAAAGTCAACGGCGTGGATGTGTTCCATCCCAACACCGGTGAGGTGCGCAGTGATGGCGCCGACGGCATCGCTTGCTGGTTCATTGACACCGACTACAACGAAGAAAGCTTCTTCGTGCGCCATGCCTACTTCCTAGGTGCTAATGACCCTTACAAGGCTCTCAAGACAACGCTGAAGGCCGAGATCAATGAAGAAGCCTGGGCGACCCTAAACAGCGACACGTCGCGCCCATTCGATAGACCAAAATCCGGCCGCATTGCTGTGAAGGTGATCAATCATCTGGGCGATGAAGTGATGAAGGTATTCAAGATCGCATGATTTCGTACAGCCGATTGATAGCGCCCGCAACTGGTGCTTCTGCGTTAGCAGACGTGGTGGCTGCTGGCTTGCCCATTCCGCCTATACAGCGGAGATGCATCTTCTGCGACAGACAATGGGAGAACTGTCCAAGTGATCATCTTCGAAAACGAAGACCCGCCTTCGGACCTTGGTGCAGACGCGAACATCATCCTATTCATGGGCACGTCATGGACGTCAGGGTCCATCCCCAAAAGCGTCTGACTTAAGGAGAAATTCTGTGGATTTCCGGATCGCCGATACTTTTACCGACAGCCTCGCGAAACTTACAGGGGATGAGCAGAAGGCTGTGAAGACTACAGCGTTTGACTTGCAGTTGAACCCTGCTCATCCGAGCATGAGCCTGCACAGGATTGAGCAATCGAAAGACAAGAATTTCTGGTCGGTCAGGGTCAGCAGCGACATTCGCCTGATCGTACACAAAACTGCCACCAGTTTCCTACTCTGCTATGTCGATCACCATGACAAGGCCTATAAATGGGCCGAGCGTCGAAAGTTGGAAGTGCATCCCACGACAGGGGCTGCACAGTGGGTCGAGATTCGAGAACGCTATGAAGAAATCGTAGTTCGCATTGGCGAAGTGGTTGCAGTTCCTTATGGTGGCAAATCGAGCGCATCAAAGCCTCTTCGCGAGCCAAAGGCATTGTTCGGAGGAGTCTCTGATACAGAGCTGTTGAGCTACGGCGTTCCGCCCGAATGGCTGGCTGACGTTCGCGAGGTGGATGAAGACAGCCTGCTGGTGCTGGCTGACCATCTTCCTGCCGAGGCTGCCGAGGCCCTGCTGGAGTTAGCAACAGGCGGCATGCCGAAGCCAGTTGTGGCGATCCAACCAGGTGCCGATCCATTCAGCCACCCGGATGCGCAACGCCGATTCCGGGTAATGAAGGATGTCGAAGAGTTGGAGCGTGCGCTCGACTTCCCGTGGGAGAAATGGACTGTCTTCCTTCACCCTGCACAGCGGCATTGGGTAGAGCGCGACTACACCGGACCAGCGCGTATCTCCGGCTCGGCCGGTACCGGCAAGACCATTGTGGCATTGCATCGCGCGGTTCACTTGGCTCGCCACAACCAAGACAGCCGGGTACTGCTGGCAACGTTTTCCGAAACCTTGGCCAGTGCGCTGGCCACCAAGCTGCAAAACCTGATTAGCAATCAACCGAGGCTTGCCGAGAGGCTTGAAGTCCAGTCCATGTCGGCCATTGGCGCGCGCTTGTATGCAGCGCAATGGGGTAAGCCGAAACTTGCATCTCAAACTCAGATCATTCGGATGTTGCTTGACTCGGCAAAGGTCGACCCGACTTTGAAGTTCGGCCTACGTTTCCTGCTCGGTGAGTGGAATGATCTTGTAGATGCTTGGCAGCTGAAGACCTGGGAGGCCTACAGGGATGTGAAGCGACTAGGGCGAAAGACTCGGCTTTCTGAGTCTCAGCGTGTCGCCCTGTGGGCTGTTTTCGAGCGAACGCAAGATACGTTGAAACAAGCAGAACTGATCACTCATGCAGAAATGTTCAGTCGCCTGGCAGAGAGAGCTGCGACGCTGCCGCATCAACCCTTTGACTTTGTGGTGGTCGATGAATCGCAGGACGTGAGTATTGCGCAGCTCAAGTTTCTGGCGGCTGCAAGCACAAGCAATGGAAAAGTCCGACCTAACAGCTTGTTCTTCGCCGGTGATCTGGGGCAACGCATTTTCCAGCAACCATTTTCTTGGAAATCATTGGGTGTGGATGTTCGTGGGCGATCACGCACGCTGAACATCAATTACCGGACCTCTCACCAAATTCGAGTCCAAGCGGATCAATTGTTGGGGCCTGATGTTTCAGACGTCGACGGTAACACCGAAGACCGTCGCGGTACTGTGTCAGTCTTCAATGGGCCAGCTCCCGACATTCGCTCATTCAAGTCCGAGGTGGCTGAGTGTAAAGCAGTTACTGCATGGCTTATTGAGCGGGTGAAAGAAGGACTGGCCCCACACGAGTTGGGCGTCTTTGTTAGGTCAGAGCCTCAAATCTTACGCGCGGTGGCCGCCGTCACAGCGGCAGACATTCCGTTCAGCGTACTGGACGAGCATGTGGAGACAACAAATGGACAAGCCAGTGTCTGCACCATGCACTTGGCAAAAGGTTTGGAGTTCCGTGCGGTGGTTGTGATGGCCTGCGACGACGAGGTGATTCCATTGCAGGAACGCGTCGAGGCAGTCACGGACGACGCCGACATTGAAGAGATCTACAACACCGAACGCAACCTCTTGTATGTGGCCTGCACACGGGCGCGGGATCGGCTTCTGGTGGCGGGTGTCAGCCCTGTATCGGAGTTCCTGGAGGATCTTCGGGGATAAGGAGATCTACGCTCATGGCTACGGTTTTCTTGCGTTAGCCGATGGTATGAATCCAGCGAAGATGCTAACAACCAACACCTATTCTAGAGTTGCGGTAGTACCTCGCTGCTGTGCTTGCACGCTTTTTGCTCAATTCGTAATTTCAGCAAGAAAAATTTAAATGTATTTCTAAGGTAACCACCTTTTCAAGCTCCATATCCTCATCAAAATTTCTGTGCAAGACTTGGTCCCCGAGCGACAGATCCCTTATGCCCACAGCCCTCCTCCTCATAGACATCCAACAATCCCTCTGCACCGGCACCAACGCCGCCTGGGACTGTCCCACCCTGATTGCCCGCATTAACCAGGTCACCACCGCCGCGCGCCAAGCCAAAACGTCCATCATCTGGGTGCGCCACGCCGAGCCTGGCCTGGAAGCCGGCACGCCCGGATGGCAGCTGGCCGATGGCCTGCAGGTGGAGAGCACCGACCTGACCCTGGACAAAACCACCGGCGATGCATTCTGGAAGACCGACCTATTGCCCATGCTGCAAAACCTGGGCGTGCAGGAGCTGGTGATTGGGGGCATGCACACGGAGTACTGCGTGGATGTGACCACGCGCGCCGCGTTGCGCCATGGCTACCCTGTTGTGCTGTTGGAGGATGCGCACACCACTTGCGGCAATGCCGCCGTCACGCCGCAGCAGGTGATTGCGCACCACAACATCACCCTTAGCAGCACCAGCAGCTTTGGGCCGCGTGCGCGGCTGCAGACGGCGCAGCAGTGGGCGGATTCGGTCAGCCAGGCTTGAGAAACCCGGCTTGGCTGGGGTTAGCCCAAGGGGTTAGGGAGGCGTTCTAGCTCCCAAAGTGGAAGCAGCCCAGCCCAGTTCAGGCTGGCGCTGCACCGATGTCGTTCATGCTTGGCCCCTGTCAAGCGCGCAGATCACATATGCATCTGCGCATTCCTCAGTTGGAGTAGCTGCTTGCAACCGGCACAGTGCAAGCAGGCCCTGCCGTGATGGCAGCCTTTTCTCCCATGACCTGAAGGACGACACAGCATGACTATCCGCACAGCAGCGCCTTGGCGCGTTTTGATTGCCGGCACCATCGCGGCAGCCGTTTGGGGCGCGAGCCCTGCCTTTGCCAATACGCCGCAGGCGGTGCCTGCGGGCGCGCTGGTCAGCACCGAATGGCTGGCGGCCAACCTGCAGCGGCCCGATGTGCGGGTGATCGAGGTCAGCGTGAACCCGGGGTTGTATGAGCGGGCGCATATTCCGGGTGCGGTCAATTTCTCCTGGCACAACGACCTCAATGACAAGGTGCGCCGCGACATTGTCAGCAAGGAGGCGTTTGAGCAATTGCTGTCCAAGGGCGGCGTGAGCGACAACACCACCGTGGTGCTCTACGGCGATACCAACAACTGGTTTGCGGCCTGGGGCGCCTGGGTGTTTGATGTGTATGGCGTCAAGAACGTGAAGCTGCTCGATGGCGGCCGCAAGAAGTGGGAGGCCGAGAACCGTGCGCTGAACAACCGCGCGCCGGACTACGCCGCCACCACCTACCGTGTGGGCCAGGTCAACACCGATTTGCGCGCCCGCCTGGGCGATGCGCTGGCGGCGGTGGAAGGCAAGGGCGCCACGCAGCTGGTGGATATCCGCTCGGCCGACGAATACCAGGGCAAGGTGTTTGCACCTGCCGGCGTGCCCGAGCTGTCGATCCGCGCGGGCCATATCCCTGGCGCAGTGAATGTGCCCTGGGGCAAGGCGGTCAATGAGGACGGCACCTTCAAATCGCGGGCCGATCTGCAAAAGCTCTATGCCGATGCCGGCATCGACGGCAGCAAGCCCATCATCACCTACTGCCGCATTGGCGAGCGCAGCAGCCATACCTGGTTTGCGCTGAGCAAGATCCTGGGCTACCAGGTGAAGAACTATGACGGCTCCTGGACCGAATACGGCAACAGCGTCGGTGTGCCGATCAACAACCCGGCCGGCACGATCTGGGCAGCCAAGTAAGCCGATTCTTTGGTGTATTGAATGTCTCCGCATGGGCTCGGTCCTGTGTTCACTGCCCGCCTTGCGCGGGCATTTTTTTGGATGTAATGCCATGACTGATTCCAGTGGGAGTTTGGGAGTTGCGGGCACTGCTGCCGGGCAGCGCGCGGCCGGGGCTGCCAGCGCTGCGAGCGCTTATTGGCAGCCGGTGGCAGCCGTGGTGCTGCTGCTGGCGCTATGGCTCTTGCAGCAGGCCTTGCTGCAGCGCGATGGCGGGCGCACCCTGGTGTTTGCGCTGGCCATTGGGCTGGCGCTGGGCGTGGTGCTGCAGCGCTCGCGCTTTTGCTTTTACTGCCATGCGCGCGATTGGCTGCAACGCGATGACCCGCGCGGGATTTTGGCGATCATTCTGGCGCTGGCCGTGGGCGTGGTGGGCATGACCGTGGTGCAAAGCAGCTGGGTGCCCCACCCGCAGGGGGGGCAGTTGCCGCCGGATATGCACATTGGCCCGGTGAGCTGGGTGCTGGTGCTGGCGGGCCTGGCGTTTGGGGCGGGCATGCTGGTGTCGGGCTCCTGCATCAGCGCGCACTGGTACCGGCTGGCGGAGGGCTCGGCCGCATCGCCGTTTGCGCTGCTGGGCACGGCGCTGGGTTTTGCCTTGGGCTTTCAGACCTGGAACCCGCTCTACAGCCTGGCGGTGGCCGATGCGCCCGTCGTCTGGCTGCCGCAGCACCTGGGCTATGGCGGCGCGCTGCTATTGCAGCTGGGCGTGCTGGCGGCTTGGGCCGCTTGGGTGTGGCAGCGCCATGTGCAGCAGCGCCAGCGCAGTTTGCCGCTGCCTGCAGTACCCGCAACGGCTGCGCCGCGCAGCGTGACTGCGCTGTGGCGCAGCCTGTGGCAAGGGCGCTGGAACTATGCCTTGGGCGGCCTGCTGGTCGGCCTGATCGCCACCGCCGCCATTGTGCGCATGCGGCCGCTGGGCGTGACGGCCTTGCTCGGCAGCCAGGTGCGCGGCGCGTTGCAAGGCCAGGGCTGGGTGCCTGAGCGGCTCAATGGCCTCGATGGCTTTGCCGGCTGCGCTACCTTGCCGGCAGCCACCTGGGCCACGCCCAATGCGCTGGTGCTGCTGGGCTTGCTGGCCGGCGCGTTTATCGCCGCTTTTGCCAGTGGCCAGTTCCGTCCGCGCCTGCCCACCGGGCGCGATGCGGGCCGGGGTTTGCTGGGCGGCGTGCTGCTGGGCTGGGGCGCCATGACCGGTATTGGTTGCACCGTGGGCACCTTGCTGTCGGGCGGCATGGCGGGTGCGCTGAGCGGCTGGGTGTTTGGTGCGGCCATGCTGCTGGTGCTGTGGCTGGGGTTTCGGCTGCAGACCTGGTGGGCGAGCCGGGCTTGATGGGGCAGGGTGCTCATGCCAGGTAAAAGGCGGTTGCTTGGCTGTGACCCGGGGGCTTGGTGCTATGGATTTGGTAGTGCATTGAGCCCCTGCGCCAGTCGGCTGTCACACCCGAGCTGTGGTTTTGGCGCTATATTTCCAGTCGCTTGCCACACCCACGGGATCGACCATGCTTTTAGGCCTTGCCGCCAACCGTTTGCACCACCAGAACGAGGATGCTGCACTGTTCAGCTTTTTGCGCGCCTGCGAGCAGGGGATTCGGGAGCTGAACATCGGGTTCCATGCGGTGGGCCGCACCTATGACGCGATTGCAGCGGCAGAAATGCTCAAAGGCTACAAGGGCATGGTGCGCTACCCCTATGGCCGCGAAGGCGGGCTGATGAAGCTGGTGGCCGAGGTGGTGGGCATGCCGGGCGACAACCGCGTGCTCGACGGCGCTATCTACCTGATCGACCCAGTGGACCCGTCCTCGATCTTCCCCGAGGCGCTGGCCTTGAAGCGCCAGTGCGTGATCCACGGCAAACCCTTTATCTCGACGGCAGCCAGCGCGCGCGACTGGGTGGAGATGGAGCGCATCCACGCCGGACTGGCGCCCGACCGCCAGGCCGACCGCCTGCACGACTATGGCAACCAGACCCTGGCGCTGATCGCCCACGATGCGATGAAGCCGGCGATGCTGGACTTTTGCGAGCGCAATTTTGCGCTGCTCTCGCGCTACCGCCGCCGCGTGGGTACCGGCACCACTGGCCAAAAGCTCAACGAGCTGGCCTGGAGCAAGGGCTGGCCGGCGGACAAGCCCTGGGTGGACCGCTTCAACAGCGGCCCACTCGGGGGCGATGCGCAAATCGCCGACCTGGTGCTGGAGCGCCGCTGCCAGCGCGCGATCTTCTTTGAAGACCCGCATGTGGCCCGCCAGCATGAGGCCGATATCCAGCTGCTGGAGCGGGCGGTGACGACCGTCACCCAGGAGGTGGTGTGCATGACCTCGCCAGCGGTGGCCCAGCGCTGGTGCGATGCGGCGGTCAAGCGCTAACCAAGCCCTACCTCTTCAGTCACTGCACCTCGTTGGCGACCTCGATCAGGTTCTCATCGGGGTCGTAGAAATACAGCGACTGCAGCGTGGCCTGCGCACCGGTGGCCCGCACCGGCCCCTGCACGATGGCGACCTGCTCGCGCTGCAGGTGGGCGATGACATCGGCCAAGGGCATGCGGGTCAGAAAGCAGACATCGGCAGAGCCAGGGGTTGCATGCTTCACGTTCGGGTCGACGACATGGCCGATCTCATGCAGGTTGATCTTTTGCCGGCCAAAGTGCAGCGCATGGCGGCCAGGCTTGAACTCCTGGGCCTCCATGCCCAGCACCCGCTCGTAAAAGGCAATGCTGCGCGGAATGCTGTGCACGGTGAGCACCAGGTGGTCCAGGGCATCGACCAGAGCGGTGGTGGTAGGCATGGGGCTTGCTCCAAAGGTGGACTCCAGGGGGCAGTATGCGCCCAAGCTGGGCGGTGCTCTGTGCTGCGCGTTGCAAGCGGTGGCCCATGCCAAAGAGCCGCAGCGCCCCATGGCGTCTGCGGCTGACCGTTATGGCGCGTGGCCCGTGGCTCAGGCCTGCTGCGGCGCCAGCGTCTTGGTGTAGAGCGCGGCGCCGTTGAGGTCCTTCAGCACCACGGTCAGTGCCCGGCTTTGGTGGTCAATATCGAGCTGGCCAAAGAACTGGTAGCCCTCGCTGGGGGCGGAGTTGGCCTTGGGCGGCGCCTTGTGAAAGACAACATCGAGGCCAAAGGTCTGGTCGGCCTCGTTGGGTCCAAAGCCGCCGGCATTGAGGGGGCCGGAGACAAATTCCCAGAACGGTGCGAAATCCTTGAACTGCGCGCGCTCGGGGCTGTAGTGGTGGGCGGCGGTGTAGTGCACATCGGCGGTGAGCCAGACCACGTTGTCGATGCCTGCATCCTTGATGCCCTTCAACAGGCGTGCCATCTCCAGCTCGCGCCCCTTGGGCACGCCGTGCTCGCCATTGGCAATGGCCTCCCATTGGTCGCGGCCTTGGGCGTCCTTGCCGTCGGGCACAAACAGGCCGATGGGCATGTCGGCGGCAATCAGCTTCCAGGTGGCGGTGCTGGCCTTGAGGCCGGCCAGCAGCCAGTCGAGCTGGGGGCGGCCCAGAAAGTCGGTCTCGGCGCTTTCGGCGGCCTGCATGTTGTGGCTGTTGGGGCCACGGTAGCTGCGCATGTCCAGCACAAAGATATCGGCCAGCGGGCCTTGGGGCAGGTGGCGGTAGACGCGCTGCTGCTCGGCCGCACCAAAGGGGCGCATGGGCGCGTATTCCATAAAGGCGCGGCGGCCCCGGGCCGTGAGCAGCTGCACATTCTTTTCGGTATAGCGCTTGTCGTTGGCCACGCTCTTGCTGTCCGAGTAGTTGTTGGTGACCTCATGGTCGTCCCACTGCCAGATCTGCGCCACCTCGCTGCCCAGCGCGCGCACATGGCGGTCCATCAGGTTGTAGCGGTAGCGGCCCCGGTACTCGTCCAGCGTCTCGGCCACCTTGGCGACCTGGGGCGTGACCAGGTTCTTCCAGGTGCTGCCATCGGGCAGCGCGACGGTCTCGGCGATGGGGCCATCGGCATAGATGGTGTCGCCGCTGTGCAAAAACACATCGGGGTTGGCCTTGCGCATCTCGTCATAGATGCGCATGCCGCCGATGCCCTCGTTGATGCCAAAGCCCTGGCCCACGGTATCGCCGCTCCACACCAGGCGAAAGGGGCGGGTGGCAGGGCCCTGGCTGGCCAGCGGGGTGCGGAAATGCCCCAGCACCGCCGGGCTGCGGGTGTTGCTGCTGGCCAGGTCATCGAGCAGCACGCGGTAGAAGATGTCCTGCCCGGCGGGCAGGCCCTGCAGATCGATGCGGCCGGTGCCATCGCTATCGGGCAGCAGGTCGGGCCCGCGCACCAGCGTGCTTTGGGCAAAGCTACTGGTGGTGGACCATTCCACGCGCATGCGCGCCTCGCGGCTGGCCCGCGCCCAGACGATGGCGCTGTGGGCCAGCACATCCCCGCTTTGCAGGCCCGACAGCAGCATCGGCCGCGCGGCATCCTGGGTGATGGCCGCGGGGGCCGTTTGCGCGCGCAGGATGCCGGGCAGCAGGCCCGTGCCGGCAATGGCGCTGGAAGAGAGCAGAAAGCGGCGGCGGGCGGAAGGGTCGTGGGAGGTCATGGTGGCGGTACCGGTGGCAGCAAAAAACGCCACGATAGCCAGGGCCTGTGACACCGGGATGAAGCATGAAACAGCGTGTTAACGCTTTCTGCTTCAACGATTAAAGCTATATTATTAGTAGCATTTTCTATGCTGGACAGCAGCAGATGCAGCGACGGCTGGCTGCATTTTGCGGGCTTGTGTGAACGGTATTACTTGCGGAATTCAGCAAGTGAGCTTTGATATCTCATTCTTTGAATAAGCATCCTCGCACCCCACAATGGCGTATCAACACCGGTAGCCGCTAAGCGGATTCAAGGAGCAGACATGAGCTTTGTGCAGATTGACGATACGACGGGCAGCACGCAGCTGCGCACCGATGCGGCCTGGCTGGACGCACACTGGATGCCCTTTACCGGCAACCGCAACTTCAAGGCCAAGCCGCGCATGATCGTCAGCGGCCAGGGCGCCTACTACACCGATGCCGATGGCCGCAAGATTTTTGACGGCCTCTCGGGCCTGTGGTGCTCGGGCATTGGCCATGGCCGCAAGGAAGTGGCCGAGGCGATTGGCAAGGCGGCGCTGCAGCTCGACTACGCACCGGCTTTCCAGTTTGGCCACCCGGCCTCGTTTGCGCTGGCCAACAAGATCAAGGAACACACGCCTGCGGGCCTGGACCATGTGTTCTTCACCGGCTCCGGCTCGGAAGCGGCCGACACCTCGCTCAAGATGGTGCGCGCCTACTGGCGCTTGAAGGGCCAGGCCGGCAAGACGGTGCTGGTGGGCCGCGAGAAAGGCTACCACGGCGTGAACTACGGCGGCATCTCGGTGGGCGGCATTGCCGGCAACCGCAAGATGTTTGGCCAGGGCATTGTGGCCGACCACCTGCCCCACACCCAGCCACCGGCCGGCACCTTCCAGAAGGGCATGTCCGATGAAGGCGGCCGCGCGCTGGCCGACAAGCTGCTCGATGTGATCGCGCTGCATGACGCGAGCAATATCGCGGCGGTGATCGTCGAGCCGTTCTCGGGCTCGGCTGGCGTGGTGATCCCGCCCAAGGGCTACCTGGAGCGCATCCGCGAGATCTGCACGCAAAACGGCATTCTGCTGATTTTTGATGAAGTCATCACCGGCTTTGGCCGCTGCGGTGCCTGGACCGGCGCCGAAGCCTTTGGCGTCGTGCCCGACATCATGAACTTTGCCAAGCAGGTGACCAATGGCGCCCAGCCGCTGGGCGGCTGCGTGGTCACCAAGGACATCTACGACACCTTCATGGCCGCAGGCGGCCCCGAGTACATGCTGGAGTTTGCCCACGGCTACACCTACTCGGCCCACCCGGTGGCCTGCGCGGCTGGCGTGGCGGTTATGGACATTCTGGAAAAAGAAGACATGCCCGGCCGCGTCAAGGCGCTGGCGCCGTACTTTGAAAACGCGGTGCACAGCTTGAAGGGCGCCAAGCACATCGCCGACATCCGCAACTACGGCCTGGCTGCTGGCTTTACGATTGCCGCGCTGCCCGGCGAGCCGGCCAAGCGCCCCTATGAGATCGCGATGAAGTGCTGGGAAAAAGGCTTCTACGTGCGCTATGGTGGCGACACCATCCAGCTGGCGCCGCCCTTTATCAGCGAAAAGGCCGAGATCGACCGCCTGATCAATGCGCTGGGTGACGCGCTGGCTGAGACCAACTGACACGTGTAAGAGCTATTTGCTATCTGGCGTCCTATGGGGCCCTTTGCAGAACCCTCGCCCAATGGGATGGACGCGGATCGGGATGAGACGCAAGGCGTCTTTCGCAGTCAATAGCGAGCTATTGACAAGGAAGACAACGCAGCGGATCGCCCGAGTCCGTGTTCAGACCAAGGCAGGGAGTTTTGCAAAGGGCCCCTCGTGGCGCCGGTGCTGTTTTTGAATTGCATCCAAGAGAGACTGACATGAACCACGACAAGAATGTGACGGCCACGGTAGGCCATTTGATCGACGGCAAGATCGTGCACGATGGCGGCCGCACGCAGCCGGTGTTCAACCCGGCAACGGGCCAATCGACGGTGAGCGTGGAGCTGGCCAGCAAGGCCACGGTGGAGGCCGCGATTGCCTCTGGCGAAAAGGCCTTCCCCGCCTGGCGCAATACGCCGCCGCTCAAGCGCGCGCGCATCATGGGCCAGCTCAAGGTGCTGCTGGAGCAGAACGCCGACAAGATCGCCGCGATGATCACCGCCGAGCATGGCAAGGTGCTGGCCGATGCGCATGGCGAGCTGCAACGCGGTATCGAGAACGTCGAGTTCGCCAGCTACGCGCCCGAGCTGCTCAAGGGTGAGCACAGCCGCAATGTAGGCCCCAATATCGACAGCTGGAGCGAGTTCCAGGCGCTGGGTGTGACGGCGGGCATCACGCCCTTCAACTTCCCCGCGATGGTGCCTTTGTGGATGTGGCCCATGGCCGTGGCCTGCGGCAATACCTTTGTGCTCAAGCCCTCCGAGCGCGACCCGACCAGCGCGCTGTACATTGCCCAGCTGGCGCAAGAAGCCGGCCTGCCACCGGGCGTGCTCAACGTCGTCAATGGCGACAAGGAAGCGGTCGACACCCTGCTGCATGATCCGCGCGTCAAGGCGGTGAGCTTTGTCGGATCGACCCCGATTGCCGAGTACATCTACGGCGAAGGCTGCAAGAGCGGCAAGCGCGTGCAGGCGCTGGGCGGTGCCAAGAACCATGCGGTGGTGATGCCCGATGCCGACATCAGCAACGCGGTGACCGCGATGATGGGCGCCGCTTACGGCAGCTGCGGCGAGCGCTGCATGGCCGTGCCGCTGGTGGTGGCCGTGGGCGACGAGGTGGCCGAGCAGATGATTGCGGGCCTCAGCGCCGAGATCGCCAAGATGAAGGTGGGCCCGGGCACCGACAACGGCAATGACATGGGGCCGCTGATCACCAAGCCGCATTTCGAGAAGGTCAAGGCCTATGTGGACAGCGGTGTGCAAGAGGGCGCCAAGCTGCTGATCGACGGCCGCAGCCTGCAGGTGGCAGGTCACGAGGAAGGCTACTTCCTGGGCCCGTGCCTCTTCGACAACGTGCGCCCCGGCATGAAGATCTACCAGGAGGAGATCTTTGGCCCGGTGCTGGGCATTGTGCGCGTCAAGACCTTGCAGGAGGCGATGGACCTGATCAACGCGCACGAGTACGGCAACGGCACCTGCATCTTCACCCGCGATGGCGAAGCAGCCCGCTACTTCAGCGACCATATTCTGGTGGGCATGGTCGGCATCAATGTGCCGCTGCCCGTTCCCGTCGCCTACCACTCGTTCGGCGGCTGGAAGCGCAGCCTGTTTGGTGACCTGCACGCCTACGGGCCTGATGCTGTGCGCTTCTACACCAAGCGCAAGACCATCACCCAGCGCTGGCCCAGCGCCGGTGTGCGCGATGGCGCGGTGTTCAGCTTCCCCAGCAGCCGCTAAGACCTGGATGCAGCCGCCCCGCGAAGGGCCAGGCTGCAAGTTGGTGCGTTTCTTGCGAAGGCTGAGGCATTGCCCCCAGCCTTTGCACCATGCGCACCAGCACCGCCCACCGCCGATCGCCGGACACCGCCGCTTCAGCTGAAGCCGCAGCCCGCAGCACCTCCCCCAGCACGCCACCGGCATACCCACCGGTGGCGGCTTTGTCTGCGGCTGTGCCCGCACCGAATCCCACGCCGGTGCCCACGTCCGATCTCCCATCCGACAGCCTGTTCAACCTCTCGCTGGCCAAGGGCCTGCAGGTGCTGTGTGCCTTCAACGCCGCGCACCGCAGCATGACGCTGGCCGAGATTGCGCAGGCCGCAGGCATGACCAAGGCTTCGGCCCAGCGCTCGGTGCATACCTTGCAGGCGCTGGGCTATATCGGCAAGCACCCGAGCACGCGGCGCTTTGTGCTGCTGCCGCGTGTGGTGGAGCTGGGCTTCAACTACCTGGAGGCGCACCCGATGATCAGCGCCGCCCACACCTATCTGGCGCAGCTGGCGCGGCAAAGCGGCGAGACGGCGACCCTGTCCGAGCCGGCGGGCACGCACATGGTCTACCTGGCCCAGGTGCTGACGACCCAGCACATCCCCGTGCTGACACCGGTGGGCACCCAGGTGCCGCTGTATGCCAGCAGCTGCGGCCGCGCCTACCTGAGCCAGCTGCCTGCGCCAGAGGCGCGCGCGCTGCTGCAACAGGCCCCGATGCCCGCGCGCACCCGCGCCACCTTGACGACGGTGGATGCCGTCATGGAGCGCCTGGCGCAGTGCCAGCAAACGGGCTATGCCACCAACTGCGAAGAGCTGTTTTTGGGCGACATGGGCATTGCCGCGCCGGTGTTCAATGCACGCGGCGTGGTGGTGGGCGCCATCCACCTGGCGCCCCCCACCAGTCGCTGGAACATGGCCGATGCCCAGCAGGCGCTGGCGCCGCTGGTGATTGAATGTGCGCGGGCAGTGTCGCAGCTATTGCCGGCTGACTAAAAAAACGCGGAGCCCGAGCGCTCCACGTTCTTCTACCGCTTTGATGGCCTTTCTGCGCCGTATCAGGCTACACCGGCATGCGCCAGCATCGCATGCAGCAGCACATTGCAGCCAGCGGCCAGGTGCTCGGATTTGGCGTCCTCGATCTCGTTGTGGCTAATGCCATCCTTGCAGGGCACAAAGATCATCGCGGTGGGTGCCACGCTGTGCACATAGACGGCGTCATGCCCGGCGCCGCTGACGACCTCCATGTGGTCGTAGCCCAAGGTATCGGCCGCGCCGCGCACGCTGGCCACGCAGTCGGGGTGGAAGATGCAGGGCGCAAAGCGCACCACCTGCGTGATCTCCACCTGGCATTGGCACTGGGCGGCCAGCCGCGCAAACTCGGCGCGCATGGCGGCGTCCATCGCATCCAGCCCGGTCTGTGAAAGGTTGCGAAAGTCGACGCTGAACTTCACCTGGCCGGGGATCACATTGCGGGAGTTGGGCAGCACCTGCAGATGGCCGACGGTGCCGCGCCCGTGCGGTGCCTGGTCCAGCGCAATGCGGTTGACGGCATCGACCATGCGGGCGGCGGCGAGCATCGCGTCATGGCGCAGGTCCATCGGTGTGGGGCCGGCATGGGCGTCCATGCCGGTGACGGTCACGTCATACCACTGCTGGCCCAGCGCGCCGCTGACGATGCCAATCGGCTTGTCATAGGCTTCCAGCACTGGGCCCTGTTCGATATGCGCTTCAAAGTAAGCGCCAAAGGCACCCCCGGGCACATCGCCGCAGGCCACATCGCCCAGGTAGCCGATGCGGGCCAGCTCAGCGCCCACGGTAATGCCTGCACCATCTTGTTGCGAGCGGATGTGGTCTGCACCAAAAATTCCCGCAAATGCACCAGAGCCCATCATCACCGGCGTGAAGCGCGTGCCTTCCTCGTTCATCCAGAAGGCCACTTCCAGCGGCGCGCGGGTCTGGATGCCATGGCTGTTGAGCGTACGCACCACCTCCAGGCCGGCGAGCACGCCGTAGTTGCCATCGAACTTGCCGCCGGTGGGCTGGGTGTCGATATGGCTGCCGGTGGCCACGGCGCGTGCCTGCGGATCGGTGCCGGGGCGGCGGCCAAACACATTGCCCACTTCGTCCACGCGCACCTGCAGGCCTGCGTCGCGGAACCATTGCACGACCTGGTCACGGCCGGCCTTGTCCTCGTCGGTCAAGGCAATGCGGCAGACACCGCCCTTGGGCGTGGCCCCTATCTGGGCGAGATCCATCAGCGATTGCCAGAGGCGGTTTTCATCAATGCGCAGGCTGTCTATGGGGGTCATGCGGGTACTCCTGGGTTGAGGCGATCAATGCGCAGAGCGTTCGCATAAAGCATGCCAAAAATATCGATGAATCAAACACTTGTATCGATTATCGATATGCGTGATGTGGCACGCAGATTGCTTTGGACTTGTCATCCCCCACTCCTTGGAAAGGTCCTGTGATGCAAGCGTCTTCCGGTTTCTCCGTCTCCCGTCCCGCGCTCAAAAGCCTGGCTCTGGCTGTCACCCTGGCGCTGGGCGCTGGTGCTGCCATGGCCCAGGAAAAGGTGCTGCGCATTGCAATGACTGCGGGCGATATCCCGCGCACCTCGGGCCAGCCCGACCAGGGTTTTGAGGGCAACCGTTTTACCGGCATCCCGATGTATGACGCGCTGACCCAGTGGGACCTGAGCAAGGCCGACAAGCCCAGCGAGCTGGTGCCGGGCCTGGCGCTGTCCTGGGAGGTGGATGCCAAGGACAAGACCAAGTGGCTGTTCAAGCTGCGCCCCGGCGTGAAGTTCCACGATGGCAGCGCCTTCACGGCCGATGCCGTGGTCTGGAACGTGAACAAGGTGCTGGACAAGGAGGCCGAGCAGTTTGACCCGGCCCAGGTGGGCGTGACCGCATCGCGCATGCCTACGCTCAAGTCCGCCAAGAAGATCGATGACCTGACCGTCGAGCTGACCACCACTGAGCCCGATTCCTTCCTGCCGATCAACTTGAGCAATCTGTTCATGGCCTCGCCCGCGCACTGGGCCAAGAAGCTGGCTGCAGTGCCGGCCTCCGTCAGCGGCAAGGCCGAGCGCAGCAAGGCCGCCTGGACGGCGTTTGCCGCCGACCCATCGGGCACCGGCCCCTTCAAGGGCGCACGCCTGGTGCCGCGTGAGCGCTTTGAGATGGTGAAGAATGCCAGCTACTGGGACCCCAAGCGCACGCCGACCATCGACAAGGTGGTGCTGCTGCCGCTGCCCGAGGCCAACTCGCGCACCGCTGCGCTGATGAGCGGCCAGGTGGACTGGATCGAGGCACCGGCGCCCGATGCGCTCGATGCCATCAAGGCACGCGGCTTCAAGGTGTATTCCAACCTGCAGCCGCACATCTGGCCTTGGCAGTTTTCCTTTGTTGAAGGCTCGCCCTGGCTGGACAAGCGCGTGCGCCATGCCGCCAACCTCTGCGTGGACCGCGCCAGCATGAAGCAGCTCTTGAATGGCCAGATGGAGCCGGCCACCGGCATCTTCGAGCCCGGCCACCCCTGGCGCGGTAGCCCCAGCTTCCAGATCAAGTACGACGTGAAGGCCGCCCAGGCGCTGATGACGCAGGCCGGTTTCAGCGCCAGCAAGCCGATCAAGGTGAAGATCCAGACCTCCGCCTCGGGCTCGGGCCAGATGCAACCGTTGCCGATGAACGAGTTCATCCAGCAGAACCTCAAGGAATGCTTCTTTGATGTCGAGTTTGATGTGGTGGAGTGGAACACGCTGTTCTCCGGCTGGCGCCTGGGCGCCAAGGACCCGGGTGCCAACAAGGCCAGCGCCACCAATGTGACGGCGGCCACCATGGACCCCTTCTTTGCGATGGTGCGCTTTGTCAGCACCAAGTCCTTCCCGCCGCTGTCCAACAACTGGGGCTTCTACAGCAACAAGCAGGTCGATGCGGTGGTGGACAAGGCCCGCACCACCTTTGATGCCAAGGAGCGCGACAAGGCCCTGGCCGAGCTGCACACCCTGGTGGTCGATGAGTCGCCCTTCCTCTTTGTGGCACACGATGTGGGCCCACGCGCCATGTCGGCCAAGGTCGGCCATGTGGTGCAGCCGCAAAGCTGGTTCATCGATATCGCGACGATGACGATGAAGTAAGCCGGGCGTCCCCGGGCATGCAGACCGGTGCTGAGACACCGCTGCATGCCGGGCGCAGGCCGATGGCCCAAACCGCCAGTGCGACCCCGCATGGTCCGCTTCTCCCCCACGAACCTCTGATCCGCCATGCTTGCCTACCTGTTCAGACGCATTGTCTACACCCTGCCCATCATGCTGGGCGTGGCCCTGCTGTGCTTTGCCCTGGTGCATATCGCGCCCGGCGACCCTCTGGTGTCGGTCTTGCCCGCCGATGCATCAGCCGAGCTGCAGGCCCAGATGCGCGAGCTCTACGGCTTTAACCGGCCGCTGCCCGAGCAGTTTCTGCGCTGGGTCTGGCGCGCGCTGCAGGGCGATCTGGGCCAGTCGATTGCCACCAGCCGGCCGGTGACCACCGAGGTGATGGCCGCCGTGGTCAACACCTTGCGCCTGGCCGTGGTGGCGACCTTGATCGGCTTTGTGCTGGGCAGCCTGTTTGGTTTTGTGGCGGGGTATTTCCGCAACTCCTGGGTGGACCGCAGCTGCTCGATGCTGTCGATGCTGGGCGTCAGCGTGCCGCACTACTGGCTGGGCATGGTGATGGTGATCGTCTTCTCGTCGCAGCTGATGTGGCTGCCAGCGACGGGCGCGGGGCCAGGTGGCTCGGGCGACTGGGCCTGGGACTGGGCGCATGTGCAGTTCATGGTCCTGCCGGCCATCACGATGTCGGTGATCCCCATGGGCATCATTGCGCGCACCGTGCGGGCGCTGGTAGCTGAGCTGCTGGACCAGGAGTTCATCCTCGGCCTCAAGGCCAAGGGCCTGGGCCATCTGGGCATCTTCCGCCATGTGCTCAAAAATGCAGCGCCCACGGCGCTGGCGGTGATGGGCCTGCAGCTGGGCTACCTGCTGGGCGGCTCCATCCTGATCGAGACCGTGTTCTCCTGGCCAGGCACCGGCTTTTTGCTCAACCAGGCCATCTTCCAGCGCGATCTGCCGCTGCTGCAGGGCTCCATCCTGGTGCTGGCCGTTTTCTTTGTGCTGCTCAACCTCATCATCGATGTGGTGCAGACCCTGCTCGATCCCCGCATCGCCCGCTGAGCGCAGATTTCTGGAGGTTCCGTCCCCATGACCAGTCTTTCCCTTCCCGATGCAGCAGCGGCCCAGGTGCAGCCGCTGCCGGCCCAGCGCTCACGCGGCTATTGGTCCTCGGTGCTGCAGCGCCTGCTGCGCGACCCGGTGGCCATGGGCGCGGCCGCCGTCATTGTGCTGCTGATTGTGGTGGCGGCGCTGGCGCCCTGGATCACGCCGTCCGACCCCTACCTGGCCTCGATGCTCAAGCGGCTCAAGCCTATTGGCACCGCGGGCCTGCCGCTGGGCAGTGATGAGCTGGGCCGCGACATGCTCTCGCGCCTGATGATGGGCGCGCGCCTGTCGCTGTTCATGGGCATCACCCCGGTGCTGCTGGCCTTTGTGATCGGCACGGGCATCGGCATTGTGGCCGGCTACGCCGGTGGCCGCACCAACACGGTGATCATGCGCACCATCGATGTGTTCTACGCCTTCCCCTCGGTGCTGCTGGCCATTGCGCTGTCGGGTGCACTGGGCGCGGGCATCTTCAACTCGCTGGTGTCGCTGACGATTGTTTTCATCCCGCAGATCGCCCGCGTGGCCGAGAGCGTGACGGCCCAGGCCCGCAACCGCGACTATGTGGAGGCCGCGCGTGCCACCGGGGCCAGCGCCTTCACCATCGTGCGGGTGCATGTGCTGGGCAATGTGCTGGGCCCCATCTTTGTCTACGCCACCAGCCTGATTGCGGTGTCGATGATCCTGGCCTCGGGCCTGTCGTTTCTGGGCCTGGGTGTGAAGCCGCCCGAGCCCGAATGGGGCCTGATGCTCAACACCTTGCGCACGGCGATCTACACCCAGCCCTGGGTGGCGGCCTTGCCGGGGCTGATGATCTTCATCACCTCCATCTCCTTCAATCTGCTCTCCGATGGCCTGCGCACGGCCATGGACAACAAGGGGTAAGCCATGCTCCAGCCTTCTTCTTTAGCCCCGGCCGCCACCCTGGCCGCCGATGTGGGTGGCCCGGCCCAGCCGCTGCTGACGGTGCGCGGTTTGACCAAGCATTTCCCGCTCAAGCAAGGCAAGCTGGTGCGCGCTGTCGATGGCGTCGATTTCGAGGTGCTCAAGGGCGAGACCCTGGGCGTGGTGGGCGAGTCCGGTTGCGGCAAGTCGACCACGGCGCGCCTGTTGATGCACCTGATGGACCCGACCGCCGGCGAGCTGGTGTTTGACGGCCGCACGGTGGGATCGCGCGACCTGAGCCTCAAGGAGTTTCGCCGCCAGGTGCAGATGGTGTTCCAGGACAGCTATGCCTCGCTCAACCCGCGCCTGACGATCGAGGACTCGATCGCCTTTGGCCCGCAGGTGCATGGCGTCTCGCGCAAGGAGTCGGTGGCCCGCGCCCACCACCTGATGGACCGGGTGGGCCTGGCGCCGGCCCGCTTTGCCGAGCGCTACCCGCATGAGCTCTCGGGCGGTCAGCGCCAGCGCATCAACATTGCGCGCGCGCTGGCCTTGCAGCCGCGCATGGTGATCCTGGATGAAGCCGTCTCTGCGCTCGACAAATCGGTCGAGGCCCAGGTGCTGAACCTGCTGGCCGATCTGAAGCGCGAGTTTGGCCTGACCTATGTCTTCATCAGCCATGACCTGGGCGTGGTGCACTACATCAGCGACCGGGTGATGGTGATGTACCTGGGCCAGGTGGCCGAGATTGGCCCCTCGGATGCGCTGTTTGCCGCGCCGGCCCACCCCTACACCAAGGCCTTGCTGTCGTCGGTGCCGTCGATGGACCCGAGCAACCGCACCCTGGTGGCCCCGCTGGCCGGTGACCCGCCCAACCCCATCAACCCGCCCACGGGCTGCCGCTTTCACCCGCGCTGCCCGCAGGCGGCGCCGGTCTGCGCCCAGGCCGCGCCGGCCGTTACCCCGGTGCAGCTGCACCATGCCGCGCGCTGCCTGGTGCATGAGCCCGGCAGTGGCCATCCCCTGGCCGCCGCTGCTGCGCTGGCCGCCTGAACCCGGAGCACCACGATGAACACAGCCTCTCTTCCCCTGGTCCAGATCCAGGACCTGAATGTGCAGTTTGCCAGCGGCAAGAAAGTGGTCCAGGCAGTCAGTGGCGTGAGCCTGTCGGTCGCCAAGGGCGAAGCGGTGGCGCTGATTGGCGAATCGGGATCGGGCAAGAGCGTGACCCTGCGCAGCCTGCTGCGCCTGCACCCCGAGCGCAAGACCACGATGAAAGGCCAGATCCGGGTCGCGGGCCAGGATGTGCTGGCGCTGCGCGGCGGCGCGCTCAACGACTTTCGCGGCAAGACCTGCGCGATGATTTTTCAGGACCCCTTGCTGGCGCTGGACCCGGTCTACCCGGTGGGCGCGCAGATTGTCGAAGCGATACGCCGGCACGAGCGCGTGAGCCACAGCGAGGCGCAGCAGCGCGCGCTGGCGCTGTTTGAGCGGGTGCGCATTCCCAGCCCCGAGCAGCGCCTCAAGGCCTACCCGCATGAGATGTCGGGCGGCATGCGCCAGCGGGCCATGATTGCGCTGGCCCTGGCCTGCAACCCGCAGGTGCTGCTGGCCGATGAACCCACCACCGCGTTGGATGCCACGGTGCAGATCCAGATCCTGCTGCTGCTGCGCGAGCTGCAGCGTGAGCTGGGCCTGGGCATTGTGTTTGTGACCCACGACATTGGCGCGGCGGTGGAAGTGGCCGACCGCATTGCGGTGATGTATGCGGGCCGCATTGTGGAAGAGGGCACGGCCGAGCAGCTGATCCGCAGCCCGCGCCACCCCTACACCATGGCCTTGCTGCAAAGCCGATCCCATGGCGCGATGGAGCGCGGCCAGCCGCTGCAGACCATTGCTGGCGCGCCGCCCGATCTGACCGCCATCCCACCGGGCTGCGCCTTTGCGCCGCGCTGCAAGCTGGCCACGGCCGCCTGCCTGCAAGCGGTGCCGGAGCCCGTCACGCTGGCGCCTGGCCATATGGCGCGCTGCGTGCACACTGCAACGGCGGCTGCCTTTGCCCCCAACGTGCTAGCCGCTGCTTAGAGCGCGTTTTAACGCCCCTGCGTTTCTATCTTTTTTGCCCAGGACTGAACCCACCATGCCCTTGCACGACCCTGCCCACGCCTTTGTTCCCTACCCCGATGTGCCTGTGCGCCATGCGGCCACCGGCCCGCTCAGCGGCCTGTACTTTGGGGTGAAGGACTTGTTCGACATTGCCGGCTATCCCACGGGGGGCGGCAACCCGCTGCTGCTGGCCCTGTCCGGCATCAAGACGCAGACGGCGCCCACGGTGCAAAAGCTGCTGGATGCGGGCGCGGCGCTGGCGGGCAAGACGGTGACCGATGAGCTGGCCTTCTCGATGAATGGCAACAACGCCCACTTTGGCGCGCCGATCAACGGCAACGCGCCCGCGCGCATCACCGGTGGTTCGTCGTCGGGCTCGGCATCGGCGGTATCGAGCCGGCTGTGCGACTTTGCGCTGGGCACGGACACGGGCGGCTCGGTGCGTGCGCCGGCCAGCCACTGCGGCCTGTATGGCATACGGCCCACGCATGGCCGGGTGAGCCTGGAGTCAGCCCTGGCGCTGTGCCACAGTTTTGACACCTGCGGCTGGTTTGCCCGCGATGCCCATACCTTTGCCCGCGTGGCCGATGTGCTGCTGGCGCCCGACACGACGCCGCTGCCGGCCCGCCCACGCCTGCTGATGCCCAGCGATGTCTGGGGCCTGGTGGACAGCGCTGTGCGCCCGGCCTGGGATGGGGCGCTGCAGCAGATCACGCAGCTGCTGGGCAGCGCGCAGGATTGCAAAGCGGTGCTCGATTCCTTTGACGCGATGTACTGGAGTTTTCGCTATATCCAGGGGCGCGAAGCCTGGATGACCGATGGCGCCTTTATCAGCCGCTATGCACCGGTGCTGGGCCCGGGCGTGAAGGAGCGCTTTGACTGGTCGAGCAAGGTGACGGATGCGCAGGTGCAGGAGGCCGAGCAGTTCCGTGCGCGCTTCCGCCAGCATTTGGCTGATCTGTTGGGCAGCGATGGCGTGCTGGTGATGCCGACCATGCCCGATATTGCGCCGCTTCGCAGCGCCGATGAGGCATCGCTGGAGGCCTACCGCAACCAGGCCGTGCAGATGCTGTGCCTGGCGGGCTTGGCGGGCTTTCCGCAGATCTCGCTGCCGCTGGCCAGCCGCGACGGCGCGCCCTTGGGCATCTCGCTGCTGGGCCCGGCAGGCACGGACCGCAGTTTGATCGCGATTGCGCAGCAACTGGCAGCTGCGGTGTAAGTGACTAAGCGAGATCAGCGGGCAGGCTAACCTGCAGCGGCGCGCTGATCGCTTCGCAGCGGCAATCCAGCGCATCTGCGCGCCGCTCGATGACGGCGAAATCACCGCCCTCGACGGCGAGCAAGGCATGGTGCCAGGTGCCGGGTGCGAGCACGATGCCCTGGCGGCCATCGGTCACAAAGGCCTGCAGATCCTCCGCTTGGGGGGCCCGGCCGGCAGCGGCCACGACCACAACAAAGCGCTGGGTGCCCAGTGGCACAAAGCTCTGGCTGCCCAGTGCATGGCATTCGACCTCGGTAACGTCCAGCGGAAACTGCCGCGCCTGCGCGCGAAAGAGCGCCAGCATCGGCCAGCCGCCTTGCGCCGTCAGCTGCAGATCGGGCAGCAGGTCATAGCGCAGCGCATTGCCCTGGTTGATGAACTGGCTGGGCAGGCTGGGGTCGGCCAGGCCAATCACGGTGCCAAAGGCCGAGAAGTTGTGCGCAGTCAGAGGCCGCGCCTCCAGAGCCAGCGCCGCGGGGTGGGTGTTGGGGGTCGTCATGGCCAGCTAGCTAGCAAGGACGGTGCCTGATTGGCGATACGGCACCCGCGCCGCAGCCCGGTCAAGGCTTGCCATCGGCTTCGTGCTGCGCGCCCTTGCTGTCGGTGATGACCGCGCCCATGCCGGCCGAGGGGTTCACGCTGCCGCCTTCGGCCGTGGTGCCGCCGTTGGAAGCCTTGGGGTCATCGGCAGAGGCTAGCGGCACGGCAGGGGGCAGGGGATCGTGTTTGTCGGCCTTGGCATGGGGCAGGACCGAGTGGCTGTCGATGATGGGCGCGTTGAACAGCGGCTTGTCGGGCAAGGGCTGGCGCGATGCCGCTACCGTGCCGGAGATGGGTTTCATCGGCCCGGGGCGTTCGTCACAGGCGCTCAGCAGGCTGGCAGTGGCAACGACGGCTGCCAGGGCGGCAAGTCGGGTTGGAATGGCTGGCATGGGCTTTTCCCTGTAGTGGTACTGGTAACCCAGCCATTGTCGCCGCAGGCCGGGCGCCCAGATGTCAGCCAATCACGGCAATCAGCGCGCGCCCAGCAGCGCCAGGTAGGCGTGGCGCGTCTCGGGCGACACGCTCTGGATGACCTGCTCATAGGTGGTCTGGTTGCGCAGCTGCATGCGCGCCGAGGCCACGGCCTTGGATTTGCAGTACCAGTGGCAGGTGTGCTGCATCAGATACATCTCGGCCAGCAGCGTAAAGGCGCGGTCCTTGGGGCTGCGGCCGGCGGTGTTGGCCACGACGCGGGCAATGCCATCGGCATGCAGGCGGATGGCGGTGCGCAGGTCAAAGGATTTGCTGCCGCCCTGGAGCTTGTCGATCAGCTGCGAGAAGGGGAAGTAAAACGCCTGGGTGCTGATCTTGAACGTGGCGCCATTGGCCGGCTCGGGCGCCTTGGCCAGCGTGTCGGCAAAGCTGCTGAACTGGCTGGCCAGGCTGTTTTCCACCGATGCCTGCAGCTCCCAGATTTGCTGCTGGCGGTTGCTGTCTTTCTCGTCCAGCGCCCGCATATAGCTGCTGACCAGGCGCTCCATCAGCTTTTCGATGTCGTAATTACGCAAATATTGGGCCAGCAAGGCGATGCGCTGCTTTTGGGCCTTGGCGCGCAGCACATAGCTCACGCCCAGGATGAGAACGACCAGCAGCATTAAATCCATGACAAATGAGGCCTTGCACAGCCTATAAAGCGCAAACGTTTGTCATTGTAGACCTTGGCTTCCACCAAGAGGGGCGGGCTTTACGCAATGTATGCACAAACTGGAAAAAGCTATACATCTTTTTCATAGTTCTAGTCGGCGACTGGAATACTTGATTTTTAGCCTGCGCCTAGAATGGTGAGTGCCTTGTATACGATCCACAGCTTTTGGCCGTGGGCCAATCGTTCTGGGCCCTTGGACATACTGTTGAGACATGCATGCAGATGGCAGCATGTTCCAGCTGTTTTTCGTAGTGAATGCTGCGTGATGCCGGAGACCGCCATGACTGAGAAGAATTCAACCCCCACTGCGGTGGACAAGCGTGCGCTGCTGCGCCAGTCCGCACTGGAGTACCACCAGTTTCCCCGCCCCGGCAAGGTGGCGATTGCCGCGACCAAGCCCATGGCCAACCAGCATGACCTGGCGCTGGCCTATTCGCCCGGCGTGGCCGCGCCTTGCGAAGAGATCGTCAAGGACCCGGCAGCTGCCTTCAAGTACACCAGCCGTGGCAACCTGGTGGCGGTAATCTCCAACGGCACGGCCGTGCTGGGCCTGGGCGATATTGGCGCGCTGGCCTCCAAGCCGGTGATGGAGGGCAAGGGCGTTCTGTTCAAAAAGTTTGCCGGTGTCGATGTGTTTGACATCGAAATCAACGAAAAAGACCCCCAGAAGCTGGTGGAAGTGATCGCCGCGCTGGAGCCGACCTTTGGCGCCGTGAATCTGGAAGACATCAAGGCGCCCGAGTGCTTCTATGTAGAGCGTGAACTGCGCAAGCGCATGAAGATCCCGGTCTTCCACGACGACCAGCACGGCACCGCGATCACCGTGGCCGCGGCCATGGTCAATGCACTCAAGGTCGCAGGCAAGAAGATTGAAGAGGTCAAGCTCGTGGCATCGGGCGCGGGCGCTGCGGCGCTGGCCTGCCTGAACCTGCTGCTGGAGATTGGTCTGAAGCGCGAAAACGTGATGGTGACCGACATCGTCGGCGTGGTCTACAAAGGCCGTACCGAGCTGATGGACGAAGATAAGGAGCTTTTCGCGCAAGAAACCGACAAACGCACCTTGTCCCAGGTGATTGACGGCGCCGATGTGTTCCTGGGCCTGTCGGCAGGCGGTGTGCTCAAGCCCGACATGGTGCAGCGCATGGCAGCGCGCCCCATCATCTTCGCGCTGGCCAACCCCAACCCCGAGATCTCGCCCGAAGACGCCAAGGCGGTGCGCGACGACATCATCATGGCGACCGGTCGTTCGGACTACCCGAACCAGGTCAACAACGTGCTGTGCTTCCCCTATATCTTCCGGGGGGCGCTCGATTGCGGCGCGACGACGATCACCACCGAGATGGAAATCGCCACGGTGCACGCGATTGCCGACCTGGCCCAGGCCGAGCAGACCGAAGAGGTCGCCAATGCCTATGCCGGCCAGGACCTGTCCTTCGGCCCCGAGTACCTGATCCCCAAGCCGTTTGACCCGCGCCTGATGATGAAGATTGCGCCGGCCGTGGCGCAGGCGGCAGCGGAATGCGGCGTGGCCGAGCGTCCGATCCAGGACATGGATGCCTACCGCGAGCACCTGCAGACCTTTGTCTACGCCTCCGGCACCGCGATGAAGCCCATCTTCATGGCGGCCAAGCGCGCGGCGAAAAAGCGCATTGCCTACGCCGAAGGCGAGGAAGAGCGCATTCTGCGTGCGGCCCAGATCGTGGTCGACGAGCGCGTGGCGCGCCCCACCTTGATCGGCCGCCCCGCTATCATTGCCCAGCGCATCGAGAAGTTCGGCCTGCGCCTCAAGGAAGGCACGGACTACGATGTGGTCAACGTCGAGCATGACGACCGCTACCGCGATTTCTGGCAGTCCTACCACCGCATGGCCGAGCGCAAGGGCGTGACAGTGCCGATCGCCAAGATCGAAATGCGCCGCCGCCTGACCCTGATCGGCTGCATGCTGCTGCACAAGGGCGAGGTCGATGGCCTGATCTGCGGCACCTGGAACAACACCGCCATCCACCTGCACTACATCGACCAGGTGATTGGCAAGCGCGCCGGCACCGCCACCTACGCCTGCATGAACGGCCTGCTGCTGCCTGAGCGCCAGGTCTTCCTGGTCGACACCCATGTGAACTACGACCCGACGGCCGAGCAGCTCGCCGAGATCACGATCATGGCGGCCGAGGAGATGATGCGCTTTGGTATCAAGCCCAAGGCCGCGCTGCTGTCGCACTCGAACTTTGGCTCCAGCAACCAGCCCAGCGCCGTCAAGATGCGCCAGACCCTGGAGCTGCTGCGCATCCAGGCGCCCTGGCTCGAAGTGGACGGCGAGATGCACGGCGATGTGGCCCTGGACCAGAAGCAGCGCGCCAGCATCATGCCTGAGAGCCCCCTGGTCGGTAACGCCAATCTGCTGGTGCTGCCCAACATCGATGCGGCCAATATCAGCTACAACCTGCTTAAAACGGCAGCGGGCGGCAATATCGCCATTGGCCCGATCCTGCTGGGTGCCGCCCAACCGGTGCATATTTTGACCCCCAGCGCCACGGTGCGCCGCATTGTCAACATGACGGCCGTTGCTGTTGCGGACGCGAATTTTGCGCGCTGATAAAGATGTTTTCAGTGCAGTTGGCTTGAATCTGCCACACCTGCCGCTGTAAAATACTGAGAAGCCTGCTCAAATTTTGGGCAGGCTTCTTGCATTTTGGGGGGCAATCCGTCACACTGACTGGCTGAACTTGCGGTGAAGTCCGCGGTTCTGAAAGGTGTTGTTGATGCTCAAAGCATGGGGTTTTCTGGCCCGCTCGTCTGTGAAGGCTGGCGTGCTCGCTGTGGTCATGGCTGCGCTGCCGCCAGGGGTCCAGGCCCGTGGCAGCGGGCCTTCCGCATTCGATGGGCCGGTCGTGGCGGTGGCCGAATTGCCGCCGCAAGGCCGCAAAACCTATGCATTGATCTACGAAGGCGGCCCCTTTCCCTATGACAAGGACGGCTCGGTATTTGGTAACCGTGAGCGCATACTGCCCAGGCACCCGCGTGGTTACTACCGGGAATACACCGTCAAGACACCCGGTTCCCGCGATCGCGGGGCGCGTCGCATTATTTGTGGCGGTCAGGTCGCCACAATGCCCGATACTTGCTACTACACCCAGGATCACTACAGCAGCTTTCGGCGTATTGTGAATTAGCCAGTCAGATTCCTCCTATGTCGCTTTTCCGCAAGAGATGTCTTGCGCAGAGTGATGTGCTAAGTCAACAATGCCCAATGAGCCCCAGGGATGGGGTGTGGTTTTTAAAAAATGCTAATGGAAAGAGCAACGGAGATGGACACTCCACTTCGTCAGGTACAAGATACATCGCTGCGTTTCGTGCGTCCCAACATCGTGCAGGCCATTCGGGCCTACCGGTTGGAGGACCTGCGCGACGCAGCCCAGAACCTGGGGCAGCACTTTTTGTACGCCAATCTGGCGCACGCCCTGTCCAAGGCCGATGTGCTCGAGTTGATTGGCATGCAGTTTTATTTTCCGTCGCACTACGGCAAGAACTTCGATGCGCTGTTCGACTGCCTGACCGACCCTTTGCACAAGAGTGGCCCGCAGCCCGGTTTTGTCGTGGTGCTGGACCAGATCCCGACTGCGATGAAGTTTGACCGCGAAGCGCGCGAGCAGCTGCTCGATGTGTTTCGCGATGCGGCCGAGTACTGGGCCGAGCGCAAGGTGCCTTTTCGCTGCTTTTACTCTTTCCTCTGATCGGCTTGCTGATCACAAAAAAAACACGCCCGGCTTGCGCCGGGCGTTTTGCTTGTGGGATGGGCCGCTTCAATCCCTGACCGCTCAGGCCGCCTTGGGAGCTGCCGAGAGGCTGGCAGCGGCCTGTTCGTATTCGGCCACCGGCACTTCTTCGGCGCGGCGCTGCAGATCGAAGTTGCCGCTGTAGCCTTTTTCCTCCAGCCATTTGCCCAAGGTGTTGCGCAAGATCTTGCGGCGCTGGCTGAAGGCCACGCGCACCAGGTCTTCGAGCAGCTTGGCATCGAGCTGGGCGGGCTCGGCGCGCGGGACCATGCGCACGACGGCGCTGTCGACCTTGGGGGGCGGGTCAAAGCTCTCGGGCGGCACAAAGAGCACGTTCTCCATCGCATAGCGCCACTGCAGCATGACGGTGAGGCGGCCGTAGTCCGAGGTGGCGGGTGCGGCCACCATGCGGTCGATCACCTCTTTTTGCAGCATGAAGTGCTGGTCTTCGACCACATCGACCTGGTCGAGCAGGTGAAACAGGATGGGGCTGGAGATGTTGTAGGGCAGGTTGCCGGCCACGCGCAGCTTGGCCACGCCCAGGCGCTGGGCGAGGGCGCGGAAATCGACCTTCAGCACATCGGACTCGACCACATCGAGCTGCGGGTGCGTGCGCAGGCGCAGGGCCAGATCGCGGTCCAGCTCAATGACGCTGAGCTTGCCCAGGCGCTCGACCAGCGGCTGGGTCAACGCCATCAGACCGGGGCCGATCTCCACCACCGTCTGGCCGGGCAGTGGGTGGATGGCGTCGACAATCGCGTCGATGACGGCGCGATCGGTCAGAAAGTTCTGGCCAAAGCGCTTGCGGGGAATATGTTTCATGCAATGACAAAGCGGTGCGAAAGCACCGCTCTTGGGTTGGCAGGCTTGGGGCCGATGATGACACCGCCGCAGCGCCACAGCGCCGGGCAGGGTCATCGCGCGCCTCAGGCGGCTGGGCTGTTACTGGGGCGGGTCGCGGTATTCGACATAGGCCCGCGCACGGGCTTCCTGCGCCCAGGTGCTGAAGGCCTGCTCGAGCTTGTTCTCGCGCACGATGGAGCGCACCATGTCACGCTGCTCGCGCTGGTTGAGCTTGGCCTCGCGGCGCTCGAGCAGCTGGATCAGGTGGATACCGAAGCGGCTGGCAATGGGCTGGCTGATCTCGCCGGGCTGCAGCGCGTTGAGCGCTTCTTCGAACTCCGGCACGAACTTGCGTGGGCTGGCCCAGCCCAGATCGCCGCCTTCCTTGGCGCTGCCGTCTTCCGAGTAGCGCTTGGCCAGGTCTTCAAACGTGTCCTGCTTGGCCAGCACACGGCGGCGGTAGTCTTCGAGGCGCTCCACCGCCTGGGCTTCGCTCAGCTGGGGGCCGGGGCGCAGCAGAATGTGGCGGGCATGGCTTTGGGTGACGATGGCCGGCACCTCACCGCTCGTCTTCTCCAGCACCTTCAGGATGTGGAAGCCCGCAGGCGAGCGCACCGGGCCGGCAATGGCGCCCTGCGGCGTGGACTGCGTCGCCCTGACGAACAGCTCGGGGTAGCGGTCGGCCGGGCGCAGGCCCATGGCGCCGCCGCCCTTGCCGTCGGGCACATCGGAGAACTCGGCCACGGCGGCACCAAAGTCTTCACCGGCGCGGATCTTGTCGGCTGCCTGCTGGGCCTTGGCCTGCAGCTGCTTGACCTGGTCTTCGCTGGCGTTTTCCGGCACGGTGATCAGGATGTGGCCCAGGTTGAGCTGGGTGGCGGCACTGGCCATGCCGGCCTTGGCCTTTTGCTCGCGCAGGTACTGGTCGATGTCGAGGTCGCTCACGCGCACCTTGGAATCGACCTCGGCCTCGCGCAGCTTCTGGATCACCAGCTGCTTTTTCAGATCGGCGCGGAACTGCTCCTCTGGAATGCCTTCGCTGGCCAGGCGGCGGCGCAGCTCGGGCATGGTCATGCTGTTCTGGCGCGCGACCGACTCTTCGGCCTGCTGCACGGCAAAGTTGTCCACCTGGATGTTGCGCTCGGCAGCCATCTGCAGCTGGATCTTCTGGCCGATCAGCATCTCCAGCGCCTGGCGGCGCGCCGTCTCGGCGGGGATGTTGTTGGCCTCGGCCTGGGCACGCAGGCGGTCGTACTGCTGCTGCACTTCGACATTGGTGACCGGCTCGGAATTGACGACCGCGACGATGAAGTCCGCAGAGCGCGGGGCATTGCTGCTGCGCTGGGCCAGCGAGGCAGCGGGGATCGCCACCGACGGCACGGCCGTTGGCGTGCCGATGCCGGCGCCCGGGGCCCGCATGCCGGCGGATGCGTTGTCGTTGCTAGCCTTGAAGCCTTGCGCTGCGCTGGCACCAGCGAGCAAAGCCAGGCTGCAGGCCACGCTCAAAGAGAGAATGCGTTGTTTCATGGTCAGGGAATGCTTCAATCGTAATTGCTGAAACGGCTGGGCGCTGCAGAGCCGTTGCCGCTGGGCAGAGACTGGTAGCCGGGCACGTTTTCGCGCATGCTGGCCAGCGGGTCAGCGCCCAGGGTGAGTTTGGTCAGGCCAGTGAATTCCATCTGGAACAGCAGCTTGGTGTTCGCCTGTACCAGCGAGTTCTGCAAACGCTGCAGCACCACACGGCTGCTCCAGCAGCAGCCGCTGTATTCCAAGCCAATGACCGAATCCACCAGTTTCTTGTCGCGCATGCTGTAGTTCAGGCGGCCCACAGTGTACCAGCGGCCTTCGCCCTTGGCTTTTTTGCCCCCGGAGCCAAAGATCTCATTGACCGGCCACTGCCAGCCCAGGTCCATCTGCTCGCTGTTCTGTGCCTGGTAGCGGTAGGCCAGCGCCAGCGTCTTGTAGTCGCCGGGCTTGTAGCGCGCCTGCATGGTCGAGCGCACCGAGCGGCCGCTGTCCGGGTTGAACTGCACCGTGGTGTCAAAGCCCCACTTGGGCGTCCAGTTGATGCCCGCGCCCAGCATGATGTCCGACCAGCGCTCGTTGACCGAGCTGGCATTGGGCATGACGACCTGCTGGTCCGAGAAGCGCAGGCGCTGGGCGATGCCAAAGCGCGCCGCCTCGGCGCCGGTCTCGGCATCGAGAAAGCGCGTGGTGGCGCCCACGGTCAGCATGTTGTTGTCGGCAATGCGGTCATAGCCGCTGAACGAGTTCGAGCTGAAGATGGTCGCAAAGCTGAAGTCATACGGCGCCGTGTCGTAGACCGGAATCATGCTCTGGTCGCGGTAGGGCGTGTAGGTGTAGAAGGCGCGCGGCTCCAGCGTCTGGATCAGGTTGCGGCCAAACAGGCGCGTCGAGCGCTCAAAGGTCAGGCCGCTGTCGAGGCTGACGGTGGGCACGGTGATGCTGGCGCTGCTGACGGTGGCCAGGCCCGAGTTGTCAAAGTTGTAGTGCCGGGTGTTGAGCATCAGCTTGGGCGTGATGTAGCCCTGCGGCGCAATGAAGGGGCGGCTGAGCTCTGCCTGGATATAGCCGCGGTCGGCATTGGGCTGGTTGAGCAGGCTGGTGTCGGCACGGAAGCGCGTGGCATCGGCCTCGATCGAGCCTTCCAGGCCCAGCGGCAGGTTCTGCGGCGTGTAGCGGTACTGCAGCTGGGGCATGCGGTCATACGGCGGCACGATCGGCGAGAGCGGGTCCTGCAGGGTCTGCCACTTCTGCGCGCGCAGCAGCAGGCTGTGGTCATCGCGCGACCAGCTGGCCGACGCTTCGCTGTTGAGCAGGCGCTCGTTGAGCTTGTAGCTGTTGCCCTGGAAGTCGCGCCAGTAGTCCGAATCGCTCACGCGCTTGGCGTTGATGTTCAGCCCCAGGCCGCCAATGGGCGTATCCAAGCTGCCGTTGTGCATCCACAGCCAGGACCAGCGGTCGCGGTCGCGCAGGCGGTCGCCGGGCATGTACAGGCCCGCCAGGGTGCCGCTGTAGGTGGGCTCCAGGTAGCGGAACTCGCCGCCCAGCGCCAGGCCGCGCTTGACCATGGCCGTTGGCGTGATGGTGGCGTCGCGGTTGGGCGCAATGTTCCAGTAGTAGGGCTGGGCGTAGGTGAAGCCGCTGTCACTGTCGAGCGACATGGTGGGCGGCAGCAGGCCCGATTTGCGCTTTTCCGACAGCGGAAAGCTCATCTTGGGGATGGGGATGATCGGCACGCCCTTGAATTCAAGCACGCCGTTCTCGGCCACACCGACCTCTTCGAGGTTGTCAATGCTGATTTTTTCAGCACGGATGATCCAGTCCGGCTGCCAGCTGGCCTCGTCGTCGCGCTGGCAGGTGGTGTAGGTGCCGTCATGCACGACCGAGCGCTCGCGGTCGATGAAATCCACGCGCGAGGCCACGCCATAGCCGTTGTTGGGCAGCAGGCGGTAGTTGGCGTCCTTGAAGAAACCCTCGTTCGAATCGAGCTGCATCTGCAGCTCGGTGCCGTCAAACACGCTGCCGGCGCGGTTGATGTGCACATTGCCATCGGCATAGGCCGTGTTGCTGGGCTCGTAAAAGCGCAGGCGGTCGGCGCGGATCATCGTGTCGGCGCGGCGCAGGCTGGCATTGCCGGTGACGGTGGTCATGTCCGCCGTCTGGCCGGTGAGCTCGTCGCCCTCGAGGTAGACCGGCATCTTGCCGCGCTGCTCGGAGCTCAGGCTCTCTTGCAGGCGGGGGCTGGTGCGCAGCACCAGGCCGGCGTCGTCGTTGCCAGCGGGCGCCTGGGCCAGTACCAGCGCGGGCGAGGCCCAGAGCATGGCCATGCACAGCCGGGCGATGGTGGTGGGGGAGAAGCTAAGGGGGGTGCGGGACAAGGTGCGGGGCGATGTGTTGGTGTTTGCGCGCGCGCGCAGCCCTGCGGCGGCGCCTGCAGGGCGGGGCGAGGCTGGCGCCACATCGGTGAAAGCGTGAATATCCATGGGAAATAGCCACTGGCCTGTGCATCTGCGGTGCATACATGCACACGGATCTGGATCTGGGGCCCAGCCGGGCGGCAGGGCTTTGTAGAATCTGCATTATCCATGAGCCAATCTATTTCCCCCATGTCTGACCCTATTGCTGCATCTTCTGTAGCACCCCAGCCTGACAGCGCCAAGCAATCTTTACAGGGCGTTACCCCCGTCGTGTGGGCCGATGCCACCCGCGCCGCGCAGTTTGCCCCCTGGCTGGCAGCGGTAGCGGCCCGCCATGGTCTGCGGCCCGAGAGCGTTCGCCTGGCGTCTGCCGATGCGAGCTTTCGCCGCTATTTGCGGGTGGACGACCTGCAGGGCGGCACGCGCATCATCATGGATGCGCCGCCGGACAAGGAAAACAGCGAACCCTTTGTACAGGTGCAAGCGCTGCTGGCCGAGGCCGGCCTGAATGCCCCCCAGGTGCTGGACTGGGATGCCGCCCACGGCTTCATGCTGCTGTCCGACTTGGGCACGCAGACGGTGATCGAAAAGCTCCAGCCGCCCGATTCGCAGGCCGCCTACCAGTGGTATATGCAGGCGGTCGATATCTTGGTGGACTGGCAAAAGGCATCGCGCGAAGGCGTGCTGCCTGTCTATGACGAGGCCGTGCTGCGCCGCGAGCTGCAGCTGTTCCCTGACTGGTACATCGCCCAGCACCGCCAGGTGCAGCTGAACGACAAGCAGCAGGCCGTGCTCCAAAACGCCTTTGACGCCATCGTGGCGCAGAACCTGTCGGTGCCCCGCGTGTTTGTGCACCGCGACTTCATGATGCGCAACCTGATGGTGCCGCCCACTGCCGGCGCGCCGCTGGGCGTGCTCGATTTCCAGGATGCGCTCTACGGCCCCATCACCTATGACATTGCCAGCCTGATGCGCGATGCCTTCATCAGCTGGGAAGAGGATTTTGTGGTGGACATCACCATCCGCTACTGGGAGAAAGCGCGCAAGGCCGGCCTGCTGGGCGCTGACAGCCCCTCGGGCTTTGGTGCGGATTTTGGTGACTTCTACCGCGCAGTCGAATGGATGGGCATCCAGCGCCACCTGAAGGTGGCCGGCATCTTTGCCCGCCTGACCCTGCGCGACGGCAAGCCGCGCTACCTGGCCGATGCACCGCGCTTTTTGCACTACATTCGCTCAACCGCATCGCGCTACCGCGAGCTGGTGCCGCTGATGCGCCTGATCCATGAGGTCGAGGGCATCGAGGAGCAAGGCGGCTGGATGATGGGCCGGGGTTGAACCTCGTTGCTTCAATCTCTGCCCTTTCCTGCCATCCACTTTGACCCAGCACCATGCCCCGTTTTTACTGCCCCGTTGAGTTGCGCGTAGGCGCTGCACTGGATCTGCCGCCTGAGGCTGCGCGCCATGTGCAGGTGTTTCGCATGCAGCCCGGTGACCACATCACCCTGTTCAACGGCGAGGCCGGTAGCCCCGCAGGTGAATATGGCGCCAGCATTGTGCAGATGGGCCGCAGCCATGTGACCGTGCAGATCGAGGGCCACACGGCGATCGAGCGCGAAGCCGCGCGCGCCGTGCACCTGCTGGCCGGCATTACCGCTGGCGAGCGCATGGAATGGCTGGTGGAGAAGGCGACCGAGCTGGGCGTGGCCAGCATCACCCCGCTGGAGGCCGAGCGCTCGGTCACCCGCCTCAAGGGCGACCGCGCCACCAAGCGCCAGGAGCGCTGGCAAGCGATTGCCGCCAGCGCCTGCGAGCAGTGCGGCCGCAACCAGGTACCACGCATCCATGCGCCGATGGACCTGGCGCAGTGGATCAAGGCCGGCGGCCTGGCTGATGCGCAGCGCCTGGTGCTGTCGCTGGCAGACGGCACCCAGCCGCTGGCCCAGGCCGTGCAGCAGGCGGGCACCCAGCCCCTGGTTTTCCTCTCTGGCCCCGAAGGCGGCTTGTCGCCCGCCGAAGAAGCGCTGGCGCGCGGCAACGGCTTTGCGCCCGTCACCCTGGGCCCACGTGTGCTGCGCGCTGAGACCGCGCCGCTCGCGGCTTTGGGCTATCTGGCGGCCCTTTGACAGCAGCCTGTGCGCTGACGAAGCGCTGACTCAACGCTGATGGAGCGGCGCCCCCACCACGGGCCCTCCCAAACACTCCCCCTCTCTTCCGTTCACCCGCCCTGCATGTGCCCGGCGGCGCTGGCCTGCGCGCCAAGCGCCGCACCACACCGGGGATTTTTACATTTCAAATTCCCAATAAATGGGAATTGAATGGGCGATTCAATTCCGACCTAGGGTTTGCGCTAGGGTGCAATACAGAGAGCAATTCGACAATTCTGGCATTGATCTTGCAAGATCTTCATTGTCACTAGTCCCGAGGAATGGGAATTGCGAATGGATGCTACAGAGTTGTTGGTCAGCGAGCGTGCGGCAGCGGATACCCCGGGCTCCGAGGTGTCGGCGGCCGACCGGGTGCTGCAGGTGTTGGCGGTATTGGCCTGCGCCGGGCGGCCGCTGTCGGCCAGCGAGCTGATGCAGGGCACCGGCTTGCCCCGCAGCAGCCTGTACCGGCAGCTCGCGCGCCTCAAGCGCTTTGGCTTTGTGGCCGACAGCGGCGCGCTGTATGCGCCCGGGCCGCTGGGCCTGCAGCTGGCGCGTGGCTTTGACGATGGCTCCCATTTGGTGCATGTGGCCCGCCCTGTGCTGGTGCAGCTGTCGCAGCAGACCCAGGAGAGCGCAGGCCTCTTGGTGGCTGCCAATGGCCAGGCCGTGTGCCTGGACATGGTGGAAAGCCCGCTGTCGCTGCGCTGCTCCTTCGACAAGGGCAGCAGCGTGCCGCTGAAGGTCGGGGCGTCGGCCAAGTGCGTGCTGGCCTACCTGCCTGCCGTGCAACGCGAAGCGCTGCTCAACCAGCACTACGGCGAAGGCAGCCCCGCCCGCGCCGAAGCCGCTGCCGAGCTGCAGGAGCTGCGCACACAGGGCTACATCACCACGGTAGGCCAGGTCGATGCGGGTGTCTGGGGTTGCAGCGTGCCGGTGTTTGCCAGCGGCCGCCGCGCGGTCGCTGCGCTCAGCCTGATGGCGCCGCAGCAGCGTGTGCAGCACCAGCAAGCCCAGCTGGTGCAGGCGACCTTGGCAGCGGCGGCCCGCATCTCCCGCAGTCTGGCTGGATGACATTGCGATTTTGCTTGGTACTTGAATTGAAAAAGGACTCTCCCATGAACTTCCGTCGCCTGGTCTTGAAGACCTCTTTGATCGCCCTGGCCTGTGGTGCAGGCGCTGCCTTTGCCCAGAACAATGTGCTGCGCGTGGCCACCGATGCCACTTTCCCGCCGATGGAATTTGTCGAAAACGGCAAGAAGACCGGTTTTGACGTCGAACTCGTCGAGGCCGTCGCGGCCAAGATGGGCAAGAAGGTCGAATGGGTCGACATCGACTTCAAGGGCCTAGTGCCCGGTCTGATCGCCAAGCGCTACGACATGGCCGTCTCGGCCATCTACATCACCGATGAGCGCAAGAAGGTGGTGGACTTCACCCAGCCTTACTACGCCGGTGGCCTGGTGGCCATGGTCAAGGAAGGCAGCCCCATCACCAAGCTGAGCGATCTGGACGGCAAGAAGGTCTCGGTGCAGGTGGGCACCAAGTCGGTGGGTTACCTCACCGAGCACTTCCCCAAGGTGCAGCGCGTGGAGGTCGAAAAGAACCAGGAAATGTTCAACCTGGTCGATATCGGCCGCGCCGATGCCGCCGTGACCGGCAAGCCCGCTGCGTTCCAGTACAACCGCACGCGCGGCGGCATGAAGGTGCTGGCCGAGCAGATCACCACCGAGGAATACGGCATGGCCATCCGCAAGGACACGCCCGAGTTGACGGTGGCCGTGAACAAGGCGCTCGAGCAGCTCAAGGCCGACGGTGGCTACAAGGCCATCGTGGACAAGTGGTTCCCCAGCAGCAAGTAATAGGCAAGGGTGCCGCAGCGGGGGGGGGGGGGGGGGGGGGGGGGGGGGGGGGGGGGGGTGGGGGTTTTTTTTTTTTTTTTTTGGGGGGGGGGGGGGGGGGGGGGGGGGGGGGGGGGGGGGGGGGGGGGGGGGGGGGGGGGGGGGGCT
>NZ_JBBGYU010000003.1:0-458183 GCF_037479555.1 Comamonas sp. MYb396 | reverse complement strand
CCCGGCGCTCCCCCCCCCCTGGGCGGGGGGGGCCAACTCCCCCTGGTGTCAATTGGGGCCCCCCCCCCCAATTAAATGCCCTGGGGCCCCCCCGGGGGCGCCCGGGCCCGCCCGCTGATCTGAGACGACAGGATTGACTATGGATTTGGATTTTTCGCCCGTCTGGGCAGGGTGGCCCGATCTGCTGCGCGGTGCGGCGGTGACGGTGGAGATCACGGCCGCTGCGCTGGTGCTGGGCTGCGTGATGGGTCTGCTGATCGGCATTGGCCGGCTCAACCCCAAGAACAGGATCATCTACGGCATCTGCACGGCCTATGTGGCCGCCATCCGGGGCACGCCGCTCCTGGTGCAGCTGTTCATTCTGTTCTTCGGCCTGCCGCAGTTCGGCATCATGCTGCCGGCCTTTGCCTGCGGCGTGCTGGGCCTGGGCATCTACTCGGGTGCCTATGTGTCCGAAGTGGTGCGCGGCGCCATCCAGTCCATCGACCGCGGCCAAATGGAGGCCGCGCGCTCCATCGGCATGTCGTCGGGCCAGGCCATGCTCTCGGTGATCCTGCCGCAGGCCGTGGTGCGGATGATTCCGCCCTTGGGCAATGAGTTCATTGCGCTGATCAAGAACTCGGCGCTGGTCTCGCTGCTGACCATCCACGATGTGATGCACCAGGGCCAGAAGATCATCAGCGTTTCCTACCGCTCGCTGGAAGTGTATTTGGCGATTGCCGTGATTTATTTTGTATTGACCGGCGTGACCACCCTGGCCCTGCGCCATTTTGAAAAGCGCCTGCGCGCTGGAGGCATGGTGCAATGACCGCAGCTCCCCAACTTTCCGAATCCATGGTCCGCATCCGTGGGCTGCGCAAGGCCTTTGGCACGCATGTGGTGCTTGACGGCATCGACTTTGATGTGCAGCCCCAGCAGGTGGTCGTCGTCATCGGGCCCAGTGGCTCGGGCAAGAGCACGTTCTTGCGCTGCTGCAATGGCCTCGAAGTGCCGCAGGGCGGCAGTGTCGAGATCTGTGGCCGCACCTTGGTGCAGGACGGCCAGATGCTGCCCGAAAAAGCCCTCAACGCGCTGCGCGAAGAGGTGGGCATGGTGTTCCAGTCCTTCAACCTGTTCCCGCACCTGTCGGTGCTGGACAACGTGACCCTGGGCCCGCGCAAGCTCCATGGCTTGAGCCGCAAGGATGCCGATGCGCTGGCGCATGACCTGCTGAAAAAAGTGGGCCTGGGCCACAAGGCCGATGCGATGCCCGGCAGCCTCTCGGGCGGGCAAAAGCAGCGCGTGGCGATTGCGCGCGCGCTGGCCATGCGGCCCAAGGTGATGCTGTTTGACGAGCCGACCTCGGCGCTCGACCCCGAGCTGGTGGGCGAGGTGCTGCAGGTGATGAAGATGCTGGCTGCCGAAGGCATGACGATGATGGTGGTGACCCATGAAATGGGCTTTGCCAAGGAAGTGGCCGATGTGGTCGTCGTCATGGATGGCGGCGGCATCATCGAAGCCGGTGACCCGCAGACCATCTTCAGCAACCCGACCAAGGAGCGCACGCGCAGCTTTTTGCAGGCCGTGTTGACCAAGCAATAAACGGGCAGGGATGAGCATGCAATTTTTCAGCAGCAGCGCGCTGCCCGCTACGCCATGGAAGAACGGCGGCGGCACGACGCAAGAGGTGCTGTGCTGGCCGCCTGGCGCCAGCATCGACAGTTTTGCCTGGCGCATCAGCATTGCGCAGATCGCCAGCAGCGGGCCGTTCTCGGCCTTTGCCGGGGTGGACCGCATCATCACCTTGCTGGGTGGTGACGGCGTGCATTTGCAATCGGCCGACGCACGCGTGGACCATCTGCTGCAGCACTGCCTGCAGCCCTTTGCGTTCTCGGGCGATGTGGCGCTGGACTGCGAGCTGCTGGGCGGCGCCTCGCAGGATCTGAATGTGATGACCCGGCGCGGCCGCGTGCAGGCACAGGTGACGATCCACCGGGGTGGCAGCCTGCAGCTGGGCAGTGCCCAGGGCCTGCTGCTGGCGCGGGCTGGCAGCTGGCGCTTGCCAGCGCATGCCGCTGCGCTGGTGGCCGGTGGCGAGGACGGCCTGTACTGGACCGCTGCGCCCGGCCAGCCGCTGCAGCTGGAAGCGGGCAGCGACGACGCCCTGTTGATCGCCGTCGCGCTGCAGGAGGTAGCAGCCGGTGTCTGATGCGATGAATACCCATAACCAATTGTTTGCCGCCCAGGCCTTGCTGCCCACGGGCTGGGCGCAGAACGTGCTGCTGCGCTGGGATGCGCAAGGCCGCTTCAGCGCCATCGAAGCCGGCGTGGACGCGGCCCGCTGCGCCGGCGTGGCACAGGCCGGCGGCCCGGTGCTGCCGGGCATGCCCAATCTGCATTCGCATGCGTTTCAGCGCGGCTTTGCCGGGCTCTCGGAGTTCCGCGGCCAGGCGCAGGACAGCTTTTGGAGCTGGCGCAACCTGATGTACCGCTTTGCCGCGCGCCTGGGGCCCCAGCACCTGGAGGCGATTGCCACCTGGCTGTACATCGAGATGCTGGAAGCCGGCTACACCAGCGTCTGCGAGTTCCACTACCTGCACCACCAACCCGATGGCCTGGCCTATGCGCCCGATGGTGAGCTGAGCCTGGCGCTGCTGCGTGCGGCGCAGACGGCGGGCATCGGCATCACCCTGCTGCCGGTGCTCTACCAGAACAGCGGCTTTGGCGGCCAGGCACCCAACGACGGGCAAAAGCGTTTTATCCGCAGCACCGACAACATGCTGCGCCTGCTGGAGAGCTTGGCCCCCGCCTGTGCTGCCCAAGGCGCGGCGCTGGGCCTGGCGCCGCACTCGCTGCGCGCGGTGGCGCCCCAGGCCTTGCAGGAGGCCGTGCAGGGCCTGCATGCGCTGAGCGCCCAGGCGCCGGTGCATATCCACATTGCCGAGCAGATGGCCGAGGTCAACGCCTGCGTCGCCTGGAGCGGCCAGCGCCCGGTGGCCTGGCTGCTGGACCATATGCCGGTGGACGCGCGCTGGTGCCTGGTGCATGCCACGCACATGGACGAGGCCGAATACGCGGCCGCAGCCGCCTCGCAGGCTGTGGCAGGCCTGTGCCCGCTGACCGAAGCCAACCTGGGCGATGGCATCTTCGACCTGCCGCGCTGGCAGGCCGGTGCCGGCCGCTGGGGCATTGGCTCGGACAGCCATATCGGCGTGAACGCCGCCGAAGAGCTGATGATGCTGGAGTACAGCCAGCGCCTGCAATCGCAGCAGCGCAATGTGGCGGCCAGCGCCAAGCAGCCCCATGTGGGCAGCCATATGCTGCTGGCTGCGGTGCAGGGCGGCGCGCAGGCCAGTGGCCGCGCGGTGGCCGGCCTGGCGCTGGACCAGCAAGCCGATTTTGTGGTGCTCGATGGTCAGCACCTGGCGCTGGCCGGGCTGCCCGCTGCCGAGCAGCTCGATGCCCATGTGTTTGCCAGCAGCCGCAGCAGTGCGGTGGCCCGTGTCTGGGTGGGCGGCCAGTGCCGCGTGGCCGACGGCCGCCACCGGCTGCACCACAGCGCGCAGCGCGGCTTTGTGGCCGCGCGCAGCGAACTTCTTCAGGAGACGTGATCCATGCATTTTGAAACCGACCGCGCAGCGTTTGAATTCCGCCAAGGCACGGCGCCGCTGCTGATCTCCTTCCCCCATGTGGGCACCTATGTGCCGCCCGCGCTGGCCGAGCGCTTCACGCCCGAGGCGCGCGAGGTGCATGACACCGACTGGCACCTGCCGCTGCTCTATGCGTTTGCGCAGGAGATCGGGGCCTCGACCCTGGTGGCCACGCATTCGCGCCTGGTGGTGGACATGAACCGCCCCCCCGATGGCGCCAGCCTCTACCCCGGACAGAGCGTCACCGGCCTGTGCCCGGTCGACACCTTTGCCGACACCCCCGTCTACCAAGGCGCCGCGCTGCAGCCCGATGACGCCGAGATTGCCCAGCGCCGCGACCAGGTCTGGAAGCCCTACCATGACCAGCTGGCCGCCGAGCTGGCCCGTATCCAGGCCCAGCATGGCGCAGCAGGCCTGTGGGATGCGCATTCGATCCAGTCGGTGCTGCCGCGCTTTTTTGACGGCAAGCTGCCCGATCTGAACCTGGGCACCAACAAGGGCGCCAGCTGCGGCAAAGGCCTGGGCGAGGCGCTGCTGGCCGAGGCCCGCAAAGGCGAGGCCGACGGCTTTAGCAGCGTGCTCAATGGCCGCTTCCAGGGCGGCTACATCACGCGCCACTACGGCCAGCCGGCGCAGAACGTGCATGCCATCCAGCTGGAGATGACGCAGAGCAGCTATATGCAGGAGCACATGCCTTTTGACTACCTGCCGGCCGTGGCCGCCAAGGTGCAGCCCCATGTGCGCCGCATGGTGGAGACCTTGCTGGCCTACGTGCAGCAACCGGCACGCTGACCGCAGTTCCGCCCCAACGGCATCCCAGGCTGTAACTACAGGCCAGGGATGCCTTTTTTTGCTCTACTGACCGAGCAGGTTTTGCTGCTGGCAGACCGCGCCCGGCAGGCAAATCGGCCGACAATAGCGGGCTATGACTACCTCTAGCACCGACAACGCGGCAGCCGCTCCTGCGGCGGCTTTCTGGACCGATCTTGAGCAAGCGGTGGGCCCCAACGGCTTTTCGCGCGGCGCGGGCGCCATCCCCGAGAAGTACTGGACCGACTGGAGCGGAACCCCGCCGGTGCCGCCGCTGGCGCTGCTGCGCCCGCGCAGCACCGAAGAGGTCAGTGCCTTGCTGCGCATCTGCCATGCCCACCGGGTGCCGGTGGTGCCCCAGGGCGGGCTGACGGGCCTGGCCGGCGCGGCCGTGCCAGTGGCCCAGGGCGTGGCGGTGGCTTTGGACCGCATGCAGCAGATCGAGGACGTGAATGCCCGCACCGGCCTGATGACGGTGCAGGCCGGCGTCACCCTGCAGACGGTGCAGGAAGCGGCCGTGGCGGCGGGCTGGGTGTTTGGCGTGGACCTGGGCGCGCGCGGCAGCTGCCAGATTGGTGGCAATGTCTCGACCAATGCGGGCGGCAATGGCGTGCTGCAAAACGGCATGATGCGCGAGCAGGTGCTGGGGCTGGAGGTGGTGCTGGCCGATGGCACGGTGCTGCCGATGCTGCGCCCCATGCTGAAGAACAACACCGGCTACGACCTCAAGCAGTTCTTTATCGGTGCCGAGGGCACCTTGGGCATCATCACCCGTGTGCTGCTGCGCCTGCGGCCCGCCCCGCAGGCCAAGGCCACCTGCATGGTGGCGCTGCCCGGCTTTGACGAGGCGCTGGCGGTGCTGGCGCGCATGCAGGCCCGTTTTGGCAACAGCGTGGCCGCGTTTGAGCTGATGTGGAGCGACTTTGTGCAGACCTCCATCCAGTGGCAAAAGCTGCAGCCGGCCTTTGACCAGCAGCACCCGCTGCAGGCGCTGATCGATGTGGATGGCAAGGACGAGGCTGCGCTGCGCGCTGCGGTGGAAGAGGCCTTGGGCGAGGCCATGGAGGCCGGTGAGGTGGTGGATGCAGTGATTGCGCAATCGAGCGAGCAGGCCAAAAGCCTGTGGAAGCTGCGCGAGGCACCCGCCGAGATGACCGCGCACATGCACCCTCCGGTGAACTTTGACGTCAGCCTGCCCCAGGTGGATATCGGCCGCTTTGCCGCCGCCTGCCGCGCCGCCTTTGATGCGCGCTGGCCCGGCCACCACAGCCTGTTCTTTGGCCATGTGGGCGACGGCAACCTGCACGTGACCACCGACAGCCAAACCATCCTTGGCGAGGACGAGGCGCTGGAAGCCGTGCTGTACGGCCTGGTGCAGCAGTTCCAGGGCAGCGTCTCGGCCGAGCATGGCATTGGCCTGCACAAGATGCCTTACCTGGGCTTTAGCCGTACGCCGCAGGAGTTGGCCGCCATGCGGGCGATCAAGCAGGCGCTCGATCCGCTGGGGCTGATGAACCCGGGCAAGGTGTTGGCGGCGGACTGAACCCCGCTTTAACCCCTTCCTACAGAACCGGCGCCTGCAGCGATGCAAGCGCCGGCTTTCTTTTGAGGGCTTGGTCCATCGCCCAGGGCACCGATGTGGTGCGATCGGGCTTTAGCTGGCAGCGCTGGCCACCCCTGCGCATGCCCGCAGGCCCCGTATCCAGGCGCTTTCCCGGCCCATGGCATAGAAACTGCTACCTTTTGAAACAAACCCGCAATGGATGACAACGTACAAAGGGGATGGCATGCAAATGGTGCAGATGGCTGCGATTGACAAGGCCGATACGGCCTGGCTCTTGGTCTCTACGGTGCTGGTGTTGCTGATGACACTGCCGGGCATTGCGCTCTTCTATGCCGGGCTGGTGCGGCGCAAGAACGTGGTCAACACGATGGTGGCCGTGTTTGCGGTGGCGGCCGTGGTGGCGCTCACCTGGTTTGCGCTGGGCTATTCGCTGGCCTTCAGCAAGTCCAGCGCCTGGCTGGGCGGGCTGGACCGGGCCTGGTTCTCATCGATGCGCCTGGATGCGGCAGCGGGCACCGTGTCGGTTAGCCACCTGGCGCCCCATCTGCCCGAGTCGCTCTATGCGCTGTTCCAGATGGCCTTTGCTGTCATCACCACCACCTTGATCATTGGCGCCGTGGTCGAGCGCATGCGCTTTTCGGCGCTGCTGCTGTTCTCGGGGCTGTGGAGCGTGCTGGTCTATGCGCCGGTGGCCCACTGGGTCTGGGAGAGCGATGGCTGGCTCAACAAGCTGGGCGCGCTGGACTTTGCCGGTGGCGCGGTGGTGCACGTCAATGCGGGCGTCTCGGCCCTCGTCTGCGCGGCCATGCTGGGCCGGCGCCAGGGCTATGGCCGCCAGGCCTTTGAGCCGCACAGCCTGGGCTGGACGGCGATGGGCGCCGCGCTGCTGCTGATTGGCTGGTTTGGCTTCAATGCCGGCTCGGCGCTGTCGGCCGATGGCCGTGCCGCGCTGGCGATGCTGGTGACCATGGTGGCGGCCGCTGCGGGCGCGCTGTCCTGGATGCTGGTCGAGTGGTGGGTGCGCGGCGCGCCCACCTTGCTGGGCGTGCTCTCTGGCCTGATTGGGGGGCTGGTGGCCATTACCCCGGCGGCCGGCTTTGTGCAGGTGGGCGGCGCGGTCGCCATTGGCCTTATTGCGGGCGTGGCCTGCTTTTGGGGCGCCACCTGGCTCAAGCGCCGCCTGGGTGTGGATGACTCGCTTGATGTGTTTGGCGTGCACGGCGTGGGCGGCATTGCCGGCTCGCTGCTCACCGCCTTGTTTGCCGACCGCGCCATTGCCGGTGTGGATGCGACCGTGCTCAACCAGCTGGTGGCCGTGGCGGCTGTGGCCGTCTACAGCGCAGCGGGCACCGCTATTTTGCTGACCATCATCCGGGTGCTGCTGCCTTTGCGGGTGACGGCGCAGCAGGAGCTGGATGGCTTGGACCAAAGCCTGCACCAGGAAAGCCAGCATTGAGAGTCGCTCACACGCCCCTGGATACGTCGTTGCAAACCCTTGTCGTACGCGGTGTACAGCCTACGGATTTGCGCCTCGTCTCCGCCGCAAACCTGCGGTGTGCGGGGCCGTGTTAGCGCCTCTTATTGAGGCAGGTTGCGCCGCCTGGGGCGCGCAGCCTATCCATCAGGTTCTGCCACGGAGGAGCTTGTATGAATGACAGTGAACGCCTGGCGATCGCCGCGCATTTGCATGTGGCGCTGCGCCGCAAGACGGGCCGGGTCACCGATACCGAGTGGATGGCCAGCGATACCGCCTACGGCCAGGCCATGGCCCAGTTTGCGCTGAACCATGCCCGCAGCAACCAGGATGCGGAGCTGGAGCGGCTGGCGCTGCGTTTTGCGGCCAGCTTGCCGGGCGCGCCTGCACCGGCGGCAGCAACCATGGCCGCTGCGGCGGCAGGGCCCGCTGCGGATGCCGTTGCGCCAGGCCTGGTGGCTAGCGCCAAGCGCTATGTAGGCGGCTTGCGTTGAAGGGATAGCGAGAGAGGGAGGGAAGGGGAAGCCTGGGAACAGAAATAGATCGAAATGGAACAAATGATCCAATAATCTATTGAAAAACTACAAATGATCCTTATACTGTGCGTATCGCTGCCGGCGCAGGGCTGGTGACGCATTGTGAAGGAGTGCTCGCATGAGCCATGTCATCCATCGTTCTCTGGCCCAGGTTCCTCTTGTTGCGGTCGGCGGCAAAGGCGTGGAATTGTTTGACCAGGCCGGCAAGGCCTACCTGGATGCCAGTGGCGGCGCGGCGGTCTCGTGCCTGGGCCATGCCCACCCGGATGTGCTGGCGGCGATGCACCGCCAGCTTGACCAGCTGGCCTATGCCCACACCAGCTTTTTCACCACCGAGGTGCAAGAGGCGCTGGCCGACCACCTGGTCGCGCATGCGCCAGCGGGCATGACGGATGTCTACTTTGTCTCCGGCGGCTCCGAGGCGGTGGAAGCGGCGCTGAAAATGGCGCGCCAGTATTTTGTCGAGATCGGCCAGCCCGAGCGCACGCACTTTGTCGCGCGCCGCCAAAGCTACCACGGCAACACCCTGGGCGCCTTGGCCGTGGGCGGCAATGAATGGCGGCGCAAGCAGTTTGCCCCCATCCTGATGGACGTGGGGCGCGTGGCCCCCGCCTATGAATACCGCGACCGCCTGGACGGCGAAAGCCAGCCCGCCTATGTGGCGCGCTTGCTGGCCGAGATCGATGCCAAGTTCCAAGAGCTGGGCCCAGACAAGGTGATCGCCTTTGTCGCCGAGCCGGTGGTGGGCGCGACCCTGGGCGCGGTGGCGGCCCCTGCCGGTTACTGGCAGGGCCTGCGTGCGCTCTGCGACCGCTATGGCATCTTGCTGATCGCCGATGAGGTGATGTGCGGCATGGGCCGCACCGGCACCCTGCACGCGGTCGAGCAAGAGGGCATCAGCCCCGACCTGATGACCATTGCCAAGGGCCTGGGCGGCGGCTACCAACCAATTGGCGCGGTGCTGGCCCAGCGCAAGATCGTCGATGCGATGCGGCGCGGCAGCGGCCTGTTCCAGCATGGCCATACCTATATCGGCCATGCAATGGCGGCGGCCGCTGCGCTGGCGGTGCAGCAGGTGATACAGCGCGACCAGCTGCTGCCCCAGGTGCTGGCACGCGGCGCCTATCTGCAAAAGCAGCTGCATGCCCGCTTTGACGCACACCCCCATGTCGGCGATATCCGGGGCCGGGGCCTGTTCTGGGGCGTGGAGCTGGTGCAGGACCGCAGCAGCAAGGCCACCTTTGACCCGGCGTTCAAGCTGCATGCCAAGGTCAAGGCGCAAGCCATGGCCCATGGCTTGCTGTGCTACCCCATGGGTGGCACGATCGATGGCCTGCATGGCGACCATGTGCTGCTGGCGCCGCCCTTTATCAGCAGCGAGGCCGAGCTGGACCAGGTGGTCGAGCGGCTGGGCGATGCGATTGACAAAGTGCTGGCCCAGCAACCGGTAGCTGCCTGAATACGCCCCCGAAACGATCTGAAAGACCTGCCCGATGACGCCCTTCCAGGACCGCATGCCGCCCCTGCCCCCAGAGGCCTGGAGCGAAGAGCAGCGCCGCTATGCCCAGCCCATCATCGATGGCCCGCGCGGCGCGCTGATCTCACCCTTTGTGCCCTTGCTGCGCAGCCCCGAGCTGATGGACCACACCCAGCGCCTGGGCGAGTACCTGCGCTACCGCAGTGCCATCGGCGTGCGCCTGACCGAGCTGGCGATTCTGGTCACGGCCCGCCAGTGGACGCAGCAGGTGGAATGGGCCATCCATGCGCCGATTGCGCTGCGTGAAGGGGTGGGCCAGGCGACCGTGGATGCCGTGGCCCAAGGCCGCCGCCCCGATGCGATGCCCGAGGACGAAGCGGTTGTGCATGACTTCTGCATCGAGCTGCACCAGCAGCGCCAGGTGAGCGACGCCACCTGGGCGCGCGCGCAGCGGCTGTTTGGCGACAAGGGCGTGATGGACCTGATCGGCATCAATGGCTATTACAGCCTGCTGTCGATGGTGATGAATGCCGCGCGCACGGCGGTCCCGGCATCCACCGCCCAGCCACTGGTGCCCTTGGCCTGATGTGATGGCTGCCGCATCGCCGACAATGGGCCGATGCGTTTTCATTCCAACGACCAGCCCCTTTGGTCTCTTGAACCCCTGACCGCGCAGCACCTCGATGGCCTGATGCAGGTCCAGCTGGCCTGCTATGGCGCAGACTTTATGGAGAGTGCCGCGCTGTATGCGGCGCGCTTGGCCAGCCCTGTGCAGTGCTCGCTGGTGGCCGTGCAGCAAGGCCAGGTGCTGGCCTATCTGGCGGCCTACCGCTCCGTGCTGGGCAAGGTGACCCCGCTGCATGGCGGCTTTGCTGGTGCAGCGCCTGCTGACACGCTGTACCTGCATGACATGGCCGTGGCTCCTGCGCGCGCTGGCGAGGGCCTGGCCTCTGCGCTACTGCAGGCGATGCTGCAACAGGCGCTGAGCGATGGGCTGCGTTACTCGGCGCTGGTGTCGGTGATGGGCTCGCAGCCGTACTGGCAGCGCAAAGGCTATGCAGCGCTGCTGCCCTGGTCGGCCCAGGAGCGTGAGGCCTTGCTGAGCTATGGCGAGGATGCGCAGTACATGGCGCAAGCTTTGGTTTGAGTCCAAACCCCGGGCGCAAAAAAGGCCAGCACGGGGCTGGCCTTGGCGTCTTGCTTTTAAAGCCGCTTACTGGTGGATATTGCCTTCAACGGCGTTGACGCGCACTTCCACCTCGGTATTGGCCGCGTTGAGGATCTTGACGTCATAGGTCAGCACACCCAGGTGGTCGTCCAGGTCCACTTCGATGGCCTTGCCGGGGGTGTGCTTCAAGGCGGTGGCGATGGCATCGTTGATGCCGATCTTGGCGGCAGCCAGGCGGTCGGTGTCCTTTTTCTCGGCGGCGCCATCGTCCTTGTTTTCCGTCACCTTGGCGGCGTCCAGCGCGCTGAACTTGAGCTTGATCTCACGGCCCTGGGCGTTGATGCCGCTGACTTCGTAGATGGGCTGCTTTTTCTTGGTATCGATCTCGGCCTTGAGCACCTTGAGGCCATGCTGGCTCTGCGCGCTCTGGACGGCCTGGGCCAGGTCGAAGCGGGCCGCTTGCACGGCAGCGATCTTGTCGGCGGTGCTGGCCAGGGCGCTGCCGCTCAGCGATGCCAGGGCGAGCGTCAAGGCCAGAGCGGTGGTGGAGAGGGTGCGTTGCATGGTCAATCCTTTCAAGCGGTAGCTAACAAACGATAGCCAGTATAAATAATATTAATAGAATTTTATTGGCGATAGCTTGCGCATTGTCAGTGTTTGCCCAAGCCCTTGGGGTAGGCGGTGGCCCTGCACCGACGTAGGCCAAGACTGGCGTATAGGACGCCGCGAACGGCAGGCCGCTAAAATGCGGCCTTTGTCGCTTTTTTCTTCCTCCACTCCCATGGTCAACAATCAGAATATGGCGAATGCGATCCGCGCACTCGCAATGGATGCCGTTCAACAAGCCAATTCCGGCCACCCCGGTGCGCCGATGGGCATGGCCGACATGGCAGTGGCCTTGTGGAGCAAGCACCTCAAGCACAACCCGCTCAATCCCCAGTGGATCAACCGCGACCGTTTCATCCTGTCGAACGGCCACGGCTCGATGCTGATTTACGCGCTGCTGCACCTGACTGGCTACGACCTGCCGATCAGCGAGCTGAAGAACTTCCGCCAGCTGCACAGCAAGACCCCGGGCCACCCCGAAGTGGACATCACCCCCGGTGTGGAGACGACCACCGGCCCGCTGGGCCAGGGCGTGACCAATGCGGTGGGCTTTGCACTGGCAGAAAAGCTGCTGGCTGCTGAATTCAACCGCCCCGGCCACGATGTGGTGGACCACCACACCTATGTGTTCCTGGGCGATGGCTGCCTGATGGAAGGCATCAGCCACGAAGCCTGCGCACTGGCCGGCGCCTGGAAGCTCAACAAGCTGATCGCGCTGTACGACGACAACGGCATCTCCATCGACGGCAAGGTGCAACCCTGGTTTGTGGACAACAGCGCCCAGCGTTTTGAAGCCTATGGCTGGAACGTGATCGGCCCGATCGACGGCCACGACCCCAAGGCCGTGAGCGACGCGATTGCCAAGGCCAAGAAGGTCGCTGACAAGCCCAGCTTCATCATCTGCAAGACCTCCATCGGCAAGGGCAGCCCCAACCGCCAGGACACCAGCAAGGCCCACGGCGAGCCGCTGGGCGCCGAAGAAATCGGCCTGACCCGCGCCGCGCTGGGCTGGACCTCGGCACCGTTCGAGATCCCGGCCGATGTCTACGAAGCCTGGGACCACAAGACCTTTGGCGCCAAGGCCGAATCCACCTGGGATGCGCAGTTTGCCGAATACGCCAAGGCCTTCCCCGAGCTGGCCGCAGAACTGAAGCGCCGCATGGCCGGCGACCTGCCCAAGCAGTTTGCCCAAGTGGCTGTGGAAGCCGTGGCCCAGGCCCACACCCAGGGCGAGACCGTGGCCAGCCGCAAGGCCAGCCAGCTGGCGCTGGAAGCCTTTACCGCGGCCATGCCTGAGCTGCTGGGCGGCTCGGCCGACCTGACCGGCTCCAACCTGACCAACACCAAGTCGACCCCCGCTTTCCGCGTGGACGACAGCGGCGCCGTGGTGAAGACCGAAGACGGCAAGATCGGCCGCCACATCAACTACGGTGTGCGCGAGTTCGGCATGGCCGCCATCATGAATGGCGTGGCGCTGCATGGCGGCTTCATCCCTTACGGTGGCACCTTCCTGACCTTCAGCGACTACAGCCGCAATGCCATCCGCATGGCTGCGCTGATGAAGCGCCGCGTGATCCACGTCTTCACCCATGACTCCATCGGTCTGGGCGAAGACGGCCCCACCCACCAGTCGATCGAGCACGCCGCCAGCCTGCGCCTGATCCCCAACCTGGATGTGTGGCGCCCGGCCGATACGGCAGAGACCACCGTGGCCTGGAGCGTGGCACTGACCAACCGCAACAAGCCCACCGCGCTGCTGCTGTCGCGCCAGAACCTGCCTTATGCGCCCAAGAATGGCGACGCGATCGGCAACATCAGCCGCGGCGCCTATGTGCTGTCCGAGCCCTCGGACATCGGCCTGAACAAGAAGGCGCAAGCCGTGATCATCGCCACCGGCTCGGAAGTGCAGCTGGCCTTGAAGGCCCAGCGCCTGCTGGCCGAGCGCAAGATCGCCGTGCGCGTGGTCTCCATGCCCAGCACGACCACCTTCGACCGCGAAGACGTGGCCTACAAGAGTAGCGTGCTGCCCGCCGGCCTGCCGCGCGTGGCCGTCGAGATGGGGGTGACCGACTTCTGGTGGAAGTACGGTTGCGCGGCCGTGGTGGGTATTGATTCCTACGGCGAATCGGCCCCCGCTGGCGTGCTGTTCGAGCACTTTGGCTTTACCGCCGACAACGTGGCCAACACGGTGCAAGTGGCGCTGCAAAAGCGTTAAACGCGCGCCGCCTCAGCAACCAATAACGCAGGGATGCGGGCCGCAGGGCCTGTACCCTGCGTTTTTTTATGCCTGTTGCTGGGTGATCGCGGTAGCGGGCAGGGCAGTGCTTATCGGCCCAGGCCTTCGCCGTCGTGGCGGTGCGATTGCGTGGGCTCGGACGCCACATCGAACGCGATAAAGGCCAGCACGAGTTGGACGCCCAGGATGATGGGCAGCGCGCTGACCATGACGGTGCCCGCAGTGGTGGCCACATTGGAGACGATGGACTGGACCCAGTGGAACAGGCCAAACACGGTGCCCCAGGTGATGAGCAGCAGGCCCAGCGGCAGCTCCAGCGAGGCCACCGACATGCCGCGCAGGTAGTAGTTGTAGAAAATGCGCTTGCAGAAATTGCGCAGGTGGCCGGCCATGAACTCAGTCAGCACCTTGTGGATCTTGAGGTTGCTGACCTCGTCCTCGTAGCGCGAATCGATGGGGATGTCCAGAACCACGGCGCGCACCGTGTTCAGGCGGAACAGCATGTCGGTCTCGAAAAAATAGCGCTGGCTGATCTTGTGCAGCGGCAGCTGCGCGGCCGTGCTCGCAGCAATGGCGGTAAAGCCATTGGTGGGGTCAAAGCTGCTCCAGTAGCCCGACGAGAACTTGGTCATGAACGACAGCACCGCATTGCCAAAGATGCGGATGCGTGGCATGCGGGCGATCTTTTCGAGGTTGAAAAACCGGTTGCCCTTGGTGTAATCGGCGCGGCCGCTGGCAATGGGGGCCACAAAGCGGGGCACCAGGGTCGGGTCCATCTGCCCGTCGCCATCGATCTTGACGAGCACGCCATAGCCGTCTGCAATCGCTGCGCGGTAGCCCGCCATCACGGCGCCGCCCACGCCCAGGTTGACCTCGTTGAAAAGCACCCGCACACGCGCGTCGGGGCAGTGCTCCTGCACAAAGCGGCCGCTGCCGTCGGGGCAGCAGTCGTCGACGATATAGATGCCATCGACTTCGGGGCCGATCTCGGCAATCACCGCCAGGATATGGCGCGTCACCTTGTAGCAGGGAATGACGACCGCCGTGCGCAGGCTGGATGGTGAAGAGGGGAGCGACTGGCTCATGGCGTTTGTGAGGCGGCCCACCATCTGGGGCAGTGTTGCTGCAGGCTGTTGAAAGGATGCCGGGAGGGCGCCCGTGCTGGCAAGGATTGTTGCACAGCCTGGGGCCCGGGCCGGCAACGGCTGTTGCGTGCCGGTAGTCACGCCGGCGATAGCTGGCGCGGGGCTGGCAATGGCCCACTATTCCAGGGCCCAGCCAGTGTTCTCTACAATACGCGGCAAAATCAGACCGCCCTCTCCTCGCACCTTCCCGGCCCGCTCTCTGTAGCATGCCCCTGGCTGCGGTTTGGCAGGTCTGGCCCCTCCGGCAAGTGGCGCCAGCGGCAGCGAGCGTGGCCCAGGCCGGCGGGCATGCGGCATTTCATTACTTGGAGATCACTATGGCAATCAAGGTAGGCATCAACGGCTTTGGCCGTATCGGCCGCAATGTGCTGCGCTCTGCAGTGCAGAATTTTTCCGATATCGAGATCGTTGCGATCAACGACCTGCTCGAGCCTGACTACCTGGCCTACATGCTGCAGTACGACAGCGTGCACGGCCGCTTCCAGGGCACGATTGCCGTCGAAGGCAACACCCTGATCGTCAACGGCAAGAAGATCCGCCTGACGCAAGAGCGCGACCCTGCCAACCTGAAGTGGGACGAAGTCGGCGCCGATGTGGTGATCGAATCGACTGGCCTGTTCCTGACCAAGGAAACGGCACAAAAGCACATCGATGCGGGCGCCAAGAAGGTGATTCTGTCGGCCCCCTCGAAGGACGACACCCCCATGTTCGTGTTTGGCGTGAACTGCAAGACCTACGCCGGTCAGGCGATCATCTCCAACGCATCCTGCACCACCAACTGCCTGGCCCCTGTGGCCAAGGTGCTCAATGACAAGTGGGGCATCAAGCGCGGCCTGATGACCACCGTGCACGCAGCAACCGCCACGCAAAAGACCGTGGACGGCCCCTCGAACAAGGACTGGCGCGGCGGCCGTGGCATTCTGGAAAACATCATCCCATCGAGCACCGGCGCTGCCAAGGCCGTGGGCGTGGTGATTCCTGAGCTGAACAAGAAGCTGACCGGCATGTCCTTCCGCGTGCCTACGTCTGATGTGTCCGTGGTCGACCTGACCGTGGAGCTGAACAGCGAAGCGACCTACGAAGAGATCTGCGCCGAAATGAAGGCCCAGTCGCAAGGCGCGCTCAAGGGCGTGCTGGGTTACACCGAAGACAAGGTCGTGGCCACCGATTTCCGTGGCGAGACCTGCACCTCGGTGTTCGATGCCGAAGCCGGCATTGCCCTGGACAAGACCTTTGTGAAGGTCGTCTCCTGGTACGACAACGAGTGGGGCTACTCGAACAAGTGCCTGGAGATGGTGCGCGTCGTCACCGCCAAGTAAGCGCCTGGCGCGCTCTGTGCCCGGGCGATGGCCCGGGGCATGCGACACACACAACCAGCACCGGCAACGGCGCTGGTTTTTTTGTGCCCGTTTGCAACCGTGCTTGGGCAGAAAGGCCTATATTGCCTTATCAAATTGAGGAGATCTACCGATATGGCGCAGCAGGCACAAGCCCAGGCACAGAGCACGAACAGCAATTACCGCGTGGATCTGCAAGATCCACAGGGCCATCTGTGGCATGGCGATGAGCCCCAGGCCGTTGGTGGGGGCGATACCGCACCCAGCCCCATGCAGCTGCTGCTGTCGGCCCTGGGTGCTTGCACGACGATTACGGTGCAGATGTATGCACAGCGTAAGGCCTGGCCACTGACGGGTGTGCGGGTGGAGCTGGCGCTCAACCCCGATGGCGCCGCCGCAGCGGGCAGCGACATCGTGCGCCGCATTCACCTGGAGGGTGATCTGAGCGACGAGCAGCGCAGCCGGCTCCAGCAGATTGCAGAAGCCTGCCCGGTGCACAAGTTGTTGGTGGGGGAGGTGCGGGTGGTCACAGCGCTGGCTTGAGGCTGGCCGGACACCCGAGAAAGCGCGCAGGCCGTACAAACCGGCGTGCAGGTGAAAGCACTTTGCAGCGCTTGAAAACGTTCAGAGTGCCTCACACAACCTGGAGACGATGCACAAAGCGGTTAAGGAAATTAACAGCTCTGTAGCAAGGTTTCAAAGGCCGTGGTCGTCGCTCTTATTGCACAACGATATTGTTGTGGTCGATGTGGTAGTCAAAGTCGGGCTTGGCCAGCGACACGGTCACGGGTTGGCCCTCGATGGTCCAGGACAGCACAAAGCTGGCGATGGCCGTCGAGACATCGACTTCCATGGGGCTTGGGATGGTTTCGAGCTGACCGTCGCCGATGCGGTGCTGAACAATGCCTACCACGCGAGCCTTGAAGTTCTCGGGGTAGTTGTGGGAGTGTTGAGTCGTCATTGGTTGTCTCCTTTCAATGAGGGGGCACCGAATTCCAGCCTGGCATCATGCGTTGCCAAGCCGGAGTCATGGAAGCCGCCAGCACGACCTGGCAAATCTGAGAGTTGCACCGGCTGCCAAAGCGAATCCCTGGGAGCCTGTCGTCGCGCCGGCTGCTGCCGGGCGCTAACACGTTGGAATATGTGGCAGTGATGCCCTCTCTGGTCATCACGTCCGCACCACTTGTTTGTACCATACCCGCAAGACAGTCACGTGTAGGTCTGTTTCGGCGGAATGTGCGCGCCCTTCGCGCAAGCGCTCCCGCCCCCGATGAAGGAGATGGAATATGAGTATCGATAACAAGGCCTTGCGGCATTACCCCGGGCGCGTTGCGGATGTGGGCGGTGTGCCGGTGCTGCGCGCGCTGCCCCAGCGCGGACGGCGCATGGTGGGCGCCTGGTGTTTTCTGGACCATGCCGGGCCCTCGCACTTTGAGAGTGGGCCTGGCATGCAGGTGGGCCCGCACCCCCACACCTGTTTGCAGACCTTCACCTGGATGATCGAGGGCGAGATCCTGCACCGCGACAGCCTGGGCAGCGAGCAGCCGATTCGCCCTGGCCAGGTCAACCTGATGACCGCCGGCAAGGGCATTGCGCATTCGGAAGAGAGCCTGGGCAAGCCGGACTTTCATGCGGTGCAGCTGTGGATTGCGCTGCCCAAGGACCAGCGCTTTATGCCGCCGCGCTTTCAGCACTACCCGCAGCTGCCCCGGCTGCAGGATCAGGGCATCCAGATGACGGTGCTGGCGGGGGACTGGCTGGGCCAGCAGGCACCCACCGAGGTGCACAGCCCGCTGGTAGCCGTCGATATGGAAGCGGCGCAGGCCAGCAGTGCCAGCCTGGCGTTGCGGCTCGATTTTGAATACGCGGTGCTGTGCCTCTACGGTGATGTGCAGGTCAATGGCGAGGCGGCCCCCAGCAACGAACTGGTTTACCTGCCCGATGGCCAAACCAGCCTGGATCTGCAATGCGGCGCCGGCAGCCGCTGCATTCTGCTGGGCGGCACGCCCTATGAAGGCGGCGTGATGATCTGGTGGAACTTTGTCGGCCAGAGCCAGAAAGAGATCGAGGGCTTTTTGCGCGACTGGCAAAACGGTGAAGGCTTTGGGGCGCCGGTGGCCTCGCCGCTGCCGCCGCTGGTGCCACCGTCGCTCGAAGGCGTGCACCTGCGTAGCCCGGGCGAGGCGCCCGCCAAGGACTAAGCAGTGCTGGCTGTGCGGCGCTGCAGCGTAAAAGGCGGCAGGCTGGCCAGCAGCCGCTGGCCATAGCCGGTGCGCACCAAGCGTTTGTCGTAGCAGTAGACATGGGCCTGGTCTACCTCGGTGCGGATCGCGCGCCCGACCCACTGGGCCAGCCGGATGGCGGTGGCGGGCACCACAATCTCGCTGAAAGGGTCGCGGCCCGAGTTCTTCAGCCATTCGGCGCGGGCCTCGTCGACCGGGTCATCGGGCGGCGCAAAGGGCAGCTTGGTGATGAACAGCGATTCGCACAGCGCGCCGGGCAGGTCCAGCCCTTCGCCAAAGCTTTGCATGCCAAAGATGATGCTGGGCATGCCAGCGGCCACGCGCTCGCGGTGCTGGTGCAGCAGCTGGCTGCGTGGCAAGGTGTTTTGCACCAGCACATGCTGGCGCATCGCGGTGGGCAGTGCGTCAACGGCCAGGCGCATCTGCTCGCGCGAGGTGAACAGCACCAGGCCACCCGATTGCACCTGGGCCAGGTCTTCCAGCAGCGCATCGACCATCTCGTTGGCAAACTGCTGGGGCGTGCGCGGATCGGCCTGGGTCTCGGTGACGATCAGGCTGCCTTGTTCGGCATAGTTGAAGGGGCTGGCGACCTCCAAGGTCGAGACGGCCGGGTCGTTGTTGAGGCCCGATTCGCGCAAGAAGAAATCGAACTGACCGCCGCTGGTGAGCGTGGCCGAGGTCAGCACCGCGCCGCGCACCTGGCTCCACAAGTGGTGGCGCAAGGTGGAGCCGGGGATTACTGGGCTTGCATAGGCCTTGATCGCGACAAAATCGCCCACGACATCCAGGGTGAACCATTTGGCAGCCGGCACGCTGCCCTGGGGCGCATCCTGCAGCAGCAGCTGGGTGGTGTCATGCACGGCCTCCAGGCGCGGGGCCAGGCTGCCCACCTGGGCATACAAGGTGGACAGGCGCTTGGCCTCGTCGGGCCGGTCGCGCATCTGTGCGCGCAAGGCCTTGGAGATGGCCTGCAGCACATCCAGAAAAGCGCTGGCATGGTGCGCGGCTTGGGCCAGCGGCTCGACCAGCGCGGGCGGCAGCTCGCCCCGGGGCAGGCGCACGCGGGCGGGGCCCCGGCCGCCCGACTGCAGCTGCTGGCGCATGCCCTCGCCGTATTCATCCATCAGCAGCCTGGCGCAATCTTGCAAATGCTGGCGCAACTGGCCCGAGTGGCGCGGGATATCGGCAATCTCGCTGACTTCGACCAAGGCGCCCACGCGCTGGGCGCGGCTGGCGAGCTTGTCGATCCAGGTGAGCTGGCTCAGGTTCATCTCGCAGGCGAACTGCGACAGCGCAGTGGCGGGCAGGTGGTGGGCCTCGTCCAGGATCAGCAGGCAGTTGTCCAGCTCGGGCAGCAGGCGTGCGCCCAGCGTCGACAGCAGCAGATCATGGTTAGCCACCAGCACCTGGGCCTGGACCAGGTCCTTGCGTTTTTCGTAATAGCTGCAGCTGCCAAACACCGGGCAGTGCTTGCCGGTGCAGGAGCTGCCTTCGGCGGCGACCGGGCTCCAGACCTCGGGCTCGGGCGGCGTGTCCAGGCTGTCGCGGTCGCCATCCCAGCCCCGGGTGGTCAGCGCATCGGCCATGCTGGTGTAGAACTGCAGGCGCGCGGCGTTTTCCTGCGGGCTGCGCTGCGATTGGCGCGCCTGCGCCGCTTCTTCGGGAAAGAAATCATCGTCGATAGGCTCGCCGCCATCCGCGCCATCGCCCTGGGCCACGCTGGCCAGGCGCTCGAGCTTGAGCTTGCAGACATAGCGGCCCCGGCCCTTGGCCAGCGCGTATTTGAAAGGCTGGTCCATCTGCTGGGCCAGCGCCGGTAAATCCTTGTTCACCAGCTGCTCCTGCAGCGCCACGGTCGCCGTCGAGATCAGCACCCGGGTGCCCCGCTGCAGTGCCATCGCAATCGCCGGCACTGCATAGGCGAGCGACTTGCCCACCCCCGTGCCTGCCTGGATCACCGCAATGGCGCGCTGTGGCTCCTCGTCCTCTTCGAGCTTGCCCAGCTGAGCGGCAGCAAAAGTCTCGGCCACTTTCTCCGCCATCAGCCGCTGGCCGGGGCGCGAGCGAAAGCCACCCTCGACATTGACCATGCGATCGAAGGCGGAAACAGCGCTGCGGGCCCATTCGGAACTAGACATAGGCGGGGAGTGTGGCATGGATTGGCCGCTATCGCGGGTACTGGGGTTTTATGCGGTAGTTGGCAGAGGCCGGCAGCCCACGAACAGCTCCGCTGAGGCTTGAAGAGGCCGAACCCACGCCAAGCAGTGACATTTGGCTGCAATCCCCGGCGTCCCTGCACAGTAGAATCATGCGGCTGTTCAAATAAGCGATTTGAGCAGGGTAAAAGAATTTTCTGTTTCAGGCAGTAAAGACGCCGCCATGGGACATGCGCCGCTTGCGCCTTATCCGGGCCTTCGGTATGTCCCTGTGAATCAAGGTTGGAATGGCCAATTATCAAATTACGACCACCGTTCTGGGTGTGCTTTTTGCTGCGGTGATTTTGTTTCTGATCCGCGGCGACCGGCTGTATTTGCGCCTGGGCCTGTTCTGGATGGTTGTTGCCCTGCTGGCCGTATTGCTGGGCGTGTGGCCGCGTCTGCTGGACCACTTTGCCGACGAGCTGGGGATTCGTTACTCCCCCACCTTGCTGCTGGTCTGTGCAGTCGGTGTGCTGTTTATCAAGGCCCTGCATGCGGATATGGTCAATACCCGTATTGAGCGGCAGGTACGGCGCCTGAACCAAAGCCTGGCGCTGCTGCAGCTCAAAAACCAGCAAGCGGCCAACGACAAGCGCTGAGGCGCTGCTGCAACTCCTATTTACCGAGATTGATTCGAATGCCAAAACTAACGCCTGTCATTCTGTGTGGTGGCAGTGGAACCCGCCTGTGGCCTTTGTCGCGCGAGCACTATCCCAAGCAGTTTTTGAGCCTGGGAGGCGATGGCCAGTCGATGCTGCAGAACACGGCGCTGCGCTTGAATGGCGTCCACCCTGGCATTATGCAAACCAGCCCTGTGCTGGTGTGCAATGCCGACCACCGCTTTTTGGCTGCGCAGCAATTGCAGGAGCAAGGTATTGCCAATGCCAAGCTGGTGCTGGAGCCAGCAGGCAGAAACACTGCCCCCGCGCTGACCTTGGCCGCCTTGGCTGCAGACGCCGATGCGGTATTGCTTGCCATGCCGGCCGACCATGTGATGACGCGCCCCGAGCAACTGCACCGTGCCGTTGAAGCGGCTTGGCCGCTGGCCATCGAAGGCGCGATGGTCACCTTTGGCATTGTGGCCAACCGCCCCGAGACGGGTTATGGCTATATCCAAAAGGGCGCTGCAGACAGCAATGGTGCTTTTGGCATCGAGAGCTTTGCCGAGAAGCCAACCCTGGAACTGGCCGAGCAGTACCTGCGCAGCGGCCAGTACCTGTGGAACAGCGGTTTGTTCATGGTGCGTGCTGACCAGTGGCTCAAGGCCATGGCCGCCCTGCAACCCGCGATGCTGCAGGCCTGCGAGCAGGCCATGGCGCAGAGCAGCCGGGACATGGACTTTATCCGCCCCCATGCCGAACTGTTTGCGGCTTGCCCCGCAGACTCCATTGACTACGCGGTCATGGAGAAGCTGCCGGTGCGCCCTGAGCTGGGCGTGCCTGCCCGCGTAGTGCCGCTTGATGCCGGCTGGTCGGATCTGGGCGCCTGGGATGCCCTGTGGGATGTACTGCCACGCGATGCACAAGGCAATGCCGGCAGTGGCGAGACCCTGGCCATCGACACCAACAACAGCCTGCTGTTCTCCGAAAGCCGCCTGATCGCTGCAGTGGGCCTGGACAATGTCGTAGTGGTGGAGACCGCCGATGCCGTGCTGGTGGCCGACAAATCGCGCACCCAGGATGTGAAGAAGGTGGTGGCGCAGCTCAAGGCCCAGAACCGCAGCATGGCCTCGGCCCACCGCAAGGTGCACCGCCCCTGGGGTTGGTACGACAGCATCGACAGCGGCAGCCGTTTCCAGGTCAAGCGCATCGTCGTCAATCCCGGCGGCCAACTGAGTTTGCAAATGCACCACCACCGTGCCGAGCACTGGATTGTGGTCAAGGGTACGGCCGAAGTGACCAATGGCGATCAGACCTTCTTGCTGGGTGAGAACGAGTCCACCTTTATCCCGCTGGGCCATGTCCACCGCCTGGCCAACCCCGGCAAGGTGCCGCTGGAGATCATCGAGGTGCAGTCGGGTAGCTATTTGGGTGAGGACGATATTGTTCGGTTTGAGGATACCTATGGGCGTGCGCCTGTAGTGCAAACAGCTAAGTGAGAGCCATGCTTAAACTGTCGATGATTCGCGCCTTGTGGACCTACCGGGGTTTCATTTGGAGCAGCGTGATGAGAGAGTTTCACGGCAAATACCGTGAATCGCTGCTTGGTGCATTTTGGTCTGTGGCCAACCCCCTGACCATGATCATCATCTACACAGTGGTGTTCGGCCAGCTTATGCGATCCACCCTTCCTGGCCATGAGCAAACGCCCTTCGCATTCAGTATTTATCTTTGTGCAGGGGTTATCACCTGGGGTTTATTTGGTGAAATGCTAGGACGCTTGAATAGCGTCTTTCTTGAACATGGCAATCTCATCAAAAAATCAAACTTTCCGAGGATATGTCTGCCGGCCATTGTCACCGCATCAGCGTTGATCAATTTTGCAATCATATTTGCACTGTATTTGGTATTTTTAGCCATCATAGGGCACTGGCCCGGTATTGCTCTTTTGGCATTTATACCTCTGCTGGCTCTGCAGATTCTTTTTACGTTGGGTCTAGGTATTTTTTTGGGAACACTCAATGTATTTTTTCGGGATGTCGGTCAGCTCACTGGGGTAGTCCTGCAATTCTGGTTCTGGCTCACTCCTATTGTCTACACCCTCCCGGCGTTACCAGGGAAAGTGCGTGATCTGATGATGCTAAATCCCATGCAGCCTCTCATAGCTGCATACCAACAGATATTTCTTGATAAAACAATTCCTGCTGTCGGGCCACTACTGCCATTGATCGCATTGACTGCAATCTTCCTGGTGCTGGGTGCAGTATTTTTTATTTCCCGAGTGGGTGAAATGGTGGACGAGTTGTGACCAATGCTTTAACTGTTACTAATGTAGGCAAGGCCTACAAGCGGTACCCCAGTAAGTGGATCAGAGCATGGGAATGGATTTCTGGTCGTATCACGCATGAAAAAACCTGGGTGTTACGTGATATTAGTTTTACTGTTCAGCCTGGAGAAGCGGTTGGTATTATCGGCGTTAATGGTGCCGGAAAGAGTACGCTGCTAAAGATTATTACTGGAACTACCCAGCCGACAACTGGCAGCGTCCAAATGAATGGCAGGGTGGCTGCTTTACTCGAGCTTGGAATGGGGTTCCATCCTGATTTTAGTGGACGGCAGAATGTGTTCATGGCAGGGCAGCTGCTGGGCTTGCGAAAAGAGGAAATTGCTGCTTGTATGCCAGCTATAGAAGCATTTGCTGAAATCGGGGACTACATAGATCAGCCAGTGCGCGTATATAGCAGCGGGATGCAAGTTCGCTTGGCGTTTAGCGTGGCAACAGTGGTGCGGCCAGATATCCTTATCGTGGATGAGGCGCTTTCGGTCGGTGACGCCTATTTTCAGCACAAGAGCTTTGAGCGTATTCGAGAGCTAAGAAAGCAAGGTACGACACTTTTGATCGTCAGCCACGATAAAGGCGCAATTCAGTCAATCTGTGATCGTGCAATCTTGCTATCCAAAGGGCAGAAGTTACTGGAAGGTAAGCCCGAAGCAGTTCTTGATTACTACAATGCGGCGGTGGTAGACGATACAAATAGTCAAATTTCGCAGACTGTGAATGAGCAGGGAGTGGTGCAAACTGTATCTGGTACAGGTAAATGCAGAGTTGCCAAAGTCGCTCTTCGCGATGCTTCGGGCCGCGAAATCGAAGTAGTCGGCGTTGGTGCTGAAGTCACGTTAGAAATACAGGTCGAAGCACTTTCGGATATGAGTACATTGGTTTCAGGCTTCATGATCAAGGATCGTCTTGGTCAAGAGGTCTTTGGCACCAATTCATACCACCATGGTCAAGTGATGAATGATGTCCGAGAAGGGGCTCATCTTACCTTCAGATATAGATTCAAAGCAGATCTTGGTCCGGGAAGCTACTCAATAGCCCTTGCGCTGCACAAAACTGAAAGCCATCTTTCAGAGAATTATGAATGGCGAGACATGGCCATAATATTCAAGATTATTAATTTGTCTCAAAAGTACTTCATTGGTGTGGCGTGGATAGAGCCACATTTGGAAATCTCACATGACTGATCATTTTTATGAATTTTTCGAAAGTGTTAATTACGCTTCGGAAGACCAAGTTCGAGAATATCGTTCAATCTATTTGAGCTATGTAAAGCCGCTTATAGATTTTGTGGAACGGCCGTTGGCCTTCGACTTTGGGTGTGGACGTGGCGAATGGTTAGACATGCTTCGCCGTCTAGGATTCGAGACTAAAGGTGTCGATATAGATCAAGGAATGCTTAACTCTGCACAAAAAAAAGGTTTGGATGTTGCGCTAGGAAATGGCTCCGAATTCCTCAAAAATTTGCCAGATCAAAGTGTTGCAGTACTTAGTGCATTTCATGTATTGGAGCACTTGCCATTTGACAAGATCATTGAGTTTTTTAAGGAAAGCCAACGGGTTCTTATTCCTGGTGGTGTACTCATTGCGGAAACTCCCAATCCAGAAAATCTGTTTGTCATCACTAGCAACTTTTATCTAGACCACACGCACATTCGACCGATTCCAATTTTGCAAATGATAAATCTGGCAAGATATTTCGGATATAAAAAATACTCAATAATTCGTCTGCAAGAGAACAAAGATCTTTACAAAAAAGAAGATATAACCTTCAAAGATATATTTTACGGTGTCAGCAAGGATTATGGGATTATCGCGCAAAAGCCAGGCGGGGTGGAGGGGTTGGTCGAGGCTATTGACCATCCATTGCGATACGAAACAGGTATTGGGATCGATGACCTGATAAAAAGACTAGATCAGCGCATTGATAATCTTGTTAAAAAAGTTGATGAGCTTTCTTTGAAGAAAGATATTTGAATATTACGCGGAATATTATCTATTTTATTTTCCGCCCCACATTGAAATTATAAGTGATGGAAAAAATTCTACATCGTGTCTATTTCGAAAACTATCGACCGTTTAAAGATCCATTTCTTCATTATTTAGAAACTTGGCGGAGAGAATTGCCTGGCTATAAAATAATGCGGTGGGGAAAAGATAACGTTGACGTTACTGTGAATGATTGGATGCGACGCTCCGCTGAGGCTAATGACCCTGTATTCCTGAGTGAGTTTGTGCGCTGGGATGCTTTGAAGGAATACGGGGGGGCGTATCTCGACAGCGATTGCGAAGTGCTGAATGGTGGTGTTTTTGATCGCCTTATAGATGAACTGATAGCATCTGACGAGTACGATGCCTTTGTGGGAGTGGAAGACTTTGATAATGGCTTTCCAACCGCCCAAACCATCGGTGCGAAAAAAGGTGCAGAGATTGTCGATTTCATGCATGACATGTATAAAAATCGGCTATCAAGTGGGCTATGGCACTGGCGGGCCGAGCGGCTTTTGATTGGTCCTCAATTGATGAGTTTGTACTTCCGGGACAAGGGTTACACAGCCAACAAAGGATTTTTTCCAAAGCTGAAAGAGCCAGTTATTGTAGGGCGTGTAAAAATATATCCGCAGGAATATTTTTCACCTAAATTTACTACTACAGGTAAAAAGCTAAATATCAGCGAAAATACCTGCATATATCATTTATTTGCTAATCTCAACGTAAAAGAAGTGGATCCCGAGGCAGAAAAACATCGCCGGGAGCCCATGCTTTTTAGTGATTATTGTAAATATCTGGAAGATTTGGCTGCTCGAAGAATAAAAGCCCCGCCAGGAAATGTCGATTTTCGACAAGATAACGGTAAATTTGATTTCGGCAAAATTATCAAATACGGCCTGAAGAATCCTGCTGACTTGATGAAGAAAATCTGGCTATATGCAAAAAACTAAGTCATCTTTAAAAATTCTGCATCGAATTTATTTTGGATTTGATGGAAAGCCTGATCCCTATTTAGGTTATTTAGAGACCTGGAAAAAGGAGCTTCCTGAATTTGAAATTCGGCATTGGAATGTTACAAATCTCCCTGTTGAGGCATGTCATTTCTCAAAAATGATGTACGAATTGCGAGATCATGCATTTCTTAGTGACTACTTCCGATGGTGGGTGCTCCGCGAACACGGTGGAATATATTTGGATGCCGACATTGAAATAGTCAATGGCAATATATTTAGAGGCCTCGTGGAGGAATTGGAAGCGAGCGAGAAGCATCACTCTTTTATAGGAGTTGATAATAAGGCTGGCGGCTGGTATACGGGCCACTCTATGGCTACTCGCGCTAATAGTCCTTTGGCAAACTTTATGTGCCAAGTCTATGAGGGATTAGGCCCGGTATCATTGTGGCGGCGTAAGATATTTTATTTTATGTCCCCTCAGTTGACATCCTTGTATTTTGCACACCATGGCCATAACGTGGATGGCATGGGTACTACGCCTCACCTGGAAACTCCAGTTATTCAGCATGGAGTGAAAATTTACCCGCAAGAGTATTTTTCACCTCTGACGCCAGTCATGCGAAATAATAAAGGAGGATTTGAAATCGATGCCTATACCGAAAATACTTCGATTTGCCATCATTTCTCTTGCTCCTGGCATGACGCCGACTCCCCTTATTTGCAAGGGCGAGATGTCAATCTGCTGATGTTGGATGAGAAAGTTAAGTTGGCTGGAAGCTCGGTCTCAAACAAAGATAGGCCTAAGTTCCTTCGAGTAATGAGTCAGATTTTTGCACTTATTGGTCAGATTCCTGAAAAATTGCAGGAAATCATCAAAAAAGCATAAGGGGTAAAAGATGAAAGTAATGATCCTCGCCGGTGGTCTTGGTACGCGTCTAGCGGAAGAAACGAGCTTGAGACCTAAACCGATGGTTGAAATCGGTGGCAAGCCAATGCTTTGGCACATCATGAAGATTTACGAAGCACACGGTTTTAATGATTTCATTATTCTTTTGGGCTACAAGGGCTACGTAATCAAAGAGTATTTTTCAAATTACTATTTGCACACCAGTGACGTCACCATCGATTTGGCTGAGAATAAGACAATTATTCATAATAATCGTTCGGAAAAATGGCGTATTACATTGATCGATACCGGTGAGCTCGCAATGACTGGGGCACGTATTCGAAAGGCCAAGGCATATACTGAGGGCCAGCCTTTTATGCTCACCTATGGTGATGGCGTGGCGGACGTTAACGTCCGAAATCTGGTGGATGCCCATCAGAAGTCAGGTAAAGCCATTACGATGACCAGCGTTCAACCAGAGGGTCGCTTCGGTGCGTTAGACATCAACAGTTCCAACGAAATTGTGCGTTTCGCCGAGAAGCCTAAAGGTGATGGAAACTGGATAAATGGTGGATTTTTTGTCTGCGAGCAGTCTGTCTTTGACTATCTACCAGCCGGAGATGATCTGGTATTTGAACAAGAGCCGCTGCGGCAGCTTGCTGAAGATGGCCGAATGAATGCGTTCCGACACACCGGTTTTTGGAAGCCTATGGATGCCTTGCGTGATAAGCAACAGCTGGAATCGCTCTGGGCTAAAGATCAAGCGCCGTGGAAGGTCTGGTAATGTTCAATAATGTATATAAAGGCAAAAAAGTTGTTGTCACGGGCCATACAGGATTCAAAGGAACTTGGCTGACCCGTTGGCTGATGATGCTCGGTGCTGAGGTGATGGGGATCTCGGATGGGATCCCTACAACGCCGTCCATGTTTGAAATATTGGATATGGAAAAAAATATCCAACACAAAGTGGTGGACGTGCGTGATGTAGGCGCGTTAGCGCAAGCAATTCAAGGATTAGAGCCTGATTTTGTCTTCCATTTGGCGGCGCAGGCTATTGTCTCAACATCCTATCTTGACCCATTGGGCACCATATCCACAAACGTGATGGGTACGGCGAACGTTCTTGACGTTATCAGACGCCTCTCCAAACCTTGTGTCGCAGTTATCATTACATCTGATAAATGCTATGAAAATGTGGAATGGGAATGGGGTTATCGCGAGACTGACCATCTTGGAGGCAAAGACATTTATAGCGCCTCGAAAGGCGCTGCGGAAGTGGTCTTTCATGCATATTTCCAATCATTCTTGAAGAACCAGCCGCACATCCGAATTGCGAGTGCTCGTGCGGGGAACGTGATTGGCGGTGGTGACTGGGCAAAGGATCGGATCATTGTTGATTCCGTACTGAGCTGGAACGACCATAAACCGGTACAGATTCGGTCACCCGAAGCGACTCGTCCTTGGCAACATGTTCTAGAGCCTTTGTCTGGCTACCTGTGGTTGGGAGCAAATCTTGCCACCAATGATAAGTTGAATGGTGAATCGTTTAACTTTGGGCCGCGTGCAGAGCAAAATCGACGTGTCATTGAGTTGATTGCAGACGTATTCGAATATTGGAATAAGGATTTTGACTGCTATCAGATTACAGGAAATATTCCATTTCACGAAGCTGGTTTGCTTAAGCTCAACTGCGACAAAGCCTTGTTTCATCTGCGCTGGGAGCCCACGCTCTTTTACCGGGAATGTGTGCGTATGGTTGGTGAGTGGTATGCTGGTTATTACATCCAAAATCAAGATGTCCAGAAAATCACGCAGCTGCAGATTGAGCAATATATGCAATTGGCAACGGAGAGAGGTAACCGATGGACTCATATCGCTTAAGCTGCGGCGCCACGGTTTTTCCAACTAAAATAATCCCTCATGCCAAAGGGAATATTTTCCACGGACTTAAAAAAAGCTCCGACGGTTATGTTGATTTTGGTGAGGCTTATTTCTCCATGGTTTTGCATGGGGAAGTAAAAGGCTGGAAAAAGCATCTCCGGATGTCCATGAATTTGCTAGTTCCGGTGGGTGAAATATGTTTTCATCTTGAGTCTGAAGATGGAAGTCAGTCTGAGAGAGTGGTGCTGGGTGAAAATAATTACCAGCGCTTATTTGTACCTCCGGGTATTTGGATGGCGTTTGAAGGTGTAGGACAATCAAATAATTTACTGCTCAACATTGCAAGTATTGAACACGACCCTACAGAATCTATGACGCGGGAGTTTGTACGATGAGGATTCTGGTAACAGGTGGATCCGGCATGTTAGGGTCAGAGCTTCTGCGGCAGATTTCAGGCGCTGGGCATGTAGGTGTATCTCTGGATCGCGTCGGATTTCTCGCAGCCGATAAGATCCAGCGCAAATCAATGCTTGACGGCTTTGATGTTGTTATTCATGCAGCAGCTAACACCAATGTCGAGCAGTGCGAAATTGAGCCAGAAATATGCTATTTTGATAATGTGTTTTTGACGGAGAAATTATTTAATTATTCTCAAATAAACAAAAATAGATTTGTTTATATTTCTAGCACAGGAGTTTATGGACGAGGAAGCTCCGTTCCTTATCATGAGTATGATGTGCCGCAGCCAACGACTGTGCATCATCATTCAAAATTGCTCTCTGAAAAAGTCGTGCTTGCTTCTCCGAGTTCCTTGGTTATTAGAACCGGGTGGCTTTTTGGGGGAGCTCTGAGTAATAAGAAGAATTTCATTAATAATCGAATTAATGAAATTCGTGCTGCTGCTGACTTTATCTCTGCAAACTATATGCAAGTTGGGTCGCCCACTTATGTGGGCGATTGCGCTCATCGAATCTTAGAATTGATAAGTGCTGACAATGCTGGTATATATAACGTTGTCAATGAGGGTGCAGCCAGCCGGTTTGAATATGTAAAGCGTATTGTCGAGCTCTCCGGAGCAGCGATTGAAGTTCGCCCCATAGATGCATCCGCTTTTAACCGTCGTGCGGATGTTTCTGAGAATGAAGCAGCTGTTTCTTATCGAACAAAGTTTGACGGTCTGTCGCCACTTCGGCCCTGGCAGGATGCTTTGGATGATTATATGAGTCAGGTCGGCTTACGCTCGTGTCTAAGCCAATGAATATATAAAAAAGGCAGACACACGTCTGCCTTTTTATTTGGAATGTATTGCTTGGGTTACTGAGTCTTGTGTAAGGTTTAAGCTGATTTTTGAACACTGAAGATTCTTTTTCTTAAGAATGCTCTTGCGGCTGGCTCATAATACTTAACACACATCCAGCAGACGAAAAATAGCACGATAGTCGCTACGGCGAATGCAACTATGGGCGGCATTCCATATTTTGCCATTATTCCAATTGCGGGCATTCCTAAAGGCTCATGTAAGAGGTATATAGGGTAGGACATGAGTGCAAGTGGATTGACGAAGTTGCGATATTTGCCAAACAAATCAGTTTTCGAACAAAGATATACGGTAAAGAGAACTCCGGCGAGCATGAAAATAGCGAACAATTCATGCAGGGGTACCGCGTTAGCTCCGGTAAGTCGGGCAACCATTCTCACCCAGCAGAGTGCTAACAGAGTGAGTATGGCAGGAAGATCAGATTGAAACTCTTCTTTTGAATTGCATAACCCAAGTAGCATGCCCAATGCGAAATATGCACCAAACTCAGAAATCGCCATGAAGTTCAACCATGGCAATTGGAGGCTTGGTGCCAAAAGTAAAACCAAGCACCAGACTTTGGCAGCATTGCGTAGCTGCAATTTAGTCAATTTGCCAAAAATTAGCAAAAGCACTGTAATCAGTAGATAGAATTGGACTTCTATAAACAGGGTCCATGCAGGACCTACGATTGTAGGAGCACCTACAAACCATTGAAGACCCGTAAGCCCCAGAATGGACTGAGACAGTGAGGGGTATTTTATGAGCGTAACAGGTGCGAAAAGAATGGCCAATGCGATAGCTACTGCATAAGCAGGATAAAGTCGGCAAAAGCGAGCAACTGCAAATTCTGACCATGAACGCCCGATCGCCGACCTGCTGATCACAATCCCGCTGAGAATAAAAAATATATCAACGCCGAGAAAACCTGGTGCAGCAGCCACGGCTACCCAATGAGGAACCCAGGACACATCATAAGGATGTTGTAAGTTTTTGGCCAGGCCCTCTGAGCTAATCCAGTGATGTACAAGAACCCATAGTGCTGCGAATATGCGTAGAATATCCAGTGGAATAGCGCGTGAGCTTGAGGAATTTGATATCATTTTTTAGTTGGTATATTTTCTGATTTAATGTCAGTTAGTTTATTGAAAATTGCCTCATAGCTATTTCAAATAAAATCGCGTTCGACATAAATTTATAAGCTCGTCGTTGTTCAAAGAGACCTCGTAGGAACCATCGCAACATGAGGCTAGCAGGGTAACAGCTCTTTCCCTGCTGCATGAATGACTTGGGGAGAGATAGCTGATAACTTTGGCAAACGGTTTGTAAGGACATGTTTAAGGCTTGATGCCTCCCTAGAACTTCCTAACCTTTTCCAAGATGGCATGCCTATATCAATCAGGTGTTTCGGGCACTGGTCGTACGCCTCCATGTGCTGGGCTGATGTCTTCCCGCGGACATCTGCAGCCTTGTTCCGCAAGCTGTTAGCCGACTGGGTGTCCATCTAGCAACTTGGATATGATGATGCGCCGGTTTGTCGATGGCGCATCCTTGCAGTTCATTCAAACCGTCACTGACTTCGGCAAATGCATGGCGATGCGAGTGCTGTTAAGTTTGATAGCTTGGGGATAGGGCAAGTGCAACGGCAAGCTGGTGCGGCTCTTTCAAATTTGTGAGACCTCCGGTCGGCCCTGTCAAAGGCTGCCGGATGGGCTTGGTCATGGGATGGATAGTTTCTTGATACCGCAAAACTCTACAAAAAAGCTGGACGTCATTTTGGCGGCCGATGCTTTGCGACCTCCTCTCACCGGTATCGGCCGCTATTCCTATGAGGTGGCGAGAAGACTCGCTCAGCACGACACGGTCGAACGACTGCGCTACTTTTCAATGGGCCAATGGTTGGATGATCCACTGGCCGCGTTGCACAGTTCAACAGCCGCAGGTGACCCATCTTCGACCCCTCTAGCGGTACCGAGAGGCCCTACATTGCGGACCCGCCTTGCAACCAGTCCTCTTGCAGTTCGTGTCTATTGCGCGTTGACGCCCACATACTTCGGCTGGCGGCTTCGAGGCAATGACAAGTCGATCTACCACGCACCCAATTACATAGTTCCGCCGTTCCAAGGGAAGACTGTGAGCACCGTACATGACTTGTCTCATGTGATGTACCCGCAGTTCCACCCCAGGGCGCGGGTGGATTATCTGAATTTGACTTTGGGACCTAGCCTTGCGCGCACAACCCATGTAATCACCGTCTCAGAGGCAGTACGTCAGGAGATGCTCGAACGCGGCTTGATGCCTCCAGAGCGTATTACTGCGATCCTCGAAGCGGCAGATGAATCGTTCTGTCCTCACACGCCCGAGATGTTGGCGCCGGCCATGCAGGCCCTGGGTCTGCGCCCAGGGCACTATTGCCTGTTTGTGGGAACCGTCGAGCCACGCAAGAATGTGGAGCGCCTGATACAGGCATACGAGTTATTACCTGATGAGATTCGCAGAGCTTGCCCTCTGGTGGTCGCGGGTGGCAAGGGTTGGAATTCAGAGGCGGTTCATGCACGCATGGCAAAGGCGAGCCAGGAGGGGTGGCTGCGCTATATGTCCTTTGTTGAACAGCGGTGGCTGCCTGCTCTGTATGCAGGGGCGCGGCTCATGGCTTATCCGTCTTTGTACGAAGGCTTTGGCCTCCCGATTGTTGAAGCCATGGCCAGTGGCACACCTGTGCTGACCTCCAACACCTCATGTATGCCTGAGGTATCGGCAGGCGCTGCGAAGCTGGTGAACCCCCTGGATGTGGAAGACATGAGGCACGCATTGGAAGCATGTATTTGCGATGAGGTATGGCTAGCGGAAGCGCGATCAAAGGGACTCGCCCGTGCTTCTACTCTGTCTTGGGATCGATGCGTGGAGGAAACCATCGCGGTGTATCAGATGCTGGCTTAAGGATGCTACGCCTGTAGACCGAGCCTGCGAGTGGGGGAGCAAAGCCGCAACGCATTCAATGGGAGTGCGGCAGTTTGCTCTCAGGCCAATCCACAAACGAATGCCGCCACCCCGTCCACACCCCCGGCCCCTGCGCCATCTCCGCATCGCTGAGCAAGCAACTGTCCAGCTGCGTGCGCAACGCCACCTCATCCATGTCCATGCCGATCAGCACCAGCTCCTGGCGCGCATCGCCCACGCGCTCGTCCCAGGCTTTGCGGATCAGGACTAGCGCCTCTGCGTCCTGTGGCCAGTGCTCTTGCGGCACGGCGGCCCACCAGTAGCCGGCGGCGCTGTGGCGGGCCACGGCACCGGCCTGTGACCACTGGCCTGCCAACGTGGGGTGGCTGGCCAGCCAGAAAAAGCCTTTGGAGCGCACAACACCCGGCCATTCCTGGTTGATCAGCGCAAAAAAGCGCTCGGGGTGAAAAGGGCGGCGTGCGCGGTAGACAAAGCTGCCAATGCCATAGGCCTCCGTCTCCGGCTGGTGGCTGCCGCGCAGCTCCTGCAGCCAGCCGGGGGCCTGGGAGGCCTGCTCAAAATCGAACAGACCCGTTTGCAGCACCTTGTGCAGGGGCACCTGGCCAAACGCGGCCAGCTCGATACGGGCGCGCCGGTTCAGGCCGCGCAAGATGCCCATCAGCTGCTCGCGCTCGGCGTCAGACACCAGGTCGGCCTTGTTGAGCACGATCACATCGCAGAACTCGATCTGCTCGACCAGCAGGTCCACCACGGTGCGCTGGTCCTCATCGCCCAGCGATTGGCCGCGTGCCCGCAGCTGGTCGCGCGAGCTGTAGTCGCGCAAAAAATTGAAGGCATCTACCACCGTGACCATGGTGTCCAGCTGCGCCACATCGCTGAGGCTGCGGCCGTCCTCGCCGGCAAAGGTAAAGGTCTCGGCAACGGGCAGGGGCTCGGAGATGCCGGTGGATTCGATCACCAGCTGGTCAAAGCGGCCTTCGCTGGCCAGACGGCTGACTTCCAGCAGCAAATCCTCGCGCAAGGTGCAGCAGATGCAGCCATTGCTCATCTCCACCAGCTTCTCATCGGTGCGCGACAGCTCCGCCCCGCCCTGGCGCACCAGGGCTGCGTCGATGTTGACCTCGGACATGTCATTGACGATGACCGCCACGCGCCGGCCTTCGCGGTTGTTCAGGATGTAGTTCAGCAGGGTGGTTTTGCCGGCGCCCAGGAATCCGGAGAGCACGGTGACGGGGAGTTTGGGGGGGCGTGTCGTTGCCAGTGGGTAGGAGATGGTGCTGGAAGTCATCGTGGAATGCGGGGTTGGCGCTGGCTGGGGTGGCTTGCTGCATGCCCCGGTCAGCGCTGGGTGGTGCCTGTGTTGGCGATTTGATATGTTATAACATAACAAAATCAAGCTGGCTTTTCTCAAACGTTCACTGGGTGACCGGGGCTGGCAGCTGCTGAGATGTGGAAAGGACACCGATGATTCCAAGAACCTACGCGCAGTGGCGGCACTGCATCAGCGTCGAATGCGGCATCCCCTTGAGCGCCGACTTCATCGCGCAACGCCTGGCGGTCTGGCGCAATCCGGGGCTGGAGGAAACCCAGCGCTTCAGGCGCCTCTACGGCGATGCGCATTGGCAGGCGGTGCAGCACTGGTTGGTGCAAGCCGGGCAAGAGCAGGAGGGCGCCGCCGCTGGGGAGCCCCCGCTGGCAGCGTCCGCACAGCAGACCGGCTAAACTCTGGCCTCTGCCTTTGTTGTCACCATGTCCACAGTCGCCAAAACGCCCCAGCCTGAGTTGACCAAGCACCAAGCCCTGGTGCTGCAAGCGCTTGCGCGCGAGGCCAATCCGGCCAGTGCCTATGCCTTGCTCGATCAGCTGCGCGAAGAGGGCCTGCGTGCGCCCCAGCAGGTGTACCGCGCGCTGGACAAGCTGATCGAATACGGTCTGGTGCACCGGGTGGAGAGCCTCAACTCCTTTGTGGTCTGCGCCCATACGCATGCCGAAGGGCATGACCATGGTCTGGTGGTGTTTGCCATCTGCGATACCTGCGGCCAGGTCGATGAGTTTCTGGAGCCCGCGGTGGAGCGGCGCCTCAAGACCTGGTCGAAGGCCAACAGCTTCCGCCCCAGCAGCACCCATGTCGAGATGCATGGCACCTGCAGCCGCTGCGCTGCGGCACCGGCGGCCTAAGAACCTGTTCAAAGTCTCTACGCAGCCGCGTTGGAGTGCAATCGGGATGAGTTCGAAGCGATGGTCCGCAGCTTGCACCGGGGTGCAAGCAAGGGCCAGCGCGCAGAAATCGCCCGATTTCACTCCAACCCACAGGGACAGTGGCTTTGCGAGCGGTCTGCGTCGTTGCAAATCCTCGCAATAGCTGGGCTATTGCTGCGGTATTGCGCCTCGCATCCCATCTCGCAAAGACACTGTCGCGGCGCGAGGAGACTTTGAACAGGTTCTAAGCGCCTCGGCCAGCCTCCTTCTCTCCTCACAACTCACGATTTTTCTGCTTCGGTCCATGGCGGCCTGCGCAAGGCTGGGCTGCGCTTTTTTTCGTTAGTATTTTCATTTGATGTTATAACATCACATTTTGAAAATGCTGCAGGTGCATCGCCGATGTTGCCAGCTTGACTGGGCGGCATGGCACCTAAGAATGGGCGAGCTATGGGATCAATACAAACAACCAGGCGCCGCAGCGCCTTGCAGGCGTCTGCGCTTTCGCGCTGCCTGCTGGCGCTGGGCCTGAGCGCGCTGCTCTGGGGCGTGGTGCTATGGGCGGTGCAGCAGCCATGATGCAGTCTGTTCCCAGCCTGCCGGCGGCGGCAGTGCATGGCATCGATTTTGAACTCTCCAACCTGGGCCTGGGCTATGGCGGCAAGCTGGCGCTGCGCGGTGTCAGTGGGCAGTTTGCGGCCGGCTCGATGACGGCCATCGTCGGCCCCAATGGCGGCGGCAAATCGACCTTGCTCAAGGGCTTGCTGGGGCAGCTTGCGCCGATGCAGGGGTCGCTGCGCTGCCGCTATCCACGCGCCGCGCTGGGCTACCTGGCGCAGGCCTGCGAGGTGGAGCGTGACTTTCCCATCAGCGTGGAAGACTTTGTCAGCATGGGCCTGTGGGCGCAGACGGGTGCGTTGGGGGCCGTCAGCGATTCGCAGCGGACGCAGATCAGCGCAGCGCTGGCGACCGTGGGCCTGCAGGGCTGGCAGCCGCGCTGGATTGCCGAGCTCTCGGGCGGGCAGTTCCAGCGCATGCGCTTTGCCCGGCTCTGGGTGCAGAACCCGCCGGTGATCCTGCTGGACGAGCCCTTCACCGGCGTCGACGAGCCCTCCATCGATGTGCTGCTGCAGCTGTTGCAGCAGTGGCATACACGTGGCCGCACCGTGCTGGCCGTGCTGCATGACCGCGAGGTTGTGGAGGCATTCTTTCCGCAGGCCTTGGCGCTGGCGGGCACGCAGCTGGCCTGGGGTGCAAGCGCCGATGTGCTGCCGAGCCTGGCCGCCCGCGCGAGTGCCCGGAGGCGCGCATGATCGCCGAGCTGCTGTGGCAGCCCTTTGTGGACTATGGCTTTATGCGCCGCGCGTTGGCCGGTTGCCTTGCTTTGAGCGCCGGCGCCGCACCCTTGGGCACCATCTTGCTGCTGCGCCGCATGAGCCTGGTGGGCGATGCCATGTCGCACGCCATCTTGCCGGGTGCGGCCCTGGGCTATTTGCTGTTTGGCCTGTCGCTGCCGGCGATGACGATCGGCGGCCTGGCGGCCGGCCTGATCGTGGCCATGCTCTCGGGCGTGGTGACCCGCTACACCGCCTTGCGCGAGGATGCGAGCTTTGCCGGCTTCTACCTGATCTCGCTGGCGCTGGGCGTATTGCTGATTTCGCTGCGCGGCTCCAATGTGGATCTGCTGCATGTGCTGTTTGGCTCGGTGCTGGCGCTGGATGACCCCACCCTGTACCTGACCGCCACCATCGCCAGCCTGTCGATGCTGGGCCTGGCGCTGGTGTACCGGCCCTTGTTGATGGAATGCCTGGACCCCGGCTTTTTGCGCCTGCAGGGGCGCATGGGCCGCATCAGCCATGCGGTATTCATGCTGCTGCTCGTGCTCAACCTGGTGGGGGGCTTCCATTCGCTGGGCACCTTGATGGCGGTGGCCCTGGTGGTGCTGCCCGCCGCCAGTGCGCGCTTTTGGCTGCGCGGCGTGGGCCTGCAGATGGCGCTGTCCACCGCTATTGCGATGGCCGGCAGCCTGCTGGGTCTGCTGCTGTCCTACCACGCGGGCATTGCGGCATCGGCCGCCATCACCTTGAGCCTGGGCAGCTTGTACCTGTTGTCGCTCTGCCTGGGCCGTCTGGGCAGCGTGCGGGCGCAGCGCCAAAGGCCGGCCAACGATTCTGTGTCTGAACCAATGGGAGTATCCGAATGAGCAACTTTTACCTGAACCGCCGCGCGCTGCTGGGGCTGGCGCTGACCAGCGCCTTGCCCATGGTGCCGGTCTGGGCCGCGGGCCAGCCGCTGCCCGTGGTGGCCAGCTTTTCCATCTTGCAGGATTTGACGCGCCAGGTCGGCGGTGATCGGGTCAGCGTCTCTGCGCTGGTCGGCCCCGACGGCGATGCCCATGTGTTTGAGCCGACGCCGCAGCAGGCACGCCAGTTGCAGCAGGCCAAGGTGCTGGTGGCCAATGGGCTGGATTTTGAGGGTTGGTTGCCGCGCCTGAAAAAAGCGTCGGGCTTTCAAGGCCAGGAGATCGTGGCATCCCAAGGCATTGCCGTGCGCAGCTTGCCCAAGGGCCAGGGTCATGACCACGGGCACGACCATGGCGCTAACAAAGCGGGGCATGACCACGATCACGACCATGACCATGGTCACGGCCATGCCCACAACCATGGCCCCAACGACCCCCACGCCTGGCAGGATGTAAAAAACGCCATCGCCTATGTGCGCAATATCGCCAAGGGCTTGGCCCAAGCAGACCCGGCCAATGCAGCCCGCTACGACCAGCAGGCCACGCAGTACATCGCCCGTCTGACAGCGCTGGATGCCAGCCTGCGCCAGCGCTTTGCCGCGCTGCCGGCCGATCGGCGCAGTGTCGTCAGCACCCACGATGCCTTTGGCTATTTTGCCCAGGCCTACGGCCTGCGCTTTGTACCGGTGCGCGGCCTGTCAACCGAATCCGAGCCTTCGGCCCGTGATCTGGCGGCCCTCGTCAAACAGGTACGCGAAGAGCGCATTGGCGCCATCTTCCTGGAGAACATCTCCGACCCGCGCCTGCTGGAGCAACTCGCCCGCGAGACCGGTGCTTCTATCGGTGGGCGCCTGTACTCCGATGCGCTTTCGCCCGCAGGCGGCCCTGCCAGCACCTACGTCGACATGGTCGAGGCCAACGCTGCTACCTTGCTCAAGGCCTTGCAGGCGCGCTGACCCAGGCCTGCTGGAGCCCACAGCACTGCCTGGCGCTGCGCCATGGCAGATCGCGGTGGGTACGGCGGCCTGTTTATGGGGGTGGCCTGGTCATAGCGGCCCAGCCACCATTGTTTGCTGCGGCGCGCATCGCCAGTGCGACTGGCTCCTTCACTACTTGGCGGCCGATGGCCTGGCCTGGCAGCTGCAGCCTTGATATCCATCACGCTGCACATTTGCAACAGCATGGACTGTGTGCACCGATGCCCCGCCATCGGCTGCGCCTGCGCGCTTGCGGGTTGCCAAACGCACGCCGCTCCTCACCGTCACCCGTGGCTCCCCAGCCTTTCAGCATCCGCTAACCAACGTTTTTGCTATCTAGGATGCTATCAAAATATTTCTATTACGGCGTTGCGGACCGCTCCAAGTCTTCTGCGCAGAGCGCATTGACTCGCTCAAAATTTAGGCAGTTATAGATTTATAAAATAACTATTGATGTAAGTTATTGGAAAGTAATTTACTAACAGACACGTATGATGCCCTCCTGATGAAGTTCATATGAATTTCTGAATTTCAATAAATGAAATCGATGGATGGAAGCCTTCCGACTCCCTGGCGGAGTCTGCCGGGAGAAATCCACCAGCCGGTTTTTTGGAGCATTGCCGCCTCTGGTGCGGCGGCGGTGAGGGGGTGTCGTTATGAAGGTTTCTCAAGCGGTCCGCATACCGCTGACGCGAGTCCACACGGGCTGCAGCGGCCCTGTACGGCGCTGGATGCAGCGCGGTTTTACGTTGATCGAGGTGATGATCGTCGTGGCCATTGTGGCCATCCTGGCGGCGATTGCCTTGCCTAGCTATGACGAGTACGTCAAGCGTGGGCAGATCGTGGCGGGCATCACGCCACTGGCTGATATGGGGGCCAAGATGGAGCAGTTCTACCAAGACAACCGGACCTATGTGAGAGCCTGTCAAAGCAGGATAGCTGCGGGGCCGGCAGAAACTGCCCGCTTCAAATACATCTGTGACGGGCACAAAACTTATTACACGGTGAAGGCGGAGGGCAAAGGATCCATGTCCGGTTTTGTTTTCGTCTTGACCCACGAAGGCGCGCGCAACACCGCCAGCACACCGTCGGGTTGGACCAAGGGCAGCGGCTGCTGGTCCGTCCGCAAGGATGGAAGCTGCTGATGCACAGGCTCCAATCCAACCAAGGCTTTACCTTGGTCGAGCTGATGGTGGGCTTGGCACTGACCGTCTTTTTGCTGCTGATGGCCATGCCATCGGCCAGCGTCTATATCTTGGATTCCAAGATCCGCACGGTTGCCCAGGCCTACTATGACGGGGCTCAGATGGCAAGGGCTGAAGCGCTGCGCCGCAATGCCAATGTGGCTCTCGGGCTGACGGATAGCGGCCTGGGTTGGAAGCTGATGGTGGGTGAGATAGAGATCGCCAGCAAGCCAGCAGAGAGTGCAACGGCTGTGACGGTGGAAACCGAGCAAGAGACGGTCACCTTTGACAGCCTGGGCCGCACATCCCAGGCCAACGCCGTGACCTTCAAATCTACCAACGCTGCCTGCCTGGAAGACAGTGGTGGCCAGCGCTGCCTGCGCGTGGTCATCTCGCCGGGCGGCCAGGTCCGGCTGTGCGATCCGTCCATCACCGATGAGGGAGACAACCGCAAATGCTGATATCTCGCAGGGCCTTGTCTTCCCATTCCCACGCAACTGCAGCAGGGCAGAGAGGCATGATGCTGATCTAATCGCTGGTCGCCATCATGATCATTGTGTTTGGCATTCTGGGCATCGCCGGGCTCACTGCCCGGTCTGTCAACTGGTCGGGCCAGGCGCATTACCGCACGGAGGCGGGCATGTATGCCTCCCGAATTGTGCAGGTCATCTCGCTCAAGGTCGACCGCAGTTCGCCTGCAGCATTGGCTGCATCGCTACTGGAACTGCAGCATCAGCCTGACGGTGATGTGGAGCAATGCCGCTTCAGCGGCCAGAGCACTGATGATTTTGAGCTGGGCAATCTGCTGTCTGCTGCCATCGGTGGCCCGGAGCATGTGCTGGGTTTGCCTGGCGCTGTTTATGCAGGCCAGCAGATTCGCGTCAACACCGCCGGCGGCCTGAACCAGGTGACGGTCACGCTGTGCTGGCAAGCCCCGCATGACGCCGGCTTGCGCAACTACCAGATCCAGGCCTATGTCCACTAGGCCCTCTCGCATGAAAGCGTCCTCCATGCCTCGTCTGCAGCGCAGCAAGCCCAAGGGCAGCAACCAGGTGCAGCGCCCCTTGCAAGCGGGCTTTTCTATCATCGAAATCCTTGTTGGCGTGGCCATCGGCATGGCGAGCATGCTGGTGATCTACCAGCTCTATGGCGTGTCTGAGAAGCAGCGCCGCACCGTCTCTGCCGTGACCGACGCCCAAACGGCGGGCGCATTGGCCCTGTTCAGCATTGAGCGCGACATCCGCTCGGCGGGCCTGGGCTTTGCGGCGATGGAGGCGCGGCATTTGGGCTGTTCGGTGCAAGCCCATCGCAATGGCCGTGCCTTCACATTTCCGCTGGTCCCCGTGCGCATTGCAACCTCTGAAGGTCGTACGCAGCTCTGGGTGCTCAGCGGCTCTACGGCCAATATGGTGAGCGGATCGCGCTACGAGGCCAGTGCCAATGGCGTCCTCAGCATGGAGAAATCCAATGCTGGCCTGCATGCGGGCGATGTGGCGGTGGGTACCTCGGACAGCGATAACCGAGACTGCCTGATGATGGAGATCACCGCTGGCGCGGGATCTACAGTGGCGGCGGACACGGGCAGCGTAACCTATCCCAGCAACCGGGTGAGCCAGGGCACCGGCAGCTACACCAACTTCTATACCGGCAGCGCGGTGGCGCCTCGCTTCAACCATGGCGGCCGCCGCAATATGCTCGATGGCGGCATGACCAGCCTGGGTGAGGGCGCGCTCTACAACCTGGGGCCCGAGCCGCAGTTGCATGTCTGGAGCCTGGAAGGCCAGGAGCTGGTCTATTACAACCACCTGAACGAGACCAGCACCGACAGCGTGGCGGTGGCACACGATGTGCTCAGCTTCCATGCGGAATATGGCTATGACCTGAACGGTGACGGCCAGATTGCCGGCAGTGACCAGTGGACGACGACCTTGAGCGGCGGCTGGACCTGGGACAGGGTGCTGGCCGTGCGTCTGGCGGTGCTGGTGCGCAGCTCCCAGTACGAGCGCGATGAAGTGACGCAGGAGCCACCGCGCTGGGCCAATGGCAGCAAGCAATTCGAAATGACTGGCGATGACTGGAAGCACTACCGCTACCGCGTCTACGAAAGCCTGATCCCGCTGCGCAATACCTTGTGGGGACAACAAGCATCATGAAACGCCAAGGCCGCACAAGGCTTTCCGCAACCCGCCCGCAGGCCGCGCGTGGCGTGGTCTTGCTCGTAGCACTCATCGTGCTGCTGGTGATGACGCTCACCAGCCTTGCGCTGGTGCGCACCACCACCACAGGCTCGTCCATTGCCGGCAGCCTGGCTTTTAAGCAGACCGCCACCACCGGGGCCGACTTGGGCCTGGAGTATGGCCTGGCGCAGCTCGAGCAGCTGTCGCAAAACGGCACCGCGCTGGATCAGAACAACCCCAGCCAGGGCTATTACGCGCTGGTCGTTCCTGGCATCGCCGCCAAGGACCTGCCATGGAGCGCCGGTGCCAAACAAGCCAGCGCCGATGACGGTCTGGGCAATGAGGTGCACTACATGATCCACCGCCTGTGCAGCAATACCGGCGCCTGGAATGCAGATGGCCAGTCTTGCGTCACGCCGCCGAACACCGGCTGTCCGGGCTCGTCGGACGACGCAGGCAGTGTGCTGCCCTGCAACGACCGGCCGATGTACCGCATCAGCGCCCGGGCCCTGGGCCCGCGCGCGACCGTGAGCTATGTGCAGATGACGGTGTATTGAAGGCGCAGCGCAGAAGGCCAGCTCTGCAATGGGCCGCCTCTGCCAAGGCCAGACAGAAAAAAATCAGCAAGGTCGGCAGTGAACAGCGCGCAGACGCCCGCTGCCGCCGCAGGCCCGCAGGGGCCGATCAGCCATGAGGACGAAGGAGAGGGAAATGCTTCAGAAATTCAAACCCCCGCTGCGCGGGCGCCGGGCCGCAGGCCTTGGGGCCATGCTCGCCGCCGCCGCCGTGGCAGCGGGCTTGTTTGCCAGCAGTGCGGCAGCCGATTCCGCATCGTCGGATGCGGTGGACATTGCCGATATTCCGCTGGGCATTCTGGCCGACCAGGCCAAGCCCAATGTGATGCTGCTGCTCGACACCTCGGACTCCATGAAATGGAGCCATATGCCCGATGACTGGGAGAAAAACGCCAATTTTTTCCCGGTGGGCTACAAGAGCGCGCTGTGCAATACGCTCTACTACAACCCCGATACCCGCTATCCGCTGCCCAAGCAGGCCGATGGCATCACCGACATGCCGGTGCCCAGCTTCTCGGCGGCCTGGAAGGATGGTTATGACCAGGCGCGCGGCGCCGTCAACCTTGCCAACGCCTTTAGGGCGTACGACGGCGACACACGCCGCCAGAGCCTGAACGACGACCCGCCCCAGCGGGCCTATTACTTCCAATGGCACCCCAGCAGCGCCACCTACCCCACGATGCCCAGCTGGGAGCGGGAGGCCAGCTGTACCTGGCCCGATGTCCCTAGCCTCCACATCGATGACGGCAGCGTGCAGGACAGCGGCACTGTCGCCCAGCCCATCGACGGGGTGCCGGGCGGCCAGATGCGTGGCCGCTGGAGCCGCGTCAAGCTGGGCAATGCTGCCGCGCAAGAGCGCAACTTTGCCATCTGGTACAGCTACTACCGCACGCGCATCAACATGGCCAAGTCCTCCGTCAGCCTGGCCTTTGGCACGCTCAATGACAACTTCCGGGTGGGCTTTTTGACGGTGGCCAAGCCAGGCACGGGCCCAAACAGCCATTTTCTGCCGGTGCAAGATTTTGCCGGCAGCGACAAGCAGGCCTGGTTTCAGGCCATCCAGGGCACCCAAACCGGAGGCACCTCGCCCACGCGCGAGGCGCTGGCGCGGGTGGGCCGCTATTACGCGGGCAAAAGCGACAGCATCAATGACAGCATGCGGCCCTTTGTCGATCCCGTCGTCTCCGCCTGCCAGCGGCACTATGCCATCGTCACCACCGATGGCTACTGGAACGTGGGCCAGGAGACCCGGGGCAAAGGCCCGGTGCAAATCGATGGCACTACCCTGGTCGGCCAGCAGGATGGCCCGCCGCTGTCGCTGACCGGGCCCGAAGGCTTGCGTCCCCGCCCGGTCTACGATGGCTCGGTCAGTGGCTACAAGCTGGAGCGGGATGCATCGGTGACCTACGGCCTGGCCGACTGCACCGCTGGCTGGAAGGTGACCGTGCCCGGTGGCGGCACCAAGACCGAGACGGTCTACAAGAAGATCATCAAAAAGGATGTGCTGCGCCAAAGCCAAAAGGTCGGCTCTCTGCGCTGGACCCAAAAGCGATACAACCAAACACTGCTGGTGTCCCACAAAGCCCCTGGCTCAGATGACAGCGGGAACTTGGTGTCGCAGAGCGAGTACTGGTATGCCCAAGGCACGCATACCGTCAGCAAAAACCAGTACCAGCAGAGAATCAGCTGGAACTACATCACTAAAAAACAGTACCGCAACAAGCTGGTCACCACCTGGAGCACGGAAACCCAAACGCCCTGGGCCAGGGCGGTCGCCAGCCAGATGCGTGAGAAGCGCTATTTTTACTGGTATAAAAACCCGGCACTGGGCGAGGTGGAGCTCAAGACCACCGACAAGGCCGTGTGCGAGGCCTTTGCCAGCGGTTGCAAGGTCGAGCCGCCCGGGGGCGACAGCTGGAAGGTGGTGCAGTCTTGCACATCCGGCAGGGCGGGAGACTACCAGGTGGAGTGCGACGGCCCCACCGACCGCGATGTCAGCGCCTCGGCCTATTGCAGCCGCAATGGCCAGTATGTGCCCGGCGTGGGCACCATTGCCTGCGAAGGCGTAGCTGTGCCGGCCTACAGCGGCCCCGTATTGGCCTGCAATAGCCTGCACCCCCAGCTGGCGGCCGATATTGCCGCTGCAGGCGGCAGCACCGCGCTGGTGGAATACAGCAACTGCGACAGCAGCCACCGCGAGGAGCGCTATGTGCCCCAGGACCAGTGTGTTCCTCAGGCAGCCAGCCAGGCCAATGGTTTTAGGCATACCAGCTGCACCCGTGAGGCCATCAATGGCGACGAGGGCGAAACGGACAACAGCTGCCCGGTAACCAGTGCACCGGTATGGGATGCGGCCAGCAGCACCTATACCGAGTGCCGGCAGCGCGGCGCCTCAGAGAGGGTGGCCGTCTGCAGGCCCGGTGAATTGCCCGACCGGCCCGGCCGCATCAACATCCTTTGTGAGGCGCGAGGCGCCCCCTTGACCAGCACGGTGGCGCCCAGTGCTTGCAAGGCCGGGATCGAGGGAAACTACATGGTGGAATGTAGCAACATCCGCGACACCTGGGGCGGCCCGGTGCAGCAAGACTCGGCGAGCTGCCGCACCCATCCCGCGCCGCTCTACGATCTGACGTGCGCGGTGCAACGTAACCCTTGGCGGGGCGTGCCATCGTGTACGCCGCGGGCCCCAGCTGCCGACAACGGCTGGGTGGGCATCGAATGCCTCGACAGGAGCGATATGCCGGGAGGGCCGGACCAGTGCGTACCGGCACCGGGCATGGAGGGCGTGCAGCCGCCTGCGCCGACACCGACCAATCCGGCTACCTGTACGCCCCAAAATGCCACACCAGCGAATGGCTGCATTTACAGCGTGTGCCAGCCGAGGCTGCAGCGCACGGAGAATGTGCAGACATGCGTGATTGAGGCGTCTGGCCCTCCGGAGTGGACGCAATCGAGCTGTCAACCCATGACAGAGCCCGTGCAGGGCGTACCCAACTGCCAAGACCTGGTGGATGGTTATAAAGTGGTCTCCAACTGCAGACAACGCAGCTATGACGCTGACTTGGCCTATGGAACCTGTGAGGCGCTGGTTGCGCAGTCGGAGGGCGCAGGGCGCCCCATCAAGGAAAATGGCTGGAGCACCAGAACCTGCTTGAAGGTCGACGAAAGCACCCCCGACGGCCTCGTCTACCTGCAATCGGCCGAAGCCTTTGCCGCCTGCCAGCCTGGCACCAATTCCATTGGTGTAGAGACCCAGTGCGTGCAAGAAGGCCCCACCACCATCAACGTGCCGCAAGGCGAGCTGTGCGTGCCCGGCTACAACCCAGCGACCCATGTGGTGACCGACTGCAGCGGCGTGGGCCTGGGCTCGACCACGATTGTGCCCACCAAGCCGGATGACTGCCCGGCAGCCACCTGCCAAGAGTACAAGGGCCAAAAGAAGGTCTACGACGGTGATTACATGACCTACAACGTGAGCCTGGTGGGCGCTGCAGAAACAGGCCGTACCTTGGTCAGCCCACCGGGCATTGTCCCCTTTAGCGGCGATCTGGAATCGCCCGCGGTCTGCTATCCGCTCGATCCACCGCCGACGGTCGTCCAGCCGACCAATGGCAAACCCCAGCCCGGCACGGCCCCCTGGTCTGCGCTGCCAGCGGCCCATACCCGCTGCGGCAAGCTGCCCTGCGATGAAGAGCATCTGAGCCCGGCAACGGGCGGCAGCAGCAACTCGCTGGCCGATGTGGCGCAGTACTACTACGCGACCGATCTGCGCCCGGGCAGCAGCAGCGATACGCCGCGCGGCTGGGACAACAAGGTGCGGCCCGTGGGGACGGGCGCCGAAGATGACAAGGCCACCTGGCAGCACATGAGCACCTATGTGATCGGCATGGGCGTCTCGGGTGCCCTGCGCTACGACAAGAACTACAAAAACGGCGCGGGCGATTTTGCCCATTTGCGCAGCGGCCTTAAGACCTGGCCCATCTGGCCCAAGGACGACGCCCGCGACTACGAGCGCCCCGAGTCCATCGACGACTTCTGGCACACCGCCGTCAATGGCCGCGGGCTGTACTTCAGCGCCAACGACCCGGTCGCCATCCAGGCCGGCCTGGCCGAGGTGTTTGCCGATATCCGTGCGGCCCTGGGCTCTGGCGCCAGTGTCGGCGTGTCCTCGCCCATCACCGAGGCGGGCAACAACTTTGCCTATGCCGCCACTTACCGCACCGGCCGCTGGTCGGGCGATCTGCAGGCCTTTGAAATCGGCCTGAACTCAGGGCGGCGCACGCCCATTGTCGGCTGGTCGGCCAAAGAGGCGCTGGACAAGCGCGACCTGGCCACCGACAACCGCCGCATTCTGTTCATGAATGCCGGTGCACTGGCCGAATTCAGCTATGCCAACCTGGGCAGCTTGCGCAGCCATTTCGATGCCTCGGCCATCAGCACCCGCCTGGCCCAGTATGCGCAGATGAGCGATGCGCAACAGCAGGCTGCAGCAGGTGCCAACCTGGTGAACTTTCTGCGCGGCGACCGCAGCCTGGAGGGTTTTGCACTGGGCGATGCCCAGCGCCTCTTCCGCCCGCGCGAGAGCCGGCTGGGCGACATCATCGGCTCGCAGCCGCTGTATGTGGGCAAGCCCACCCGCCGCTACCGGGATGACGGCTATGCCGCCTACCGCCTGAGCCAGCAAAACCGCAAGCCCATGGTGTATGTGGGCGGCAATGACGGCATGCTGCATGCCTTTGATGCCGAGACCGACCTGCGCAAGACCGAAACCGTTGGTGGCCGGGACGTGCCCCAGGCAGCGCGCGAGCGCTGGGCCTTTGTCCCCACCGCCGTGATGCCCGAGATGGCGCGGCTGGCGAGCGTCGACTACGACGGCGGCCACCGCTACTTTGTCGACGGCGCGCCCGTGGTGGCCGATATCCGCGACGCCAGCGGCTGGAAAACCATCCTGGTGGGCGGCTTCAACAAGGGCGGCAAGGGCTACTATGCGCTCGACATCAGCGACCCCAGGAACCCCAAGCCGCTGTGGGAAGCGAGCTTGCCGAACATGGGCCTGAGCTTTGGCCGGCCCCTGGTCTCCAAGCACCCCAATGGCACCTGGGCCGTGTTCCTGACCTCGGGCTACAACAATGCCGATGGGCGCAACCATGTGTTTGTGCTCAATGCCAGCACCGGCGAACGCATGGAGCAAATGACCACCCCCACCGGCAGCGGCCTGCGCGAGCTCAACAACTACCTGCGCGACCCCGCAGGCGACAACACCACCCGCTTGCTCTACGGCGGCGATCTGGACGGCAATGTCTGGCGCTTTCAGTGGAATGTGGCGACCAGCCGCTTCGAGGTGAACAAGGTGGTGCAACTGGTCCATGGCGGCAAACCCCAGCCCATCACCACCCGGGTGGAGCTGGTGCAGGGCAGCACCCAGCTGCCGCGCATTCTGGTGGCCACCGGGCGGCTGTTTGGGCCTGCGGATTTGGGCAATGCGGACCCGCAGTCCATCTATGGCTTTGATGACAGGGCAGAGGGCTACACCTCCACGGGGCCAGCCTTCCGCGCAGACCTCAAGCAATCAGTCTTGACAGTAGCCACGGCGGCCGATGGCACGAAGACGCGCCGTATCAGCTGCGCAAGCAGCGAGGCTGCCTGCAAAGACCGCAAAAAAGGCTGGTATGTGGATCTGCCCGATAAGCGTGAGCGGGTGAACGTCAATCTGCGCCTGGCCGGCACGACCTTGGTCGTTGCCAGCAATGTGCCCACGGATGAACCCTGCGAGGCAGGCGGCTACGGCTGGCTGAACTACCTCAACGTGGAGACCGGGCAGGCAGTGGTCGATGGCCCCGATGGCGGACAGGCGGGCGTGCAGGTGCCCGATACCCTCATCGTCGGCAATGCGCTGACCGCTGACAAAGATGGCACGGTCACCAGCCACGTCCAAACCGGTGTGGTGGGCGATCCGATTGATATCCGTATCCCCGTGGCAGCCCCCAAGCCCCAGGGCAAGCGCATCAGCTGGCGTGAGGCAGTCAAGCACTAAGCGCTGATCTTTGTTGCGGATAAAGACTCAAGGCCACCACAGGCAGCTGTCTGTGGTGGCCTTTTTTGATGGTGAGCCATGGGCGATCTTCACTGCGCGCGCAGCAGAGCCCGTCACCGCACCCCCTCTCATTGTCTGTAGCAAGGCAGATCGCGCTCAACGCGCAGCGGCCCCCGGCGCTGCCGCAGGCAGCCCCGCCCCCAGCTGCAGCACCGCCGTTACCATCGTGCCGGCCGGGCTCGATTGCACGCTGAAGCTGGCGCCCAGGCGTTCGGCGCGGGCGGCCATGCTGCGCATGCCCACTGATTGGCCGGCGCGCTGCACGGCCTGCACATCAAAGCCCACGCCATCGTCCTCGACCCGCACCAGCAGCTGGTTGGGCCGGGGCTGCGAATACTCCACCCGCACCTTGCTGGCATGGCTGTGCTTGATGACGTTGGACAGCGCCTCCTCCACCAGCCGGGTCAGCAGCAGGCATTGCAGCGCATTGGGGCGCTTGCCTTCTTCGACGCTGCCCTGCCACTGCGCGGCAATGCTCCAGTGGGTCTGCACGCCAATCTCATCCAAGATGCGGGTGATGCGGTGGCGCAGTGGCGCGGCCCATTGCACGGGGGTGTCGGGCACCGATGCGCCGGCGCTGGAGCCGTAGTCGATCAGCTGGTTGAGGTCATCGCGCATGCTTTTGAGCAAGGACAGCACGCGCGCGCTGCTGATGGTCTCGTCCGCCTGCTCGACCAGCGCCATGCTGCGCACCAGGGCACCGCCCAGGCCGTCGTGCAGGTCATGGGCCAGGGCCATGCGCTCTTGCAGCTTGGCGTTCTCCAGCGCCTGCACATGCTCGCGCTGCAGCGCCTGGGCCAGCTCGCTGCGGGCAGATTCCACCCCTTGTTTGAGCTCGCGGTTAAAGCGCCGCACCTCATGCATCTGCCGCACCAGCTGGCCGCCCAGGAGCAGCATCAGCAGGCCAATCACCAGCACGCCGCTGAGCGCCGCCCAGTCGCGCGCCACCTGCCAGCGGTCCAGCACCGAGTACAGGTTGTTGAGCGCCACCAAGGTCAGCAGCAGCCAGATGCAGGCGAGCAGGATATGCGCTAGATTGCGCGGCCGCTTGCGCGGAAACCAGGCGTGGAGCTGGAACTGCAGCCCATTGACCAGGAACACCGCCGTCGCGCCCTGCCACACTAGGCTAAAGCCCTGGCGCGAATGCTCGGCCGGCAACAGGCAGGTGATCGCTGCACCGACAAAGGCCAGCAGCCACAAAAAGCGCTCCACCCAGGGCAGCTTTTGCGCGCCAAAGCGGAAGGTGAAGATGCACACGCTCAGCACATAGCCCAGCAGTGCCACCAGGCTGAAGCGGGCACGGGTGAGCGAATCCGGCCAGGGCCACTGGCTGCCCGCCAGGTAGGTGCTCAAATACAGCATCCAGCACAAGGCCATCAGCGCAAACCAGCCATAGGTGCGGGCCTTGCGCTGCAGCAACCAGATGCTGAAGAACAGCACCCCGGCCATCGCACACAGCACGGCATTGACAAAGTAGACCGTGCGCTGGCGCCATTGCTTGCCCGCCTGCACCTGGGCCACCTCTTGCGGCGCGCCCAGGCGCAGCTGGCCCAGGCCCGGGCTCAAGGCGCGGTGGCCCACCGCATACACCCAGATAGTGTTGACCCCGGGCTGCAGCAGCGATTCGGGCAGCAGCCACCAGCGCGGCACATTCCAGCTGCGTGACAGCGGCTCGACCAGGGAGGCATCGCTCCAGAGCAGGTCATGGTTCACATACACCGCACCGGCCACGCTGATGCCATCAATGCCCAATGCAATGGGCTCAGGGGGCGAGGAGGACTCGGCATCGAGCCCAGGTGGTGGGCTGGCGCAGCTGCGCTGCCAGGCAATGCGGTACCAGACGGCGCCATCGTGCGCAGGCCAGCGCTGGGTCCAGAGATCGGGCAGCGTGACCGGCTCCCAGCCCTCGGTCGGGGCTGGCAGCTGCGGGTTGAGTGCGCTGGCGCGTGCCGCATCCACGTGCAGGATTCGCGCCTTGCAGCTGCCAGCCTGGGGAGTGCTGGCTGGCGCGGTTTGGGCCATCGCAGGCCCAGCCAGCAGCCCAAACAGCAGTGCCAGCAGCAGCGCCAGCAGGTACGCCCCGGCTTGCAACAGGCGGGGCAGGGGGTGAGCGCGCGGGCTCACTCAATCATTCCCCGGGCGCGCGCCTCGCGCACCGCCATCATGCGCGAGGAGACGGCCAGCTTGCGGTAAATGCGCTTGACATGGCTCTCCACCGTATGGCGGGACAGATGCACTTCATTGGCGATCTCACGGTTGCTCATGCCATCGGCTACCAGGCGCAAGATCTCGGCCTCCCGGGGCGTCAGGCCCACATCGGGCTCGCCGCCGCTGGCAGCGGGCGCTGCGTGGTCGGCCGGCTTGGGCACGCGCAGTGGCAGCAGCTGCAAAATGCGCCGGGCAATAAAAGGGTCGATCGGCGCGCCCCCGCGCAGCACGCTGCGGATGGACAGCATCACCTCGAAATCGTCGCGCTGTTTGAGCACATAGCCCGTGGCCCCAGCGCGCAAGGCGCTCAGGATCAGTTCTTCGGAGCTCCAGGCCGACACCACCAGGATGCCCAGCCCCGGATCCTCGGCCCGCAGCTCTTCGATCAGCGACTGGCCATTGCCATCGGGCAGGCGCAAATCCACCAAGGCCAGGCCCACCGGCCCCTCGGCGACCACGGCCCGCGCCTCTGCCAGCGTGCCGGCAAAGATCAGCGCATCGTCCTCATAGCCAAGCTGGTGCAGCACCTGGCGCAAGCGTTGTTGCAGAAGCGGCTCGTCCTCCACGACCAGGACGGGGACAGGCAAAAGAGCATCTTCAACAAGCAACGAAGGTTCAAGCATGGATAAGCAAAAAAACGCGCGGGCGGACCCCCGCGATGGTATGCGAGTGGGCGAAAAATGCTATCCCTGAAATTGGGGAATTTCTCTGACGTTCCTCTTGGCGGAGGACGGGTGAGCGGTCACTGCCATGCCAGCACTGTGGCGAGTGGTCAGTGCCTTCATTCAGCGACCAAGGTCAATTTTGTTGGTTTGAATTGGTATTACCAATAATGAAAATTGGCCTATGAATTGTTAAATTACGGGTTTACCCTGGCAATAAATTTGCATGATTCCCCAATAATCGCCCAACTTTGCCGCAGGTTAGCGATTTCATGGCTTATTGGTAATACCAATTTAAACCAAAGGTCCAACCGGCGGCATAGCGAACAAGCCATTCACCAGCCAAGGCCAAGCACAGGGCATCCCAAGCAGCCCGTTTGCGCCAAGCCCCCGGTGAACAGCCCAAGAACAAGGCGCCTCAAGCGCCCCTCCAATAACTTCGAGACATCGCCATGCAAACTCTCTGGCAGCAAAACTACGACCCGGCTGGCAACATCTGGGTGTCGGCCCTGGTGGCCTTGATTCCGATCCTGTTTTTCTTTTTGGCACTGACCAAGCTGCGGCTCAAGGGCTACCAGGCGGGCACCGTCACGGTGGTGCTGGCGCTGGCAGTGGCGTTGTTGTTCTACCGCATGCCCGTCAGCGCGGCGCTGGCCTCGGCCGTCTATGGCTTCTTTTATGGTTTGTGGCCCATTGCCTGGATCATTGTGGCCGCCGTGTTTCTGTACAAGATCTCCGTCAAGACGGGGCAGTTCGATGTGATCCGCTCGTCGATCCTGTCGGTCACGCCGGACCAGCGCCTGCAGCTCATCCTGGTGGGCTTTTGCTTTGGCGCGTTTCTGGAAGGCGCGGCAGGTTTTGGCGCGCCTGTGGCCATCACGGCGGCCTTGCTGGTGGGCCTGGGCTTCAAGCCGCTGTATGCCGCTGGGCTGTGCCTGATCGCCAATACCGCGCCGGTCGCCTTTGGCGCGATGGGCATTCCGATCATCGTCGCCGGCCAGGTCTCGGGCGTCGATGCGTTTGCGATTGGCCAGATGGCGGGCCGCCAGCTGCCCTTCATGACCGTGCTCGTGCTGTTCTGGCTGATGGCCATCATGGATGGCTGGCGCGGGGTGAAGGAGACCTGGCCTGCGGTGCTGGTCGGTGGTGGTTCGTTTGCGATCGTGCAGTTCCTCACCGCCAACTACATTGGCCCGGAGCTGCCCGATATCACCTCGGCCATCGTGTCCTTGATTGCGCTGACCCTGTTCCTCAAGGTCTGGCAGCCCAAGCGCATCTTCCGCTTTACGCCAGAGGCGGGTGAACAGGGTGCGGCCGCCGTGCCTGCAGCACCGGTGTCCTCGGGCGCGCCGCTGACGGCTGTTGCCGTCATCAAGGCCTGGTCGCCCTTCATCATCCTGACGGCCATGGTCACGGTCTGGAGCATCAAGCCCTTCAAGGCGCTGTTTGCCGCGGGTGGCCCGCTGGCGTCCACCGTCATCAATATTCCGGTGCCGTTTCTGCACAACCTGGTCGAGAAGACGCCACCCGTCGTGGCCGCTGCTGCCCCATATGGCGCCGTCTACACCTTCAACTGGCTGCTGGCCACCGGCACCGCCATCCTGATTGCGGCGCTGATCACCATCGCCTTCACCCGCCTGTCGCCGTCCAAGGCAGTGGCAACCTTGGCCGAGACCTTCAAGGAACTGGCCGTGCCGATCTACTCCATCGGCATGGTGCTGGCCTTTGCCTTTGTCGCCAACTACTCGGGCCTGTCGGCCACCCTGGCGCTGGCACTGGCGCACACGGGCCAAGCCTTTACCTTCTTCTCGCCCTTCCTGGGCTGGATTGGCGTGTTCCTGACGGGCTCGGACACCTCTGCCAATGCACTGTTTGCCGCGCTGCAGGCCACCACCGCGCAGCAGCTGGGCCTGCCCCAGGTGCTGACCGTGGCCGCCAACACCACCGGCGGTGTGACGGGCAAGATGATCTCGCCCCAGTCCATCGCCATTGCCTGCGCGGCCGTGGGTCTGGCGGGGCGCGAATCGGATCTGTTCCGCTTTACGGTAAAGCACAGCCTGATCTTTGCGGTCATCATCGGTTTGATGACTACGCTGCAGGCTTATGTGTTTCCATGGATGATTCCGGGTCATTGAGCGTTGCTGCGCCATCGCCGTTGGTGGCGCCCGCGACGAGAACACATACCACCTGAAAGCTCTTCCCCATGCGCCTCGCTGACCATGTCGTCGAAAAACTGCTTGCCCTGGTGCAGGCCCGTGGGCTGCAGCCGGGCCAGCGCCTGCCGGCAGAGCGGCAACTGGCGCTGGAGCTGGGGGTGTCGCGCACGTCAGTGCGCGAGGCGCTGCAAAAGCTCATCAGCCAGGGGGTGCTGTCGGCCCGGCGGGGCGATGGCACCTATGTGCAGACCGTGCCATCTGCCGATTGGCTGCAAGAGGCCATGGCGCCGCTGGCCGGGCTGATCGATGCCGACCCCAACTACCGCTATGACGTGCTGGAAACCCGCCATGCGCTGGAGAGCAGCACCGCCTGGCTGGCCGCGCAGCGTGCCACCGCGCAAGACAAGGAACGCATCCAGCGCTGCTTTGACGTGATGATCGAGCACCAGCAAAGCGGCCATGCCGAGCTGGCTGCGCGCGCCGATGCGCAGTTCCACCTGGCGATTGCCGAGGCATCGCACAACCTGGTGCTGGTGCAGGTGATGCAAAGCCTGTTCACCGTGGTGCTGTCTACCGTGGAGCGCAACCGCCACGACATGTTCCGCCTGAGCGCCCCGGTCACGCTGCAGCAGCTCACCGTGCAGCACCAAAGCCTGATGCAGGCGATTTTGGAGGGCGACCCGCAGCGCGCCCGCGCCTGCATTGGCGAGCACCTGGAGCATGTGCGCCACACCATCTTGCAAATGGATGAAGAGCGCGCGCGACGCGAGCGATCGATGCGCCTGCCGGCCGAGCTGATGCCCAGCCTGCCGGGTGTGCCCTGATCTGCGCGGATCCTGACAACCAACATACCGAGACAAACCTCCCAGCCCTGAGAGCGCCACCATGATCATATCTTCCGCATCCGACTACCGCGCCGCCGCGCAAAAGCGCCTGCCGCCCTTTCTGTTCCACTACATCGATGGCGGCGCCTATGCCGAGCAAACGCTCAAGCGCAATGTGGCTGATTACGCCGATGTGGCCCTGCGCCAGCGCGTGCTCAAGGACATGAGCCAGCTCGACACCAGCATCGAGCTGTTTGGCGAAAAGCTCTCTATCCCCGCCATCCTCGCGCCCGTCGGCCTGCTGGGCATGTTTGCCCGCCGGGGCGAGGTGCAGGCCTCGCGCGCCGCCGCTGCCCATGGCATTCCCTTCACCCTGTCCACCGTTTCGGTCTGCCCGATTGAAGAGGTGGCGCCGGGCCTGGGCCGGCCGATGTGGTTCCAGCTCTATGTGCTCAAGGACCGGGGCTTTATGAAGAACGCGCTCGAGCGCGCGCAGGCCGCCGGCTGCTCCACCCTGGTGTTCACGGTCGATATGCCCGTGCCCGGCGCCCGCTACCGCGATGCGCATTCGGGCATGAGCGGCCCCAATGCGGCGATGCGCCGCTACTGGCAGTCCCTCACCCACCCCGCCTGGTCCTGGGATGTGGGGCTGAACGGCCGCCCGCATGACCTGGGCAATATCTCCGCCTACCGGGGCAGCCCCACGGGCCTGGCCGACTACATCGGCTGGCTGGGCAGCAATTTTGATCCATCGATCTCCTGGAAGGACCTGGAATGGATCCGCGACTTCTGGAAGGGCCCGATGGTCATCAAGGGCATCCTCGATCCGGAAGACGCCAAGGATGCCGTGCGCTTTGGCGCCGATGGCATTGTGGTCAGCAACCATGGCGGCCGCCAGTTGGATGGCGTGCTGTCCTCCGCCCGTGCGCTGCCGGCGATTGCCGATGCGGTCAAGGGCCAGATCAAGATCCTGGCCGATTCGGGCATCCGCAATGGCCTCGACATCGTGCGCGCCATCGCCTTGGGGGCGGACGCCACCTTGCTCGGCCGCGCTTTTATCTATGCGCTGGCCACCTCGGGCCAGGCGGGCGTCAAGCACCTGCTGGAGTTGATGGAAAAGGAAATGCGCGTGGCGATGACCTTGACCAGCGTGGCCAAGGTGGCCGATATCAACGGCGATCTGCTGGTGCGCCAGTAAACGACGTACCCTACCAAGACCCGCCATGACCGCTGCCACCACCACCCCCGTCTCGCGCGATGCGCTGCTGGCCCAGCTGCGCGCGGCCGTCGGCCCCGCCCATGTGCTGACGGGCGACCAGGCCACGCGCCGCTTTCGCAAAGGCCACCGCACCGGTGAAGGCCCGGTGCTGGCGGTGGTGCGCCCGGCCAGCCTGTGGGAGCAGTGGCAGGTGCTGGAGGCCGCTGTGGCGGCCGACCGCATCGTCATCATGCAAGCGGCCAACACCGGACTCACGGGTGGATCGACGCCCGACGGCAGCGGCTATGACCGCGAGATTGTGCTGATCAACACCTTGCGCATCACCGGGGTGCAGGTGATTGGGGGTGGCGCCCAGGTCGTCTGCCTGCCGGGGGCGACCTTGGACAAGTTGGAGCAGGTGCTGGCGCCGCTGGGCCGCGAGCCGCATTCGGTCATCGGCTCGTCCTGCATCGGTGCCTCGGTGCTGGGCGGCATCTGCAACAACTCCGGCGGCTCGCTGGTGCGGCGCGGACCGGCCTATACCGAGCTGGCGCTCTATGCCCAGGTGCGGGCCGATGGCTCGCTGGCGCTGGTCAACCACCTCGGCATTGCGCTGGGTGCCACGCCGCAAGAGATCCTGACCCGCCTGCACAACGGCGACTACCGCGAGGCCGACATCACGCACGATGCGCAGCGCGCTGCCTCCGACCCGCGCTACGCCGCCGCCGTGCGCGATGTGGACCGGGATTCGCCCGCGCGCTTCAATGCCGATCCCTCGCGCTTGTTTGAGGCCTCGGGCTCGGCCGGCAAGCTCTGCCTGTTTGCGGTGCGGCTCGATACCTTTCCCAAAGTGCCCAGCACCGTGTTCTATATCGGCAGCAATGCGGCCGACGACCTGACCACCGTGCGCCGCCATCTGCTCACTGCGTTGCCGGAGCTGCCGATTGCCGGTGAGTACATCCACCGCACCGCCTACGACATTGGCGAGCAATACGGCAAGGACACCTTCTTGCTGATTGACCGCTTTGGCACCGCCCGCGTGCCTGCGGCCTTTGCGCTCAAAAGCCGGGTCGATGGCTTCTTTGAGCGCCTGGGCCTGCGCGGCGTCAGCGACCGCATCATCCAGGCGGTCACCAACCTCTTGCCCAGCCATTTGCCGCCGCGCATGCGCCAGTGGCGCGAGCGCTATGAGCACCACCTGCTGCTGCGCGTGGCCAACGACACGGCAGACGCCACACGCGCGTTTCTGAGCACGCATTTTGCTGGCAGCGCCAGTGGCGGCTGGTTTGAGTGTGATGCTGATGAAGGGCGCAAGGCCTTCCTGCACCGCTTTGCGATTGCCGGCGCCGCCATCCGCTACCGCGAAGTGCACCGCGCCCAGGTCGAAGACATCGTCGCGCTCGATGTTGCCCTGCGCCGCAATGACCGTGACTGGGTGGAGCAGCTACCGGCCGAGGTCGAGGCCGACATGGTGCACAAGCTCTACTACGGCCACTTTTTCTGCCATGTCTTCCACCAGGACTACATCGTGAAAAAGGGTGTCGATCCGCTGGCGATGGAGCACCGCATGTGGACGCTGCTCGATGCGCGCCGGGCCGAGTACCCGGCCGAACACAATGTGGGCCACCTCTATGTGGCCAAGCCTGCACTGGCTGATTTTTACCGCCAGCTGGACCCGAGCAACAGCCTGAACCCCGGCATTGGCCACACGGCGCGGGGCAAAAACTGGGAGGCCTGTTGTGAGCGGCCTGGTGCCTGGCCCAAAGGCTATTCAGACTAGCGCCGGTCTGGGCTGTGGCGCTGGCGCACTGGCGCCGGGGAGGGGCATGCAGTTGCCGGTTGGCAGCCCGTAAGCGGTCTCCGGGGCTGGCTCACAGCGTATCGCACAGCATGTCCCAGAAGGCCTGCACCAGCAACGGCGTTCCGGCCTGCTTGCCGTGCTTCATCAGGCAAATTTTTCTGGCCAGCTGCGGCCGGGCGATCGGCAGGTAGCACAGCTGCGGATCAGAGTGCGCCTGCTTGCTCAGGCTGGATATCAGCCCGACTTTCAGATCGCTGTGCACCAGCGCGTACAGGGATTCGATCGACGACAGGTTGTGCGGCACATTGACATGCACGCCCTGCTCGCGCAGCACGGTGGTGATCATGTCATAGGTATTGCCCCGCCGCAGCACCGCCAGGGGCTGGTCCTTGAGATGGTGCCAGTGCAGCTTGGCCTGCTGGGCCAGTGGATGGCGCGGGGAGAGCACGACCATGATCTCGTCGGTGGCGATCAGGCGCGAATCGATGTGCGAGGGCGTGTCGAACTGCAGGCCCACCGCGATATCCGCATCCCCTTGCGTGATCGACTCGATCAGCGTGTCGCTGTGCATGTCGTCGAGCACGAAATGCACCTCCGGGTGGCGCTGCTGGAACTGGGCCATATACGGCGCAATCCACTGCGATGCCGAGGGGATGCAGTGGATGCGGATGGCATGGCTTTGGTGTTGCAGCCGCTGCAGCATCTCCTCCATGCCCTGGTCAAAGGTGGCAATCATCCAGCTGACCTGGGCGCGTACCGATTCGCCCGCCGGCGTCAGCCGCACGCGCCGCATGCTGCGGTCAAACAAGGTGACGCCCAGCGTGAGTTCAAGTTCGCGAATGGCGGAGGAAAAGGCCGGCTGGCTCATCGCCAGCGACTGGGCGGCCTGCGTGAAGGTGGGGTGCTCAGCGGCCTGCTTGAAGCAGCTGAGCTGCCGCAATGTGGGGATGGATGCCGATCTCTGCGGCTGGTAAACGTGGGTCATGATGAATTCATTTTTTCAAATCAAAATAATTACTCCAATTGTAAATTGCTATGTAATTAAATTTTTTACAGATGCGTAAAAAAATGGCTGGGAACAGGTGCCGATGGCAGCTGGATAGCACCAGGCCGGAGCGTAAAAGTTCCGGAGATTTTTACGAAAACGCCTCTGTTTCATCGGTATTTTTACCGATGAAGGGCGAAGCACTGGCGCCGCGATGGGTAGCGACTGTGCCACACATGGGGTAGATCGTGGGCATACCTAACATTTGTTGAATTTATCGCTATTTATTAACGATAGATATAGTATATTATTTAAGTTGGTTTTTTCGCACAGATCGGCCCGAGGCTGGCGTGCCGCCCACAGGGCGGTTTTGACCGGTGGCGTTCAGCGCCTCCCTGGCCCTGGCCCTGGGCCAGCGCGCTGTCTGCCGCAGCCTGCTGCCCCCATGCTGCCCATGCGCTGTGCATGCCCGCAGCAGCCTGCCCCTTTGCCCGAATGCCATGTCTTGACCGGGCCGGCGTTGCTGCAGCAAGGGCGGTCCCTGGTGCATTTCCGAAACTCCGCTCCTTGGTGCTGCAGACCGGGCCCATCGACGGGCCGGGCGGCCGGCGCGGGGATGTCCTTTATTTTTTACAAGCTCAACTATGAATTTCTCAAGCATCGATTGGAGCCAGGCGCCAGAGGATGCGCGCTGGTGGGCCATGGACGGCGATGGCCATGCCTATTGGTACTGCAGGCCGCAGATTGCGGCGGCCACCACCTTCTGGTTTGCCGCGCGCCACCCGGCGCCCAGCTTTGGCTATGCGCGCGATTTCCGGCAGTCGCTGCAAGCGCGGCCGGCACCGGCCGAGGAGAGCGCGCCTGCGCGCGCTGCAGCGGTCCGTCTGCTGCGCCGCTAGCACGGTGCGCAGCGGGCGCTGCGGCTGGCCCAGGCCCGCCCAGCGCCGTGTTGCGCGGCCGGCCGCTGCCCTGGGGCAGGGCTGGCACCGTGCCGGTCAGATGATGCCCAGCATCCAGGTCAGCACCAACAGTGACAGCGACAAGCCCCAGATCCAGAAGAACGAGTAGCGGATATGCTGGCCCATCGACAGCTTGGCCAGGCCCAGGCCCATCCACAGCGCTGGCGAGAACGGCGAGACAAAGGTGCCCACGATGCTGCCGATGATCATTGCGTAGGCTGCCGAGGTGGATGGCACCCCCGCCTGCGACGTGATCTGCTCGACGACCGGGAACAGCGCAAAGTAATAGGCATCGGTGCTCAGCACCAGCTCCAGCGGAATGCCGATCGCGCCAATGACCAGGTGCATATAGGGCAGCAGCACGGCTGGCAGCACATCAACCAAGGCCCGCGCAATGCTGTTGAGCATGCCCGACTCCTTGAGGATGCCCAGGAACGTACCGGCCGCCAAGATGATGCTGGCCATCATGATGGCGCCGCCCGCATGCGCATTGTTGCGCTGGATCTGCACCTTGGGCTGGGGGTAGTTGATGACCAGGGCCACGCACAGCGCAATCATGAAGGTATAGCCGGGCGGGAACACGCCCATCACCAGCACCGCCAAGGTGAGCAAAAACACCAGCGCATTGACCCAGCGCAGCCGGGGGCGCAGCAGCTGCGCGCGCGCTTCATCGGCGGCCTTGGCTGCAGCGGCCTGGATGGCCAGTTCGGTGGCGGCATGGGGCTGCAGTGCAGCGGCCAGCTCGTCGACATGGCTGGGGTGAGCTGATGTGGGCGCCGATGGGGCCACCGCTGCAGACGCCGGTGCAGGCTCAGAGCCGGACTCCGCAGCAGGCAGGGCTTGCGCCAGCTCGGCCTTGAGCGCCTGCTGGCGGATGCGGCGCTGCTCGCGCAGGCCCAGAAACACCGCCAGTACCAGCAGCAAGGCCAGGCCCAGGCCCTGCACCACCACCAGCTCGCGCCACAGCGCCACGGCATCCATCTCCAGCACGGTCGCTACGCGGCCCACCGGCCCGCCCCAGGGCAGCATATTGACCACGCCGGCGCTGGCGGCCAGCAGCAAAAACAGCAGGTAGGGGCTCATCTTCAGCCGCTGGTAGAGCGGCAGCAAAGGCGGCACCACCAGCAAGAAGGTGGAGGCGCCTGCGCCGTCGAGCTGAGCGATGGCTGAGATCAGCACCGTGCCCACGGCCACGGCAATCACATTGCCGCGCGTGATGCGCACCATGGCGCGAATCAGCGGGTCAAACAGGCCCACATCGTTCATCACGCCAAAAAACAAAATGGCAAAGATGAACATGGTCACCACCTGCACCACGGAGCTGATGCCATGGCGGTAGAAACCGGTGATCTCGCTGGTACTGAAGCCAGCGATCAGGGCGCCGGCAAGGGGCACCAGCACCATGCTGATCACGGGCGAGACCTTCTCGCTCAGCAGCAAGGCGACGATGACAACAACAATGGCTAAGCCAATCAAGGTGAGCATAAATACTTCTTCTAGTGCGTGGGGGGAATGGCGCATACCTTGCGCGGTATGCAGCCGGCGCTGAGTGGCCCACACATGCCCGGTAGCCAGGCCCGGCGGTGCTTGTGGCACCGCCAGCGGCTCGCCTCTCGTCTCCAGGGCAAACACGGGGTGGGTTTGCCGGGGCGGTGTGGGCCGCTCTTATCTGTCGCGGGACCGGGTCGCGTTGAATTTGAAAAGGTCCTTGTCTTTCACATAGCGGGCCGATTGCTTGCGGGCGCGCCGCGCCCGGCTGCGCCGGCGTGTGTAGCCCGACCAGTCGGCCCACAGCTTCCACAGCAGGGCCAGCAACGAGGGCAGCAGCACATGGGGCCATGGCCAGCTATCTATTGGTGGAATTTCATAGATTTTCAGCATCACCAGGCTGACAGCAATGATCAAGAGGTACATGGCAGCAAAGAGGGGGTGTGTTGCACTGCCTGTAGCGCAGATCGGTATGACCCGAGGGCAGCGACAGTGCAAGGCGGGCGGTGGGATGACCACCCGGGATGAAAAAGGCGTCAGGCCCGCGATCGCTGGATGGCAGCCCATCCTGTGCTTGCAGGCCTAAAGACAACATGTCTTGGCCGCCAAGGCAGGAGCCCGGTGGCATCTGACAACACATGTGCCTAAATTATAGCTTTATGCTAAGAATTCAATTAAATGAATCATTGAAAGCTATTTTTAGCCAAGTTCTGCTGCATGCACTGCCAGGAGCACAGGGGTACATACGGGCGACCTATGCCCGGGCAATACCCGGCCCAATCCTTGGTAGTTCCATGGTGGGCCCTTGCCATGGAGGGTCTTTGCGGCAGGCATTTGCTGCGTTGGAGTTCCGTATCCGTTCAGTATTGGGCAACGGTGAAACGGCATGCTCCGCTATTGATCGCGGGGGATTTAGTACCCTGTTGTCCGAGTAAGTTACAGGGTCTGGTTGTCAGAAGTTAACAAATCAGAAACTAATAAATAAAGACATTAATTAAATAACTGACCAATCATATCTGATGTTCTCTTGATCAGAAATTACGAAAACCAACTTACACCTAGAGCATTGCTAATACAGCAAATTTTGCAGAAATTGGTAGTTTTTTTGAGGCCGCTGATGAGCGGTAAATGCTGTGGGGAAGATGCATGAAAAACGAATGGTTACGAAATAAAGCAAAGCCGCCTATATGCAATTTTGACGACTAATTGTTAACAGGATGCCCGGGCTGACCGGTTTGCTGCAGCGCAGGATGTAAGGCACAGAACCCTTATGGCCACGTGGCTTACAGACTGGATCGGTAAGAAACAGGGCGCCAAAAAGTCGATCCGAAAGCACCCTCGTAAACCCTGGGTTGTGAGATTTGTAGTGAATGAATGTCAATTTTCTAAAACTGAGGAGGAATTAGTGGTTTTTGTGCCAGCACTTGTAAGAGGTGCTAGCTTGGGTGCAGAGGCCACTAAAATCTATAAATATTAATATTTCCAATGAATGGAGTTGATGTGATAAAAAATTATTTGCATCGCATGCGCTCACCAGCGCAAGGGGCTGCGTCAAGGCCCGGGGGGAGCGCTCTCAGCGGCGCGGCCATCAGCAAGGCCCTTTTGGTATTGGCGGGCTTGTGCGCCCTGGCCAGCCCGGCGCAAGCGGCCATCACCATCACCAGCACGGTGGTCAATGCCGACGGCAGCGGCCCGTTCGACGCCAACAACAACCCTGGCAATGACAGTGGTCCCACCAACGGCGTGGTGCGCAGCCAGGACTCGGTCCTCTACACCATCAACTACAACGCCTCGGATACCAGCAACAGCGTGATCACCGCGACCTTGCCTGCGGGCATGCGTTGGGATGCGACCGCCACTGCTGCTACCGTGTGTAATGGCCCTGGCGGCGGCAGCTTGAACGCGGCCCGAACCGTGCTGACCTGTAACCGCCAGCCCGCCAGTGCGGGTGTGGAGTCGTTCCAGGTGCTCAGCTGGGTGGGCAATGTGGCCAATGGCGCCTCGGTGGCGCTGACGGCAGCTTCGGGCGCCACGTCGGCAACGTCCACCCCTGTCACCGTGTCTGCCACGCCCAAAACCGACACCCGCGTACGGGCGGAAGCGGGCACTATTGTGCGTGTGGAAACCTCGCCAGGCGTTTGGCAGCGGCGCATGCCCTTGGCCATCAGCCTGGGCGCTTTGTTGCCAGCCAGTGGCAACTTCAAGGGCTATGAGGCGTTGCAAAACCCGGTGGCTGTCACCATCAAGGTACAGTCCGGTGCGGTGGTCACCAACTGCCCCGCCGGGGCCACCTGCACGCAGTCTGCCCCGGGCGCCGATGTGACGGTGCAGCTCAACAGCCCCGTCACCCATTTCCTCGATGCCGCTGCTGTCGGTGGCATGGAAGCCGATTGGCGAGGCACGGCTTTGGCGACTGTCGAGATTGGCGTGCCTGAGATCCCGAACTTCCCGGCGGGCCAAGTCAGCTATATCACGGCGCAATTGGCCAGTTTTGCGCCACTGGGTCTGGGCGGCCAGCCCAATGCAGTGCCAGGACCGGGCTACCAGCCGGGCTTTAGCTGTGCTGCCAACACCACCGTGAATCCCTCGCAAACCTGTATTAGCGTGGTTGTGAACCGGACCCAGACCGTGCAGCTGACCATCAGCGGCGGCGCGGTGTATGACGTTAGCAATTACATGTATGGCGACGGCCATGGTTACACCCAGGGCTTTGAGAAAGTGGTGCCTGGCCAGACTTTTAATGCCCTGCTGGGCCTGGCCAACCGTCCAACCTCCGAAGACCCGGCCACCGATGCGCAATCCTGCGTCGCCTGGAATCCGGCCTTGCTGGAGCTGCGTGCTGCCGCCAGTCTGAAGGTGGGTACCACCACGCTCTTTTACATTCCGACCCATCTGGGATTTCCCGATGTGGCCCCCGCTGACATGGTGCTGGAGTATTCGGCCCAGCCCTATGCCGATGATGCCGCGCGCCGTGCCGCCAACTGCGGGGTAGCCGGTGACAACAATCCGCTGTGGACCAGCAACTACGCATCGCTGCCGCCCAACACCATCACCAGCGTGCGCTATGCCTACAGCCCCAGTTTGACGCCTGGCCAAGCCGTAGGCCTGGTGCTGCCGCTGCAGCGCAGCAGCAGTCCCGCATCGCTGGCGCTGGCCGATGATGCACCACTGCCCTGGTTCCGCCAGTACTTTACGGCGGCCAGCGGTCGGGTGTATTCCAACTATGACGGCAACAGCAATACCAACGGTGGGAACGGTGGCGGTTATGTGCAGGCCACCTCAGCGCTGGTGCGCCACCGCATTGCGCTGCCGGGCAGTGTGTCGCCCGGCGATATTTTCCCGATCAGCGTCACGCCCACCACCATTGGCGCGACCACGCCGGGTGTTGATGGTGTCTCGCGCAATGTGCAGATCACCATTGACTTCCCCAACACCTATATCCAGCCGTTGGAAAGCTCGATTGCGCCGTCTTTGCCGCCCGGGGCAACCTATGTGCTCACCCCCGCCGATCTGGGCCCGGACAGCCTGCCCGGCACGGCCGATGATGGCGCGCCCGCCAAGCTGGTGCTGACCCTGGGTGACCTGGCAGCGCCCGGTGGCGCCGTGGGCCCGGCCCCTTACCAGGGCCATGCCACCGCGCACCCGGCCATCACCTTCCAGGCCCAGGCGGCCTATATCTCTCCGGTGGGCACCTACCCGCTGGTGGGTCTGGTGGCGGCCAGCAATGACCTGAGCTTTGCCGATTACACCGGCGTGGCCAATATATTCCCTACGGCCTTGCTGCAAGACCGCACCGAGCGGGTCAGCACCACGGTGTCAGGCGTTGCCGGCTTCCAGATGAGCAAGGCGCTGGTCAGCGGCGGCACGGTCGACAACAACGACCCAGCCAACCCGGTGACCCGCATCACCGCCGGCCAGCCCTTTACCTATGCGATCTCGTTTGGCAATGCCACCAGCACGGCCAAGGGCCAGCTGCGCATGGTTGATGTGCTGCCCTTCGATGGCGACGACCGCGGCACCACGGGCCTGGGCCCGCTGCAAATGATCAGCGCCACCGCCGCCATGGGCGGCTCCGGCCAGGGCACGATCGGCATCGAGTACACCACCACGGCTGCGGCCACGGTGCGTGCTGCCGTCCAAACCCCCGGCAATGAAGATGCGGCCACCGGCGTGGCCTGGACGGCCTATGCCGGCGGTGCCTTCCCTGCGGGTGTGACGGCGCTGCGCTTTACCACCAGCTCGACGCTGCAACCGGGCTACAGCGGTATTGCCAACCTGACGATGCGCAGCACCTCGCCGCTGACGCCCACTACCCAGCTGTTCAACGACGTGTTTGGTCGCGAGCTGAGCCCGGGCGGCCTGGTGCTGAGCGCCAGCGGCCAGGTGGAACTGCGTGGCCAGGCAGCTGCCAGCCTGACGGGTCTGGTGTTCAACGACCTGAACATGAACAACACGCTGGACGCTGGTGAAGCGGGCGTGTCGGGCATCACCGCCACACTGACCTGCGATGCCGGCCCCTCCTGCACGGCGGGCGAAACGCATAGCGCCGTGACCGACGCCTCGGGCGTGTACAGCTTTGCGCCGGGCGCTACGGTCGACGGCCAGGCCAACTTCCCGGGTCTTGCCAGCGGCTCCTGGACCTTGAGCATCGCCCCCGGTGCACAGTGGCTGGCCGTCGGCGCCACCCCCGGTACCGTCAATGGCACAGCCTCCGGCACGGCCGTGGACCGCAGCATCAGCGGCATTGCGGTGCCCACGGGCGCGGTGGCGGTGGACTACCTGTTTGCCGAGCGCCAGCAGGGCAGCCTGACCATCAACAAGGCGCTGGCATTGCCCGCTGGTGTGACCGGTCCTTTTGACTTTGCGTTCACCGCAACCTGTGACCTGCCCACCGCCGGCTTTACCTACCCTGCCACCTTGACCGGCTACCCGGCCAACACCTCGGTGACGATTGACGAGGTGCCCGCGACTGCCAACTGCACGGTGACGGAGGACAACTCCCTGCCCACGGCTCCTCCCTCGTACGAATGGGCGGCTCCCTCGGAGCCTGCGCCCGTGGTGATCGCGGCCAACGGCAATGTGGCCGTGACGGTGACCAATACGCTCAACGCGCTGTATGGCAGCATCACGGTGACCAAGGACCTGGTCCTGCCAGCCGATGTGCCCGGTCCGTTCAACTTCAGCTACACGGCAACCTGCGATCTGCCTACCGCTGGCACGGTGTACTCCGGTACGTTGACGGGTTACCCGACGGCGACTGCAGTGACCATTGCCAATGTGCCCGCTGGCGCGCAGTGTGTGGTGGCCGAAGGCCCACTGCCTGCAGCACCTGCCAACTACAGCTGGGGCCCTGCCGCAGCCAATGTGCCGGTGACCGTGCCTTTGAACGCATCGGCACCCGTGACGATGGCCAGCAGCCTGGTGCGGTCGATGGCCGGTATTGAAGTGACCAAGACCCTGGCGCTGCCCAGCGGTGTGACCGGCCCCTTCAGCTTTGGCTTTACCGCCACCTGCAACCTGCCCAGCGCGGGCTCGACCTTCAGCGCGACCTTGGCCAACTACCCGACCAACACCCGGGTGACGATCCCTGGCATCCCCTCGGGTGCGAGCTGCGCGGTGACGGAAAACACCCTGCCAACCGCACCGGATGGCTACGAATGGGCAGCGCCTAGCGTGCCTGCACCGGTCACGGTGCCCAGCAGTGGCGTGGCTTCGGTGGCGGTGACCAATGCGCTGAACCAGCAGTTTGGCAGCATCACCATCAACAAGACGCTGACCCTGCCCAGTGGCGTCACCGGTCCGTTCAACTTCACGTATACGGCCACCTGTGATCTGCCCAGTGCCGGCACGGTGTTCCCTGCGAGCCTGAGCTACCCGACCGCGACGTCGGCCACCATTGCCAATGTGCCCGCTGGCGCGCAGTGTGTGGTGGCCGAAGGCCCGCTGCCCACGGCACCCGCCAACTTCAGCTGGGGCCCGGCGGCTGCCAATGTCAACGTCACGGTGGCTGCCAACAGCGCCATTGCCGCCACGATGGCCAGCACCCTGGTGCGCCAGCAAGCGGGCATTGAAGTGACCAAGACCCTGGCACTGCCCAGCGGTGTGACGGGCCCCTTCAGCTTTGGCTTTACCGCCACCTGCGACCTGCCTAGCACTGGCTCGGTCTACACCGCGACCTTGGCCGACTACCCGACCAACACCAAGGTGACGATCGCCAATGTGCCAGCTGGTGCCAACTGCACGGTGGTGGAAGAGCAGCCACTGCCCACGGCGCCTGCCAACTACGTGTGGGCGGCTCCCTCGGTGCCCGCACCCGTCGTGGTGCCCAGCACCGGCGCGGTGGCAGTCGGTGTGACCAATGCACTCACCGGGCAGACCGGCGAGATCCTGGTGAACCTGAACACCACCCTGCCCGATGGCGTGACCGGTCCCTTCAGCTTTGTCGTGACTGCCACTTGCAACCTGCCAACGGCGGGAACCACCCACAGCGTGACCATCGTGTCGCCACCGGCCAGCACGACCGGCACCATCACCGGTGCCCAGGCCGGCGCTGAGTGCACGATTGCGCAAACCTTGCCTGCCGCACCGGCTGGCTACCAGTGGGATGCGCCAACGGTGGAAGGCAGCCCAGTGACCATTGCCGCCAACACCAATGTGCCTGTGACGGTGAGCAACAGCCTGGTCAAGGCACAAGCGGGCACGCCAACGCCCGTGCCGGTGGACAGCCGCGTGGCCCTGCTGCTGCTGGCGCTGCTGCTGGCCGCCGGCGCCAGCCTGCAACTGCGCAAGCGCTAAACCCGCATCCAGCAGGGCGAGCCACTCCGCACTGCTGGCCTGGTGACCACAACCAGCAAAACCGGGGCTTGATGCCCCGGTTTTTTTACGCCTGTTGGTTGGCTGCCCTTGTGCGCCAAGGCCCGCTTGTTGCGCAAGCGCGCTGCCGCTGCGAGCGCCCCAGCGGCTTTGACGACCGCTGGCGCTAATTCAGCAGCCCGGGCAGAAAATCGCTGGCCCGGCGAAACCGGAAACGTTGGTAGGCACGCAGCCGGTAGGTGTGCACCGTCGCGGCGCTGATGGACAGCGCGGTGCCAATGTCCTGGGCGCTGTCCCCCAGCAAGGAGCGCGCAATGACCAGGCGCTCGCGCTCGGTGAGAGACGGAAAGCTGCGCTGCAGGCGCGTCAGAAGCACCGCTTCGGCATCAACTTCTGGCCGGGTCAGGGTAGCCGATGCACCGACCCGGGCATGCAAGGCCACCATCGCCAGCTGCCCCAGGGCGGTCAGCTGCGGACTGGGGCAGTCCGACTGCACATGCAGGCCCCGGTAAAAGCTCAGAATCAGCAGGCGCTGCGATGCATCACCCCAGGTGAAGCTGAGCTTGTCGACAAAGCCCGGTTGCTCAAAACACAGTTCGCGGTACTCGCCCGAGGGCAGGTGGCAGGCCCGCACCTGCTGAGAGAACGCCCCGCTGCGCTTGCCCCGCAAGGACTGGGCCTGCAGCACCGGGTCCATCGCATGGAAGCGCCGGGCGTAGGCGCCTGTCCGCTCGGCAATGCCCCGGCGCTCGCCTGCGGCCAGAACCTCATGCACACCGCCCGCTGCATCGACCTGGTAGGCGAAGATTTCCTCCACCTGGTCAAGGCCGCGCGAGGCGCCCAGCAGCGTTTGCGCAAAATCGGGCGACAGCGCCGCATCGAGCAGCGACTGCCCCATCGAGGGATCGAACATCAACGCTTGCATGGTGGCGACTCCTTGCTGCGGCCTGGGCAGCCTTCTTGGTTGTTGTGGGTGGCATCGTGGCACAACGCGGGCCATCGCGGGGCGCTGCCCCGCTGGCACCCGCTACTGCTTGAGATCGACGCCCATGCGCTCCCGCGTGGTGCTGACGGCAACCAGCGACAGCAGGGCCAGCCCCATGATATAGATGCCAATGTAGGTGGACTGGCCGTAGCTGGTGATGAGCCACTGCGCAATGGATGCGGCAAAGGCCCCGCCCAGGATGGTGCCCAGCGCATAGCCCACCGACACGCCCGAGTAGCGCACATGGGCCGGAAACATCTCTGCATAGAGCGCGGCCTGCGGGCCATAGGTGAGGCCCAGCGGAATGCTCAGCAGCGCCAGCGCCACAAAGAACAGGCCCAGGCTGCCCGAATCGACCAGCCACCACATCGGCACCGCCCACAGGGCCAGCAGCACATAGCCGATCTGGAAGGTGCGCACCCGCCCCCAGCGGTCGCCCAGGATGCCGCCCACCAGCGTGAACACCAGCCAGCTCAGCGAGGCGGCCATGGTCACCATCAGCAGTGGCGTGGCCGACAGGCCCAGCTTGTTGCGGCCATAGGCCACAAAGAACGCAATGAGCAAGTAGCCAGCGGCGTTGTTGCCGACAAAGATCAGCGCGGTGCGCAGCACGGTGCCGCCGTGGTGGCGGAACAGGCTGCGCAGCGGGGTGGATGACGCCGCCTTGCGGGCATGCATCTGCTCAAAGATCGGCGACTCGCCCACGCTGCGGCGAATCAAGGTGCCGACCCCGATCAGCACAATCGACAGCAGGAACGGAATGCGCCAGCCCCAGGTCATGAACTGCTCGTTGGACATGGACGAGGTCAGGATGCTGAGCACCAGGGTGGCCAGCAGCAGGCCAATGGGCACCCCGATCTGCGGAAAGGAGCCGAAAAAGCTGCGCCGGTGGCGCGGGGCGTGTTCCACCGCCATCAGCGCCGCGCCGCCCCATTCACCGCCGGCAGAAAAGCCCTGCACCACGCGCAGCACAACCAGCAAGATGGGCGCCCATACCCCAATCTGGGCATAGGTGGGCAGCAGGCCGATGAGCATCGTCGCGCCCCCCATCAGCACCAGGGTCATCACCAGCACGGCCTTGCGGCCCAGCCGGTCTCCCAGCGAGCCGCAGACGACCGCACCCAGCGGCCGGAACAAGAACGAGATGCCGATGGTGGCAAAGGAAATGATCTGCGCCATGGCCGGGTTGTGCTGGGCCAAAGGCCCAAAGAACAAGGTGCCCAGCACCAGGCCGGCCATCTGTGCGTAGATGAAGTAGTCATACCATTCGATGGCCGTGCCGACCAAGGTGGCGGTGAGCACCCGGCGTTCATCCGGGGTGGTGGTGCCTGCCCGCGACGCGGGCAGGCTGCTGATCGATGAATTCCCCATGTGCTTGTCTCCTTTTATAAAGTGGGTCTATGCCCTATTTGCTGGCTGGCGCTGGCGTTGCGGCTTGCGAACAGGCCACCGAGCCACCGGGCCACCGAGCCATCGGGACACCGAGCCAAATGAAGGCCCCGGGGCGCGGTCAATCCGCCGCTTCGCCCGCAGCCGAGCCAGCCAGTGCGATGGCGCTGAGCACCACGCTGCTGTCGCCAATATGGTTGGCCAGCAGCAAGATCAGCCTGGCACTGGCCTGCAGGCTTTGGGCCTCGTCCAGGCCCTCGTGCATCTGCAACAGTTGCTGGTAAATATCATCGACGCGCTCCAGGTTGGGGTGGCGGATCAGGCGGGTCATGGCCGTGCTCCTGTGGCAGGGGTGAATCGGTTGGGCAACGGGGCGGCACCGGTGCTGGCGCAAGCGGTATCCAGCGCCGCTTGCAAGACGCTGGCCGCGACCGGTGCCTGAAAGCGCGCGGCCACATACTGGTCCGGGCGGATCAGGTAGCCGCAGCCCGGCGCCAGCGCATAGCGCGCCTGGAGCAGGGCCGTGTCGCCCAGCGCGGCAATATCGAGCAGCTCGACGCCCTCTGGCACAGCCTCATGCCATTGGTGGGCCAGCAGCACAAAGCGCCCACCCAGGCGCGGCAGCAGCCAATGCCCGGCCAGCGGCGCGTCCACCGCCGGCGAGCCGGGGCGCAGTCCGCCTGCCCAGGGCTGGGCATCGGCGGTGTTGAGCGCGCTGTGCGGGCAGTGGATGGCCGTGGACAGCCTTCCGGAGTTGACAAAGGGCCGGGCCCAGGCTTCGCGCGCTGCCAGCTCCAGCACTGCATCGCGCAAGGCCCGGCTCGCGGTGCTCTTGGGCGTGAGGAAGTCGGTGGAGCGGCTCGAATGCAGAATGTTCTCATCGGCCATCGCAATGGCCTCGTCGTTGTAGCTCTCCAGCAGCGCCTCCCCCGCCTCCCCGCGCAGCACCCGGTCGAGCTTCCAGCCCAGGTTGTCGGTATCGGCCAGGCCGCCATTGCAGCCGCGCGCGCCAAAGGGCGACACCAGATGGGCGCTGTCGCCGGCAAACAGCACGCGGCCATGGACAAAGCGCGCCATGCGGCGGCACTGGAAGGTGTAGATGCTGTGCCACTCCTTGCTGAACGGCACCCCGGGCCCCAGCATCGCGCGCACATAGCGCTCCACGTTCTCGGGCTGGGCGCAGGCCTCGCGGTCAATGCCCCAGCCGAGCTGAAAATCCAGCCGCCACAGCCCATCGGGCTGGCGGTGCATCAGCGCCGACTGGCCCGGGTTGAACGGTGGATCAAACCAGAACCAGCGCTCGGCAGGGCGCTCCTCGGGCATGCGGATGTCGGCGATGAGGAAGTTCTCCTCAAACACCCGGCCGTTGAAGTCCAGCCCCATCAGGCCGCGCAGCGTCGACTTGCTGCCGTCGCAGGCGATGAGCCAGTCGGCCTCCTGCGTGTAATGCTGCGCGCCCGCCTGCACGCCCAGCCGCACATGGTCCTCCAGGATCTGCAAAGACTCGATCTGCTGGCCCAGGCGCAGCTGCACATTGGGCAGTGCGCGCAACGCATCGAGCAAGGCCTCTTCGACGTAGTACTGCTGGATATTGATAAAGCCCGGGTACTGCTGGTCCTTGATGGGCAGCATGTCGAACTGGTAGATGGGCTCGGCGCGCGCGCCCCAAAACACCTTGCCCACATTCCAGGTCACGCCCTTGTCCAGCAGTGGCTGGCCCAGTCCCAGGCGCTCGAAGATATCGAGCGAGCGCTTGGAAAAGCAGATCGCCTTGGAGCCCCCCGGCACAAAGTCCAGCCGGCTGATGACCACGACCGCATGGCCGCGCTGGGCCAGGTCCAGCGCCATGGCCAGCCCCACGGGCCCGGCCCCGGCGATGACCACGCTGGCGCGCGGCGGCTGGCGGCTGGCTGCCGGCGTGGCCCCGATATGGCGCCACACCGGAATGCCCCCCTGCTGCGGGGGGGCGGGCGGCGCGGCGGCACTGCGCGCCTGCGCCACGGAATGCATCGTGCTCGCTGCCATGGCGCTCACCCTTGCAGCTGGGCCCAGACGTCCCGGTCGCGCTCGGCCGTCCAGATGCGCGGCCAGCTGATGCCGTCGAACTCGTCCCACAGGCGCTGCACATTGAACGGCAGGCAGTGCTCAAAAATGGGCCAGCGGCCAAACTGGGGCGCCAATGCCTGGTGGGTGGCCTCAAAAGCCTCCTTGAGCGTGCTGCCGCGCCGGAAGACCGGCCCCACCTGGTCGATCATGCCCTGGAGGAACGAACGCGTTTGCTCGATGGCCGCGTCGCATGCCGCTTCGCCCCGGGCCACCGCGCCCCGGCCGCCGACCAGGTTCTGCGCGCGGTACTGCTTGAGCTGGTCCAGCGTTGCGCCGGCCCATTCAAAGTGGTGGGCATCGCCCGTGTACAAGGCCGCTTCGGCCTCCACCAGATCGCCCGCAAACAGGGTTTTGCTCTTGTCGTGCCAGACCACGATGTCGCCCGCCGTATGGCCCCGGCCGTTGAACTGCAGCTCCAGCTTGCCGCGCTCGCCTCCCAGTTCGATCTCGTGGCGGGTGGCAAAGGTCTGGGTCGGCCGGGTCAGGCCCGGAATGCCCTCGAACTCCTTGAACAGGCGCGGCATGCGGCCGTATTCGCTGGCCCAGTCCTGCTCGCCGCGCTCCTCGATCAGCTGGCGGGTCACGTCGCTGCTGATGATGTGCTCGGCCTCAAAGGCCGATGCGCCCAGCACGCGCACGGCATGGTAGTGCGTCAGCACCAGGTATTTGATGGGTTTTTGCGTGTGGGCCCGCAGCGTGCGCAGCCAGTCACGCGCTGCCGCTGGTGTGGCGCGCGCCTCGATCGCGACAATAAAGTCCTCGCCCTCGATCGCGCCCACATTCGGGTCGCCTTGCGCGGTCAGCGCATAGACCCCCTCGCCCAGGATCTCCAGTGTCTCGGTTTTGGCCGTCATGTCGGCCGATGATGCAAAAGGTTTTGCCATCGCTTTGGTGCTCCTCGGTAGTCCATCCATGGTGTTCATTCACGCCAACGCGGCTGCCTGCCAAGCCAAGCCCGGCCCTTGCCACAGCGTCTGCGCCCATGCCAACCAGTCTGCTGTGGCTATCCAGCGCTGTCTGTCCATAGGTTGATGGACAAGCAGCACGGATCGGGCAAGGCGGTGTTGATTTGCCTCAGGTTTTTTTGCGAGCACACGGGTATATCCCTAGCTTTGTTCACCTCGCCATGGGCACAACCGCTGCGCCATGCACGGGCCGCTTGGGCCGTCTCTGCTGCGGCACCCACCCCCGGCAGACCCGATGGCCTGTCAATCGCTAAAAATGCTTTTAATCAATTAACAACACAATCGCAATAGATTGCATTTTATCAATCGGTAAATTTTCTCAATAGCTTTTGCGTATGTATGATGACTTTTCACACGATATCTCTGCAGCGCAAGGTCGCCTCCTTGCGGCCCTTGTGCGCCATCAGGGCCGCGTAACAGCAGGCGCTTGCTACGGCCGGCCGCAACAGCCGCCCGCAACAGCCGCCCGCGAGGCGGTCCATCGGTTTGCGTTGCAGATCTGTTTTTTAGATGGACAAGTTAAGAGAGGAAGCAATGAAAAATTTCCCCCATTTTTTCAGGCTATGCCTGGCGGCTTTGTTGCTATGCGCGGGTGCACAGCAGGCCTGGGCACAAAAGGTGCTGCTGCTGACGACCAATGTTGCTGGCGCCAATGCAGAGCCCGTGGATGCCCGAGACGCCTTCAACCTGCTGCAGGGCGAGTTTGCGGGCGCATTGGCCAACCCCAGTGATCTCACCCGACTGTCGGTACTAGGAGATGCCGGTGCAATTTCGCAATCCACTTTCACCGATGCCCCGGGCCCCTATGATCTGGTAATCGTTGCAAGTGCCTACACAGCCATTCATGCCAGCAATTGGGCAGTGTTGCAAAGTGCGGTCACCAATCGCTGGGCCAATTCCATCGTATTTTTCGTGGATGGCTGCTGCCGAGCAATTAATGGAGATAACGCACAACGGCTGATCGATGCACTCAACACGGGAGCAGGTGCCAGTTTTTCGATAGGAACCACCCTATCAGGCTATGCCGAGTTTCCTCTTAATACCAACTCCCCATCCTCTTCTTCCTTTGCAGGACTCAACCCATTTGCAGGTGGTGACATCACCTACATCAACAATGTGCCTGCTAGCAATGCGCTGTATCTGGCCAGGGGCACGCCTTCAAGCAGCTTTCCCCCTGCAGGGGGCTCTCCCATCGATAATGTCTACGGGCTGCTGATCCCTTCCTCGCAGTCCAACAACGGCAACGGCGCCTGCGTGTTTGCGGTGACCGATCTCACCCCATTTGCTGCCGGCGTGCCTGGCTCCCCGACTTGGGCTAACAACCAAGGCAAGGTAGCGCCCGCCTTCCTGGACGCAGCCACCTCCGAGACCGGCGCCTGCGGCTTGCCCAAGGTCAGCAAAAGCTTTGACAAAAGCGATATCTACCTGGGCGGCAGCGACAACAGCACCGTGCTGACGATCAACCTGTCCAATGGCACGCCCGATCCCATCAGCAATGTCGATATGACCGACAACCTGCCCGCGCCTTTGGTGGTCGGCGCCGGTGCGGTGGGTAATACCTGCACGGGCGGCAGCCTCAGTGCCGTAGCCGGCGCCAATGTCATCCGCAGCAGTGGTGTGACCATTCCGCCAGGCGGCTGCAGCATCACGGTGCCGGTGGTCTGGCCCAACACCGATGCTGGCCGTCAGGCTTGCATGGACACCCCATCGGTGACCAACACCATCACGCCGGGCACGGACTTTGTCTCGCCGATTGGCCAGGTCAACACGCCAGCGACGGCCACGCTGGCCTGCCAGCCCGCGCAACTCTCCATCGCCAAGCAAGTGGTCTGGCCGGCGAACATCACGCCGGTGGATCTGACCGGCAGCAGCTTCCCCGTCTCGGTGGTTTGCACCGGCAGCGATGGGCTGGCCTTGCCCGCGATCGACACCTCGATCACGCTGGATACGCCCAAGACCGGCAGTGTCACAGTCACGCCAGTAATCGCCAGCGGCAGCTGCGTGGTGACCGAGGGCACACGCCCCGCGCCCCCCGCCAACCATATCTGGGTGGAAGACCCGGCGCCCAGCGTCTCCGTCGCCATGGCCGCGCCGCCAGCGGCCAACCATGCGCTGCTGATCAACACCTTGGCACGCGCCAATACCGATATCACCATCAGCACCACCGTGACCGGCGGCCCGGCAGCGGGCATCAGCGGCCGCTTTGGCTATACCGCCAACTGCGGCGCCGATGGCAGCTTTAGCGCCACCGTGAACCTGAGCGGCAGCAGCGCTGGCGCGATTGCCATCACCAATGTGCCTGTGGGCGCCAGCTGCACGGTGGAGCAAACGCCCCCCATGCCCGCGGCCCCCGCAGATTACATCTGGAGCGAGACGCTGCCGGTACCGGTGGACCTGGTCACCGGTGCCAGCGGCAACACGGCGTCCTTTGTCTACACCCTTGTGCGGACGGTGCCGGCCGTGCCCGCTGCAGTGCCCACGCTGCAGCAATGGGCGCTGGTGGTGCTGTCGCTGATGCTGCTGGGTGCTGCCACGCTGCGCCGCCGCCAGGGCGGAATGCACTAAGCCACTGCGCGGCAGCAGGGGCTGGGTGGGCCACTCCACCGGGCTCCTGAGCGCCGCTACGCCAAACCGCCGGGGCAGCTGCCCCGGCTTTTTTGTGCCCGCGCCAGGGTGCAGCAGCGGCGGCGGCGCACTGGGCACCAGCAATAAAAATGCCCCGGGCGCAGGCCACGGGGCATCGATTGGATAGGGCAGGGTGGCCGTGCAGCGCACCCTGGGGTCTTGTTAGGCCGCGACGCGCCGCAGGCTCAGACCAGCTTTCGGCGGGCAAGGCCGACCAGCAGCAAACCCAGGCCCGCCAGCGCCAGCGGGTGGCCGACCGGCACGGCCTTGGGCACGACGACCACGGGTGCAGTCACCTCCAAGGTGACGGTGGCAGTATCGCATTGCGTGGCCTGCACGGTGCTGCAGATCTGGTAGCTCACCGTGTAGGCACCCGGCGTAGCGGTCGTGCCAATCAGCACATTGCCATCGGGCGTGACGGTGATGCCGGTGGGCCAGGTGCCCACGGGCGTCAGGGCCACATTGCTGGTGGTGGCGGGTGCCGCATCGACCGTGTCATTGGCCAGCACATTGACGGCGGTGACTGTGCCACTGCTGGGGCGGGTAATGGCAGGGGCGGTGTCATTGACGGCGTCCACCCCAATCAGCTGCACCCCGCCAATGCCCTTGAAGGCAAAGATAAAGGTGTTGGGCGTGCCATCGGTGCTGGGGGTTCCGGGCGGATTCTGGCTAGGTTTGCCCAGCGAATAGGCCTCGGCGCCAAAGGCGGCCAAGGCTGCCAGCGCATCGACCTGGTTGCCCGCTGCGCCATAGCCAATGGTGAACTCCACCTTGGCGCCGGGAGCAATGGTGCCAAAGTTGAAGCGGAAGTGCGCGCCGTGGTCCTCGGGGCCACTGTCCTCAATATCCTGGTTGGTAAACAGAATGCCAGCGTCGGGGTTCAAAGGGTCTGCGTTGTGAAAACCGTTGTCGCTGGAGAAGACCAGCGCCGTGCTGCTGCCGCGCTGGATGGTCGTGTATTCGCTGAACTGGGTGGGGAACACATCCCAGTCCATTGCGCGGCCATACAGGGCTTCGACTGGTGCGGACGAGATGTTCTCGATCGTGACCTTGACTTCGTAAATATTGCTGGTGGCCGAAGAAGGCGCAAAAGCATGGGTCACACGGAAGGTATTGAAGGCATTGGCCACGGCGGTAGCGGTGGTGGCCGTAGCGCTGAAAGACTCTGACGTAATCCCTTGAATACCGACATCGGCGCCGGTATAGCCCGACGTATTGCTCAGGGCATCGGCAACGCCCCAGGCCTCGCAGAAGCACCCTGGTGTCAGCCCATCGGCACCACTCGTCAAATAGGTAATGCCAGTCAGCGGCGATATTTCCTGGGGCATCAGCGAGCCATCGTTGCGCACCCCCACCCGCAAGGTGCCATTTTCAATATTGGCCTGCGCCAGCACGATCGCCGGCACGGCAACCACCATCCCCGCCAACAGTTTTCCTAGTTTCATGCTCTCACCTCATTTAGTATTTAAATTTATGATGAGGTTTTTTATCATAGTTATAAGAGATGAAAAAATTACTATACCAAACTTATGGCGTTAGAAATACCTCATAAAAACATGGACTTGTGTAGATGTCTGGAGTCAATTTTCTGAATGCATGTGATTATTCACTTTTGTCAAACATTGTCAAAATCTTGCTATCAAATATTCTTGATATAGGTCATGAAAATGGGGTTGCAACGCATTGCAATGCCTGCGCATTTGATTCGCAAGGCGAGAGAGGAAGTCGTCGTTTTTGACCTGCAGGGGGTGCGCAATGCTGGCTGCAGCACATTCCGCCCATGGATGGGCGGTGTTTATCTGGGTGGCTCGCTGCATATGGCTGTTGATGGCCGCCTGAGCGCAGCGCTGGCATGGGCCCCTGGGGTGTTGCACCTGCACGCGCCAGTGGGGGCGATGGCCGCAGGCCTCAGCGGCTGACCCGGCTGGCCAGATGGGCGGGGTAGCGCGCACCTTCAATGGCAATGCGGTCCAGGGCCTCGCTGATGCGCTGCAGGTCCCCGCTGTCCAGCACGACTTGGGTGGCAGCCAGGTTCTCTTCGAGCCGGTGCAGCTTGGTGGTGCCGGGGATGGGCACTATCCAGGGCTTGCGGGCCAGCAGCCAGGCCAGTGCCACTTGCGCCAAGGTGATGCCCTTGGCCTGGGCCATGCTGCCCAGCGCATCGACCAGCGCCTGGTTGGCCTGGCGCGCCTCGGTGCTAAAGCGCGGCACGATATTGCGAAAATCATCCTGGGCAAAAGCGGCGTCTGCCTGGATCGCTCCGGTCAAAAAGCCCTTGCCCAGCGGGCTGAAAGGCACCAAGCCAATGCCCAGCTCTTCAAGCAGCGGCAAGGTGGCCTGCTCGGGCTCGCGCCACCACAGCGAATACTCGCTTTGCAAGGCTGCCACTGGCTGCACCGCATGGGCGCGGCGGATCGAATCGACGCCGGCTTCGGACAGGCCAAAGTAGCGGACCTTGCCTTCGGTAATCAGGTCTTTGACGGCACCGGCCACCTCTTCCATCGGCACGGCAGGATCGACGCGGTGCTGGTAGAGCAGGTCGATATGGTCTGTGCGCAGGCGCTGCAGCGAGGCATGGACCACCGCGCGGATGCGCTCGGGCCGGCTGTCGAGCCCGGCTTGAGAGTCACCATCCTTGAAGCCAAACTTGGTGGCAATCACCACCTGGTTGCGCACCGGCGCCAGCGCTTCGCCAACCATCTCTTCGTTCAAGGCCCCATAGGCCTCGGCCGTGTCAAAAAAGGTGACGCCCCGCGCTGCGGCATCGCGGATCAGCTGCACGCCTGCGCTGCGGCTGAGCCCCGGGCCATAGCCAAAGCTCAGGCCCATGCAGCCCAGGCCGAGGGCGGAGACCTGCAGGCCGCTGCGGCCGAGTGGGCGGGTGGGGATGGGGGTGTGGGTAGCAGAGTTCATGCCTATCAATGTAGGTATGTAGCCCCGTGATGACTAGACGGCTGACATGGCACGCCATCATGAGCGGGGCTCATCAATGGCGGGCGCCATGCCGGCGGCATCAAGCGGCCGTGCTGGCCACCACGCAAATTTCAATCAGCTTGGCCGGGCTGGCCAGGCGCGCTTCCACCGTTGCGCGGGCGGGTGCATGACCGGCGGCGACCCACTGGTCCCAGACCACATTCATCTCGGCGAAGTGGCGCATATCGGCCAGGTAGATCTGGCAGCTCAGGATGCGCTCCTTGTGGCTGCCATGCTCGGCCAGCAGGCGGTCAATCTTGGCGAGCACCTCTTCGGTCTGGCCGCTGATGCCGGCATCGACCTGGTCAGCGACCTGGCCGGCCAGGTACAAGGTGTGGTCGTGGCGCACGACCTGGGACATGCGGTGGTTGCCGCCGATGCGGGTGATGGTGTTGGTGGTAGTCATCTGCTGTTCTCCTGGGTGATGGCGCAAGCTGGCATTCATCAGCGCGCATCAGCGCTCAATGCCGGCCTTGTATTTCTGGTACTGGATGGTGCTGACCACGGCGATGCGGCGCAGCGGCTCGGGCGGCAGCCAACTGGGGCGCTCAAAGCCGAGCGCATCGGCCAGCTGGGGCGACTGCTGGCCGCAGGCCATCTCGCCGAGCAGCTTGCCGAACATGCTGCCCTTGAGCATGCCCGCGCCATTGCAGCCGATGGAGATGTAGAGGCCATCGCCCACCTGGCCAAAGTAGAGCGCGCCGTTGCGGGTGAGGGCGGTGACACCGCCCCAGACCAGCGGCAGCGCATGCGTGCGCATCTGCGGGTAGCGCATCTGGTAGCAGCCCTGCAGCGCTTGGCGCACCTGGGCGAGCGGCTCTTCGCTGTCGTACGAGTACGAGCTGCGCACCATAAAGCGCCCGCCCGCGACCTTGCGCAAGGTGGTGCCCAGGCGGTTGGCGGGGATCACGCCCCATTCCGGCGCGGGGCCCAGTTTGTGCAGTTCCTCATCGTCCAGCGGCTCGGTGAGACCCGCGTAGGTGTAGATGGTGAACACGCGGTCACGCGCAAAGCCGAGCTTGCGGGCAAAGCCGTTGTTGGCGATGACGATGCGCGGGGCGCTCAGCTCGGCGGTAGCGGTACGCACGCGGTGGGGCTTGCCTTCCGTGAGCGACAGCACGGGCTCGCCCTCCCAGAGCTGCACATTGGCCGGCAGGCTGTCGGCCAGGCCACGCACCAGGGCGGCGGGCTGCACAAAGACGTTGTTGTCCGAGTGGTAGCCGTAGTGGTAGTGCGTGGTGCCCAGCTGCTGCTGCAAGGCATCGCGCCCCAGCTCGGTGTAGGCGACGCCCCAGTCCTGGTACTGCTGGAGCGTGCTTTTGAGGCGCGCTGCGCCGTCGGGCGTGGCGGCCGCGTGGTATTTGCCCACAGGGTTCCAGCCGCAGTCGATCTGGTGCTGGTCGATCAGCGATTTGAGCCAGGCCAGGCCGGTGTTGTAGAGCGCTATCTGCTTGCGCGCCACCTCGATCGGGCTGCCGTGGCCGGACATGCCGGTGTTGTGCGGCAGGTTGATCAAAAAGCCCGAATTGCGGCCCGAGGAGCCGTCGCCCACGGTGCTGGCGTCAATCAGCAGCACGCGCGCCTGGGGCTCGAGCTCGGCAATGCGCCGGGCGGCGGCCAGGCCGGTGACGCCGGCGCCAATGACGATGGCATCAAAGTGCCGCTCGCTGGGCGCCTGGGTCTTGGCTTGCCTTTTGGGGAGCAAGGTATTCCAGCCCGAGCCCGCTTGGTAGCTCGGGAAAGTAGGTTGCTTGGACATGGGGTGGTGGGGGTTAGTGGCGGGTGGCCTGCAGGCTGCGCATGACCTCGGACTGCACGGTGTCCCAGATCTGGCCCTTGAGCTCGTTGTAGCGTGGCGAGAGCTGCACCTGCGCATTGCGCGGCATGGGCAGGTCGTTGCGGATGTCGGTCACCACGCGGCCGGGCCGCGCGCTCATGATCAGCATGCGGGTGGACAGCAGCAGCGCCTCGTCGATGGAGTGGGTGATGAAGATGATGGTCTTCTTGCTCTTTTCGTAGATCTGCAGCAACTCGTCCTGCAGCACCTGGCGCGTCATCGCATCGAGCGCGGCAAAGGGCTCGTCGAGCAGAATCACATCGGGGTCATTGGCGAGCACCCGGGCGATGGAAACGCGCTGGCGCATGCCGCCCGACAAGGCATTGGGGTACTTGTCCTCAAAGCCCTGCAGGCCCACCATGTCGATAAAGCGGCGCGCCACCTGCAGGCGCTCGGCCTTGGCAATGCCCTTCATCTTGAGGCCAAAGGCGACGTTGTCGAGCACCGTGAGCCAGGGAAAGAGCGCGTACTGCTGGAACACCATGCCGCAGTGCGGATCGACCTTGTTGACCTCGCGGCCGTTGACGACGATGCGCCCGGCCGTGGGCTTGTCAAAACCGGTGACCAGGTTGAGCAAGGTGGATTTGCCGCAGCCCGAGGCGCCCAGCAGCACGACGAACTCGCCCTTTTCAATCTCCAGATCGACGCGTTCGAGCGCCTTGAAATCCCCGTAGTGCTTGGCGATCCCCTGGATCGAGATCATCGGGCCTTTGTGTTGCGCGTTCATTGTTTCCACCTCAGTACCCAGTTTTCAATCAGTCGGAAGAAAAAGTCGGTGATCAGCACCGTGGTGCTGATGAGCACCATGCCCAGCACGACCACCTCGGTCTGGAAGAACTCCTTGCCGTTCATGATGAGAAAGCCCAGGCCTTCGCGCGCGGCGACCAGCTCGGCGGCGATCACGCAGGTCCAGGCCAGGCCCAGGATCACCTTGAAGCCGCTCAGGATCTGCGAGAGGCTGCCCGGCAGGATCACCTCCTTCATCACCTGCCAGCGGTTGGCGCCCAGGTTTTGCGCGGCGCGCACCAGGAGCGGATCGACATTGCGCGTGGCCTCGATCACATAGACCATCGCTGGCGCAAAGCAGCCCATGAAGACGATGCTGTACTTCTGCGTCTCGGTGATGCCGAACCACAAAAGCGACAGCGGAATCCAGCTCATCGAGGGCAGCGGCCGCAGAAAGGACAGGATGGGGTCAAAGGCCGCCCGGGCGTACGACGAGGTGCCCAGAAAAATGCCCAGCGGAATGGCGACGGCGGTGGCCGCCAAAAAGCCGATCATCACCCGGCGCGCAGACGCCAGGATGTGGGGCCAGAAGGTGCCGTCGCCCAGCATGGCGGCGGCCTTGCCCAGCGCGGCGCTGGGCGGGGGCAGAAAGATGGGGTCGACCAGGCCTGCGCGGCACACGGCCTCCCAGACGGCGATGAACAGCAGCACGGAAGCCGCACTGGTGGCGGCCAGCGCCATGGATGAAGGGGGTTTGGCAATCACGGGGTGTGCTCCGGCCTTCAGACAAAGGAGGCATCGATCCAGTCTTTGACGACCGGGGCCTTGTCGATCTGCTTGTGCTTGACCAGCATCTCGGCGAGCTTTTGCAGGCCTTGCACAAACTCGCCCGTCAGCAGCTCTTTTTGCTGGGCTTGCGGGTACCAGTCCGAGCCGGTGACGGCCGACATCTGCTCCTTCATGGTGAGGCCGGTGAACTTGAGCAGCGCCTGCGAGGCCTTCTCGGGCTGCTCGCGCAGCAGATCGCTGGCCTTGAAGTAGGCCGACAGGTAGCGCTTGACCAGCTCACTGTTCTTGGCGGCAAACTCGCGGCGCACCAGCAGTACATCGGGGCCGGGCGTGACCTTGAAGGACTTGTAGAGGCTGAACTGCGAGTCATCGGCCAAGAGCTTGACGCCGGGCTCGCGCAGGATGTTGTCAAAGTGCGGGGTCCAGGCAGCGGCCGCATCGATCTGGCCGGTCTTGATGGCGCCATGCAGCTCCGGGCCGGGGATGTTGAGCACATCGGCCTCGCCCGGCTTGATGCCGGCCTGCTCCAGCACATCGAGCACCAGCAAATGGGTGCTGGATGCAAAGGTCACGCCGATCTTCTTGCCTTTGAGATCGGCCACGGTCTCGATGCCTTTGCGGGCGACCAGGCCTTCGACGCGGCCAAAGTTTTCTGGGATCGCAATGATCGCGAACTGCTTGGCGCCGCGCGACATCAGCGCCAGTGCCGAAACAATGCCAGCGCAGCCAATATCGACGCCGCCGGACATGAAGGCACTCATGCGGGCCGACGAGGTAGCAAAGGACTGCCAGTCCTGGTTGATGCCTACCTCCTTCAAATAGCCCTCGGCCATCGCCAGGTGGGCGGGGTAGTGGCCCAGCCAGGGTGAGCCCCCGTACTTGACGGTCGCATCGGCCGCCCAGCTGGGCAGCGACAGCGCACCAGCGAACGAGGCGGCGGCGCTTTGTTGGATAAAGGAACGGCGGCTGAGGGTCATATGTGTCTCCTTGGATTTCCTGTTTTTCAAGAGCTGGCCAATCGCTGGACAAGGCGCTCCCCTGGCGCGGATGCGGTGGCATCCCAGCCATGGAGAGCGGCTTGTGCAAGGGCTGGCTAGCTCAGCGCGATCCCGCTTCTGAGCCAGGGGATCAGTTGGCGTACATCGGGAAAGATGTCGTTTTCCATGACGCTTCTGCTCACTTGGAAGCAGTTCTCGGCCATGTCCACATACTCCCCCTCGCGGGAGAGCTGGTAGATGGTGCGGTGCAGGCTGGCGCCTGGCAGCGGAATGGCGGTGATCTGCCCGCTGTAGGTGCGGCCCTGCAGCAGGCAGATGGGGGTGGTGACGGTCCAGCCCAGGTCGGCGGCGACCATGGCCATGACCACGTCGGAGGTGTCGATCTCCAGATAGGGGCGGGGCGTGAAGCCCTGGCGGCGCAGGTGCCGCTCGATCAGCGCGCCAAAGTGCGAGCGGGCGCTGAAGCGGATCAGCGGCATCTTCTCGATCAGGGTGGTGAGGTCGGCGTTCTTGAACTCTTTCTCGCGCACCTTGGGGATCACCGCGATAAAGGGCTCGGAGAAGATCGAGCGACGCACGATATGGTCGATGTCGTCGAGCGTGTCGGTCGTGACGATGAGGTCGAGCTGGCGCTTCATCAGCGCGGTCGCATGGCTGTTGGCCAGGCCCGACCAGAGCAGCAACTGGCTGGCCGATTCGGTGACCTTCTTGACGATGGCCGGCCCTGCGGTGGCGGCAAAGGAGTCGATCATGCCGACGCGAATCGCCGGGCGGCTGGCCAGGTCGGCATCGCGCACATGCACCACCAGCCGCTCCATGTCTTCCACAATCTGCCCGGCGCGGCGGCTGAGTGCAATGCCTGCCGGCGTGAGCTTGAAGGGCCGCTGCGAGCGGTCAAACACCTGCGTCTGCAAGATCGCCTCGATCTGCGTGATCGTCTGCGAGACCGCCGATTGCGTGACCCCCAGCGTTGCTGCGCCCTTGGACAGGCTGCCCGAAGACGCCACCGCCTCGAAAATCTTCAAGGCGCGGACATCGAGACCCGAGGTTGTCTTCATGTCGTCTCCGTTGTGGATCCACTGCAGTGCCTGGGGCACTTTTCAGTAGATTTTTAAGTATTAGTATTTCTACAAATACTAGCTATTAAGCGGAGATTTTGATAACAAATTAATTAAAACTAATACTTAGGATCAGTTTCGCTTGGGTGGGGCATCTTCAGTCGTCCGCAAAAAAGCCTCCAAGGCCGCAACCTGCTGGCGGCGATGGAGGCTGTGGCCGGGATAAAGCCGGTGCTTTTAGGCTTGCTGGCGCGTTGCGGCCAGCACGATTTCGCGAATGCAGACGCCGGCCGGCTGCGCATAGGCGTAGTGGATGGCGTTGGCCACATCCTGGGCCGCCAGCACCTTGCCGCCCATGGCAGTTTTCCAGTCCTCATAGCCGGACTTGATGGCCGCATCCGTGGTGTGGCCGAGCAGCTCGGTCTCCACCGCGCCGGGGGCGATGGTGGTCACGCGCACGTTGTGGGCAGCGAGCTCTTCGCGCAGGTTCTCCGACAGGCCATGCACGGCGAACTTGGTGCCGACATAGGCGACATGGTTGGGGAAGGTCTTGCGGCCCGCGACCGAGCTCACATTGATGATGCTGCCGCGTTGGCGCTGCACCATGCCGGCGGCAACGGCATGCACGCCGTTGAGCACGCCTTTGACATTCACGTCGAGCATGCGGTCCCACTGGTCCGGGTCCTGGCGCGTGATCTCGCCCAGCAGCATGACGCCGGCATTGTTGACGATGGCATCGGCCGGGCCAAAGCGGGCTTCGCCTTGCTGCACGGCGGCGGCCAGTGCGGCGCGGTCGGTCACGTCGACAGAGATTGCCAGCGTGTCGGGCAGGTTCAGCGCCTGCATGGGCTCGAGCCGGCGCGCCAGCAGCAGCAGCGGGTGGCCCAGCGACGAAAACAGCTGGGCGGTAGCCAGGCCAATGCCCGAGCTGGCACCGGTGATGACGATCAGGGGTTGGCGGTTTTGCATGGTGTTGTGGCTTTCTAAAGAAATAGATTTTTCTGATGAATCAGTAGAGAATCTAGTGTAGATCGAGCATATGGCGTTTGAAAAATGGTTTATTCTTCTTTCATTCATACGTTTTGCTTATGGCTTGTGATGGATTACCGCCAGTTCCGCGCCTTTGTCGCCGTCTTTGAAGAGCGCAATATCACCGCTGCCGCGCAGCGCCTGCACCTGAGCCAGCCGGCGCTGTCGGGCAGCATCCGCCTGCTGGAAGAGGCCCTGGGCACGGCGCTGTTTGTGCGCAAGGCGCGGGGGGTGGAGGTGACCGACGATGCCCGCGCGCTCTACCCCCAGCTGCGCCGCATGGTGGCCGAGGCCGACGACCTGGCCCAGCGCTTTCGCCAGCGCGGCGCGCGTGCGCGCCTGACCATTGGCGTCGAAGAAGATGTGGCCCGCAGCACCGTGCAGCACTTGGCCGCCACCGCCCGGGCTTGCGTGCCCGGCCTGCAGCTGCACCTGCTGGCGCAATGCGAGGGCGATGCGCGCCTGGCCAGCGAAGAGCTGCGCTGCGAGGACGAGCTGTTTTTACCGCTGCTCAGCGAGCGCTATGTGCTGGCCCTGCCCGCCCAAGCGCTGCCACCAGACAACGCAGCGGGCACCCCACAAGACCTCGCCACCGACTGGATCGTCTGCCCCAGCCACGCCAGCCACCAACGCCTGATGCCGATTTACGGCAGCCGCGCCGACACCCCCGCCGCGCTGGCCGGCAATTTCTCGCTGGCGCTGGACCTGGTGGCTGCCGGTGTGGGCCGGGCGATCGTGCCTGAATCCCTCGCGCAAGCAATGCCGGGCGTGCAGACCCAGCCGCTGGAGGTGGAGCTCAAACGCCGCATTGGGCTGTGCTACAACGCGCAAGCGCTGGGCAATGGGGCGCTGGCGCAGTTGCGGGATGGGGTGTTGGCCGTTTGATTGGCTGCGTATTGGTCGTCGGAATACGGAGTACAGCTGCCATTCAACGCGCTCGCCCGCCAAAGGGTTTTTGTCGCCAGGCTTTATCGCGTCATTGAATGGTTTCAGACGGCTGTTGATACCAACACAACTGCCTTTGAGGACGTAACGACGCATTACGCCGAAATGAGACATATCCAAACCCGGCACGCTTAAAAGCACAGCTGTTTTGTTTCAATATGTGTGAATCTGTATAAATATGGCCGCTGCTTTGCGGAGATTGTTGGCTGCATTTTGCCAAGAACTATTGGGACGAATAGGGACAGGGCATGCCGGTGAGACTTGGCAACTGCTATCGAAAAACAGAGCTTACAGCCAAGCATAGATAGAGCTAAACAATATATTCCATAGGCTGATGGTGAATAGCTGGCGCAACGCTGCATAGCCGCCCATACTGACAAGTCGCTGACAGTCCATGAGAAACCCACCGTCATTTCGACGGTTACAAACACGCTAGGTGCTTTTGTAAAGCTCGTCTACATTTGCCTCCATAGTTATATCAAATGGAAACAAAATGTATATAAGGGGAGCCTGGGGGAGGGAAGCGGCCGCGCGCTGCATCGATGTCGTAATGCTTCGCCACCCTGGCGAAAACCACGCTGGCAATGCGTGGTGAGTGATCACTATGACTAGCTGATCGCACTCTTGGTCAATTCTCATAGCCATCGACCCCTTTCAGAGAGGTTGGAACCAGCGCCGCGCTGGCTGGCTCACCCGCTGTGGTGGCGAATACCGGGATAACCCAATACCTGCAGATCTGAAACGGAGGGATGCCTGTACGCACCCGCGTTGTCGTGTCTGCTGCGATTTTTATAAATACGAGAGATGGATGGTGACGACCATGGTGTCAGAGGGGAAGCATTTTTTTCGTGCGTTGGGCAGACGCTTATCGATATGGCTGTTATTGCTGCTGTTCATGGCTGCCGGGGTGACTGCAGCACGGGCCGATGGCGTGGCGCAGGCCAAAGGTTTGGCATGGTTGCAGGGGCAGGTTCTGCCCTCCGGCAAACTGGCCAGTAAATCGCGCTTTGGTACCGCTGCGCAGGCGCAATGCGAAGCGGCGCAAACGTTGCTGCGCCTGGCAGGCAATAACAGCCAGGTAACGGCGCTGGTGAATGCCATGCCTGCATCGGGCGATAACGTACCGACCGAAACCCTGGCTTGCTGGCAGTCGCTCAAAACCCAGCAGGGTGTGCAGATTACCTCGCCGTTGTCCTCTCGGTTTATTGCCGACAAAGGCTATGCCACCTATCCCGACGAGATGGTGCCCGGCATTATCGACACGGCCTGGGGGTACAGCACCTTTGCCGCACCGGCAGCTTCCACGCGCCAAGGGGTGATGCAGTGGCTGATGTCCAAGCAGTCTGGCGGCATGCTCAAGGCGGGCGGCTATGCCAACCTCTACACCACGGCCGTGGTGCTGCGCGCCATCAACGCCGATGCCCTGAAAGACGCCGGCACCCTGGCCTTGGCACAGACCTTGGCGCAGGCTTTGCTCGCCAAGCAAGCCGCCTCTGGCGCATGGGGCGAGAGCCAGATGCTCACGGCCTTGGTGTTTGAAGCGGTGCATCCCTACACCGCATCGGCCCCGCAGGTCGCCACCCAGGTGCGGAGCTATTTGCTGGGCAGCCAAAAGCCCGATGGATCCTGGGAAGCCGACAGCTACACGACCGCCCTCGCTCTGAGGGCCTTGGCCTTGGTGGCAGTCAAGCCGACCGACCCGGGCCAACAGGCCAACTCGGGCACGGTCTTGGGCATGGTGCTCGATGGCAGCAGCAACACGCCGCTGGAGAACGCAACGGTCACGGTGACACCGGCTTCGGGAGGAGCACCCATCTCGGTGCAGACCAATGCACAAGGCTTGTACGAAATTGCGGTATCGCCCGCCGGCCAGGTAGGCGTTGCGGCGACCAAGGAAGGCTATAGCCTGGTGATGGGATCGGGGGTAGTGCAGGCGCGCGGCAGCTTGAGCTTCTCGCCCACGTTGACCAAGGCGATCACCGTGACCCCGCCTGCCAACCCGGACCCCGCAGTGACGACGGTGACGGTGCAAGGAACGGTGACCCAAGAGACCGGTGGCGCACCGATGGCCGGGGTGACGGTGATGGTGAAGAACACGGCAGCTGGAACAAGCTACCAGGCAAGCACCGATGCCGCAGGCAAATACAGCATCACCAGCGTGGCCGCCGGTGCAGTCGTTCTTTCTGCTGACAAAGCGGGCTGGGTCAGTGCATCGGGCACGGCCAACCTGCCTGCCGGCAGCACGGGCGTGTTCTCGCCTGCGCTGATCGACGCGAGCTCTGCCAGCGCCACTTCGGTGCCGGTGAGCGGCCAGGTCATCGATGCGGCGACGAAAGCGCCACTGGCCGGTGTCGCGATCGCGATCCAAGGGCCCTCATCCCAAACCACTGGGTCCTCGGGTGCGGATGGCAAGTTCTCGATGACGGCGCCCATCGGGGCCATCACCCTGAAGTACACCCTGGCGGGCTATGGCACCATCAGCCAGTCTGGTACCTCCAGCATTGGTTCGCGCCTGGATGCCGGCACCATTGAGATGTCTGCGGCGCGCCAAACTAGCGTCTTGCATGGCCTGGTGACCGATACATCGGGCGCAGCGATTGCCAATGCCACGGTGGCGGTGGGTGCGAACAGTGCACTGACCAATGCGGCCGGTGCCTATGTACTCGATGGGCTCACAGGCATCGCCTGGGATGTGCAGGTGTCTGCCAGTGGCTTCCAATCGCGTAGCTACCAACTGACGATTGCCGAGCCCGGCGATATCACGCAGGACTTTGTGATTCCGGCGTCGGCAGGGGTGGGCTTTCTCGATCTCGCCGACTTGGTGGTAACGCCCGCAACCACGGGTTTGAACAAGTCCGTCAAGGCCAGCGTCAAGCTGAAGAACAACTCGGCAGCGGCATCGACCACCAGCATCGTGCTGGAGATCCAGGGCCCCGCCGGCGATGTGGTGGCCACGCTGTCTGCGCTGGATGCGGCGGCCATTCCGCTGGGCGATGCGACGCTGAACCCTGGCCAAGCGCTGGAGGTGTTTTTTGAGTGGAACACCGCCAGTCATGCCGCCGGCCGGTATGCGGTGATTGCCAAGCTGGTCGAGCCCGGCTCGCGCGGCAAGGACAACCCCACCGGCGTGGTCACCGGCAGCTTGCGCGCCGCACTGGACATCACACCCCAGGCCGCATTCTCTGGCTCGGCCAATGCAGAGCCGCCGGTCGTACAGGCTGGTGCGAATACGCCGGTGGCCTTCAGCGCCCTGGTCAAGAACGATGGCAACGTGGTGCTGCCCGCATCGGGCTACTTGCTCAAGGTGAGTGACTCCACCACCGGCGCGCTGGTGTACCAGACCACGGCGCAAGCCCCCAGCATTGCGCTTGGTGGCCTGCAGGAGATCAGCTTTGGTACCTGGATGCCCGACAAGGCGGCCAGCCTGAAGGTGGAGGTGACGGCAGGCATTGCGCCGGGCGCCGCTATCCAGTCCAGCCTGTATGTGGGTGATATGGCCAAGGCCGAGTTCACGGTTGACAAGCCGGTGGTGCCACCCGGCGACCAGTCCGTCAAAGGCAAGATCAAGATCACCGGGCTGGACATGGCATCGGGCAGCAGCACCGATCCGTTGGCGCCCGTGATTCGGGATGCCGTGACCAAGGCCGTGCGCTATGGCGACAGCTATGCCTACCAGCACCATGTGAGCGATCTCAAGTGCTTTGCCTGCCATGTGCAGACGCAGGCTGTGGTGGGGGGCGAGAAGAACCTGCGCTTTGTGCAGCCGCTCGACCAGAACAAGCGCAACGAGCTGATGAATGCCATCTTGCAGCAGGTGCGTGCGGACGGCAAAGTCAATTACTCGGGCGAAACCTACATCCGTACCACCACCACCTTGGGCCTGTGGGCAACCAAGGAGTGGCACAACCCGCAGGAGATTGCATCGAGCAACCGCAAGCTGGCCGAAGCCATTGTCTCCATCGCCAACAACGGCGAGTGGAATCCGGACTATGGCGGCCACTGGTGGGGCTCAACCGGGCAATCGACGGGCATCAATGTGGCCAGCCTGGTGGACTACAGCACGCTGCTGAACAAGCACGGCCCGGGCACCGTCAAAACCAATACGCCAGTCAGCATTGCAGGGCTCAGCACCGGTGACCAGCGCTTGGCCGTGGCTGCCAACGGCCAGGTCTATGTGGGGGACAGGGGCCGGCAAACTGTCTATGCGGTGGATCTGGCCTCTGCCCAGGCGACGCCAGTGGCGACGGGTTTGCCGATCCAGAACCTGCGTGTGCTGGCCAATGGCAAATTGCTGATCGCCACCACCTCGGGTGTCTACCTGTCGGACACCGTGGGCACGCCCGTCAAGATCAGCAGCCAGGCCAGCAGCGATGCGATGGAGCTGGCAGGCGGGGGCTACTTGCTCAAGGCCTATGGGCAGACCAAGCTCTTCAAACTCGATGACGCGGGCAACCTGTCGGAGTTCCTCAACAGCAACCTGCTTGAATCGACGGGTGGGCAGCTGGAGCAGGAGCCCGATGGCGCCATCCTGGTGACCCATCCCGGACAAAACCGCGTCTTGCGTTTTGAGCTGAGTGGCGCGTTCAGAGATACGCCAGCGGCATATACCAATGGCACGCCTTACCAGCTGGTGCGGTGGGGCGACAAGGGCTATCTGCTGAGCACCAGCAATGGGCTGTATTGGTACAACGAGAACTGGATTGTCGAGCGCCTGACTTTTGCCGCCGTCAATACCGCCGTTGCACTGCCGGATGGCTCATTGCTGTGGAGCAATAGCTCCAGCGTCAACCGCATGGGCTTCACACCAGCCGATGCCTCGGAGGTAGCTTCCAAAATCGACGCGACCTTGGCGAAGTCGGCGACCAAGCTGGTGGCTGGCTCGATATTCAATGCCTCGAACAATGCGGACACGGCGTTCAGAATGATGGGCCTGTCCAAGCTGCGCGAGTACTACCAAGGTACGGCGCGCGCTGCGGAGTTCGATACGCTGATCTACGACATTGCGCAGACCTTGTGGAGCCGTCAGAACAAGGATGGCGGCTGGGGCAATACGACGGGTTACACCACCAGCGACCCGGTGGCCACGGCCATCGTCGGCGTGGCGCTGGACTTCACCAACCCCTCGCGCAGCGACCCGAGGTTGCGGCGAGCGATTCAGTATGTGCTCAACCAGCAGCGCGCCGATGGCTCCTGGCTGAGTAACCAGGGGCTGGGCGGATCGCTGCTGTCTTCGACCTGGATTGAGATCTGGCTGCCCACCATGCTGGACCGCCTGGGCGCGCTCGATGCTGATCTGGTGGTTAACTTTGCTGCCAACACGGTGCCGACAAATATCCAGCCCGCGCCCACCAAGACACTGCCGCAGGCCGATGGCTCCACGCAGTACCTGTGGTCGTTCACCGGCATTACCGAGACGGGCCGTGAAGTGAACTTTGACCTGGCGCTGGCCAATATGGCGATTGAAGAAGTGCGCCCCGCCGCGCAGATCGCCAGCCTGAAGTTCCAGAACAGCTTTGTGGTGGGCGAAGTGGTGTCGCCCATCGTGGTGCCACGCATTGCTGCCAATGCCAACATCAGCATCCAGGCATTGACCGACAAGCCGGTTTACTCCAGCCAGGAGACAGCGTTCTTCTCTGCCCCGGTCACCAACCAAGGTGTGGCTGCGCGTGAGGCACAAGTGCGCTTTACCGTGTTGGATACCAATGGTGATGCAGTGGCATCTCTGCCTTTGCCTGCACCGGTCAACGTCGGTGTGGGGCAGACCCTGCAGGTGGACAGTACCTGGCCGGTAGCGGGCGTGCTGGCGGGCGACTACCTGCTGCTGGCCGAGCTGGTATCGCCAGAAGGGGTGGTTTACGGCAGTGCCTCCGCACCCTTCAAGGTGGTGGGCGGCCCGGGGCCCGGCAATGCCACCAAGATCAGCACCGACAAAGCCGAGTACCTGGTGGGCCAGGCCACGCAGATCACCTCACGTGCAGGCAACACTTCATCGAACGTAGTGCAGCAAAACCTGCGTGCAGAAACCGTGGTGCTGCAGCTGGCGAGTACCAAGCGTGAGCGGATGAAGGCGACCCCATCGTTCCAGCAGGTGGAGGCGATCACGCAGCTGGTACCCGCCGGATCGCGCGAGTTTGGCTACACCCTGCCGGCCGGGCAACTGGAAGCGGGCACCTACCAGGCGCAGCTCAGGCTGTACGACAGCGCGGGCAACCTCCTGTCTGAAAGCACGACGGGCTTCCAGGTCAAGGCGGCAGCCGCTTGCGTGCCTGGTGCCGTTGGCGCCATTACCGCAACGCCCAGCACGGCCAACATTGGCGACAGCATCGCACTGGGCTTGAAGCTGGACAACCCCGGCGCTGCGCTGGCCAACGGCGCTGTCACCCTGCGCGTGGTCCACCCCGACAGCGGCGCGCTGCTGATGGAAGAGGCCAGCGCCAATGTGTCGGTAGCAGCTTCTGGCCAGTGGAGCCAGAACTACCGCTGGACCGTGCCGCAAGGTGCGCCCGCCCACGTGCTGGTGATTGCCAGCCTGGGCGCAGCGGGCTGCGAGGAAGCGGTGGCGACTGCAACCTTGAAGATTGGCAACGGCGGCAATGGCAATGGCACCGGAATAGACCCCGGCAATGCCAAGAAGGTGCCAGCCAACGGCCCTGCTGGGTTGCTGCTGCTGAGTGCCGCGCTGGCCTGCTTGGCCGCGGCTGGACTGCGGCGCCGGCCAGCGGGCCGCTGAGCACCACCACAAAACGGGCCCATGCGCCAACGTATGGGCCCGCACATGACAACGACAAAAAACGAGAGAGAGAACGACATGGCGATCGTTATGACCAACAGCCAGATGGCAGCCGTAGCGGGTGACGCAGCGACCGATGCCGTGATGCGCGGCTTCAAGAAAATAGTGCGTCCTGTTGCCTACGTAGTGGCTGCAGCCCACATCGCGCTGGCGCTGCAACCGCTGAGCGCCATCGCCCAGGAAAAAGCCGAACAGGCCTACAGCCCCTTGGCGCAAAGCCAAATGCAGCGCCTGCAAGACTGGGATGCCAAGCTCAAGGCCGCGAATTACCAGGCCCAGAAAATGGAACATGCCAGCTCGCTGCGCTTGCAAGACCTGATCCAACAAGCCAGCGAGCAAACCCAGGACTTGTTGGTGCAGCAGTCGCTGGCGCTGACCCAGCAAAAGAAGGCAGGCCCAGCGCCCGTCTACAACGCCAAGACGACCCCGGCATCGCTGCAAGCGACGCTGGCCGCTCTTCAGGACGAAAGCGCTGCCGCGCGCGCGGACTTGCACAGCATGCGCGCAACGTTGCTGCAAAAAGGTCTGAGTGCAGAGTTCTTGGCCCGCCACGATGCGGCAGCTGCCGAGTTTGAGCAGAAGGTGCGGAAGTTGGACGCGCTGGTTGCGCGCCTGGTCGTTGATAGAGGCGCCTTGGTGGCCAAAACTGCGGGTTCGGTGAACAGTGCTGATTTGCAAGAGCTGGGCGCATTTCTTGCCGAGAACACCCATAAAAAGACCGTGAACACCAGCAAGGACCTGCCGTGGCACGCGTCTCAACCTTACAAAAATGAGCCCGCTCAAACGCGCCAAGAGTGGAATTTGCGGCTTGGCATCAGTGAATCGCATGTGGCGAAAGTTACCAAAGTGACGAGCGTGGGTGGCGTGCAATTCACAACCCTTCCAACCGCTGAGGAGGCTCCATCAAACGCCGATTTAGCGGAGACGGAAGAAGTTGTCCTGACCGATGCGATCAAAGCCAAAGCGGCAGAACTTCAAAAAAACCCGGTTGCGATTCAGAATTGGGTCAAGAACCATATTGAGTGGCTTCCTTCATGGGGAAGTATGCAGAATGCGGATTCAGTTTTACAGTCGGGAAAAGGCAACTCTTTAGACATAGCGAGTTTGACCATAGCGCTTTTGAGAGCAAGCGGTATCCCCGCCCGCTACCAGTTTGGCACCATCGAACTGCCAGTGGACCGAGCAAAGAACCTCATTGGCAATTTCGACGACGCAGCTTCAGCGCAAAACATGCTGGGCCAAGGGGGAATCGCTAACGTCGGTGTAGTGTCTTCTGGAGTTATTCAGAAGATAAAAATGGAACATGTGTGGGTTACTGCATATATCAATTATGCAGCCAGTAAAGGCTCGGTTCAGGGCGGTGCGGATATCGTACCTCCTCAACATAACAATACCAATGCTAATATTAATGCGTGGATTCCATTGGACTCGAGTTACAAGCAATACAGCTATGCCAACGGCGTAGAGTTTAAAGATTTTTCTGGATTAAGTCAGGCAGAGGCGCTGGCACTCGCTGGCAACGGGTCAGAGGCTAATAGCGCAGAAGGTTGGGTAGCAAAGGTAGATTTCTTGACCCTGCAAAATTTTTTAAATGACAATAGCGGCAAGATTCAAGCCCATATCAAAGCCAATCTGATTGACCTCAGTGAGGATGCGATCATGGGCAAAAAGATCATCAAGGAATCGGCACCCTCCACGCTTTCGGGGCAACTGCCTTATGTGGTTGTTACAGAGTCTTTCGCAGTGGCTCAGATTCCGGATTCACAAAAGTGGTCTGTGTCCATCAAATTGTTCGAAAATGCGATAGATAAATCTCTCGGTAACTCTAGCTATACCCAAAAAATACAGCTGTCGAATATTGGCTCCAACAAGATAAGTGCCATCGGCGTTCCAGCCACCACTGCGGATGCCGAGCTTTTACAAAACTATGCATCTAATAATGCAGAAAATTTGCCAGTATATCTTGTCAATCAAAAAACGAAACTGCTGCTGAATGATCAGGAACTGTTTACTTCTGGACCACGGCGCATGGGAAGTGAGCAGTGGTGGGGGTTTGATATCTATTCACCCACGTTGGGTAGTGTGCAGAAGAATTTTTCAGTGGATTCAGCAGTAGGCGATGCCATTGTTTTTGGTGTCAGTTCGGTGGGTGTCACAGAGAAAATGGTTAAGGCGCGGTACCATGGCTTCAATCCGAACACCTTCACTGAGAATCTTCATCATTTGAACTTGGGGTATTTTCTCAGAGCGGATGTGTCCGATAAGGTGCTCGCAAAGTTAAATGGATTTGCGTATCTGAGACTTCCTTCGGTAGGGATGTTCTCCAATCCACTGGAGGTGACTTATTCATGGGGTGTGCCAAGAATTGGTGCCTACAAGGCTTATTCTATTGATATTCCTCGCATTACCCATGCCATTTCAAAAAACAAAGGTGTTTTCAATAACCAAGCCTTTGTCAACATGAATGTGATGATGGGGATGAAGAACTCTTCATTGGAAGGTTCTGTCATCGACGAAGTTTTTCAGTGGCCTTCTGGTTTGGGTGTGGCTGCTGCGCAAGTCCTGTCTGAAGCCAATAAAAAGGGTCAGAAAATATATTCTATTACCAGTGATAATCTTTCGAGTTTTTTATCAAAGTCTAGTCTTAATACTACATTAAAGCAGCAGATAGCCAACTACGTTTCTTATGGCTATATTGTTTATGCGCCGCAGGATAAGGTCAGTGCCATGTATTGGGATGCAGAAGCCTACGTGGCGATCGATCCGCAAACTGGCAGCGGTGCATATATAATTGGGACTGGTGCCAACGGCGGCGAGGGAATGACCTGCGAGACCAAGTCGGAACCTCTTGCCCGAGCGATCGAGCTGATCGTTACCACCTTGATCATCTTGGCGATGATCGCCATGCTTATCGCGCTGGGGTACCTGGTTGCTGGCGTGCTGGGCGGAATGGTAGTGGGCGGTGGAAGCGCTGTTGCCCAGATCATGGCTGCCTTTGGCGTTACAGCGCTTGTTTTCTCAGGATCAGCGTATGCTGGAAAAAATAGCTGCCCGAATGACAATAAATGCCATAGGGGAACTATTCAAGCACAGGGGCTAGATATTCCTGGAAATGGTAATACCAAATCTTTGGCTTGGGCGCAACCCATGCCGTTTACCGTCGTGCAAGGCTTGAATATGCTGGAAGGGGTGCAGGGTTTGCTGACGCCTGCTGAGATGAGCAGCCGGGTGGTTTACTTCTCTCAGGCTGCCGCATGGATCTCTGCGCGGCCGCCTGCCGGGGTATGTGCAGGCCCTACGTTTTCCTTTGGTCCCAATCCTGCGGATAAGGACCATGTGAAGAAGCAAATTCGCGTTGATATCAAGGTATACGCGGGAGAAGCGTTCTCTAACTGATGATGTTTATGAAAATTAGCTATCCAGTCATTGAGAGAAGGCGGCAGCATCGGGTTGTCAATGGGTACATCACCCTGCCAGGTCTGGTGGTGACTCATTCCGACTTCTTGGAGGTGGCTGGATTTTTCAAAAGCATATCCCAGTCTCAACGGGAATACTTTTCTTTGAGAATTCCAAATGGGGCTGCGGGGGATGTCAGGTATATCGCGCTGCAATGCTGGAATGATATTGATCTGAAGTGTGATTTTTCAAAAATCACATTGAATGAATTTTCAGCAATGTTGCCATTTTCTGGATTTGCTGCTGACTGGGTGTTTGGTAAAAATACAGCAGAGCCGTTTTTAAATTTACCGGTGGCCGGCCTCATAGAGAAGGCTTGGCCCTATTCGGTGCAGGTCAATGGGAAAATAATAGCCAAAGAAATGAAGCCGCTGACGGCCTACATTGCTGCGCCAAAGCATATTTTTTATATGCTAGCGCTTATCTTTGAAGAATTTGCCAGGCGCGAAGATGTGTCCGTGTTGAAGTTGGAACAGTCAGCGGCTGGCGGCGGTGTGGGAATGCCGAGCTATGAGTTGGAGTTCAGAAAAGCAAATTTTTCTGAGTAGATTCGCAGTCAAAAGCGGCGTGGCGAGAATCATGTATTGAAGCTCAGAGTCCACGCGCTCCGCGCAGGTTGCCATGGCGGCAGCCTGCTATATAGGGCGCGGCTGAGGTTCCTCAGGCGTTAGGACAGCACGTCGCGCAGCGACGCATCCTTGGCGAACTGGGCCTTGGCAAAGGGGCACAGTGGCAGCACCTTGGTGTGGGTCTCACGGGCCCAAGCCACCAGCGCATTGAGCAGCTGGCGGCCTGCGCCTTCACCGCGCAGTGAATCATCCACTTCTGTGTGGTCGATGATGATCATCGTGGCGTTGGTGCGGCTGTAGGTCATCTCGGCCACGCGTGCGGCATCGCGTTTGATAAAGAACGCGCCTTTGGAATCGGCTTCTTCGTGTTGGACGGTGTAGGGCATGCGGGCCTTGGGTTGAACAAAACCCCAAGAATAAGGGATGGCGGCAGCCCTGGGGGTGGAGGTGGCTTGGAGCAGGGCGCTGATGCCTTGGATTCAATCCGTGCTGTCCGCGTCTTCGTCGTCGTCCTCAGGCGGGTTTTCAAACCGCTCCCAGGCGCCGCCCACTTCCTGGCGCCAGGCGCTCCAACCCAATGGCAGGTCTGCGATTTGCGCCAGGCTCTGGTCGCGCTCATAGATGCAAGCCATGCAGACCAAGAGGGCCTCGCCGGGCTCGTCGGTGCTGGCATCCAGAAACTGCCAAGCCCCATCTGCATCATGCGAGACCATCAACACTGGGAGATGCTCGCGTACCACCTTGGTTGTAGAAAAGCTGGCGGTGTTGTGCGCATCGGCAAAGGGCCAACGGTCAAACTGGTGGCTGTGCATGGCGATGCTCCTTGTCGTCTCAGGCTTCGGTGGCAAACAGCTCGACGGCCTCGTCCGACCAGTCATGGCCGCTCCAGCCGGAATCTGCATCGGGCGGCGGGAAGGCGGTGCGGCAGTAGCCATGCTTGGCCGCAAAATCAAACACCGCATGCGGGTAGCCATTGATCAGCAGCACGACCTTGCTGCCATCGGTGGACCAGCCAATCGTCATCTCGGACGGCAGGTGCTTGTCCGAGACATCGGCCACGTTGTAGATGTGCAGCGCGTTCTGGATGGGTTGCTCGGCGTTCGCAAAATCCAGCGCATAGAAGTAGGCGGTGTCGCCATCGTCTTCAAACACCGCTGCATAGCTGCCTTCGGGCGCATTGCCTTGAAGGGGCTCGGCAGCGCCAATCTGGATGGTGTTCTGGGCGGTAACGACGATGGGCATGAACAGTCCTTGTCATGAATGGGGGGAAGCCGTGGCGGCCAGCAAAGGAGCAGCATAAACCGGCTTTGTGGCAGCGCTGGGTAGGCCAAGGTTGTTATCGCGTGCCCCGGATATGGGCAATCACTTCGCGCAAGGTGGTGGCCTCTGGCACCCACCAGTCGGCCAGCGCACCCAGCGCCACGGCGCAGACCAGGGCGCCGAGCAGCGGCTTCCAGGTCAGTCGCACGGCCGAGGCCAGCCAGCCTGCGCGCTCCACCCGCACGAGGGCGCGGGCGGTCATCATCGAAAAGGCCAGTTCCACCGCCACGGTCAAGAGCACATCGACGCCAAAGTACAGCCACAGCAGTGCGCCAAAGCCAAAGAAGGCGAGCAGCAGGCCGGCAAACACGGCCAGGATGGGCACAATGATGATGCCCTCATCGCCGCCGCCGATATCGACCACATCGACGGCATCGGTCCAGGAGCTGGAAGCACCGGATGCGGTCGACGACAGGTCCACATCCGCCCAATCTCCTGACGCCCCACCACCACCAAAATTGCCGCCGCCGCCCGACTGCCAATCGGGCGCGCCTTTGCCTACGTGCAGATCGGGCACCGGGTCGATGCCATCGGCCCAGGAGTCTTCGCGCTTGCGCTCGTAGGCATTGCGCACCAGGTAGGCCGCCCACAGCCGCAGCACCAGCAGGTAGACCGCATAGCCCACGCCCAGGCTGATGGCATAGCGCAGCGCCATCGATGTCACCCCGGAATGGAGCAGCGCTGCCGTGACCGCCCACATCACCAGCAAGACCAGCAGCCCCATGCACAGGCCATGCAGACGCAGCCAGTGTTTTTTCTGCAGGGTAGATGCCATGTGCTGGGGCATGCGCAGCGATGACCAGCTGGACTTGCGCTTGCGCTGGGCGGCGCGGTTGTGGGGTGCTTGGGCCAAGGCTAAAGGGCAGGGAGTGAGGTCGGGAGCAGTGTAGCAGTGCGGATTTGGCGGTTGCTGGCCCCTTGGTGCACGCTGCTTTGGATGGCAGGGGCGCCTATCGCCCGCGCTCCTGGCCGCGACCGACCCCGCTCATACCTACCGCAATGCACAGTGTGGCGGGCGCCAGCAAGCCCAGCCAGGTGATCCAGGCCAGGTCACTGTCCATCACCGCTAGGGTGCCAATCAGCGAAGCGAGCAAGGCCGTTGCGCCCAGCACCTGCAACCCACGCCGTGCACGGAGGCCTGACCACGCTAAAGGCAGATGCATCGCATGCCGGTCCATCGCCAAGGCCAGCGCGGCCAAGCCCAGCAGCATGCACAGCGCAGACAGTACCAGCATCAGCGGCGAACCTTTTGGCGGTGTTGCATGGCCAGGGCGCCTGCTGCAAATGCCAGGCCCAAGGCGATAAAGCCCAGGTCCATACCGGCCATCACCGTATCGCCCGTTTGCAGCGACTGCAGCAGGTTCCGTGTGCTGGTGGCGGCATTCAGCACAGGCAGCAGGCCAAAGCCCAGCGCTGCACACCAGGCCAGCCAGCGCCAGGCTTTGGCAGGTGCGGTGCAGGCCGCCCAGACAAAGCTCACAAGCCAGGTGGCAAACAGCGCATGCAGCTCCCATTGCGCGCGCGCCTCCATGCCGATGGGCAACAGCCGGTTGGCCCAGAGGTAGGCCGCAATGGCCACGGGCAGGCCCAGAATGGCGGCAGGGTTGAGCCGGCTGACGAGTGCATGGCCCACGCTCGGCTGGCGTGCGCTGCGCTTGGCGGACCAGAGCACCATGCCGGTGGCAATCATCACGCAGCCCAGCAGGCCCGACAGCAGGTACAGCGCGCGCAGCACTGTGCCTGCAAACAGGCCCTCGTGCAAGCCCAGCCACAGGTCGCGCGCGGCACGCGGCGCCGATTGCCGCGCAAGGCGCTCGGCCAGCAAGGCGCCGCTGACGCCATCAAAGACGAGGATGCCGGCCTCACGCACGGGGCCACCGGCAAAGTTGCCGATGGCGCTGATGCGCGCGTTGGCATCGCCCGGGTTCTGTACTGTGAGTACGGCCACGGGAGCGCCCTGCCACCGGGCCTGGGCTTGGGCCAGCAGCGGGGCAATGGCGGTCAGCGGCGCAGGCTGGCCGGAGGCCGGGGCCGCGGCCATTGGCGGGAACAGCTCGCCATAAAAGCTGCGCACCGCCGCGCCTGGTGCCTGGCCGTACCAGGCGCTGGCGATCAGCGGCATGAAGGAGAACATCACAAAGACCAGGCCCGAGTAGCTGATCATCAGCTGGAAAGGCAGGCTGGCGACGCTGGCCAGGTTGTGCGCATCCAGCCAGGAGCGCTGGCCCTTGCCCAGCCGCAACGTGAAGAAATCGGCAAAAAAGCGCCGGTGCGCGACGATGCCGGTCAGCAGCGCCAGCAGCAGCACCATGGATGCGATGGCGACCAGCCATTCCGTCAGCGCCGGGGGCAGGTAATGCAGGCGCCAGTGCAGTTGGTAGAGCGCCTGGCCGCCCGCCGTATCACGCACGGCGAAGGGTGCGCCGGTCTGTGCATCCAGCCACACGGCTTGCGGTTGTGCGGCGCCGGCGGGCGACCAATCGACGCGTAGATAGGGCTCGTTGCGGTCCACCGGCAGCTGGATGGACCAGCTGAGCGCACCGGGCGCATGGGCCTGTAGATAGGCCAGCGCATGTGCGGCCTGGGGCGCCGGTGGCAGCGGGTACTGCGCCGGGGGCAGCTCGGGGCGCATCCAGCGGTCGATCTCGGTATCCAGATAACCGGCGGTGCCGGTGACAAACATAAAGTACAGCAGCCAGCCCAACAGCACACCGGCCCAGGTGTGCAGGCCCGCCATCGCCGGGCGCAGGGGGCGATGTGGGCGCTTGGGGGGATGCGATGGGCTCACAGGGCGATCCAGGCGACGAGCGCGCTGCCCAAGCCGGCCAGCAGCATGCCCGCCCAGGCGCGGCCTGCGCTGCGGGCGGCAAAGGCCGCCATCAGCGCAGCGGCATACACGACAAAGCTCAGCTGCATCGCCACCAGCACCGCATCGGCCCGCGGCAGTGCCGGGGCCAGGCTGGCGACCAGGGCCACCGGCAGCAGCTGCGCGAGCGCATAGCCGCCCAGGCTGCCGGCGAGCAGGCGCGATGCCACGGTCCAGCCCGTCGCAGGCCTGCGCGGCTGGGCGGCCCGCGCCGCCTGGTCAGTGCGCAATCAGAACTCCGTCGATGCCGACAGCAGCACGGTGCGCGGCGCGCCCATGGTCAGGCCTTCACGTGCGGCAGACTGCCAGTAGTTCTTGTTCAGCAGGTTCTCCACCGTCAGGCGCAGGGTGACCGGCGTGTTGCCGGCCGTGAAGCGGTAGCGAGCGCCCAGGTCAAAGCGATTCCAGGAGGGCAGTTGCTGGCTGTTGGCCACATCCACATACTGGCTGCTGGTGTGCAGCGCGCGGGCGGTCAAGGTCAGGCCCGGCACCCAGGCAGTGTCCCATTCGCCGCCGATATTGATCTGCACCTTGGGGGTGGCAGGGGCCGTGCGGCCATCATTGAGGCCATCCTCGGTCTTGGTCAGCTTGCCATGGGTGAAGGCCACACCCGTCAGCAGGCGCAGGCCACGGCGCACCTCGCCCTGGGTGACGATCTCCAGGCCCCGGTTGCGCTGCTCGCCATCCATGCGGAAGGTCGAGGGCGTGGTGGAGGCATCGAGCAAGCTGCTGGGCCGGCTGATCTGGAACAGGCTGGCCGTGGTGACAAAGTTGCCGGTGTCGAACTTGGCACCCAGCTCCAGCTGCCTGGATTTGGCGGGCGGGAAGATCTCGCCGGCATTGGCCGTGCCTTCGGGCGCGGTCGAGCCCTGGGACAGGCCCTCGATGTAGTTGCCGTACAGCGAGATGCCTGGTGTGGGTTTGAACAGCAGCGCCGCCATCGGCGTGATCGCCGACTTGTCGTAGCGCGCCGTTTCCGCGCCCGATGTGCCGTTGAAGGTGCGGGTGCGCACCTCCTGGTGGCGCGCGCCCAGGGTCAGCTGCCAGCGCTTGTCGGCCGTGGAGATGGTGTCGGCCAGCGCCACGCTGGTCATGCGCGTCTCGCCGGTGCGGGGCAGGTTGGAGCCGATGCTGATCGAGGGCTTGGCAATGTCGGCTGGGTTGTAGATGCTGGACGCGTAAACCGTGCCGTTCTGGCGCAGCAGGCCATTGTCTTGCGCATAGCCGCTGGTGCTCAGCACCCATTCGTGGCCCAGGCTGCCGGTCTGCAGCTTGCCCTTCAGCCCTACTTCGGCAGTGCGGGTGTTCACGGCTTCCTTCAGGCGGTAGGGCCGGGCCATCAGCGTGCCTTGCGCATCCTGCAGTTGCGACGTGGTCTGCAGGCTGTCAAAGTCATAGCCCATCGCACCCAGCGCGCCGTAGGCGATCAGGTTGGGGTTGATATCCACCTCGCCGCGCACGATGGCGGCACGCTCCTTGGCATCCCAATAGCTCCAGGACGGTTGGAAGTTGGTCTTGTTGTCGGGCGCTGCGGCAATCGGCGTGCCTTCCGACGGTGGGAACAGCAGGCTGCTGCGGCCATGGGTGACGCGCTTTTGGTAGTTGATGTCGGCCTCCAGCCGCACCCGCTCGCCCTGGTAGTCCAGGCCCAGCGCCAAGGCATCGACACGCTCGCTGGCGCCATGGATGGGCGTATCGCCCGAGCGTTTGGCGACGTTGAGGCGCACGCCCCATTCCTGGTCCGCACCAAAGCGGCGGCCAAAGTCGGCATGCACGCCAAACTGGCTGTCTTGCGCGTACGAGGCCGTCACGCGATTGAGCGGCGTGGCGCCGGCACGCTTGGGCACCAGGTTGATGCCGCCGCCCACCGAGCCCGCGGGCGCCATGCCGTTGAGCAGCGCGCTGGGGCCACGCAGCACCTCTACCCGCTCCACGCCGATCAGCGAGGCCGCATTGCGCGGTGACAGGCCATACAGGCCGTTGTATGACACGTCGTAGTTGAAGACGGTAAAGCCACGGATGTTGAACTCCTCCCGGCCCGCGTTGCGCCCGTAGGTGTTGCGCACCGAGGGGTCGTTGACCAGCACATCGCCAATGGTTTGCGCCTGCTGGTCATCCACCAGCTTGGCGGTGTACTGGGTGGTGCTGAAGGGCGTGTCCATCACATCGCGGTTGCCCAAGAGGCCGACCTTGCCGCCGCGCGCCACCTGGCCGCCGGCATAGGGGCCGGGCAAGGCTTCGATGGCCGCTGCCGTGACCGAGACGGTGGGCAGCACCACGGTGCCTGCTGGATCGCCCGATGGGGCAGGGGGTGCAGGCCGCACCAGCACCGCACGGTCTTTGACCGCGCCCTGCAGGCCGCTGCCGGTCAGCAGACGGTCCAGCGCCTGCTGCGGCGTCAGCTGGCCCGATACGGCAGGTGCTGTCTTGCCAGCGACCAGCCCGGCCGGAAAGCCCAGCTGCAGATCGCCCTGGCGTGCCAGCTCATTGAGCGCCTGGGCCAGCGGCTGCGCTGCAATCGCAAAACTGCGGGCCCCCTCCTGCGACGATGCTGCCGTTTGCGCATGCGCCGTCAGCGGCTGGACAGCGGCGATACCCAGCGCCAGTGCGGCGGCCATGGCAAGGGGCGTGGGGCGAGAGCGAAAAAGGGGCGCGGTGCGCAGCATGCAAGGGACTCCTGGAGCGGTAAAGGGAAACGGCTGTTGCGCTGCGCACAGCGCCGCCACTCCCTGTAGACGCAGCTGGGCCAGGAATCCGCAGGTCCCGAGGAAAAAAATTTTGAATAATTTTTGAGGCGCTCACACGGCCCGGCAAACCGAAGCTTGGTGGATGAGACGACGCCCAAAGGCTCAGACATTACGGAAGTACGGCAAGGGTTGGCAACGAAGGACCCAGGGCCTGGTCCGTGACGTTTAGCGGGCGACGATTTCCGTCAGGCCATCGCGTTTGACCAGGCGCACCGGCAGCAGGTGCGGCAAAAATTCCGCAAAGCGCTGGTGCTGGTTCAAACCATAGCTGCCGCCCACCGGCAGGGCGGCGACGGCCGGGTCGCGCACCACGAGGCCAGTGGGGCCATAGCGCTCAAACTCGGCCAAGGCCTGGGCCAGGGGCGTGCGGTTAAAGCTCAGCCGACCGCTGCGCCACTGGGCCACGGCGGCGGGCGCCACCTCGGTGATGGTGCCCAGGCCCGCGTCTTGCGCGTTGCTGTCTTCCAGCATCTGGCCGGCCGTCAGCAGCACCATGGCCGGCGCCTTGTCGGTCTGGTCCGCATCGCGCTGCAGCCGCTCCACCTTCACCCGGCCTTCTTCCACCGCCACCTGGGTGTGGCCCGCGCCCACGCCCTGCGCCGTATGGCGTACCGAAAAACGCGTGCCGACCACGGTGATGCGCAGATCGCCCGCCAGCACCTGGAAGGGCCGGCCCGGGTCGGAATGCACGGAGAACATCGCCTGGCCATCGGCCAGCGCCACCTCGCGCCGGTTGCGGTAGAGCCGCGCGGTCAGGTGCGTGTCGGTATCGAGCTGCACGGTGCTGCCGGAGGCTGCGTCATCGGGCAAGGTGACCATCAGCTGCTGGCCGCGTTGCGAGGCATAGTTTTGCTCAAAGCTGGGTGGTACCCACCAGCCAAACCAGCCCGCACCCACCACCGCCGCTGCCACCAGGGCCGTGGCGGCATAGGGCAGCACGGGGCGCAGCCAGGCTTGCCAAAAGCGGGGGCGCGGAGTAGATGTCTGTGCATCACGCTGGGGCAGGCCGGCGCGCAGCCGGGCCAGGTCGTGGGCCGGCAGGCTTTGCACGCCCGCGATGCTGGCGCGCATCGCATCCAGCGCGGGCCCATGGCGCGGGTCAGACGCCAGCCAGGTCTGCAAGGCCGCCTGGCCCTGCGCATCCAGCCCGGCGTTGCAGCGTACCGCCCAGGTTGCGGCCTCGTGCTCCAGCGCGTCCACATCGTTGGCCTCGTCCGCAGCCATCCCTTCGGGCAAGTCACCCGGGAGGTGGTTGAAGGATGAAGAGGTGCTGGACATGCGCAGAAAAATCGGGAGGGAATGGAGCGAGAGGGGCGGTGAGGAGGAGGCGATTGAAGCGGTGCACACTAAGCGCCAGGCCCCTGCCCATGCCGTTTGCAGGCCAGGGTGCCGCGCACCACATGCTTCTCGACCATGCTAACCGATATGCCCATGCGCGCTGCGATCTCGGCCTGCGGCAGGCCATCGATGACATGCAGCACAAAGGCCTCGCGGCAGCGCGGCGGCAGGCTCTCGATCACCTGCACATAGCCGTGCACGGTCTGCTGTCGCACCAGGGCCTCCTCGGGTTGCAGATGCTGGGGCGCGGGCGGCTCATCGGATGCCGCCACCTCGTCCAGGCTGTCATGGCGCCGCAGCGCGGCACGGCGGTGCTGGTCAATCACCAGGTTGCGCGCGGTGCGGTACAGCAGCGCCCGGCCATCCATCACCGGTGGCCCCGAGCGCTGTGCTGCCAACACCCGCGCATAGCTCTCCTGCGCCAGGTCCGCCGCCGCATCGCGGTCGCCCACCTGGCGGTGGAGAAAGTTCAACAGTTCGCGGTAGAAGCGCTCAAGCATGGAGGGGGCGGAGGGCCGGCGGCAGTCCCTGCAGGCAGGGGGCTAGTGACGAAAATAAGAATCATTCTAATTGTCGCGCCTAAGCCCTGTGCCCAGGTTGCCCTGTTCTGGATCTATCCCTTGCCAAGAACCAAGACGGCATCGCCCGCATCGGGCGCGGCCTGCATTCCAGGATCGCCCTGCAATGGAGCCGTTTTGTAGAGCAAATATACATTTGTTAACATTATTTGCAGATATCTACGGCCGTGTATACATTTGCCAAATAGCTCATTTTTTTTGGTAAATGCACACCCGAACGCATCCGGCTTGGAGCGGCTGGCGGGCTCAGAAAGATCCAACGGGATATCCAGATATGACAAACAACTACTTCAGCAGCCTTCTGCGAAAGCTGGGGGCGATCCTTGCGTTGCTGCCCATTTCCGTGATTGCCTGGGGCCAAACCGCCGACCTGCAGATCGTGAAATCGGGCCCGGCTACGGCAGCCGGCGGTGGTGCATTCAGCTACACGCTGGTGCTGGACAACAATGGGCCCAATGCGGCCAACAATGCCAGCTTTTTGGACACCCTGCCGCCCGGCGTGGTGAATGTTTCGGCCTCCTGTGTTGCCGCCACGAATGGGGCATCGTGCCCCGCCAGCATCGTGGCGGACAACAGCGCGGTCTCCGGCGTCCTGCCCACGTTTCCCGCACTGGGGAAGGTGACGATTGAGATCTTGGGGAATTTTGCAGTCTCAGGGCCGAGCTCGCTCACCAATACATCGACGGTGAGCCCTCCTGCGGGCGTCACCGATCCCATGCCCGAGTCCAATACGAGTTCGGTGAGCACGGCGATGAACTATGGTGCCGATCTGGTGGTCAGCAAATCGCAGAGCGCTCAGAGTTTTGTCTCTGGCCAGACGGTGACCTATGTCATGACGCTGACCAACAACGGCCCTGCGGCAGCGGATGGCACGATGATGGAGGACTTCCCCTACGGAAACAGCGGCAGCTCTGCGGCCCGCGTGAATGCCAGTTACACGTTTGGCGGTTGCAGCGCAGTGAACGGTGCCGTGTGCCCGGACACCGGTGCATTTCAGAACTACAGCGGTCAGGTAGGAAGCGCAGGCTATTTGTTCAATACCGCGGTTCCCCGTTTGCCATCGGGCGGTGCCATCACCATCACCTACACGATGGTCGCGACAGCGCCATCGATGTGCGGCTTGACGGCAGGCGCACTGCAAAACGTGTTCCAGACCCGAGGCATGCCCGCCAGCGTCATCGACCCCGATCCGACCAATAACCGCGCAGAAGTGGAGCAGGCAGTAGCTGCGACGGCCGCCTGTCCGGAGGCGGACCTGGAAGTTACCAAAACGCAAAGCGCTGACGATTTTGTCCCTGGCCAGCCGGTGACCTACGTCATGACGCTGACCAACAACGGCCCCACCGCTGCGGATGGCGTCTTGATCGAGGATTTCCCTTATGGCTACGGCGGCACGGCTGCTGCCAACGTGAATGCGGCTTACAGCTTTGGGAGCTGTGTGGCGGCCAATGGCGCTGTCTGTCCGGACGCTGGCGCATTCCAGAATTACTCGGGGCTGGTGGGAAGCGCGGGCTATTTGTTCAATACGTCGGTACCGGCGCTGCCATCAGGAGGCACGATCACCATCACCTACACGATGGTGGCGGATGCGCCCTTGCGATGCGGCTTGCCCTCCGGGCCTTTGCAGAATGTGTTTCAGACACGGGGACTGCCACCGGGTGTCACGGACTCCAATGCATCCAACAATCGCGCCGAAGTGGAACAAACCGTCGATGCCACAGCGGATTGCCCACAGGCTGACCTGGTCGCGACCAAAACGCAAAGTACCGATATCTTTGTCGCTGGCCAGCCAGTCACCTACACGATGACCTTGACGAACAACGGCCCGGCAGCGGCCGATGGGGCGTCCATGTTGGATTTCCCCTATGCCTACGGTGCGGGCGTCCAGCTCAATGCCGCCTATAGCTTTGCCGGCTGCACGGCGACCAATGGCGCGGTTTGTCCCGACAACGGCGTTTTCCAGAACTACAGCGGCCAGGTCGGTAGCGCGGGCTATCTGTTCCAGACCACCGTGCCCAGCTTGCCATCAGGCGGTGCCGTCACCATCACCTACACGATGGTGGCCAACATGACGAGCGCTTGCACCTCTGCCAACGGGACCATTCAGAATAACTTTCGGGTCTCTGCACCGGTCGGCGTCACCGACCCCGAGCGATTCAATGACGAAATCCTGGTGGAGCAGCCGTTTGTATGCGCGGATATCTCCACCAACAAGACGGTAGCGCCAGTCACCGTCCAGGCCGGAGAGACGGTGACCTACACCGTCAGCGTGGTGAACGCCGGTCCTGCCGATGTCAGCAATGTGGCGTTTTCCGATCCGCTGCCCAATGGCTTTGTCTACGCCAGCGCAAGCTGTGCGGTTGAAGTGGCGCCGGGCACCTGCGGCCCCGTCAACTATGACGCTGCCACGCGCACCGTCAGCAGCAGCATTGCGGCGATTGGGAATGGCGGCCAAGTGCGATTCACCATCGTAGGTACCGCTGGAAACATCCCCGGAACCTATCCCAACGTGGCCTATGCCGCCGCACCTTCTGGTGTCGTGGATCCGGTGACCTCGTCCAACAGCAGCTCGGTCAATCTCCAGATCTTCAACACCAGCGCAGCGGTGACGGTCAGCAAAACCATCACGGGTCTGTCGCCCAGTGGCCTGCCCGCTCCGCTCACCTTCAGCGGCACCGTCACCTGTGGCGCACAAGCGCCGCAAAACTGGTCTGCCACCGTTGCCGCTGGCAGTAGCAGCGCCAGCAGTGCTGCTTTGAGCTTCTACGACGGTGATGCCTGCACGGTGACAGAGAACGCGCCACCTGCTGCGCCCGCAGGCTACGTCTGGACCGGCACGCCCGTCATCAGCCCCAGCCCCACCGCAACGCTGGCATCGGCACCCGTGGCCGTCAGCGTGACCAATGCCCTGCAGCGCCAGACCGGCAGCCTGGATCTGAGCCAGTTGTTTACCGGCCCGGCCGATGGGGTTGCGCAGGTCAATGGGGTGTTCAACTTCTCGCTGAACTGCGGCGCCGATGGCAGCTTCTCCTTGGCGATCACCGTGACCCATGGCACCAGCGTGCCCGCTGTCATCAGCAGCCTGCCCGCGGCTGCCAGCTGCACGGCGACCGCGACAGGCCCCATGCCGGCAGCTCCTGGCGGATTCACCTGGGAGGCATCGAGCTACCAGAACAATCCTGCAGTGACCATTGCCAATGGCGTGGTGAGCATTGTCGTTACCACGCCGTTGAAGGCGACGACGGGCGATGTGGGCGGCTCCGTCAAGGCCGTGCCCGGCCTCGGCAACGCCATGCTGGTGCTGATGGCGCTCCTGCTGTTGGGCTTTGCGGCGGCCAATGTCAGAAGCCGCCAGCATTGATCTGGCTAGCATTGCGCAAGTAATGTGGAACGCCCGGCGATTGAACTGACCCCAAGAAGTTGGACAGTTGGAAGCTAGGGACTGAAGGCCTGAATCCGGTATTGCACCGGACTCAGGCCTTTTAGTTTTAGCTTGATGCGTTGGTGATTGTAGTAATGGATGTAATTGTGAAGACCTTCTTGAAGCTGCGCCACACTGCTGAACTTGTTGAGGTGGAAGAACTCGGACTTCAAGGTTCCGAAGAAGCTTTCCATCGCTGCGTTATCCAAGCAATTGCCCCGACGTGACATGCTTTGCACCAGGCCATGATCGGCCAGCAAGCGGCGATAGGCACGACTTTGGTACTGCCAGCCCTGGTCGGAATGCAGCAATGGTTTTTCCTCCCTGCCCAGCTTGCCTAGCGCCTTGCGCAACATGTCACCCACCATCTTCAAGTGCGGTTGCGTATTCATCTGATAGCTCACCACCTCGCCGTTGAATAGATCCATGACAGGCGACAGGTATAGCTTTTTACCCAAGACGTTGAACTCTGTCACGTCCGTCACCCATTTCTGGTTAGGCTGTTCGGCCATGAACTGGCGCTGCAACACATTGGCCACCACCGCGTGCTGCCCGGCGCGATAGGAGCGATATTTCTTGGGCCGAACCAGGGACTTCATCCCCATTACCTGCATCAGGCGCTGCACGCTCTTGTGGTTCACATGACGGCCATTGCGCTTGAGTTCAAGCGCAATGCGCCGATAGCCATAGCGTCCTTTGAATCGCCACTTGTAGACTGTCGAAAAAGCGGAGGTGTTCTAGATGCAAACAATGGGTTCAAAGCTCTTGGGGATTGTTCGTGTACCTGAAAACGAGCGGGTTCGCTGCCAGAACCCTGGTTGTGGCCATGGGGTGCACGCGGCAATCCATATCGTGCGCGAGGGCGGAGTCCTGATGGTGCTGGGCCGCACATGCTTTGAGCGCCGCTATGGAAGCGCCAAAGCTCTGGGACAGCCCCAGTTCAACTTCGGTGGATCTGGTCGACCTCTTACTACCGAGGAGCGCGAGCTGCTGGATACCAATACAGATCTTTTGCTGGCGCGGTTTGAGGAGGAAGAGCGTCAGCGCCTTATCCGGGAGCAGGCGCTGGCGCAGGAGCAAAGACGACTCGCTGCCCAAATGGAAGAGCGTCGCCGGGAAGCCCAACGCCTGGCTGCAAGATCTACTGTTGCCTTCGATCCACGGGAAAAGCTTCGAGCTTTGAGAGCGGCATTTGCCAGCAGAGTGATCCAAGAGCCTGTACCGCGCGTTTTCACGCAGCACCAAGAGCCTGATGGTCCTGTGGCGTCACCCTCTCCACCTTGGGCGCAGGAGGTGAAATTGAACGGCAGCTTCTTCTGCTACGCCTTTGGCGATGGCAGTAAATGGGTTCTGTACCCGCACAAGAAGGGCGACTATGCCCTGCGGCCATGGCCAGCGGCCGAAGAGGGATGGGATGAGGCCTTGCCGCCAAGTCTTGGAAGGCCGGAGCCAGAATCAGGCTTCTACAGGGTTACTGACCACATGGGTTTTCTTCATGCCGTCGCGCGATTCAGCACGGGCCTGCGCAACACATCGAATCCAGCCGAAATTCACCACGAGTTTGAGGTGCTCGCGCGAAAGGCCTGACCTCGCCCTCCAACGCTCACCGCTTGGGGTACGAAAACATGCCCATCAAGAGTTGAAAGCCGTCACAGAGCCATCTCGAACATCCGTGCGCGAATGACCGCTATGCGGTTGTGAGCGAAATAGTGCAATGAGATCATAGATGGCAGCAATCACTGCAAATTTTCCATAGAAGAAGGTATAAAAAAGAGCCCGGAAAAATCCGGGCTCTTTTTGCTGGCTATGCCAAGCGTCTTCATTTAACGCCTAAAGGTAGGTGAGTCGTTTGGTTTGTGGCATCCAGTCGCAAAATTGTGTCGCGAGTCGCAAACAATACGGCGCCCTACGAACACGTAGGGTGTCGCAGAGCCCGCGACTTGTTGCGAACTAATTCAAGGACATAGATGTGAGGTGCCATGAGGGTAGGTTCCCTTTGGTCAAAGCGCCTGCGACTGACCTACTTTGCGCCATATTGAATGCGACTGCGATTCGCAAGCGTCGGTTCTCATTGATCTTGCAAATTTTCTCACTGCATGCAAATGGGGAACCGACTGTCAGGTGTCGGTTCTCCGTGAGTTTTGAATTTTTCTCACTGAAGTTTGAACTCGGGGCGCTTTAAGCTCAGACCGAGGGGGGGCAGGGCTGCTTTTAGCGTGTCGCCGGCCCGTGAGGCTGCTGGTGCGCCTGGTCAATTCGAAGGTAGGATGGCGGCTATCGGTTGAATCCACAGTCGCAAGCTGCCATCGAGTAAGTTCCGTCCGCAGATCACTGCTGGCGTGGTCGGTAGGATCTTTGCAAGAGTGTGAGACTGGCTGTATCAACCGTTCTCACTGATTCTGCAAATCTCCTTGATCTACAAGGACACGAATTTGCAAGATCAATGAGAACCTACAGCAAGCCAGTAAGGTTTTGCCACCCCAGGCACACCGACTTGGCAGAGCCAACCACTACATGTCTTTGTCCAGCTAGATGGTCAAGTCGTCTCTGGACTGTTGATTTCCATGCAAACCTGACCCACCATTTCCATCCAATCTTGACCCACTCTGATTCGTGAGTTGTTGGCTCACGATGAGGCTAGAGTTCTGCTGGTCCTCTCCTTCTTCACGGTAGTTGGTGGTTGCTGTGCGGAGCTGTTCTTGAAGCGAAAGCTATCATTGCCAGTCTCCAGAATATGACAGTGATGCGTGAGCCGGTCGAACGGACATGGCGCCTTGGCATCGCTGACGGTGGTGCGCACGACCTTGCCTGGCATCACACCGCGCAGCCCCAGCCTGCGCATCAACCGTTCGACAGTACAACGGACCACTGCCACGCCTTCGCGAGCCAGTTGCCGCCAGACCTTTTCGACGCCATAGACCTGCATGTTGGCCCGCTTTACACGTTGAATCTCAGGGACCAGGGCATCATCTCGGCGAGCCCCTGCGCAACGCTTGTGAGGTTCACGCACCAAGGCGGCATGGCGCCGATACGCTGACGGGGCGACCTGCAAGAGCTTGCAGACTGGCTCGACCCCGTACGCATCGCGATGTTTGTCGATGAAATCCTACAAGACTTCAACCGGCGGTCGAGCTCCGCCTGTGCGAAAAACGCGCTGGGCAACTTCAATATCTCGTTGGCCCGTCTTAGTTCTTTGATCTCGCGTTCCAGTTCGTTGACCCGCTGTGCCTCACTAGTCGTGACTCCCTCACGCACGCCGGCATCGACCTCGACGCGTTTGACCCATTCGTTCAAGGACTGCGGCACGGAGCCAATGTTGGGCGCGATGGACTCGATGGCTGCCCACAGCTATGGGTACTCGCCTCGGTGCTCTTGCACCATGCGTACGCCACGCTCGCAGACCTCAGGTGAAAACTTGTTTGACTTCGTCATGGCTCAATCCTCTCAGAGTGTTGAGCCTCCTCCAAACCCAGGGTGATTCATTTGGTGAGCGCTGGCAAGAAGCGCTCCAGCGTGAGTTTCAGGAAGAGCTGGGTGTTGAGGTGGAGGTTCAGGGCCCACCCCTGGTGATGGAGAACCTGTACACGCACCGTGGTGCATCTGGCCATGAGGTGCTGCTCATCGCCAATGTGGTGTTTGATGCAACGCTCTTCGCACACCCGAACCACATCCGCTTACGCGAAAACAGCGGCACCTGTTACACGGCGCGCTGGTTTGATGTGGCGGCGCTGCGCTCTACCCTGCAGGTCTCAAGCAGGCGCTGCTCGCATTGACAAGCGGTCCCGCATCGCACAGGCCAAAAGGCAGGCCCAGACGCAAAAAAGCCCATCACAGAGGATGGGCTTCAGAATGCGTTTGGTGGCCTGGCGCGGAATCGAACCACGGACACGCGGATTTTCAAGACAAAGTGAATAATCCTGCCTGTATTGAAAGTCAAAGAATTCTAAGAATTTTTTCCACTTATAGTGTGTTGAATTCTGTTTTCCGAACCCTTCACCGAATTTGATGAAACCGCCTCCGATTCAGCTTCTGATTTTTCCATTTAAATCAATTAAATAAAAATAACTTTGACCGAATTTTATTAGAATAACCGATTGCCAATTGCAATATAGATTAATTTTCACGTGGTAAGTAAGAAAATTAACCCTTGGTAAAAGTTGGCAGATCATTTGAAAGACTTCAAATGCGATCCATCAAATCCGCAAACCATCGCACCGTATCTACAGAAAAATCATCCGCATCTGGCTCCGCATATAAAACACAAATTACAGCTCTCATGGCAGCTTGTTCTTTCGTTTCACTGCCCACACTTGCACCAGTATTTTCCAAATAATCCCAACATGCGACGCGTGCATTTTCGAGATCCTCGGGAGAACCGACCTTTTGCAACCAATATCTCTCCGCCATTTGCAATGATTGGAGACCAATTCCTGGCAACAGATGACGAATCCTTGCGAGGCTTCGCAACATAAATACCACCAATTGCACATGCACCTTTTGGCTATCACCAAGCTTGGCGACTCGAGACAATACATCCTCCAACTCATCTCTATTAATCATGATTTACTCCAAATTGATCGAGTACATTTCTACAACTTGGACAAGTTTGCTTTGGCGTCCCATGACCTCGCCCTGAAGATCCGATGTTCACAGCCCGGCTGGTTCCACCTTCCGGATTGACACCTGCATCAAGTGATTGACTGAGACAACCCATCTCCGCACAGTAACCATGCCAAGGAGCTCGCTTGTTTTTAGGTACTTTATCCAAAGCTGCGTTAACATCAGGATGTAGTGTCCGTGAAGCACCGCCAGTGCTCACATCTGTAAAAACTCTATCTCCGATTCGGAGCTCTGAAGCAGCTCCTTTTGTCCTGCCAGCTGCACGCGCAGCGTCTGCAGCTGCTTCGGCAGTTTTGCTGACGGCACCTGTTCGAGCACTGATTGCACCCAGTACAGGCCCCAGGATAGCACCTTCGCTCGCCGCATCAAAAACTCCACCCAGACCCGTCCATTGCACATTTCGGTTTAGGAGCCATTGCGCAACTGCATTGGTCGTCCCTTCTACCATCGCTCCACCGCCCATCCAGACCAATGGAACAATCAAGAGTGGGTTGCGCCCATCGGGGTCTTTATATTTCCCAGGATTGTTATTACCATAAGCATAGCGATTGAAGCTATGAATATTCCCATCTTGGTAATCAACGGGATCCATCCCTAGGAAACGGCCAATACTAGGATCATAGTATCGAGCCCCAAAGTACTGCATGCCTGTGTCGGCATCCTGCTCTTTGCCATGGAACCATTGCGACTGTTCATCAGCAGCGGGCTGCCACTGCGTCTTCTGGCCATACGCGTAGTACGACTCTCTCCACAGCAAGTTGCCAGACTCATCCGTAGCTGCCAGGGGACTACCGCTGAAGTCACTATGGATATAGGTAACCGTGTCGGCTCGGGTAGGAGCCCCAGCAAGCAGCAGCACTCCCATGATGAACACAGAGACCAGGGCCTGTGACGATGCTGCTAGTCCAGCCGAGCGCTTGGCTTTTAGCCAATGTAGAGCTACAGGGAACAGCTTCATCAAGGGGTAAGCCTCGAAATAGGAGTTGTGACGACTATTCTGTTTTCGATCATTTAAGCTCATTTTGAACTCCCTCTCACTGCACCGGTACGCACAGCAGTTCATCGGTAACAGCCAACTCCATTGCCTTTTCTTTACTAACCGGCACGGTTGGGCACGCTCCTGTCGTCGTGATAGTCATATCACTACTTGCTGGCTGCTCTTTCAGCTTGCGGCGTTGATAAATGACTTGGTCAGGCTGAGCTGCAATTTTCGCCTGCTCGGACACAGGTTCATAGATGAATTCCGGCATTGAAATCACTTCAGAAGCTTGCAGGGAATGCGCTTCTTGTGTGATAGTTGATGGATAAACATTGGAATCACTGGGCGATGCAGTGCTTGTCGCTGAATATATATTTTGAGCGTGTACGCTCATGGTCAAAGCACAGGTGAAGCCCATTAACATAGCACGAATGACTTTATGAAGCGCAAGGCATGTCTGCAGTTGATTTATATAAAACATTTTTAGTCCTTGCTTATCAGTTGACGTTGATACGTCGTTCTGCCACGAGACGGTCGCCCAAGTAAATATGCTCTTTACGGGTGTTAGCGTCGAGTGTCTGCATCAGCAAACCTTGCTTGCTGTGCATATACAAGGTGCTTCCATTGCTGTCGAGCGTCTGAACGCGCATATTGGAGGCGTCATAGTTCTGCAGCTTTTGGGCGGCGGTTCCGCAATCGACACAGCGCATGTTATTCGCCCGGTCATGGCCGAAGGTGTTATAGCCATTAGAGGTAACGTTTCCGGCCTGATCGTAGTCAAAAGAACGGTAGAGTTCCCCGGTCACTCCGTCAAGAGTACCTGTTGCAGCATCGTAGGCGTACGTGTTGAGACCTGTGGGTGTCTGAAGGGATGTTAAATTTCCCACATTATCATACGCATATTTTCGTTCACCTTTGTTTGTCTTTTCATATATAACACGATCTAGTTTGTCATAGTTATATACTCGATAATACCCTAAGCCTAACGTATCTTGAATTCCGCTCAGCCGAGCCGCAGCATCATAGGAATTATAGTAATTAATAATTTTGGCAGTGCCTTTTGCATACTTTATTTCCCTTGGAAGCTGATTGTCATACAAACCAGTGATTGATATAGTGCCATTTGCATAATTAATCTCGCTGGCAACTCCATTGGGGTGATATTTAATGGTACTGATGTACGGTAACACTGCCCGAGCTCTCCCAAAGGCATCTGGTTGGTATTTCACCTGATTACCTGAAGGGTAGGTCATAGAGGACAACGCTTCATTCGTGTCATATGCGTATTGCAACGTTTGGCTGGTGCCTGCAACGGCCAAGCTCTCTGAAGACAGTTTGTCGTTGTCGTCGTAGGTATAGCTGCGGCTAACACTACCATTTACGGAGCTCAGCAGATTGTCATTTTTGTCATAGGCATGGATGACGCCTGCCGCATTGGGTACAGCGCTGTCTTCCGAGGAAGGGTAGCTGATGCTTTTAATGCGATTGCGGTTGTCATAGGTGTACGTGGTGGCCGGGCCAGTGCCCACAGACTTGCTGGTCATTTTGCCAATGGCATCACGTCCAAAGTTGGTAATGCCAATTTCCGGATCAGTTTTCGAAGCTAAGAAATATTGGTTGTTGTACACATAAGTACGCGTTTTCCCGCCCATACTCACCGAAGTGATCTGGCCCAACAGATTTCGGGGCGTAGAGACATCCGCCTTCACAATCAAACTGTTGCCCGCAGCTGCCTCTCCTGCTGCAAGCCTGACACGCTCACGCTTATCTGGATCTCCGTAAGCCCTATAAAAATCAGATGACGCACGTCCTACGTTGTCTTGGTTAAATATGCGCAAACCTCCATACATGGTCCATTGAATATTGGCTCCGGAGTTTGCTCCAGCATTCGTTTGTGTGAGCGTCGCAACAACACGGCCCAATGCATCGTAGTCATACCCTGTGCCCATGAGGCTATTGGGGTAAGACTGATGGACCAGTTCCCCCAGAATATTGCGCGTGTAGTTGACCCACACAGAGGTTTCACCGGGAGCGCTCACTTGCCTGCGCACGGTTCGGCCCAGCCCATCCATGGTCACGACATCTGTCATAGCGCCGCGCTGCACGGTACGCGTAGTCGGCGTCCAAGCTACCGAAGTGACCGCGCCGACCGGGTGCGCGATCGATGTCACACGGTTTAAGTTGTCATAGGTATAGGAGGTGGTTTTACCGCGCCCGTTGGTTTCCGAGGTGACATTGCCTGCGTTGTCGACCGTGCGCAAGATGGTCACGCTTTCGGGTTGCTCTTCCTTTTGTGCAATGCCTCTGAAGTAGTTGCTATAGCTGGTTGCCTGTCCAAGCGCGTTTGTTTTGCTGGCCAGATCCCCTGTGGGGTGGTAGGTGGCCGTGCTCATGACACCGGCAGCAGTCTCAGACAGTACATTGCCATTGCTATCGCGCAGCCAGGTCGTCAAATGCATTTGACCCTCACCCGATACCTTCTGGCTGGCCACTTGGTGCAGCAGCCATTTACTGGTATTGATATCGTAGGTAAGAGAAGTGGTACGCGTATAGGTTCGGTCAGAATTGTTGGTGGCCTTCTCAACAACGGTACCTGGATTTCCGTAGCCATCAAAATTGGACTTGGTTATGTAGAAGTTTTCCCCTGCGCGATAGTGATTATTCAGCCTTAAAACACGCGCAGTCGGATTAAAACTATTGGTCGTGTAATTTTGGCTTACGACGTCTATCTGGCTTGAGATAATAAAATCCTGGTAGCCGAGTAGCACATTCTCTACGCTGCTACTGCTCCCCATGTAGACGCCTACAGCAGTAGGTGATTGCCGAACCGAGTGATACCCCATGTGGTAGTGCTCGGTGGCATTTCCTTTTGGATCGGTAACTGTGGTTACATTGACTTGGCTGCGTACGGCTGGTGGCACACCATACGAATGACTGACTTGGCCACTGCTGGTGGTTACTGGCAATTCATCGCTGGCTACTTCGTACGCGTAAGTCCAAGTCCCTGATAACGTCCCCGCTGCATCAGTTTTGGATGTTTTACTGGCTACTACGGTGCTTTGACGGTGGCGCGGAGTGCCCGCCAGAAAATCCACATGGGTGTATGCATAGTCAATGCTGCCACCGCCCGGATAGGTCACCCGGCTAAGCGAGCCGACACCGGGAGTTGCGCTATAGCTGTACTTCCAAGACTGCCCATCTGGTCTCTTGACATTGGTGAGGTAGTTGCGCGAGCCCGAGCCAGCACTGACGGTGTATTTCCACTCCCGTGAATTGTTAACATCTACGATCTTGGAAAGCTTGGAGTCGGTGTACTCGAAGTTAACCGACCGACCATCGCTCGTAGCCACCTGGCTCATCGCCAGAACGCCATTGCCCAAAAACTGGTAGCTCAAATCGAACCAGTTGCCGTTTCTGTCTGTAATACGCTCTGGATAATAGGCTGTTTGTTTGCTAGCGACTGCTCCAAAGGAGTGGCCCACCTTGGTCATGCGGTAGCTTCGCCCGTCTGGTGAATAAACGGTAAACGTACCGCCCACACACTGCGCCCGCCAAAAATCCTTGGTCATCCAGGCGTTGTTGTCCACGAAAGGTTGCTCGTAGAAAACTTGTCTGCTGCCATCGGGCAGCTCCAGCACTGGATTGGCAGAAGCCACTGTCCATGAAGATGAGCAAAGGGCTTTGTTCGTCCCACGTATCACACGACCCATGTGCATGGTCCAGCCAAGACCTGCCGGGCTGTACTCGTAGTCACTCCAGGTGGCGATAGTCGCCATGGGATCATCAATACTGTTGTAGCTACGCCCAACAACCAGATCCATTCCTCCGTTACCAGGAATGAAGATATCCGTGACGTTGTAGCTGAGTTTTCCCGTGAATGTACTGATCGTCTCATTAGGCGCTTGAGATACAGAGCCGCCCAGCGATGCAGCTTTTTCCTCAAAATAATCAGGAATACTGGGGAGGCTAGTTTCATCGGTTTGTGCATGAGCACCAGTAGCCGCTACGAGTGCGGCAAGGCCAGCGATTGCTGCAGAGATCGGCCCTCTACTTGTCATAGGCCGAGACCTCGAAAATTTTGATGTTGAGCGTCTATAAAACTGCTGCATTGAATCTCCTGATACGGATAGTTAACGGCTTAGGCGGTTTTCAGTTGCCCTTACCCATTAAAGCCTTAGCGCCTTGCATAAAAATGCAAGAAGCATCACTCTAATTCTTGCTAATCAAAATCCATGGTCAATAGTCAGTAACCCTATGAGTTATTTTCTATTGATTGATTTAGATCATGAATAAGCAAATCTCACACCTTTTTTCGGGGAAACGCAATTTGATAAGTGAGCGCTCAGTTCATTTATAGGATTACGTAAGAAGATTGCAGATGAGCCGCTGCAGAAATTAGATAAATCACGCACGGCAGCGAAACGTCCAACCATGGAACAAGATTTCAAATAGATACATCCGAAAGATGCTGTTGCATAAGACAGAACTATTTAATGCTTGGGAGAGTGGGCCACAACCATTTGGAGTTCAGGGAAACGGTCAATTTCTTGTTAGTGCCGAGGCAAATCTGATCGGCTAAACCACAAAGGGCATGCGGAGGGGCATGCTTATGTGCAAATCAACTTAAAGGGCTCTGGAGCTGTCGCAATGGCCGCTCGGGTACATCTGTTGGCGATTCTGCGTTTGCTGGCAGCTGGCCGACCGCGTACAGCGAAGGCGTTGTTGCACAACTCCAGCTCTGCAGTGCGGCAAACGCGCCAGATGATTGAATCGAGCTGAATGCGCGAGTGCGCATCCCATGTCTGTAGCCAGAAATAAAAGAGCCGCCCCGGTGCTACGGCACAAGGGCGGCATGTCCTAAATTTGATGGAGTGATCTCTAGACTTTAATCCGGGTTTACATAAATCGGTTAGGCGCGAGCGGCCTGACGGCGTTGACGAATACCCAAAGCGGCAAGCAGCGCTGCCATTGCCGCCAAGCCTGCCGCTGTATTGCTCGGCACTGCCTCTGCGGCTACTGCATTGGCTCTCAAGGTATTGGTGATCGCCGTGCTCACCGATTGCCCACCTGCCACGCTGATCGTTGCAGGAGCAAAAGCAGGCGCGTCCCATGTGTAGCCAGACGGTGCACCGGGCATCGCTTCACTTAGCGTGCAATTAGAGCCGGCCGGAATGTTGGCCAGGGTGGCGGTCTGGCTGCCGGCAGCAGTGAAGCTGAGACTTGTGGTGTAGGGCGTGTTTGCCGCAGGCTTGTCGCAGGTGGCCGTGAAGTTGAACGAGAGGGGCCATGTCACTGGTGCTCCGGCTGGCAGTGGTGCCAGGGTCTTGGTGATGAGGGCAGTGCCCAGCGCTGGAGGAATTGTCTGCAGGCGGTTAGTGATGGCACTGCTGACAGTCTGACCAGCGGCCACCGTAACGCTTGCAGGAGAGAACGCTGCAGCATCCCAGGTATGTGCGGCCGGAGCGGCGGGCTGTGTTTCGCTCAGACTGCAGAGGGCACCCTCCGGTACATTGGCGATGGTGGCAGTCTGGCTGCCGGCGGAATTGAAGCTGGCAGTGGCCGTATAGGTGGACCCTGCCGTCGGCAGGTTGCAGGTGGCGGTGAAGTTGAAGTTCTGCGGCCAGGTCACTGGCGCGCCCGCTGGCAGCGGAGCCAGGGTCTTAGTGATGGCGATGCTGCCGGTCGTCGGCACCAGGGTATTGGTGAACGCAGCAGGAGATTGGGCACCTTCGGAGATTGCTACGTTAATGGGGGCAGCAGGAGCGATTTCCCAACGGAAGCCCGAGATGGCGGTCGGGGCCTGTTCTGAAACGCTGCAGTTGGCACCCGCAGGGATGTCTGTGACGGTGGTGGTTTGTGTGCCGTCCGCACTGAATGCCAGCGGGGGAACGGCATAGTTGGTGCCTGCCGCAGGTTTGTCACAGGTGACCGTGAACTGGAAGTTCAATGGCCAGGCCACGGGAGCCTGTGCGGGAAGCGATGCGAGTGTCTTGCTGATCGCAATACTGCCCGATTGCGCGGCGCAGGAGCCGGTAGGGGATACGGCGGCGTTGACCATGATCGAGCCCAGCCTGCCTACGGGTGGATTTCCTGGCAGGGCCAGTGGATTGACATCACTGATCGTGAAGATGCAGGCGCCATTGCCGCTGAAGGACTGTGCCCGGGGCACGATCAGGGCCGAGACATTGTTGATACGGGTGTTGTTGGCGACGTCCGCTGGGGTGGGCATCGTGATTGGGGGGCGAGGCGATGGGTCGCCGGGCGAGGCAGTTTGCGGCGGCATGTACAGCACGTTGTACGCGGGTACATTGTTTAGTGCTCGATAATCGAGCACCGTCATGGGGTTGAGTGAGGTAAACGAGCTTGCCAGGGGCGTGGCGCTGTTGAGAACGACGCTGCCAGGCCCAGCTCCTTGCGAACTGTCGTTGAACAGGACGCCTCTTGAAATGCCCCAACCAGTTGCCGCATTGATGATGGGACTGGTGATCTGGTCAATGTTAGGTGCGCATGCCGAACACTGATCGGGATACAGGAAGAAGGCATTGGCTGCACGGGTCTGAATCGCGGACTGCATTGCGGTCACGCTAGCAGCATTGAAGCCGCCATAAACAGCGGTCATCACCACAATGTCGTATTGTCCGCCACCGGGTGGAATGAAATCGCTGGCCGTGATCGTTGTGGGGTTGCCGCCAGCGCCTGTGATATCAAAGTTTTTTTGCGTGACATCTGCCGCAGAGCCGCCCAATGCAGTGACCGCTGCCACCATTTCGTTATAGGCACCGTTTGCATAGGTTTGACCGAAAAAGGTGCCTGACAACACATATGCATCGCCAATGATCAGCACCTTGGGCACCTGTGCTGCAGCGATCGATGCTGCTCCAGTCAAAAACACCAGCGACGTTAGCCGGAACACAGTAGACCAAGATTGCATGGTAACCCTCATTAAATATTTATGTAGCGGATTTATAGCAAAGTATTGATAGATTTGACAGGGGAGTAGACGCGAGACACCTTCGTTGTTGATTTATGCAATCAAGATGTATGCTTTGTGGGATGAATCTATGCGGGGCGCAGCGGAGTTGCAGCATAAAACCAGTCCAAGTTTTTGTCCGCATCCCCCTTTGTGGCTTGGCTGATCAAATTTGCATCGGCACTAGAATCCAGTTGTGTCATAGTGATCCCATGTCATCGCAGCCTAAACCTCGAAAGCGCCGCACGGCAACGCGTGCATCTACTTCCAATAAGCATGAGGTAGAGCAAGTTGTGGAACCCAATGCAGCTAAGTTGGTTCATGCCGCAAGGCAAAAAATGCCGCGTGGTAGCTACGTAGTAAAGGCGCTGAAAGGTAAAGAGGCCTTCGAGGCTGCAGTGGCTGCTGGAATCTTCACTCCAACGGGCCGCTTAGCAAAAGCCTATACCAGTGCACAAACACGGGCTCGCCGATCCGTTCCATGACGTCTTCACGAGATCTTCCCCAAGGCTAGGAGCCTATAGTTCGATTGGCAGAAGGCTAGTTTTGCGGATAGTCGCTCCAGTAAACGCTTGCTGGTCGGCTAACTTCTGGATGGCTTGGATTTGCGCCTCGCTTAGGGGGCCGTCGTCGAGTTCATAGCGGGCGTCCTCGCCAGCAGCAGTTGGGTCTTGCTGAGGGATCTTGGGTAGGCTGTTCGGGGTCATAGTTGTCTATCCTATTGTTGACCGCAAGTCCGCATTGAAGTGACGCAGCAGATACGTTAGATGGTCCGGCCAAGTGGGATCATCCATCCTATCGAGGAATCTGAACATTACAGTAGCGCGGATCACCGCTTCTACATTGTAGTAACGTGGGCCTCAAAGGCGAAAGCCAGATCAACGGATCTGGCTTTCAAGTCGCGTTCAGGAGAGCAGAGTCGCCTGGCGCTTACACATCCCGGACAAGAGTTCAGAAACTCGCAACCCGGTCTCAGACAAAAAATTGGCGCGCAATTTAATTGTCCAAATGGTTAGCCGCTGCCTAACCTTCCCACTATTTGCTCTTTACAAGCCGACCATGGGCGGTGCTACGCGGACCTCATCATATGTTTAGAGAGCGAGGAGGCTCAAGCGCGCTCTAGGCTAATGGTAATCTGAATCAAGAGCGTGGGCAAGCTGTTGCGCCCATGCTCGCGATGGGTGTTGCTATGACGCCAGACGTGCGGTCTTTCGGATCTCCGCTTTACGTACGAAATACTGTCGGCAACCATCTATAGTGGGGCCGCTTACGACCTCGTAACCAACGTGGCGAGCCCAAGAGGGCGCTTGCTTGGGGGCAATGCCAGCCTCTGCAGCCAATGACTTGAGGCTGGTGAACGCCTCTTGAAACCGATCAATGTCCCGCCGATGGAAATACTGCGGCGCCCGCGCGTTGGCACGAGTATCTATGGGAGTGAGGAAGCCCTTGAGAACAAGCGAGCGCACCACATCCGGCTTGACACCAAGCGCCTTGGCTACATGAGTGATGTCGAGCTTGAGGTCTGAGCATCGTTGTACCGTACGCCGGGTGGCGAGCCATGCAAGTACCTGGTCGGGTAGGATTAGTAGCCCTTCACCAAGTGTCTGAGAAGGCAGATGGGTGGTGCACTTCACCTCAATCTGGCGTGTCTTGATCGCTTGGAAAAATTCAGCAGTCATCGTGCGAGGTATACACGCCTTGAGGGCTTTGCTCAAGGACACCCATCGATCTGATCGCGACTCGACTAGTGTCGCCAACGCCAGTATCTGATCCTTGAATATGCGAATTGAGGCAAGCCTAATCCCTCGTCCCAACGCAGACAATTCTTGCGCTGAGCGTAGAGCAGTGATGCGCGTAGGGTGCAGGCCTAGGACGGCTGACGCATGCTTGGTCGACACTTCGTCACCAAGCTCTTTAATCATTCGCTCCTCGATTTCAGGCGCAATGACGTACCGCTTTCGGCCTCCTTCCGTTACGCGCACGGGTAACGCATTTTGCGAAGCTACCCGTTTGATACGGTCCACGGAGAGTCCGTGCCTCCCAGCAATCAGTTTTGCATTGCTCGTAGATCTGATTTGTCTGGAAAGAAGGGCACTTTCTTGCCCCTGCGTGTTCCTTATATAGGCAAGAAATTCGATCTCGATTCTGGCTCTCCAATCGGCATCACGGATTGAGCGAATCCGCTTAGCGAATGCTGGAAATGCGCTGCTTGCAAGTGCAATGTTGGCACCTGTCTGTGGGATACGGATGCGGCTGAGAAGAGCATGAAATTCCTTTGGCCATTCCACTGCCGCAGCCGATCCAAGCTCGATGAATTCAGCAATCTCTTGCACCTGTTTGGAGCTTGCGCGTTTGCCTGGCTTGCCTTGTAACCCATGCTTGGCCAAAGAGCCCATCCACATCAGAACATCTGGATCAACTCTATCCACATAGAGGCTCTTCCAAATTCGTGGATCCACCGGAACACTGCAATGTGCCTGATATGCCTGACCGCATCTGCACGATAAGAGCCTACAAGTTGAAAAGCTAAATGGCTTCAGACAGTCGGGACATGCATCAATGAGCCAGCATTGATGCTGGTGGCAGACGGGAGGCCCGCTCTGCCACGCGGCGAACCAATAAGCACTTGGCTCGAACAAGCAGCGGGGACAGATGCGCAGTCGTTGGTGAAGTCCTTTTGTGGCATCCGTAGCGAGCCATTTAGGCTCACACAATCCGTTGGCATGAGCAACGCGCAGTAGGAAGCCCACCTCTGACTCCAATGGGAATTTGGTTGGAGAGATGAGCATGCTAAGAGGACTTCTCGGTGTCGAGCTGACGAGTGCGGGCTGCCAACTCGGTTCGGATTGATCGTGGGACCTTGATGCCCTCTAAACCCGGACACTTGGGGTCATGCCAGACAAGAACCTTCCCCATCGAGATGCTTGAGAACAACTCTTCAATGGCTTGGTCATGGATTCCTTGGTAAAGCGCCGGCTCGTTGAGCGAAAGGGCAGTTTGCCCTTCAAAGGGATGAGCGTGACGCGTGAGCTTTTCCAGCATGCCCTCCATCTGGCTGCACAGATAGAACTGGTGCGGACCAGCCTGCCAAGCTCGCAGTAATTCACATCGACGTAGAGCCATCAGGAGCTGCTGGCAGTGCCCGAGCTGCAGATAGCGAATGACCTCGTGGGGCATGCAGATGTCTGCGGCCACCGCCTCAAGCGAAACAGCTCTGTGAAGCTTGAATATGCGACCGTGTATTGGGCGCTCTCGTACGGCTTGGGTGACGGCTCTTTCAATAATCTCCAATAGAAACTGCCCCTTTTCTGCGGGAACGTACAGCTCCTCTATCCGCTGTCGTAACGACGCGCCGCCATAGGCACTGTGTCTGTAAGGTGCTAGAGCATCAGAACCTGTCGCCAGTAGCGATTGCAGCAGGGACAGCCATCGCTGTAGAGGCAGCTCGCGCATGACCGACCGTTGGATCCTTTCGGCATCCACTACCTCATTGAGAAATCGATAGGCCGCAGCACGGTGGAGCGAGCTTGGCAATCTCACTAGCAACTCATCGATACCGTATCTGGATGCGCATATGTCCAGGTCAATTGACTTGGCCCAACGGTCCACTTGGGCAAGGAATGGTTGCCGCTGGATGGCGTCACCATCCTCCGCTCTGGCATATGCCAAGCGCTGTAGTAAGGTGGCGATGAGTGTGCTGGCAGCGAGCTCCTGGGAGCCCACTTCACGCTGTTCATTTATCCAAGGCCAGATGGATTGGAAGACTCTCCATTCTTCATCGCGATAGTTGGCATGGCAGGTGTTGTCCGAGCGGAATGTCGGATCATCAAGGCTTGAATAGATGGCATCAAAGCTACAGCGCTTGTTATCCACGCCGCGCGCAGGGCTGAGCAACGTGTGATGCACGTGGCAGACTTCCACGAGCTTGATCCTCCATGCCTGTTTGATGTAGCGGTTCTCCCATATGCAATGGATGCATGCGGAGGTGAAATACTCCTTTCCTCGGTACTTCCAAGCCCAAGCTGGTAGCGGATGACCGAACGCATGGGTGCAAACTTTTTGGCGTGGCAAGAGCGGTTCCAACTCTCTGCGCCTGATGCCATTTTGCGCGGCTACTCGACCATGAAAACCAATGACGCACTCGTCCCATTTTCGTGCCGGTCGCACCAGCAGCGCTGTCCCGGAAGCAGGATGCATCTTCTGCAAATCATCCACGTTGTGCCTCCTGAGCAAAGGGTTCCTTCGCGCGGGTAAGCGCGACGCCATTGAACTTGGGATGGAACGGATTTCGCTCAGAAGTTGCTTCGCGGTAAACCACTTCTACAAAAGCTTGAGCCAGAGTCTGCCCGTCAATCTTTGGATCGGGTTGCTGGGAGGCAATGGTGACTGCACGTCGTAGCAGGTGGCAGATTGACCTCAGCCGGCCATCTGTAGCAAATGCGAATTGACGCGTCACAGCAGCATCGCCCAGGTCGATGCATGGGAGCGGCGACAGCATCCTCTCAAAGCTCTTGAGAACCTTTGAAAATAGCTTGATGTCCTCGCCGTTTGCAGACAGAGCATGAACGAACATCTGCTCTCCGAATCTACTGCGCAACTGAGCGTTTGTTGCGAGCAATAGCTCTGCTCGCGGTATGCCCGCGAGCACAAGGACTGGTCCACCTGGACGGCATAGCTGCTTGATCCAATCTCCTACGTGATAGTGCGTTCGGACGCCTCCGCGATCCACCAAGTGATTGACCTCATCGAAGATGATCATGCGGGTCTTACAACCAATGATCAATGTTCGCAGCTGGATGGTCCGTTGAGCTTCGTCGCCTTTGTCCCAATATGGCGAGCCCATTTCGCGCAGAACAATGCCAGCCAAGGCTTTGATCGTTGTCCTGGGTGGAATCTCAACATAGACCACGGGCACTTCTGTCCATTCCTCATGAACTACGCTTGGGTGAAGCTTGGTGAAGTGGTTCAGTAGGGTGCTTTTGCCGGTCCCCGGCAGCCCGGTGATCAGCAAGTGCTCCGGCTCACCTGGGGACAACGCCGATCGCAGCCTTTCGTCTAGCGTGTTCAACAGGCTTGTAACTTGGGGAAACTTGCCAAACGCGCTGGATACTTTTTGCGAAATTTGGCTGAAGTTAATTTGGCTGGTGTGCAGAGTGTTCACAGTTCAGCCTCCAGCTCCAGCATTTCGAAAACATCTAGGTCATTTCCATGCCCTGTATCGACATCTACTTGAAATTGAAATGGAGGCAGGGGGCCTTGCCGCGATGGCGAGCGCTTCGGATCGCGGAAACTACTGCTGTTCATTCCAGCCAGACGTGAGCCTGCTTTGCGCTCCTTTAGTCTTTTTGACTTCCGTGCGTCATCCTGCATGTGATTGATAGTCGCGCTTGCGGTAGCTCGTATTGCACGGTTTTCCGGGAGATCCTGGGCGTGGTGTTTGCGTACGGCTTGTGCTTGCTCAAGGCTGAGGCCGCTGAACTCAGACTCCGTGTTGAACACCTTGATGGGGCGCTCGTCGAGCGAATCCCAGACAAAGATGTGGCCCACATCCCTGCGTGGCCACTTAACCTCCACCTTCTGGTTCGCGGGCAGCATTCGGCGCAACTGCATGAGCTCTGTGGAGGTATACCTGAAGGTGTTGAGATCAATCCCATAGTGCTGCAGTGCCGACTCCTTCCGTTCCGCGAATTCGAAATCCACGTGATCGACGTCGCACTTCAGCTTTGGGGGAAAAGCCTGTGCAGACTCATTCCACAATTGCAGCGGAGTCTTGTTTCTAAGGCCCCGGTGAGGGCGTCGATGGTATCTATCCAGCAGCCAGACATGAAGAGCAATGTCGAGCTGTTCGAGGGTAAAAGCAGCTTCTTGTTCAGAGTCCACGCCCTGCCGTTGGTCATATTTCGCAAACGTGGTGCCAGCCAGTTGATGAACAAATGAATAATTGATGGTTTTTAGCAGGCGCTCAACGAAAGGCTTGTCGTTAGGTTGCCGGGACTTGGCGAACTCGCCGACGATGCCGAGATTGAGCAAGGCATCGGTTACCGCACGGGAGTGGAACTCCCTGCCGTTGTCCATCAGCAAGCGCTCAAACCAGCCAAAGCATGGCCAGGTTAGGTTGAGATCTGCAAACCTGCCCTCTTTAATATAGGTCTTGGGCAACAGCGCGTGGCGCAATGCGGCGAAAACTGAGTGCGCGCCGTAACCATCGAGAGACAGATGAAAGCCCAGTACAACCCTTGAGTACCGGTCAATAATCAGCGTAAGAACGGGTCGGCCAATGACATTGCCGTTTTCATCGACGATGAGGATGTCCAGTGGCGTGTGGTCAATCTCAACGAGCTCCAGTATCCGCTTGGTCCGCCGTGCAACGCCGTGGTTGGCAAACCTTCGCTCGGCTTCTTTAATCCCATATCTGGCTACGGCCACATCGAACTGCGGAAGCGATGCAAGCCTGCGCTGCAAGGTGCGTATAGATGGGGCAGTCAGCCGATCGTGCTGAGTCAGGAATTTATTCCTGATGTTGATCTCTGCCCGGATGCTGTCCAAGATGGCCTCAGCGGTCCAGACGTGGCTGCTATCGAGGGTCTCCTCGATCTTTTGATGAACGATCGCATCGACCGGAGCCGGTAGTCTGCTTTTGTTGGCACGTCCACAGTTTCCTATCCGACTCAGCAACCCAGAAATGCCATCGGCTCGATATTCCCCTAACCAGCGGTAGACGGTGGACGCATGCGGCGGGATCTGCTCGCCACGCTCATGAGCGATTTGATCAATGGCTTTTTGCAGCATTGCTCGGCTGCCGCAAGTTGCAAAGCGCTCATTGAGCTGGGTCACGTACGCGATGTGCCGGTCAGAATTGAACCGCCCAAACGGAGACATCTTGTCAGCACGCACAGCAGCGCCATGCTCATCGCCATGGACACGCATGTGCCTGACAGTAACGGCGAGCTTTAGACCTCCCGTAAGGTACTTCTGAACCAACTCTTGAGAGCCGACGATGACGGTGGCACCGGATTCCTGGTTTTGAAGCAGCACCTGCTCATCATTGGTCACACCCAGGAACTTGCACGCTATGTCGTCGAGGTAGACAGTCTTCTTGTTGTCGAAGGGAAGTTCGTATTGCATAACTTCTCCTTAGGCAACTTGGGCGAGCGTTTCGTCAGGACCACGGCGCATCAAGCGTGTTAGCAAGGCATCGCACTCCTCGCTTGCCTTACGCCAGCGCTCTAAAAATTCCTCTGAGCACTCATTCACATCCAAGCCTGGTACGCCGGATTGAAGTTGTCTGCGTGTGCCAAAACGAGGCCAAGGTCGAGCTTTTAAAAGCTGCTGGACCTCGTCTTGTGTCGGCCACTTCTCAATGTCTGAAGAGAGAATCGTTATGAAAGGGATGCGCTGCCCTCGGAGTGCTTGGCTAATCGACCGGTAGCGTGTCTGGGATTTCTGACTTTTAAGATACGGAAGGCCTTTGATCTCAATGATTACTTTGCCATTTGCAGTTTCGATCTCTACGTCAGGTGTGTAGAAAAAATCTTTGGTATCTTCGCCGCCGGTTAGCACCAACACATAGGGATGAGTCCTCAGCCGAAGGGTTGCTGAAGAGACTTCAAGAATTCCTAAGGCGGAAGCCTCCAGATTTGACTCGAATTTCTCCTTGCGAGAACGTGATTTGAGGCTGGGGAACAATCCTCGAACGTTCCGCCCAGAGCGCGTAATAACCTTTCTGGGCGAACGAGAGGAGATGAGAGCTTCAATGCGTTCCGATATTTGAGCTTTGGTAATAGGCCACTTAATGAAAATATTAGGCATGTAGATATCCTGCGCACTCATTTCTGAGCACGAATGTGTAATTAAAGGACGAGTACATGCCTCCCCTGACGAAGGGGGAGTTGACGCTGGCAGCGGAATGAGGGAGACTTCAGGTGAAAGCCGGTGAAGCTTCCAGCGAACCGAGGCAGCGGTGAGTACTCGTGAGGGTGCTCGCCGTTTGTCTTTTATGGGCTCATCTTTAGCTCCGATCGGGGGTTTTTGAGGAGGCTTTTGGCCGTGATGCACTCCTCGAGTAGAGATGTAATGTTTTCTAGCTCTCCTTCTGAGAGCATGTAGTGTGCTCGAAGAGCAACTGATACCGTTTGGGCTTGACCCTCGCTACAGCGTTGAGACACGATGGCGACGATCTGATCGTGAGTGGCAAAGTCTTTGAAGCGCTGTATCTCAACAGAGTCGTCAGTCAGAACTCTGACAATTCGCTCCACCTGTTCGAGCCCCACAATCTTTCGCCCCTTCTCTATCGCACATAGCAGTGACTGAGCCACATGTGCCTGGTCAGCTACAGTGCGCTGAGTCTGACCTCGGCGAAGGCGAAGTTTGCGAAAACTGTCGGGAATGAGCAACAGGCTTTTGATATCCATAAGTAGAGAACAATATAGATTGTTCCAAATCAGATCAAGATTTTTCTACTGTTGCATTAAATTTGATTTGATAATTTTCTAGTAGAAAATATGCTGCTGTGTTTTCTTTTTTTAGAGGGTAAGTGGTATTGTTTGATGTATATAAAATCACGCAACGCAGTAGATTTCTAAGGCGATTTAGATAAATTCTGTTACAGTTGCTGTTGTTATTAGTGAACGTGGGGTGATCGAACAGTGTCTGAGCGTCGAACATCTTTTGCGGTTGCTGGGCTCAAACGAAAAATGACGGACCTGAGAGTGTTGACAGGTGTCCTGTACCATCGTGACAGCACCTCTGCATACTTTGTATAGAAATTTGGAGATCGGAGCATTTCGATGAATGACACCGCCATAATCGCATGCGTGCTGTCTCCACGTGCCGTCAATGCGTTGGCGCGGTGCGACATCAAGACAGTCGATCAGATTAGGTCAAGCTACCCTCATGAACTGCTTCGTGTTCATGGATTTGGGATGCTCTCACTTCGTGCGGTGGAGGCCGCTTTTTTCCCTGGCGAAAGATTCGATCCCGAATTTGGAGTGCCTATGGTCTCGCGGAAAGCATCCATTCTTAGCGAAGATCTTTCACGGCACTTGCGATCAGCACCTTCTTGTGATCTTGGCGATCTCAAGTAGCTCTGTGCTTTTAAATAAATTTCGCACGAACGAGCATGTGAAGCATGTCCTGTCATGCAGTCATCTTTGATGGCAGACATCCGAATGACAGAGCATGTTCTAAACCAGCTCCAAGCTTCTCTGAGACCTTCGCATGTCCATGTCTGGAGCGGCGGCGCCGTTCAAGACCGGTCACCAAGCGGCTGGCAGCTTCACTTTTTTGAACAGACCATTGAGCTCTGGCGCGCGTCGAATACTTGAAAATTAGAGCTTCACAATCCCGGCTAGGTCTTGGCGACTAGATGGTTATATATGCAGTGGATACCATCAGTTGCCGTGCATGCAAGCTGTGTCGCGCAGTTGCCGGGGTAAACTTGAAGACACCGATGACTTCGGTAGCTTCGCAACTTATCTTGGCCGTGCTGACGAAAAATACCTGCACATGAAGGGAAATTCGGAGTACTACAAGCCTATAAATAATCTGCTGCAGATTTAAAACACTACACAGGAACAAATGATGCCGATGGTATTGCCTGGATCCGCCTGGAAGAAATGGGACCTCCACGTTCACACGCCTGATTCCTTTTACCAGAACTACCCTGGAGGTTACGACAAGGCTTGGGAATCTTTTCTGGCTGATCTTGAAGCACTCCCGCCGGAGTTCAAAGTCATAGGTATCAATGATTACGTTCTCGTGGATGGCTACGAGAAGGTCCTACAGGCCAAGCGCAGCGGCCGTTTGGCGAATCTCGACCTCATCCTCCCGGTCGTCGAACTGCGGCTAGATAAGTTTGGTGGAACGGTGAAGGCTAGTGACTCGGGTTCGGGCTGGAGCCGCATCAATCTTCACGTCATCTTCGATCAAGTCGAAGCCCAGTTCATCCGCGAGCAGTTCATTGGTGCGATATCGCCAAGTTACCGTCTAATACCCGGATCGGCAGGCCAAGGGAAGTGGCAGCAGGTCATTTCACGCGCCAGCATCGAAGCGCTGGGCCGGGCAATCCTTGAAACCATTCCCGAGGAAATACGGGGAGACTACAGCAGCGCGTTAATGGAAGGGTTCAACAATTTGAACACTAGTGCCGATGCCGTATTCAAGGCGCTAGAGAACGACGCGCTGCTCGGAAGGTGCGTGGTGGCCGTCGGCAAGACCGAGTGGGAAAACTTGAAGTGGAATGATCACACAATCGCTGAAAAGAAGACGTTGATCAACGGCGCGCACCTGGTTTTCACCGCCGCCGATTCGCCGCAGCAGTATGACAAGGCACGAGCAAAGCTTCGTGAGTACAGCGTCAATGACCGATTGCTTGACTGCTCTGATGCCCACTGGTTGAGTAGTTCGAAGGACAAGGATCGCATTGGCAACTGCTTCACTTGGATCAAAGCTGACTCCACTTTCAGTGGACTAGTGCAGGCCATCGAGGAATTCGATGATCGGGTGTTTGTTGGTGACATTCCGCCCAAGCAGACCCTGGTCGATGGGAACAAGACCAAATTCATTCGGTCGGTTTCGGTGGCCAAGAAGCAAGGCTCGCCCCTGGCTGAGACATGGTTCAACCTTCAACTGCCGTTGAGCCCCGACCTAGTTGCAATCATTGGCAACAAGGGCAGCGGCAAAAGTGCATTGTCCGACATCGTGGCGTTGGCGGGGTCGGCACGCAATTTCGCAAAGTTCTCATTTCTGACTCCGACCCGATTCCGCAGTGCGAAGGGGCGACTCGCGTCGCAATTCACTGCTACGCTGACTTGGCACGACGGAAACACATCGCTGATGGATCTCGACAAGGATCCCTCGCTGAGCGCTGTAGAGCGAGTAAAGTACCTCCCGCAAAGCTACCTTGAGGATCTGTGCAACGAACTCGGTGATCGCGGATCAAGCACATTCGACGCCGAACTCCGCAAGATCATTTACTCTCACGTGCCGGACGAAGACCGTCTCGCACAGCCGTCGATGGACGAGCTGCTGGCATTCAAGGTCTCGGAGATCGACAAATCACGTCAGGCCCTAAGGACGGCCGTGTCAAAGGTCAATGTCGAAATCCTCGAAGCTGAGCGTCGCAACGCGCCCGAGTTTGGGAAGGCGCTGCAAGAGCAGTTGGCTGCTAAGAAAGCCGAATTCGCTGCGCTCGAGGCTTCCAAGCCCCAAGTGGTTGAAGATCCGAATTCCTCATCTGAAGCGCTTGAGGAGTCCAAGGCCGCAGCTGCACATATTGAAGCACTGGAGCTAGCCGTTCAGCATATCGAAAAGGAGGCCAGCGCTCAGCGTGAGGCGAAGGCCGTTGCGACGCGCAGGCAGGCTGTGGCGCGCCGGATTCAACAGTCGCTAGCCAATTTTGGCAATCAACGCGACACCTTTGTTGGAGAGCTGAAAGTCCTAATTGAGGAGCTGGGGATCGAACTGCCTATTGAATCACTGGTTCGGGTCGAAATCCACGCTGAGCCTGCCGACCAGATTGTCAACGACGCGCAGGCCCAGATCCTTGAGATTGACACGAGGCTACAGAGCGAGACGCCCGGCAGCTTTCATCATCGCAAGGCAGAGGCATCAGCAGCTATAGTGGAGGCTAAAAGTAAGCTCGGTGAGCGACAGCGGCATTTCGTTCGCTATAAGGAGGACTTGCTGGCCTGGGAGCGCCGCAAGGCAGAGGTCAACGGTGCCGAAGACAAGCCGGGGACTATTCTGTGGCTGGCTGCTGAGATCGCGTCTTTGGCTAAACTGCCCGCACAGCTGGTCGCCCTGAAGGCTAAGCGACTAGAACTGGTGGTACAGATCCATGGTCAGATCCATGCGATGGTCGATGAATACAAGCGGCTATATGGACCCGTGCAGACCTTCGTCGCATCGGCGCAGCAGATGGATATGCAACTGCCGCTGAAATTTCATGTACGTATTGAAGAGACCGGATTTGAGGACCAGTTTCTTAGCAAGCTCAATCGGCAGGTACGAGGTTCGTTTTCTGGTGTCGAAGAAAGCGTTCTACGGCTGCGCGGCATGTTCGGCGATTTCAACTTCGATTCTGCGGCCGACGCGGCTGGATTTGCAACTCGCATCGATGAACTACTTCATATCGACCAGCGAGAGGGGCAAGCAGAGCGCGAGACGCGGTTAGTGGACCAACTGCGCAAAGGGACAGAGTCTCTTGAAGTGCTGGACTACATATTTGGCTTGGGATATCTCAATCCGCGCTACTCTTTGACCTACGCGGGTCAAGAAATCGGTCAACTCTCGCCTGGCGAACGTGGGCTACTGCTCTTGGTCTTCTATCTCCTGGTCGACAAGGACGACATTCCCATCGTCATCGACCAACCGGAAGAAAACTTGGACAACCAGACTATCTACAAGGTGCTGGTCAAGTGCATCAAACGGGCTAAGGAGCGACGGCAGGTGATCATGGTGACCCACAATCCTAATCTCGCAGTAGTGTGCGATGCCGAGCAGATCGTTTACGCTTCATGTGACAAGATGAGCTGCACATTCGAGTATGAGGCCGGCGCAATCGAGCACCCAAAGATCAAGGACCGGGTCGTTCAGATCCTCGAGGGGAGCGAACCAGCATTCAAGAATAGGCAGTCGAAGTACCGTCTTCTATATGGCACAGCGGCTCCCCGATACGCCATAGGCCTGCTCGGTGCGCAGGCTATAGTGTTTGCAACGAATTCGCTCACGGACCTGATCCAGCAACCGTGTGGCGCGTAACACAGGAGGGGAGGCGGGTTTTATGGCTAAATTTTGTACTGTGTTTTTATATAGCATACGTGTCATCAGGCTACGCTACAAGTCCCTTTCCGCATTTCTTTCGTGCCAATTTAGATCGCAAGCGCCAGATATGGCTTGCGGCTAGGTGCGGTCTACATTACGTTATGCAGCATGACTCGCGCAGCTGACTTCTCGCCGGCAGTTAAAGAGGCCCTCGCTAAGCGTGCGGGCTTTAGATGTTCATTTCCGGGGTGTGAGGCGCCGACCATCGGACCGAGCGACGAGTCGAACACGTCCACAAACAGTACCGGAATGGCATGCCATATCGCGGCCGCGAGCTCCGGCGGCAGCGCCCGCCGAGTTCTGCCTGGCGCAACCCCGCAGCGCCTTTCCGACATCACGAATGGTATCTGGATGTGCTTCCGCCACGGCAAACTCATTGATGCCGACGAGGAGACGTTCACCATTCCAATACTAGAAACTTGGCGGGAAATCGCGGAGCTGAAGGCAAAGCTACGACACGAACTTGGACGTGAGGTCAGCCTAGACCCTGCAAGGATGGAAGATTTCCGCCTACCCGATGCCCAGATCCCAATCCCGGGGCTTGCAGGCGAAAATGCTTTGATCGGAGATGCGCTGCGGTACAGCTGCCTCGCCGACATTTGGGGCAAAGACGTTGCAGATGCAGTCCGAGACTCTTGTATAGAACTCATCAGGAATGCATTCGCTCACGGGGCGGCACGTGTGGTAAGGCTGTTGATCTCCGCGTCGTCTGTCACCATAGAGGATGACGGCAGCGCATTCAACAGTAATCAGCTTCGCCACTCCCCGACCGGCGGCGGGGGAGCATCGCTGAAAATCATTGCGGAGCAGTTCCGGTCGACCGTCATTTTCTCTTGCAAGCGCGTTGGCGCATCCAACCACAACACGTTTACGTTTATCCGGAAGGCCGAGGATCTTTCGCAGTTCTCTCCGTGTACGGTGTCGCTCACCTTTGAGGAAGTGCATGCGGGGCGCACATCGGCCCAAGTGGTCGAAGGCTGTGACGTGACTTATGTCGTATTGCCTCCATACTTTGCATTGAGCGACGTCCTTAAGCTCCCGCAGCTTATCGCAACAGCCTTCCCAAAACGTGAAGGACGTGAAGTGGTCCTAGTCACAACAAGGTTGTCAGCTGGTGCCATTCAACTCATTGGGCAGTATGTCCCGCACATTGAGATCATCAATCTCGGGGATGCTGCATAACATGTCGGTCAACGCGGACGTGCCTGCGGCCGGCTACCGCCTGCCTATGGCCCGCCGGTTACCTTCACGTTAGGCGCCTATGAGTAGCTCGGTCGAATATCGCTGTGGAATAGATTGCGTATGGCTCGCGGCCGATCGACTGGGGAATATGGGGGCGTTCGTCACGGGCGGAGAAGGTCCGATTCCAAGCAGCGCTCTGCATGGAGCAGACCTTCATCCTTCCTTGGAAGAGGCGCTCGCCTCGTTGCCGAAAGTCGCGGCAGCACGACAGCTGATCGAGTACAAGAACCCGAGCACTTTCGTTGCCATGGCCTAAAGAGGCGTATACACGTTTGACTGGCGCGACGTTCACAGAACCAATGCTGAGTCCACAGGCAGGTACGAACTAGTTTGCGCCCCGTCCACACCGCTGCAAATAGAGGCTCTGCCGAGCGAACTGAACGAAATAGCTGTTGCCACGCGCATGGCCAGCGTGGCGTTCCACGAAGGCGGAAGTGTTAGTGTTGCCGTTGAAGCAGTCGCCCAACCCTTCCATCGAGCGGACGGCTTCCAGCGGGCTGCGCCCGCTTCCGACCGCCACTCATGTCATACGTTGAATGTCTGCTTCTTGATCCCACCAGCGGCACCTCATGGCCGATAGCCGTCATCCTAACCTCGAATGCTCAAGCTTCGCAGGCGCTAAGCCAGCCAGTTGCCCGCAAGGGTAGACCGGCCAGCCCGCACGTGCAGACAGTGTGAGCGTCGGTTCTCAATTTGCATGCAGTGAGAAAATTTGCAAGATCAATGAGAAATTACAGCCATAGAGAAAGGAAAAAAGAGCCCGGAGGAATCCGGGCTCTTTTTGCTGGTGATGCCAAGAGTGTTCATCTTATGGCTAAAGGTAGGTGTGTCGCTTGGTTTGCGGCATCCAGTCGCAAAATTGTGTCGCGAGTCTCAAACAATACGACGCCCTACGGGAACAGCATCCATCACACATCAATATTCCCCGCCCGCAATGCATTGGTCTCGATAAAGTCGCGGCGTGGCTCGACCTCGTCGCCCATCAGCATCGTGAAGACGCGGTCGGCTTCGATGGCGTCGCCGACCTTGACCTGCAGCAGGCTGCGGACTTGGGGGTCCATCGTGGTTTCCCACAGCTGCTCGGGGTTCATCTCGCCCAGGCCCTTGTAGCGCTGGCGGGCGGTGGTGCGTTCGGCTTCGCTGATGAGCCACTGCATGGCCTGGCGGAAGTCGGTCACTTTTTCCATCTTGGCTTTTTCGCCTTCGCCACGGGTGACCTTGGCGCCTTCGGCGAGCAGACCGTGGAAGTTCTGGGCTTCGGCGGCGAGGGCCGCGTAGTCCTGGCCTTCGACAAACTCTTGCGTCAGGATGGAGCTCTTGATGTTGCCGTGGTGGTGGCGGCTGATGCGCAGGATCGGCTTTTCGGTGTGCGGGTCCAGCTCGCCGGTGACCTCGGCGGGCACGCCGGTCGTGGTCAGCTCGCGCAGCTTGGCTTCGAGCACCGGGGCACAGACCATGGCGTCGTCCAGCGTGTCGAGGCGAATCTGCACGCCGTCGGCGATGGCGCGCAGCGCCTCGGCGTCCAGGTAGGACGAGAGGCGGTCGATGACGGTTTCGGCAGCCAGGTGCATGCCGGCCAGGCGACCCAGCTCTTCCCCATCGATGGTGCGCGGGTTGGCGCCGCCGGTGCTGACGCTGGCGCCTTGCAGGGCCACGCGCAGCAGGAACTGGTTGAGGGCAGGGCCGTCCTTGAGGTACAGCTCTTCCTTGCCGTTCTTGACCTTGTAGAGCGGCGGCTGCGCAATGTAGATGTGGCCGGCTTCGACCAGATCGGGCATCTGGCGGTAGAAGAAGGTCAGCAGCAGGGTGCGGATGTGGGCGCCGTCGACGTCCGCATCGGTCATGATGATGATGCGGTGGTAGCGCAGCTTGGCGAGGTTGTAGTCGTCGGTGCTGCTCTTGCCCGAGTCTTCGCTCACCTTGCCGATGCCGGTGCCCAGCGCGGTGATCAGGGTGACGATTTCGCTGCTGGAGAGCAGCTTTTCGTAGCGGGCTTTTTCCACGTTCAGGATCTTGCCGCGCAGCGGCAGGATGGCCTGGAACTTGCGGTCACGCCCTTGCTTGGCCGAGCCGCCTGCGGAGTCACCCTCGACGATGTAGATTTCAGACAGCGCCGGGTCTTTTTCCTGGCAGTCGGCCAGCTTGCCGGGCAGGCCCATGCCGTCGAGCACACCTTTGCGGCGCGTCATTTCACGGGCCTTGCGGGCGGCTTCACGGGCGCGGGCTGCTTCAACGATCTTGTTGCAGATGATCTTGGCGTCGTTGGGCTTTTCTTCGAGGTACTCGGTCAGCAGCTTGCCGACGATGTCCTCGACGGGCGCGCGCACTTCGCTGGAGACCAGCTTGTCCTTGGTCTGGCTGCTGAACTTGGGCTCGGGCACCTTGACGCTGAGCACCGCGCACAGGCCTTCGCGCATGTCGTCGCCGGTGACTTCGACCTTGGCCTTCTTGGCCAGGTCATGGTCGGCGATGTACTTGCCGATGACGCGGGTCATCGCCGCGCGCAGGCCGGTCAAATGGGTGCCGCCATCACGCTGGGGGATGTTGTTGGTAAAGCACAGCACCTGCTCGTTGTAGCCGTCGTTCCACTGCATGGCCACTTCGACACCGATCTCGGTGCCAGGGATGCCGCCATAGGTCTCGGCCGGGCGGCTGCCTTCGGCGTGGAACACGGTGGGGTGCAGCACTTTCTTGGTGCCGTTGATGAACTCGACAAAGCCCTGCACGCCGCCGGCGCCGGAGAAGTCGTCTTCCTTGCCATCGCGCTCGTCCTTGAGGCGGATGCGCACGCCGTTGTTCAGGAAGGACAGCTCGCGCAGGCGCTTGGCCAGGATCTCATAGCGGAACTCGTAGTTTTCCTTGAAGATTTCCTGGTCGGGCAGGAAGTGCACTTCGGTGCCGCGCTTCTCGGTCGCGCCCACAATGCGCATCGGCGAGATCTCGACGCCGTCGACCACTTCAATCAGGCGGTTTTGCACAAAGCCGCGCGAGAAGTCGATCTGGTGCACCTGGCCTTCGCGGCGCACGATGAGCTTGAGCTTGATGGACAGTGCGTTCACGCAGGACACGCCCACGCCGTGCAGACCGCCCGAGACCTTGTAGCTGTTCTGGTTGAACTTGCCGCCGGCGTGCAGCTCGGTCAGCGCGATTTCAGCGGCCGAGCGCTTGGGCTCGTGCTTGTCATCCATCTTCACGCCGGTGGGAATGCCCCGGCCGTTGTCCACCACCGACAGCGAGCCGTCGGCATGGATGGTCACCAGGATGTCGTCGCAATAGCCGGCCAGGGCCTCGTCGATGGAGTTGTCCACCACTTCGAACACGAGGTGGTGCAGGCCGGTGCCGTCCGAGGTATCGCCGATGTACATGCCCGGGCGTTTGCGCACAGCCTCCAGCCCTTCCAGGATCTGGATGGCGCCTTCGCCATAGCCGCCGGCATCGGGGCCTGGCGTGCTGGGGGATTGTTCCGGCTGGTTTTCTGCGGTCATGAAGCTGCCTTGGTACTGCACTGGCAGGGCGCGGCGCCCTGCCATGTCTTTGAATCAAATAAATCTCGGTCCTGCGCCGGCCTGCATCTGCCAGCCGGCGCATGGGTCGTGTCCGTCGCTTACATGCGCATCGGCATGACCACGTACTTGAAGGTGTCGTTTTCCGGGTTGGTGATCAGCGCCGAGTTGTTGTTGTCGGCAAAGTCGATGCGCACCATGTCCTGGCCCATGTTGGAGAGCACATCGATCAGGTAGGTAACGTTGAAGCCGACTTCGACAGCCGGGCCGCCGTAGTCGATATCGAGCTCGTCCACAGCCTCTTCCTGCTCGGCGTTGTTGGCCGCAATGCGCAGGGTGCCGGGCTCGATGGTCAGGCGCACGCCCTTGAACTTGTCGCTGGTCATGATGGCCGTGCGCTGCATGCTGGCCAGCAGTGGCGCGCGGCCCAGGGTAATGCTGTTGGGGTGGTTGCGCGGGATGACGCGGTTGTAGTCGGGGAACTTGCCCTCGACCAGCTTGGTGACGAACTCCATGCCGGCAAAGGTGAAGCGCGCCTGGTTGCTGGCGAACTGCATCTCGATGACGGGTTGGTTGTCGCCGCTGGCATCAGACAACAGGCGCTGGAGTTCCAGCACGGTCTTGCGCGGCAGAATCACTTCCTGCTTGGGCACTTCCACATCCAGGGTGGCGCTGGCAAAGGCCAGGCGGTGGCCGTCGGTGGCCACCAGGCTCAGGGTGTTGCCCTCGGCCACGAACAGGATGCCGTTCAGGTAGTAACGGATGTCCTGCACGGCCATCGCGAACGAGACCTGGCTCATCAGGTCCTTGAGCACCTTTTGCGGCACGCTGAACACGGGGCCGAAGGAGGGCGCCTCTTGCACCAGCGGGAAGTCTTCCGCAGGCAGGGTCTGCAAGGTAAAGCGGCTCTTGCCACCCTTGAGGATCATCTTGGACTGCTGCGTCTCCAGGCTCACGGTCTGGTCGCTGGGCATGGTCTTCAGAATGTCGATCAGCTTGCGGGCGCCCACGGTGGTGGTGAAGTCACCCATGTCACCGCCCAGCTCGGCCGTGGTGCGGATCTGGATTTCCAGATCGCTGGTGGTCAGCTGCAGGGCATTGCCGGTCTTGCGGATCAGCACATTGGCCAGAATCGGCAAAGTGTGGCGCCGCTCGACAATACCGGCGACCGACTGCAGTACTGCGATGACTTTGTCTTGTGTGGCCTTCAGAACAATCATTTCAACCTCTTGTCAAATTGCGGTGTTGTTGTGGACGGCAGTTGTGCACGGAGCCCCCTCTGCACCTGTCCCATTTGCCATTGTGCCTGCGGCGCGCAGGCAATTGGCGAAATCAAAAAATTCCATCGGCTAGCCCTTGAGGGTCTGCTCCAGCACGTGCAATTGCTGGTTCAGCTCGGTCAATTGCTGGCGTTCGCCACCGATCTTGCGCACGGCGTGCAGCACGGTGGTGTGGTCGCGGCCACCAAACAGCTCGCCGATTTCCGGCAGGCTTTTCTGGGTCAGCTCCTTGGCCAGGTACATGGCAATCTGGCGCGGGCGGGCAATGCTGGCCGGGCGCTTCTTGCTGTACATGTCGGCGACCTTTATCTTGTAGTAGTCCGCGACGGTCTTCTGGATGTTCTCCACGCTGATCTGGCGGTTCTGGATCGACAGCAGATCGCGCAGCGCTTCGCGCGCCAGCTGGATGGATATTTCCTTCTGGTTGAAGCGCGAGTAGGCGAGGATCTTGCGCAGCGCGCCTTCGAGCTCGCGCACATTGGAGCGCACGTTCTTGGCCACGAAGAAGGCCACTTCCTCGGGCATCTCCGTGCCTTCAACGCGCGACTTGTTGATCAGAATCGCAACGCGCATCTCCAGCTCGGGCGGCTCGATGGCCACCGTCAGGCCCGAGTCAAAGCGCGAGACCAGGCGCTCGTGGATATTGGCCAGACCCTTGGGATAGGTGTCGGACGTCATCACGATGTGGCTCTTCTTGGCCAGCAGCGCTTCAAAGGCGTTGAAGAACTCTTCCTGCGTGCGGTCCTTGTTGGCGAAAAACTGCACATCGTCGATCAGCAGCAGATCGAGCGAGTGGTAGCGCTCCTTGAACTCGTCAAAGGTGCGGCGCTGGTAGGACTTGACCACATCCGAGACGAACTGCTCGGCATGTATGTAGAGAACTTTGGCGTCCGGGTTGTCGGCCAGCAGCTTGTTGCCCACGGCATGCACCAGGTGGGTCTTACCCAGACCGACGCCGCCGTAGATGAACAAGGGGTTGTACAGATGGCCAGGAGAAGCCGCCACATGCATGGCCGCCGAGCGTGCCATGCGGTTGGCGGTACCTTCGACCAGCGTGTCAAACGTGAGCACCGGGTTCAAGCGGTTGCGGAAGTTGCCGCTGGCATTGCCGGTATCGCCCTCGGCGCTGCTGGCCTGAGCCGCATGGGGCGCGGGGCTGGTGTCGCTGATCTGGATGCTGTTGCGGTACTGCTCGGCTGCGTTGGCGGCAGCCTGACCGGGGTTGCGGCTCGCTGGCCCGTAGGACGGCCCCAGGCCCATACCCGACGAGGTACCGCTGCCCTGGGCAGATGCGGCCAGCGCTCCCCCGCTGCGCACCGGCGGGCGCACGACGGTGCGCACGGCCGCATCACGCTGGGCAATGGCCAACTCGATGGCCACGGGTTGTCCGTAGGTTTCCTCCAGCATGGCGGCCAGGCGGCCGGTGTATTGGGCGCGAATCCAGTCAAGCTTGAAACGGTTGGCCACATAGAGCGTGACCTTGGACAAGTCGTCCGACACGACAGCGGTCAGCGGCTTGATCCAGGTGTTGAACTGTTGCTCGGGCATTTCTTGGGCGAGTTGCTCTACAACTGCACGCCACAAACCTTGGCCCAGGCTGGCTTCATCCATTGTTATCCCACGGAAAGATTCATCCCCCACGCTATTGTTGTTGTGGATAAGGGGGAAGGTTGATCGGCTGCCTATTGTAGCTTGTGCAAAAGTTATCCACACAACGGACTGGTCTGCACAAACCCCATGCTCGGGTTTCCTCGATGGGCTGGCCGCAGACTTGGCAAAAGTCTGCGCATATTACAGAAAAAACCGAGGACAAAGCCAAGTAATTGCCAAGGACAGTAAACACTGCGATAATTTGCGGTTTCCCTGCATGTCAGGGCGAATTTTACGCGCGTGTCCGTCCGCGCTGGCAGCAGGCCTTGTGCCCTTGCCATGGGGGTGGTCCGCACTATTTCACCGGTGTTGCGCTTGAGCAGGGCTTGAGCTTGGTTGCTTTTGTGTTCATTTTTGGATGCAAGCGGCCAACAAACCGGAACCAAGCCTCTCTAGGAATTGCATCATGAAACGTACTTACCAACCTTCCAAAGTTCGCCGCGCCCGTACCCACGGTTTCCTCGTCCGCATGAAGACCAAGGGTGGCCGCGCTGTTATCAACGCACGCCGCGCCAAGGGCCGCAAGCGTCTGGGCCTGTAAGGCTGACAGGGTGACGGGCACCTTCCGGGTGCCAGGTAGTGCACCAGTGGGTGACACTTATGCATCGCCTTAAGACTCGCCCTCAATTCCAAGCCGCCATGGCAGGCGGCACCATCGCCCGTACAGCGCACTTTGCGCTGCACAGGCTGGTGTTGTCTGCCGACGCCTCGGGCAGCGCCGCTGCCCCATCAGGGCCTGGTGACCCACCTGCAAAGGTTGGGGCACAGGCTCTTTTTGCGTTGGAGGCGGCCTGGCTGGGTGCCATGGTGCCCAAGCGCTGGGCGCGCCGCGCGGTCACCCGCAACGCCATCAAGCGGCAGATCTATGCCGTCGCTGCGCTGCACGAGGCGCAGCTGCCTGTCGCCGCCCATGTGGTGCGCTTGCGCAGCACGTTCGACCGCAAGCAGTTCATCAGCCCCAGCTCCGACCTGCTCAAGCAGGCGGTGCGGGCCGAGCTGATGCAGCTGTTTGCCCGGGCGCATAAGAACAGCCAGCCGGCCAAAGCCGAGCGCGGCGAAGGCGCCAAGGCGCTTAGCGTATGATGCAACGCTTGCTCATGGGTTTGGTGCGCGGCTACAGGCTGCTGCTGAGCCCTTGGCTAGGTTCTGCCTGTCGGTTCGAGCCCACGTGCTCTGCCTATTCATTGCAGGCGCTGGAACAGCACGGTGCTGCCATGGGCAGCTATTTGACGGTGCGCCGCCTGGTGCGCTGCCATCCCTGGTGCGAGGGCGGCCATGACCCGGTCCCCGCGCATCCGCGCTGGTTCAGTCGTCTGGTGACTCCCGCCGATTCATCCTCTTCCCCCTCTGAGAAGTCTTCATGAACGATATTCGCCGCACCATCTTGTGGGTGATATTTGGTTTCTCCCTGGTCCTGCTCTGGGACAAGTGGCAAATCCACAATGGTCGCAAACCCACATTCTTCCCCACACCTGAGGTGACGGCCCAGGCGCCTGCAGATGCAGTCAGCACCGACAACGGTCTGCCCGCTGCCAGCGCCGCCAGCCCTGCGGCTGCTGCGAACGCCAGCAACGTGCCCGGCACGGCTGCTGCAGATGCGGCAGCCCCTGCTGCTGCACGCGAGAAGCTGACCGTGGCCTCCGACCTGCTGCGCCTGACCTTTGACAGCGAAGGCGCATCCTTGGTGGGTGCCGAGCTGCTCAAGTACGCCGACCAGGACGACAAGATCAAGCCCGTGAAGCTGCTCGACGAGAGCGCCAACCGCGTCTACGTCGCACAGACCGGTCTGATCGGCGGCAACTTCCCGACCCACAAGACGGCGATGACCCTCAAGCCCGGTCCGCGCGAGCTGGCCGAAGGCCAGAACGAGCTGAACGTGGTGTTCGAGTCGCCGGATCTGGGCGGCGTCAAGCTGGTCAAGACCTGGACGCTCAAGCGCGGCGACTATGCGATTGGCCTGAAGCAAGAGGTGGTGAACACCGGCTCGGCCGCAGTCAACCCCCAGCTGTACCTGCAGCTGACGCGTGATGGCAACAAGCCCGCTGGCGAATCCTCGTTCTACTCGACCTTCACCGGCCCGGCCGTCTACACCGAAGCCAAGAAGTACCACAAGGTCGACTTCAAGGACATCGAAAACGGCAAGACCGACAGCGTGGACAAGGTAGCGGACAACGGCTACGTGGCCATGGTGCAGCACTACTTTGCCAGCGCCTGGCTGCTGCCCCAGGGCACGCAGCGCGACATCTATGTGCGCAAGGCCGGCACCAACCTGTACTCGGTTGGCGAAATCACCCACCTGGGCGAGATCGCTCCCGGCCAGAGCAAGGCCATCGATGCGCGCCTGTTCGTGGGCCCGCAGATTGAAAAGACGCTGGAAGCCATCGCTCCCGGTCTGGAACTGGTCAAGGACTACGGCTGGGTGACGATTCTGGCCAAGCCGCTGTACTGGCTGCTCGACAAGCTGCACGGCTTCATCGGCAACTGGGGCTGGTCGATTGTGGCCCTGGTGATGCTGCTGAAGATCGCGTTCTACTGGCTCAATGCCAAGGCCTATGCATCGATGGCCAAGATGAAGGCGATCAACCCCCGCATCATGGAGATGCGCGAGCGCCTCAAGGACAAGCCCCAGCAGATGCAGCAGGAGATGATGCGCATCTACCGCGAAGAGAAGGTCAACCCCATGGGCGGTTGCTTCCCGATCGTGATCCAGATCCCGGTGTTCATCGCGCTGTACTGGGTGCTGCTGTCGTCGGTGGAAATCCGCAACGCGCCCTGGATCGGCTGGATCCATGACCTGTCGGTGCCCGATCCGTTCTTCATCCTGCCTGTGCTGATGACCCTGTCGTCGCTGCTGCAGACGGCGCTGAACCCCGCACCACCCGATCCGATGCAAGCCAAGATGATGTGGATCATGCCGCTGATGTTCAGCGTGATGTTCTTCTTCTTCCCGGCCGGTCTGGTGCTGTACTGGCTGACCAACAACCTGCTGTCGATTGCCCAGCAGTGGATCATCAATACCCGCATGGGTGTGCCGCCGCAGTTCAACCTGCCGAAGTTCAAGTAGCCAGCATTTGTCAATGCAGGGATTGCCTAGGCGGGCATTCCCGGATACACCTCCCAAACGGTCGCATTAGCGACCGTTTTTTCGTTAGCATGAGTTGTTTGAAAATGTGTTCAACAAAATAGGGGTTCAGGTATGGCGAAAGTATCGGTTTTTCGACCTAGCGCGCTGGCGCTGGCAGTGTTGGTCTGTGCAGGCGCGGCCCAGGCGGCCACCTTGCGCTGGGCAGGTGCCAACGACATCCTGACCCTGGACCCCCACGCACAGAACCACCAGACCACCCATGCTTTCCTGCAGCAGGTCTATGAGCCGCTGGTGCGCTACGGCAAGGATTTCCAGCTGGAGCCCGCACTGGCGACCAAGTGGACCGAGGTGAGCCCCACCCAGTGGCGCTTTGAGCTGCGCAAGGGCGTCAAATTCCACGATGGCGCAGCCTTCACCGCCGATGATGTGGTGTTCTCGCTGACCCGCATCATGACCCCGCCATCGAACATGATGAGCGCCACCCAGAGCATCAAGGAAGTCAAGAAGGTCGATGACTTCACCGTCGATCTGATCCTCAAGGGCCCCAACCCCATCCTGCTGCGCGAGCTGACCGAAGCACGCATCATGAACAAGGCCTGGGCCGAGAAGAACAACGCCGTCAAGACCCAGGACTACGCCGGCAAGGAAGAAAGCTACTCCAGCCGCAATACCAATGGCACCGGCTCCTTTGTCGCCGTCAGCTGGCAGCCCGATGTGAAGCTGACCCTGAAGAAGAACGCCGCCTGGTGGGACAAGCCCACCGGCAACGTCGACGAGATCGTCTTCACCCCCATCAAGTCGGCCGCCACCCGCACCGCGGCACTGATCTCCAACCAGGTCGACTTCATGGTCGACCCGCCGCCGCAAGACCAGGACCGCATCAAGAAGACCGCGGAGTTGAAGCTGCTCGAGGGTACCGAGAACCGCACCATCTACCTGGGTCTGGACATCTTCCGCGACGAGCTGCCAGGCGCTGGCACCCCGGGCAAGAACCCGATGAAGGATGTGCGCGTGCGCAAGGCCATGTACATGGCCATCGACACCGACGGCCTGCACAAGCGCACGATGCGCGGCATGTCGATCACCGCCGGCACGATGGTGGCACCGATGGTGCACGGCTGGAGCAAGGAGCTCGAAGAGCGTGCCGCCAAGTACGACGTCGAAGGCGCCAAGAAGCTGCTGGCTGAAGCGGGTTACCCCAATGGCTTCAACCTCAAGCTCGAATGCCCGAACGACCGCTATGTGAACGACGAGGCGATCTGCCAGGCCGTCACCGCGATGTGGACCCGCATCGGCATCAAGACCAGCCTGCAGGCGACGCCGATGGCGCAGTTCGTGACCCGCGTGATGAACTCCGACCCGAACGCCTACCTGTTCGGCTGGGGTGTGGCGACCTTTGATGCGCTCTACTCGCTCGACGCGCTGATCCACAGCAAGGGCGCAGCGGGCGGCGGCGTCTACAACGGCGGCCGCATTGCCGACAAGGAGCTGGACGCCAAGATCGACGCGATGAAGACCGAGACCGACACGGCCAAGCGCGATGCCTTGATCAACGACGCCTTGAAGATGACCAAGGACAACTTCTACACGATCCCCGTGCACCACCAGATCTTCCCCTGGGCGATGCGCAAGGGCATCGAGACCGTCTACCGCGCCGATGCGCGCCCCATCCCCGCCTGGACCACGGTCAAGTAAGCGTCTCGCTGCACACTCCAACCACCCCAAAGCCTGCGCCAGCAGGCTTTTTTCATGGGGCGGGGCGAAGTGCGGTGAACCAGGCCAATAGCCTGGCGGGCATGCCGCCGGCCTGGTCGCCCGATAATGTGGGGCTTGCTCCACTCGCGCCAAAGACCTGCCCATGCTTGCACGCCACCACGATCCGATTGTTGCCATTGCCACTGCCCCCGGGCGCGGAGCGGTGGGCATTGTGCGCGTATCGGGCAAGGCGATTGCGCCGCTGGTCGAGCGCCTCTGCGGCAAGGCTTTGAAGCCGCGCGAAGCCACCTACCTGCCCTTTAAAGCAGCAGACGGCCAGGCCATTGACCAGGGGCTGGCGCTGTACTTTCCCGCGCCGCACAGCTACACCGGTGAGGATGTGCTGGAGCTGCAGGCCCACGGCGGCCCGGTGGTGCTGCAGCTGCTGCTGGCCCGCTGCCTGGAAGCCGCGCAGGCGGAGGCTGATAGTGGCACGCCGCTGCTGCCGGGCCTGCGCCTGGCCGAGCCGGGGGAGTTCACCGAGCGCGCGTTTCTCAACGACAAGATCGACCTGGCCCAGGCCGAGGCAATTGCCGATTTGATCGACGCCAGCACCGAGGCGGCCGCGCGCAGCGCCAGCCGCTCGCTGACCGGTGCCTTCTCGCAAGAGGTGCACCGCCTGCGCGATGCGCTGGTGCACCTGCGCATGCTGGTCGAGGCCACCCTGGATTTCCCCGAAGAGGAGATCGACTTTCTGCAAAAAGCCGATGCCTATGGCCAGCTGGACCAGCTGCGCGCCACCGTGCAGGCCGTCATGCAGCGCACCCGCCAGGGCGCCTTGCTGCGCGAGGGTATCAAGGTGGTGATTGCCGGCCAGCCCAATGCAGGCAAAAGCTCCTTGCTCAATGCGCTCGCTGGCGCCGAGCTGGCCATCGTCACCCCCATTGCCGGCACCACGCGCGACAAGGTTGCGCAAACCATCCAGATCGAAGGCGTGCCCCTGCATGTGATCGACACCGCCGGCCTGCGCGAGAGCAGTGACGAGGTCGAGCGCATCGGCATTGCCCGCGCCTGGGAAGAAATCGCCGCCGCCGACGCGGTGCTCTTCTTGCACGACCTGACCCGCATGGCCCAGGCCGACTATGCCCAGGCCGACCGCGAGATTGCCGCCACCTTGCAGCAGCAGCTGCCTGCCAATGTGCCCGTGCTGCAGGTCTGGAACAAGGCCGATGCGCTGACCCCCGACGAGGCGCACCGCCAAAGCGCCGAGGCCGCCGCCCAGTTCAGCACCCCGCCTGCTGCTGCCGCTGCGGGCGACCAGACCCCGCTGGTGCTGTCGGCCAAAACCGGCGCGGGCCTCGACACCCTGCGCCAGCAACTGCTGGCCATGGCCGGCTGGCAGCCCGCCGCCGAAGGCACCTACATCGCCCGCGCCCGCCATGTGCAGGCGCTGCAACAGGTCGAAGAGCACCTGGATATCGCCCATGCCCAGCTGCATGTGGACAGCCCCGCCCTCGACCTGCTGGCCGAAGAGCTGCGCCTGGCGCAGCAATCACTCAATGCGATCACCGGCGAATTCACATCGGATGATTTGCTGGGGGTGATTTTTTCGAGCTTTTGTATTGGCAAGTGATGGGAGGTTCTGGCGCGTGCGCTGCGTCAGTGCGCATCTAGGAATCTTTAAGTTCTTTTAGAACTGTCCCGAAATTCCGGATAACTCAGCATGAGCGGCCGCGCACGACGTTTGGGATTCTGCTGAGCGTTCGGCAGACGGTCCACGGGCTACATGTAAGAACTGCTGTGGTTCATCGCGGCTCCAGCCCCCGAGGCAGCACCAGCACCGCCTCCAACCCGCCCCCATCCGCCTCGCGCAGCAACAGCTCGCCCCCATGGGCCTGCGCCACCGTCTGCGCAATCGATAGACCCAGCCCCACGCCGCCGGATGCGGCATTGCGGGAGGGCTCCATGCGGTAGTAGGGCTCCAGCACCCGTTCGCGCTGTGCGGCGGGGATGCCGGGGCCATGGTCGCGCACGTGGATGCGCAGCTGCTGGCCATCGTCGTCGATGTGCAACTGCGCATCGCCGGCATAGCGCAGCGCGTTTTCCACCAGGTTCTGCAGGCCCCGGCGCAGGCTTTGGGCGTAGCCGGTGTAGGGCTGCAGCGCCCGGCCGCTGACGGGGACCGGCAGGCCGCTGGCCTCGTGCATGTCCTGGGCTACGCCATGGACCAAAGCATGGATGTCCATGGTCTGGCGCGGGCCGCTGGCATGGGCGCCGGTGAGCATGTCCAGGGTGGAGGCAACCATGTGCTCCATCTCTTCGAGGTCCTTGCGAAACTTGGCGCGCAGGGCGTCGGGCTCGAGCATTTCGGCGCGCAGGCGCAGCCGGGTGATGGGCGAGCGCAGGTCATGCGATACAGCGGCCAAAAAGCGTGTGCGCTCTGCCAGGCCTTCGTTGATTTTTTGCTGCATCGCGTTGAAGGCCTGGGCCGCCTGCTGCACTTCGCGCGGGCCCCGCGCATCCATCGGCGGGCTGTGCAGGTTGCGGCCCAGCGCCTCGGCGGCGGCGGCCAGGCGCTGCAGGGGGCGCATCGCCAGGCGCACCGCAATGAGGGCGACGGCCACAATCACCAGGCTGCGCAGCAGGTAGACACGCAGCACATAGTCGGCCAGCGCCTGCAGCGGCTGCACCGGTTGGCCGATTTCGCCTTCCTGCGCATCGATCTGCAGCCACTGGCCATCCTGCATTTGCAGCAGCAGGCGCAGATGGGCTTCGGGCTGGTCGGCCAGCAGCACCGGGTGGCGGCGGCCTTCTGCGTGGCGCTCGCCCAGCAGCGCGAGCTGCTGCAACTGCAAGGGCACGGGCTGGCCCAGGCGCTCGCCGATCACCTGGGCCACCAGGGCTTGGGCTTCGGGGTAGGGCGAGGGCGCGGTGGTGGCGCCTGCGCCGTCGACCAGCTGCAGCTGGTAGCGGCTGCCTTGCCACTGCGCAACCAGCGCGGCACGCTGCTCGGGCGGGCTGGCCTGCAGCAAGGCCAGCGTATCGGCAGCGCGTGCCGCCACCAGGCGCAGGGGCACCTCCAGCAGTTGGCTGCGGCGCATCTCCCACCAGATGGTGCCGGTCATCGCCTGGGCGGCCAGCATGCCGATGACCAGGATGGCGGCGATGCGGCCGGACAGGGTCTGCGGCCACAGCCGCGCCAGCCACGATAGCCCGTTGGGACGCCAGCGGCCCTGGCCTGGGGTTGCAGCGGCGCTGTTCACGCCAGCGTCTCGACCTCGCAGGCGAGCACATAGCCGGCATTGCGCACGGTGCGCAGCAGCTGGGCCTGGCGCGGCTGGGGCTCCAGGTGCTGGCGCAGGCGGCTGATGCAGACATCGACGGCGCGGTCCAGCGCCTGGCGCTCGCGGCCAAAGGTGTATTCGGCCAGGTAGTCGCGGCTTAAGGTGCGCTGCGGGTTCTGCGCCAGCGCGCAGAGCACGCGGTAGTCCGACTGGGCCAGGCTGATCAGCAGGCCATCGGGGTCATGCAGGCTGCGGCTTTGCATGTTCAAGGTCCAGCCGGCAAAGCGCAGGGTGGCCAGGTGCTCGGGCTCGTGCATCGATGCCGGCACCTGGCGCGTGCGCCGCAGCACGCCAGTGATGCGGGCCAGCAGCTCGCGCGGGTCAAAGGGCTTGGGCAGGTAGTCGTCGGCGCCCATCTCCAGCCCCAGGATGCGGTCCATCAGCGCGCCGCGCGCTGTCAGCATCACCACCGCGATAGGGGTGCGCTCGCGCAGGCTGCGGCACAGCGCCAGGCCATCGACGCCGGGCAGCATCAGGTCCAGCACCACCAGGTCAGCGCTGTGGCGGGCCAGCCAGTCCCACATGCCCTGGCCATCGGCCACGGCAGCCGCCTGCATGCCCTGGGCGCGCAGGTAGTCGCAGAGCAGCTCGCGGATCTCCGGGTCGTCATCGACCACCAGGATGCGGGCCTTGCCGGGCAGGCTGGCGGGGGGCGGGGGCGTCACGGTTTTCTCCGGATAAGTAATGGATTGTGTTGGAGGGCGGGGCGACAACATGGCATTGCAAATCAGGCGGGCAGCGGCTCTTGGGCCGCTGCGGCGCTGATTAGAGTGGCGGCTCACTGATCAATAAGAACGATTTTCATTCTAGTTTGTTGTGACCATGACCGCATTGAAGCTCTCCCCGGCACTGCAAGGTGCAGGTGCATCCGCTGCCCGGATTCCGTCCCGTTTTTGTACTGCTGCGCAAGCGGGCATACGCCTGCGCGCGCTGGGATTGGCGCTGGGGCTGGGCCTGGCCACAGGCCTGACCATCGCTGCCCCGGCGCAAGCTGCAAGTGAGGTCGCAGCCGCGCAGGGCACGACGGTGGTGGATATCGTAGGCCGCACCGTGCAGATCCCCGCCAAGGTGGACCATATTCTGCTGGGCGAAGGCCGATTTCTGTACGCGCTGGCGCTGATGGAGGGCGCTGAGCCCCTGAAGCGCATTGTGGGCTGGCAAGGTGAGCTGGCCTTTGCCGACCCCAATGGCTGGGCGGCCTACCAGCAGCGCTTTCCGCAGATCACGCAGATTCCGCTGATTGGCCGTACCTCGGAGGACAGCGTCAGCTACGAAAAATCGGTGTCCACCCAGCCAGATATCGCCATCTTTGGTCTGGGCGGCCATGGCCCGGGCCGCCAAAGCAGCCTGGTGCAGGCGCTGGAGAAAGCCGGCGTGCCGGTGGTGTTCATCGACTTCCGCGCCCAGCCGGTGCGCAATACCGCCAAGAGCATCCGCATCCTGGGCCGGGCGGTGCAGCGCGAGGCGCAGGCCAATGCCTATGCCGATTTCTACGAGACGCATTTGCAGCGCGTGCAGTCCCGCGTCAAGGGCATCCCTGCGGACCAGCGCCCACTGGTGTTTGCCGAGCTGCTGGCCGGTGTCTGGGATGGCTGCTGCCACACGGCCGGCAAGGGCAATGTGGGTGAGTTCATTGACGCCGCTGGCGGCATCAATATCGCGGCAGGCAAGATCCCCGGCGCGATTGGCGACCTGAACCAGGAGGCGCTGATCGCCCAGGACCCGGCCGTCTACATCGCCACCGGCAGCCGGCCCCAGGGCAGCCGGCCGATGGTGCGGGCGGGCGAAGGGGTGAGCGCCGCGCAACTGGGCAGCAGCCTGCGCGAGCTGACCCAGCGTCCGGGTTTTGAGACGCTGAGCGCCGTGCGCGCGGGCCGCGCCCATGGCCTGTGGCACAACTTCTATGATGCGCCCACCAATATTTTGGCGATCGAGGCCATGGCCAAGTGGTTCTACCCCGAGCGCTTTGCCGATGTGGACCCGCAGGCGACGATGGCTGAGATCAACCAGCGCTTCTTGCCGGCGCTGCCGATGCAAGGCGCGTACTGGGGCGATATCGCCCCCTTGAAGGCCAAGCCATGAGCGTGGCTGTGCCGCCGCTGGCCGCAGGCGCTGCCAGCTCGGCCGTCGATGTGGCCCAGGCCCAGCAGCGCGCCCAGGCCTACCGCCGCTTGACGGGCTGGCGCCTTTTGGTGCTGGCGCTGCTGGCCAGCGCGATTGTCGCGGCCCTGCTGTTTGACTTCACCACCGGCCCCTCGGGCCTGGCGCTGCCGCAGCTGCTGCAGACCCTGTACACGCCCGATGCCGCGCCGCCAGCGCTGCGCGTGATTGTCTGGGACATTCGCCTGCCCTATGCGTTGATGGCAGTCGCCGTCGGCCTGGCGCTGGGCCTGGCGGGCGCCGAGATGCAGACCGTGCTGGCCAACCCGCTGGCCAGCCCTTTTACCTTGGGGCTGTCGTCGGCCGCCGCGTTTGGCGCAGCGCTGGCGATTGTGCTGGACTGGAGCCTGCCGGGCGTGCCCGCATCCTGGGCGGTGCCGGCCAATGCCTTTGTGTTTGCAATGGCCTCGGCCTTGCTGCTGGATCTGGTGGCCCGCTGGGGCGGCATGAGCGCGACGGGTGTGGTGCTGTTTGGCATTGCGCTGGTGTTCAGCTTCAATGCCCTGGTGTCCTTGCTGCAGTTTGTGGCCACGGCCGAGGCCTTGCAGGGCCTGGTGTTCTGGACCATGGGCAGCCTCTCGCGGGCGACCTGGCCCAAGCTGGGTGCGCTGGCCTTGGCCTTGGCGGTGGTGCTGCCGCTGTCGATGCGCAATGCCTGGCGGCTGACCGCGCTGCGCCTGGGGGAGGACCGCGCGGCCAGCTTTGGTGTGGATGTGCGGCGCCTGCGCCTGGGCGCGCTGCTGCGCATCAGCCTGCTGGCGGCCCTGTCGGTGGCCTTTGTCGGCAGCATCGGCTTTATTGGCCTGGTCGCGCCGCATATTGCGCGCCGGCTCGTGGGCGATGACCACCGCTTTTACCTGCCTGCCTCGGCCTTGACCGGCGCGCTGGTGCTGTCGCTGGCCTCCGTCGCTTCCAAGGCGCTGGTGCCCGGCGTCATCGTGCCGGTGGGCATCGTTACCTCGCTGGTGGGCATTCCCTTCTTTCTGGCCATTGTGCTGCGCACCCGGGGGCGGGCATGAGCGCGGGCGGTTTGCAGATCAGCGGACTGCAGGTGGCCTATGGCCGGCGCGTGGTCATTCCTGGGCTGTCGCTGGCCGATCTGCAGCCCGGCCAGGTCACCGTGGTGCTGGGGCCCAATGGCAGTGGCAAATCGACCTTGTTGCGGGCGCTGGCGGGGCTGACCCGTGCCAGCGGCCAGGTGCGCCTGCACGGTGAAGCGCTGGACCAGGCCAGCCTGGCCGAGCGCGCCCGGCGCGTGGTCTACCAGCCCCAGGCCTTGCCGGCGGCCGTGCATCTGCGCGTGATCGAATCGCTGATGGCCGCGCGCAAGGCCTCGCCCCACAGCCTGCAGGTGGGTGCGGAGCCGGCCCAGGATGCCGTCATGCAGTGCGCCGCTTTGCTGCAGCTGCTGGGCATTGACCACCTGGCCATGCGCCACCTCGATGAGCTATCGGGCGGCCAGGCGCAGCTGGCCGGCCTGGCGCAGGCGCTGATCCGCCAGCCCCAGGTGCTGATGCTCGATGAGCCGCTGTCGGCGCTGGATTTGAACCACCAGTTCCATGTGATGGAACTGGTGGGCGAGCAGACCCGCCGCTGCGGCATGGTCACGCTGGTGGTCCTGCATGACCTGGGCCTGGCGCTGCGCCATGCCGACCGCGTGCTGGTGCTGAAAAGCGGCGAGCTGCAGGCCGATGGCCTGCCCAGCGACGCGATCAACCCCGAGCTGCTGGCCCGTGTCTATGGCGTGCGGGCCCGTGTCGAGCCCTGCTCGCGCGGCATTCCGCAGGTGATGGTGGATGGCCTGCTGCGCTGAGCGGCCAGAGGGATCCACCGCCTGCTTCTTCTTTCTCAACCACCCAAGCGATCCACCATGACGTTTTCCTTGCACCATCTTGCCCTTTGCGCCGCCACCCTGGGCGCCAGCAGCGCCGCCTTCGCGCAGCCCGCCGCGCCCGCCACGGCGCCGGCCCCGGTCTGCGAGGCCCATGTACAAGGCCAGCCCGGCAAAAAGTTTGACCTGACCGAGCTGCGCGTGAGCAAGCGCTGCGCACAGTTCATCGTGCACCTGCTGCACACCGGCAAAAAGCCCTGGCAGGAAGCGGGCCACAACTGGGTGCTGACGCGCAGCCAGGACACCGAGGCGGTGATCCGCGAAGGCCAGCGTTCGGGCCCCGAGCGCGCCTGGCTCAGCCGTGGCGATGCCCGCGTGCTGGCTGCCACCCAGATGCTGTCGGGCGGCGAGCATGCCTCGGTGAGCTTCCCGGTCGAGCGCCTGCGCCAGGGTGAGGACTACACCTATTTCTGCTCCTTCCCCACGCATGCCGAGCCGATGCGCGGCAAGCTGGTCGTCATCGACTAAGAGCCGTTAACACAACCCTTGATACGTCGTTGCCCTGCCTTGTCGTACTACAGTACTGCCTGCGGCAGGACGCCTAGTCTCAACCGCAAACCTTCGGTTTGCTGGATCGTGTTACCGGCTCTAAACCGCTGAACCAGCGGCGCAGCCTCAGCTGGGCATGCGGTAGGCCAGCACCTTGAGCGCCCGGTCGGGCGAGACATCGGCAAAGATGGCCGGGTTGGCCACCTGCTCGATGAACTCCAGCTCCGGCGCCAGCGCGGCCATCTGGTCTTGCAAGAAGGCCAGCGGCAGCTCGGGGGCGTTGAGGCAGAGCAGCGCAAAGCCGCCCGGCGCCAGCAGATCGGGCAGGCGCTTGATCAGGCGCGCGTAATCCTTGGTGGCGACAAAGCTGCCCTTTTGGTAGCTGGGCGGGTCCATGATCACCAGCTGGTAAGGCCCGGTGCGGGTGATCTTGCCCCAGCTGCTGAAAATGTCATGGCCCCAGAACTGGCCGCCTGCGAGCTGGTTGAGGCGGTGGTTCTGCTGGCCGCTGGCCAAGGCCGCCTTGCTCATGTCGATATTGACCACCTGGCCGGCGCCTGCCTGCAGCGCCGCCACCGAAAAGGCGCAGGTATAGGCAAACAGGTTGAGCACGGTGCAGCGCTCGGGATCGGGCTGGCGCGCGATGAACTGGCGCACCCAGCGCCGGCCCTCGGCCATGTCCAGAAAGAGACCATGGTTTTGCCCGCGCAGCACATGCACCAGGTAGCGGGCATCGTCTTCCTGCACCGTATGGGGCTCGGGCAGGCTGCCCTGGACCAGGCGGGTCTCGGCCGCGCCCAGCGCCCGGCACTGGTAGACCCAGGTCAGCGGCTCGCCCGGGTAGAGCTGCTGCCAGCGCTGCTGCAGCGCACCGCCCACGCTTTGCAGCGCCTCGTCGGCCAGCGGCGCAAAGCTGGTCAGCACCACCGCCGGTGGGTACAGGTCCAGCGACAGGTGTTCGCAACCGGGAAACAGGCCGCCCCGGCCGTGGAAGAGGCGTTGCGCCTGCTGGCTCGCGGGCATGGTGGCGATGGCCTCTAGTAATGCATGCATGGAATCTGAAAAACGTCTAGGAGAGAAGGTGGGAGGCGGCGTGCTTGGTCAGGAATTGTGGGCTGGGCGATACTTCTTACAAATTTTTGCCCCGCCGCCCAGCCATTGTGCAGCCACTCGGTTAGATTTCTTGGATTAGGAATTTCGATAGATCACTGGTGGATCCACCGCCAGGATTGCGGAGGAGGATTTCATGTTTCATAGCACCAATGACATCAAGCCCCTGGTAACAGCCATTAACAACTGCCAGGACGAGGAAAGCATGATCAACCCGCTGACGGCTGCGCAGTGGGAGATCCTGGCCCCGTACCTGACGCAGACCCAGCTGGCGGCATCGCAGGTGCTGTTTCAGCAAGGCACGCAGGAGCGCACCTTGTTTTTCGTCGAAAGCGGCAGCCTCAGCGTGCATTTCGAGGACGAAAAGCAGCGCATTCGCCTGGCGATCGTCGGCGCGGGCTCCATTGTCGGCGAAGGCGCGTTCTTCTCGCACCAGCCGCGCAATGCCACTGTGCAGGCGGTGGCCGGCTGCCGCCTCTGGGGGCTGTCGAGCATCCGCTTTACCGAGCTGTGCAACCGCCAGCCCACGGTGGCCGTCGCGCTGGCGATGGCGGCCGGATCGGTGCTGGCCAAGCGCCTGGGCAACCGAAAACGCCGCGTCGCCGCAACATAAAAGCTTGGCATTGGTCAAATCGCGCGCGCTTTTCTGACCAGTGTATGCAATACTCCTTCCTACAATTACAAACGCCTGTTGCGTGATGAAACGGGTGACCATAAGAGAGTCGCGGATGCAGACCCAGCCAACCCCAGGTTTGCGGGCCTGCAAGGCGGGATGCGGCCAGCCAGGCCATATCCCCCAAGGCCTGTGTCTGCGGCTCAAATTCTGATCAGGGTAGGGAGTGGCATGTCTATATTTGCCAAATGGTTCAGTCGACCAGAAAAAAAATCGGCTTTTGCGCCCCTGGGGCCGCAAACCATGTTTGCCGAACCGCTGGGTGTGAGCCAGCACGATATGCTGGCCGCCCAGAGCCCCTTGGTGGCCGCCAAGCCCATGGCTGCGGCACCGCAGCACGACAGCGCCGCGCCCCGCCCCGGTGAGCGCTCGGCCCGCCGCGAGATGGTGTATTCCGCCGTGCGCGAGTCGATGGTGCGCTCGGGCATTCTGTCGGCAGGTTACAAATTCAAGGTGCTGGCGCTGGACAAGCGTGCCACGCAGTTCATCGTGATGGTGGACCTGGCCCAGCAGCACTGCGCCTCGCCCGACAAGCTCACGCAGATCGAGGCCTTGATCGCCTACTCGGCCAAGACCCGTTTCGAGATCGTGATCACTTCCGTCTACTGGCGCCTCAATGCCCAGCTGGGTGTCACCAGCTCCAAGGCCCCCAGTGTGGTCACCGCGCCCCAGCCGGCCGTGGTGCCGGTGCCGCTGGGCATGGACCCGGTCGATGAGGCGGAGATTGCCGCCTTCAAGAAAGCCTTGCTCGAGGCGGCGCTGAACCCGGTGCCTGCGCTCGACGGTGCATCGGCTGCAAACCGCGCTGCCACCAGTGCGGCGCCCCGGCCCGCGCCGATTGTGCCGCCCGCGCGCAGCGCCGCGCACAATGCCCAGATCGCCCGGGAGGCCGCGCAGCGCGGCGGTGCGCCCGCGCCCACGGCCGACACCAGCTTTGGCGGCCTGAGCAATACCCAGTACGGCGATCTGCACTGAGAACATTTTCAAAGCCTCTGGCGCGGCGCGAAGAGACTTTGCGCGGGTCCTTGGCAGCTCTTTGCTGAGGTGCGAAGGCCCGCTGGCCGTAGTCAGTGCCCCGCGAAATCCACCAAGGTGAACAGCGGCAGACCTGCGTCGGTCAGCCGCTTGGAGCCGCCCAGCTCCGGCAGGTCGACAATCGCTGCGCCCTCCATCACCTGGGCGCCCAGCTTTTCCAGCAGCTTCTTGCCGGCCATCATCGTGCCGCCAGTGGCAATCAGGTCATCGACCAGCAGCACCTTGTCGCCGGGCTTCACGGCGTCGGCATGCAGCTCCACGGTGGCACTGCCGTATTCGAGCTCATAGGTTTCTTCGACCGTGGTGAAGGGCAGCTTGCCCTTTTTGCGGATCGGCACAAAGCCCACCTTGAGCTGGTAGGCGATGACGGCGCCGAGGATGAAACCGCGCGCATCGAGCCCGGCCACCACATCGGGGCGCATGTCGCGCGACATGTAGCGGTGCACAAAGGCATCGATCAGCACATGGAAGACCTGCGGGTTCTGCAGCAGCGGGGTGATGTCCCGGAACTGCACGCCCGGCGCTGGCCAATCGGGAACGGTGCGGATGTGGTGACGTAAAAAGGCGTTGACGTCGGGAGCGTGCATGGTGGGCGGGCAGAAAAGGGGAGGAGCCGCCATGGTAGTCCAACTGCGGCAGCAGCAACCGGCGCCCGGCGCAGGTTAAGCATGTTTGGCAATGACCTGCGCCCGCCGGGGCGCGGGCGCTCCGATAAAATCAGCCTCCATGAGCACCCTACAGCCCAAGCGCCCCGTTGAAGCGGCGCAGATTCTGCGCCTGGCGGCGTCTACCTTCGCGATCGAGGCCGAGGCCATTGCGGCACTGACGCAGCGCCTGGACGACAACTTTGTCCAGGTCGTGCAGCGCATGCTGGACATTCCCGGGCGTGTGGTGGTCACCGGCATGGGCAAGAGCGGGCATGTGGGGCGCAAGATTGCCGCCACCCTGGCATCGACCGGGACGCCGGCCTTTTTTGTGCACCCGGGCGAGGCCAGCCATGGCGATCTGGGCATGGTCACGGGCCAGGACCTGGTGCTGGCCATCTCCAACAGCGGCGAGAGTGGCGAGATTTCCGTGCTGCTGCCGGTGCTCAAGCGCCTGGGCGTGCCCGTGGTGGCGATGACAGGCAACCTGCAGTCCTCGATGGCGCGCCATGCCGACTGGGTGCTCAACACCCAGGTCGACAAGGAGGCCTGCCCGCTGAACCTGGCCCCCACGGCCAGCACCACCGCGCAAATGGCGATGGGTGATGCACTGGCTGTGGCGCTGCTGGATGCGCGCGGCTTCAAGGCCGAAGATTTTGCCCGCTCCCACCCCGGTGGCGCGCTGGGCCGGCGTCTGCTCACCCATGTGGCCGATGTGATGCGCACGGGCGATGCGCTGCCCACGGTGCTGCCCAGCGCCAGCTTCAGCGACCTGATGCGCGAGATGAGTGCCAAGGGCATGGGGGCCGCTGCCATCGTCGATGCGCATGGCCTGCTGCAGGGCGTGTTCACCGATGGCGATCTGCGCCGCCGCATTGAGGCCGGTGCCGATTTGCGCGGGCTGACGGCCGCTGAGGTGATGCATGCCACGCCGCGCCAGATATCGGCCGACGCACTGGCGGCCGACGCTGCCGCGATGATGGAGGCCCACCGCATCACCAGCGTGCTGGTGACCGATGCGGCCCAGCGTCTGGTGGGCATCGTGCATGTGGGCGATCTGATGCGGGCCAAGGTGATCTGATGGCCAGCACATTCACCTTGCCCGCCATCACCCCCGCCCAGCAGTGGCCCGCTGAGCTGCTGCTGCGCGCCCAGGGCATCAAGATCGTGTTTTTCGATGTGGATGGCGTGCTCACCGATGGGGGCCTGTACATCAGCGAGCAGGGCGAGACGCTCAAGCGCTTCCACACGCTCGACGGCCATGGCCTCAAGATGCTGCGCGAGGCCGGCATTGTGCCGGCCGTCATCACCGGGCGCGATTCGGCACCGCTGCGCCACCGCCTGGCGGCGCTGGGCATCGCGCATGTGCGCTATGGCACCGAGGACAAGCTGCCTGCCGCCCAGGCCATGCTCGAGGCCCTGGGCCTGGACTGGCACCAGGCGGCTGCGATTGGCGATGACTGGCCGGATCTGCCGGTGCTGCGCCGCTGCCAGCTGGCCTGCGCCCCCGCCAATGCCCACCCCGAAGTGCTGGGCGTGGCACACTGGGTAACCACCCGCCAAGGCGGCGCCGGTGCTGCGCGCGAGCTCTGCGACGCCGTGCTGGCCGCCTGCGGTGCCTATGTCAACCTGCTCGATCGGTACGGACAATGAAATCTCGCCTGCGACGCCTTATGGACCTGTCGTCCATCTACCTGCCGGTGATCCTGATGGGCCTGCTGGCGCTGGGCACCTGGTGGCTGGTGCGCAATGCCCCCAAGCCCCAGAGCGTGCGCGAGCAGGTGGTGGCCGGCCACGAGGTGGATTACTACATGAACGACTTTTCGGTGCGCAGCTTTGACGGCACCGGCGTGCTGACCAGCGAGATCCAGGGCAACAAGATGCGCCACTACATGGACACCGACACGCTGGAGATCGACACGGCCACGATGCGTGCCATCCGCCAGGATGGTTCCACCACGGTGGCCACCGCCAACCGCGCGCTGTCCAATGCCGATGGCTCCGAAGTGCAGCTGTTTGGCAATGCCAAGGTGGTGCGCAGCAGCAATAAGCCAGGCGCGCCGCAGATGGAGTTCCGGGGCGAGTTTCTGCACGCCTTTGTCAATGAAGAGCGGGTGAGCTCGAACAAGCCCGTCGAGATCATCCGGGGCCAGGACCGGTTCACGGCCGACTCGATGGTCTTCAACAACATCACCCAGGTCGCAGAGCTCAAGGGCCGGGTCAAGGGCGTGCTGCAGCCCGCACGCTGAGCGCCGCATGTCCACTCCCCTGAGCGATGCACCGCTGGTGCTGATCACCGGCGCCTCCAGCGGCATCGGCCAGGCACTGGCCTGGCGCTACTACCAGGCCGGTTACCGCCTCGCGCTGGTGGCCCGCCGTACCGCGCTGATCGAGGAATGGGCCCAGGCGCAGGCGATGGACGCCAGCCGCTACGCCATCTATGGCGCGGATGTGGCCGACCAGGACCAGACCATTGCTGCCTGCGCGCAATGCCTGCAGCAGCAGGGCCTGCCCGATGTGGTGGTGGCCAATGCCGGGGTGAGCTACGGCATCGACACGGCCGAGCGCGAGGACCTGGAGGTCATGGCCCAGACCTATGCGACCAATGTGATTGGCATGGCTGCCACCTTCCATGCCTTTGTGCGGCCCATGCAGGCGCGCGGCAGTGGCAAGCTGGTCGGTATTGCCAGCGTGGCCGGCATACGCGGTCTGCCCGGCCACGGTGCCTACTGCGCCAGCAAGGCGGCGGTCATCAGCTACTGCGAGAGCCTGCGGGTGGAACTGCAGCGCAGCGGCGTGCAGGTGGTCACCATCTGCCCGGGCTTTGTCGCCACGCCGCTCACCAGCCACAACCGCTACGGCATGCCGTTCCTGATGCAGCCCGAGGCCTTTGCCGACCAGGCCTTTGCGGTGATTGCCAAGGCGCGCAGCTATGCCGTCATCCCCTGGCAGATGGGCTGGGTGGCCAAGCTGTTGCGCTGCCTGCCCAATGCCCTCTATGACCGCGCGCTGGCCAACCGCCCGCGCAAGCACCGCCACCGCGAGCGGGTGCAAGAGGCGCCACCGGGTCAAGACTGAAAGCAGGTCCTGAGCCGGGCATGAAAAAAGCCCCTGGCGGGGCTTTGTCGTTGCGGTGCGGCACAGCGCCGGGCTGTGCCTGCAGGCATCAATAGTCGTCGTTGTTGTCGTAGCCTTGGTTGCCGCCGCGGTTGCGCGAACCATTGCCGTAGGGGCTGCGGAAGCCGCCATCGCGCTCACCGCCACGATCGCCACCACCAAAGCCGCGGTCATTGCCGCCACGGCCGCCGCCGCCATCGCGACCACCGCGGTCGCCATAACCACCGCCGCCACCGCCACCACCGTAGCCGCCGCGATCACCGCCGCCGCCACCGCCGTAACCACCACCACCGCCGCCGCCGTAGCCACCGCCACCACCGCCGCCGTAGCCACCACCGCCGCCGCCAAAGCCGCCACGGTTACCGCCGCCGCCGCCAAAGCCACCACCGCGTGGGCCGCCAAAACCACCACCGCCGCTGCGGGGAGGACGGGGCTCCATGGGGCGTGCTTCGTTCACGACCAGATTGCGGCCGCCCAGGGGCTGACCGTTCAGACCGTTGACCGCAGCTTGGGCTTCTTCATCGCTGCCCATTTCTACAAAACCGAAACCCTTGGAGCGACCCGTGTCGCGTTCCATCATCACCTTGGCGCTGGTTACGCTGCCAAACTGACCAAAGGCCTGTTCCAGATCGTTGTCGCGAACCTGGTATGGCAAATTACCGACGTAAAGCTTGTTGCCCATTTGAGGGACTCCTGATAACTCTTAAATAATGCGATCGCGCCCTGTAGAACACCGGTCATCTATCGCAGTAGCCCAATGGAGGAATGCTCCATCCTTTATTTTCTGGCATAAAAACCGAGAATGGCATAGTTGTGCCCCTCAGTTGTGGCGCAGAAGCTGCAACCAGATGCAAAAAAGGCCTCAAAGAGGCCTTTTTTCCGGGAAAACCCGTCATCTCACTGTCAAAACCTCTCAGAGGTTTTGGATGCGATGTGCTTAGTAGCTGCCGCCACCGTAGCCACCACGGCCACCGCCGCCGAAGCCACCGCGGTCACCGCCGCCGCCGAAGCCGCCACGATCACCACCGCCGAAACCACGGCCACCACCACCGCCGCCGAAGCCGCCGCTGCGTGGAGGACGTGCTTCCATTGGACGTGCTTCGTTCACGACCAGGTTACGACCGCCAAAGCCTTGGCCGTTCACGCCTTCGATAGCAGCTTGTGCTTCAGCGTCCGAACCCATTTCCACAAAGCCGAAGCCCTTGGAACGGCCGGTGTCACGTTCCATCATGACCTTGGCGCTGGAGACGGTACCGAATTGGCTGAAAGTGCTTTCCAGATCGCTGTCACGGAAAGAGTAAGGCAGGTTGCCCACGTAAAGTTTGTTGCCCATTTGAGGACTCCGAAAAAAGTAAAAAAAGCGATGGAGCCTGATGCAATCAACAAACCTGTGACAACTTCCAAGACGGATCACCGCGCGCTCTAGTGTACCCGGGGGCACATTGAGCTTCACCATTATGGGTGAATCGCCTTACGCTGTGTTGACAGTTCCCGCAACCAGCCCTTGGTATTTTCCCTGGCGGGCGTAGGTGTTGCGGCGCAACATCGCTTTTGGGCGTATGATGCGCCAGTCTTTGGGGAGTAGCCTGCTGGGCGCGCGATGCGCCGCAGAGTGTGCGTCAACAAACTTGGGCCTTCGCGGCCTATGGCGTACACGGCATCTGGTGATGAGGATGCTGGGCGAGACCATTGACCACGTTGCGATCCAATGCCGGAGTCGCGATGCGGTCAATGCTGTCTTGCTATATCCGGCTGCAATAACGATCCCCACTCTATGGAAGCCTTTCTCCTCTCGACCGCTGTCGTTGCCCTTGCCGAAATGGGCGACAAGACACAGCTGCTGTCCCTCGTCCTCGCTGCCAAATACCGCAAACCCTGGCCCATTGTGCTGGGCATCTTTGTCTCGACGCTGGTCAACCATGCGCTGGCCGGCGCCGTTGGCGCCTGGATCGCCACGATGCTGGGCCCCGATGTGCTGCGCTGGATTCTGGGCGTGTCCTTTATCCTGATGGCCGGCTGGATGCTGATCCCCGACAAGATCGACGAGGACGAAGCGGGCAAGAGCAGCGGCCGCTGGGGCGTGTTCGGCACCACGGTGCTGCTGTTCTTCCTGGCCGAGATGGGCGACAAGACCCAGCTGGCCACCGTGGGCCTGGCCGCCAAGTACCCCGCTTCTTATTACTGGGTGGTTGCCGGCACCACGATCGGCATGATGCTGGCCAATGCGCCGGTGGTCTGGTTTGGCGACAAGATCACCAAGAAGCTGCCGATCCGCTGGATCCACCGCGTCTGCGCGGTGATCTTCCTGGTGCTGGGGGTGGCCGCGCTGTTCACGATGATGGACTGATAGCGCTGGTGGCGCTAGCAACACTGGCAACGTACTAACTAAAAGTAAAAGGGCTGGGGATCTTGCGATCTCGAGCCCTTTTTTCATGGGGCTGTGCCCCCAAGCCTCAGCCTCAGTCCAAGGTCATCAGGCTGGCATTGCCGCCGGCCGCAGCCGTGTTGATGCTGATGGCATGCTCGGCCAGCAGGCGGAACAGCGGCACGCTGCCGTCGGCGGCCTGGGCGGTGATCGGCACGATGGCACCGGCGCGGCCGGCCAGGCGGCTGGCCGTGGGCAGCCAGCCACTGGCCGCATCGACGATCAGCGCATCAAAGGCTTCGGACTGCACAAAGGCCTGCTCGCTGTGCGCAGACAATTGCACCGAAGCACGCACCGAGGCGGGCAACTGGGCCAGCAGGCTGGCATGGCTGCTGCCTGCGGGCCACACGGCGGTGGAGCCAGCGGCCAGCACGGCGGCGAGCTGGGCCAGCAGCAGGCTGCTGGTGCTGGCCACGCAGCCCACGCGCGCACGGCCGCTCAGCACATACAGATTGCGCTCCCCGGTGGGGCCGGGCAGTTCGGCGGCAAAGCCGTTGCCGGTATGGGCAGCATAGCGCTGGCACAGCGCTGCCAGATCGCCCTGGCCTTGCTGGCTGGCCCAGCTTTGCAGCGCCTCCAGCGCAGCGGCGGGGGCGGCATCGGCCTGTTCCAGGCCATGGGCATTGCCGCGCTGGCCGGTGCTGGCGGCCGGGGCCTCGCTACCGGCCATGCGCGGCAGATGGGCCAGCGCATCCACGGTGGCCGTGGCGGGCATGCGGCTGAGCAGGCGCAGCATGTACAGCGGGCCGCCGGCCTTGGGGCCCGTGCCCGACAGGCCTTCGCCACCAAAGGGCTGCACGCCGACGACGGCGCCGACGATGTTGCGGTTCACATAGATATTGCCGGCATGCGCGGCATTGACCACCTGGTTGATGGTCTCGTCAATGCGGGTGTGCAGGCCCAGGGTGAGCGCGTAGCCGGTGGCATTGATGTCGGCCAGCAGCTGGGGCAGGTTCTCGCGGCGGTAGCGCAGCACATGCAGCACCGGGCCAAAGACCTCGCGCTTGAGCTCGGAGAGCTGGCCGATGGCGATCACCGTGGGCGGCACAAAGGTGCCTTGCGCGCTGGCGCCGCTGTTTTGCCAGACCTGGTGGCCAGCGGCCTGCATGCGGGCAATGTGCTGGTCGATGACGCCTTTGGCCTCGGCATCGATCACGGGGCCGACATCGGTCTTGAGCTGGCAGGGGTTGCCCAGCTGGAGCTCCTGCATCGCGCCGCGCAGCATGTGCAGCAGGCGGTCGGCCCCTTCTTCCTGCACGCAGAGCACACGCAGCGCCGAGCAGCGCTGGCCGGCCGAGTCAAAGGCCGAGGACAGCACATCGACCACGACCTGCTCGGCCAGCGCGGACGAGTCCACGATCATCGCGTTCTGGCCGCCGGTCTCCGCCACCAGGGTGACGGGCTGGCCTTGGGCGTCGAGGCGCTGGGCCAGCGTCTTTTGCAGAATGCGAGCCACCTCGGTCGAGCCGGTGAACATCACGGCCTGCACGCGGTGGTCGCCCACCAGGCGGGCGCCCACGGTCTCGCCGGTGCCCGGCAGCAGCTGCAGCACATCGCGCGGCACGCCGGCTTGCCACAGCGCCTGCACGGCGGCAGCGGCGATCAGCGGGGTTTGCTCGGCCGGCTTGGCCAGCACGGTGTTGCCGGCAGCCAGCGCGGCGGCAATCTGACCACTGAAGATGGCCAGCGGGAAGTTCCAGGGGCTGATGCAGACCACCGGGCCCAGCGCCTGGTAATCCGCCTGGCCCCAACTGCGCACCTGGGCTGCGTAAAAGCGCAGAAAGTCCACCGCTTCGCGCACTTCGGCAATCGCGTTGGAGCAGGTCTTGCCGGCCTCGCGCACCAGCACACCCATCAGGGTGGGCATATGGGCTTCGAGCAGGTCACCGGCCTTGGCCAGGCAGTCAGCGCGCTGGGCGGGCGGGGTGGCCTGCCAGTGGGCAGCGGCGGCCTGGGCGGCGGCCAGCGCAAATTCCACCTGCTCGGTCGATGCCTGCGTGACGCTGCCGACCTGGTCGCCGTGGTCAGCCGGGTTCAGCACCGGCTCGCTGGCCTGGGTGGATGCGGGCGCGCCATCGGCCAGCATCGGCTGGGCATGCCAGGCCATCTGGGCGCTGGCCTGCAGGTCGTTCTGCAGCGCACGCAGGCGGTCGTCGTTGGACAGGTCGAGCCCTGCCGAATTGCTGCGGCTTGCGCCATACAGCGCGCGCGGCTGGGCAATGTGCGGGTTGGGCAGGCCCAATTGGCCTTCGCTCTGCGCCCATTGCTGGGCGGTGGTCACGGGGTTTTCCACCAGCTTGGCCAGGGGGATGTCCTGGTCGGCAATGCGGTTCACAAAGCTGGTGTTGGCACCGTTCTCCAGCAGGCGGCGCACCAGGTAGGCCAGCAGGGTTTCATGCGTGCCCACCGGGGCATAGATGCGGCAGGGGCGGCCCAGGTTTTCGCTGGCGTTGCGGCCCACGACCTGCTCGTACAGCGGCTCGCCCATGCCGTGCAGGCATTGGAACTCGTACTGGCCGGGCTGGTAGCGGGCCGGGTCGGCCAGGTGGTAGATGGTGGCCAGGGTGTGGGCGTTGTGCGTGGCGAACTGGGGGTAGACCGCATCGGGCGCGGCCAGCAGCTGGCGTGCGCAGGCCAGGTAGGACACATCGGTATAGGCCTTGCGGGTGTAGACCGGGTAGCCTTCCAGGCCGTCGATCTGGGCGCGCTTGATCTCGCTGTCCCAGTAGGCCCCCTTGACCAGGCGCACCATCAGCCGGTGCTGGCTGCGGCGGGCCAGGTCGATGATGAAGTCCAGCACATAGGGGCAGCGCTTTTGGTAGGCCTGCACGACAAAGCCGATACCGGCAAAACCGGCCAGCTCGGGCGCAAAGCAGAGCTTTTCCAGCAGGTCCAGCGACAGCTCCAGGCGGTCGGCTTCTTCGGCATCGATATTGAGACCGATGTTGTAGCCCTTGGCCAGCACGGCCAGCTGCAGCACCACGGGGTAGAGCTCGGCCATCACGCGGTCGTACTGGGCGCGGCTGTAGCGCGGGTGCAGCGCCGACAGCTTGATCGAGATGCCCGGGCCTTCGTACACGCCCCGGCCATGGCTGGCCTTGCCGATCGCATGGATGGCGTTCTCATAGTCGCGCAGGTAGCGCTTGGCGTCATCGCTGGTCATCGCCGCTTCGCCCAGCATGTCGTAGGAGTAGCGGAAGCCCTTGGCCTCCAGGCGCTCTGCGTTCTTCAGCGCCTCGCCAATCGTCTCGCCGGTGACGAACTGCTCGCCCATCATGCGCATGGCCATGTCCACGCCCTTGCGGATCAGCGGCTCGCCGCCCCGGCCAATGAGGCGGGTGAGCGACTGGCCCAGCGAGCCCTCGCTGTGCGTGGCCACCAGCTTGCCGGTCAGCACCAGGCCCCAGGCAGCGGCATTGACGAACATCGAGGGGCTCTTGCCCACGTGGGCCTTCCACTGGCCGTGCGCGATCTTGTCGCGGATCAGCACATCGCGGGTGGCCGTGTCGGGAATGCGCAGCAGCGCCTCGGCCAGGCACATCAGCGCAATGCCTTCTTGCGACGACAGCGCAAACTCCTGCAGCAGGCCTTGCACCAGGCCAGCGCGGCCGCTGTCGGCCTTGCGCTCGCGCAGGGTGCGGGCCAGTTGCAGCGCCAGCGCATCACCCGCCTGGGCGATGGCGGCGGGCGGCGTGGCCTGGAGCAGCAGCGCTTGCAGCGCTTCGGGCTCGGGCTTGCGGTAGGCGGCAGTGATGGCCGCGCGCAGCGCCGAGGCGGGCTGCAAGGCCGATACCAGCTCATTAAAAACAGGAGCGCTTGCGCCAGATGGGCTGCTGTTTGCGGCCGAAATGGGCAAGGTGGTGGAGGGCTGGTTGTCAACAATGGCGTTGGCAGTCATGGCGGGCTCGGTTAGCAAGTAAATAGTGAATGCCGCCAGTGTGATCGTTTGTGGTTTGAATTTCTCTCCATAATAGGCCCCATTCATAGTGAAAAATTCAGCCCATGACCGCCATCATCGACCCGCCGGAGGACCTGGATCGCATCGATCTGCGCATTCTGGCCGTGCTGCAGCGCGATGGCCGCATCTCCAACCTGAAGCTGGCCGAGGCGGTGTCGCTGTCGGCCACGGCCGTGCTGGCCCGCGTGCAGCGCCTGACCAAGGAAGGCTATATCACCGGCTACGAGGCGCGCTTGAACCCGCAAAAGCTGGGTGCAGCGATGCTGGTCTTTATCGAGGTGCTGCTCGACCGCACGACCCCCAATGTGTTTGACGAGTTCAAGGCGGCGGTGCAGGTGCGGCCCGAGATCATGGAGTGCCATATGGTGGCCGGCGGCTTTGACTACCTGGTCAAGATCCGCGTAGCCGATATGAACCACTACCGCCACTTTGCCGGTGAGGTTTTGTGGCAGCTGCCCGGCGTGCGCGAGACCCGCACCTACGCGGTGATGGAAGAGGTCAAAAGCTCCAACCGGCTCTACCTGGGCGGCAGCTGATGCAGCACATCTGCGGCCGATTTGCAGTACACTGAGATTTCACGGCGCCGATTTGCTTCAGCTTGCGGGCGCTTTATAAATCCAGCTAAAGACTCGGTAGGCGACTGCATTCCATCGACCCGGCCTCGTTTTTAGCGTTGCCGGGTTTTTTATGTCATTCGTTGCGACACCCCAATCAATGCATTTCCCGGAGGCGCTCCCGCTCCAAAGTGGCGCCTCCATCCGCGACTACCACCTGGCCTACGAGACCTACGGCCAGCTCAACGCCGACCGCTCCAACGCCATCCTGGTCTGCCATGCGCTCAACGCCTCGCACCATGTGGCCGGCCACTACGAGGGCCAGCCCAAGAGCGAGGGCTGGTGGGACAACATGATCGGCCCGGGCAAGCCGGTCGATACCAACCAGTTCTTTGTCATCGGCGTCAACAACCTGGGCTCCTGCTTTGGCTCCACCGGGCCCATGCACCGCAACCCGGATGCGGACAAGGACACGGACCAGGTCTATGGCGCCGATTTCCCCGTCGTCACGGTGGAGGACTGGGTCAACGCCCAGGCGCTGCTGCTGGACCGCCTGGGCATCACGCAACTGGCCGCTGTGCTCGGCGGCAGCCTGGGCGGCATGCAGGCACTGTCCTGGACCCTGCAGTACCCCGACCGCATGCGCCATGCGGTGGTGGTGGCCAGCGCGCCCTGCCTGTCGGCCGAGAACATTGCCTTCAACGAGGTGGCGCGCCGCGCCATCGTGACCGATCCGGACTTCCATGGCGGCCACTTCTACCGGCACGGCGTGATCCCCAAGCGCGGTCTGCGCATTGCCCGCATGATCGGCCACATCACCTACCTGAGCGACGATGTGATGAACCAGAAGTTCGGCCGCCAGCTGCGCGAAGGCATGGACCTCAAATACAGCACCCAGGATGTGGAGTTCCAGATCGAGAGCTATCTGCGCTACCAGGGCGACAAGTTCAGCGACTACTTCGACGCCAATACCTATTTGCTGATCACCCGTGCGCTCGACTACTTTGACCCGGCCAAGCCCTTCGGCGGCGACCTGACCCAGGCGCTGGCCGGCGCCAAGGCGCGCTTCATGCTGGTGAGCTTCAGCACCGACTGGCGCTTTTCGCCGGCGCGCAGCCGCGAGATCGTCAAGGCCTTGCTCGACAACCGCCGCACCGTCAGTTATGCCGAGATCGACGCACCCCATGGGCATGACGCCTTTTTGCTGGACGACGCGCGCTACATGGGCGTGATGCGCTCCTATTTCGAGAACATGGCCCGCGAACTGAGCGCCGGCCAGCCCAGCGCCCAGGAGGCCGCATGACCGAAGCTTCTTCCACCTTTCAGGCGATTGCCAACCTGGTGCCTCTGGGCGCACGCGTGCTGGACCTGGGCTGCGGCGATGGCAGCTTGCTGGCCTACCTGCAGCGCGAGCGCCAGTGCAGCGGCTATGGCATCGAGTTTGACGACGCCAATGTGCTCGCCTGCGTGCGCCGGGGCGTGAATGTGCTGCAGCTGAACCTGGAAGACGGCCTGGCCATCTTCGAGGACAACAGCTTTGATATGGTGCTGCAGATTGACACCTTGCAGCATCTGCGCAATGCCGAGGTGATGCTGCGCGAGACTGCGCGCATTGGCAAGCAGGGCGTCGTCGCCTTCCCCAACTTTGCGCACTGGCCCAACCGCTTGTCCATCCTGCAAGGCCGCATGCCGGTGACCAAGCGCCTGCCTTACCAGTGGTACGACACGCCCAATATCCGCGTGGGCACCTTCAAGGATTTCGAGGTGCTGGCGCTCAAGAACAAGCTGCGCATTCTGGACAGCTTTGGCCTGCAAAATGGTGAGGTGCGGCGCTGGCTGCCCAATGCCCGCGCGGGCACGGCGGTGTTCCACTTCGAGCACGCCTGAGCCGCACTGCGGGCCTTGCCCGGCCGGGCCCTGCGCTGGATGACGGCAGCAGGGCTTTGCCCGAGGCGATAGCCGGGCGGCGCTGGCGCTGGTACGCTTATGCCTGCGGCTGCCCTTGTCGTGGCAGCACCTCCAGGAGATTCACCCATGAACGCCCGCCTAGACGCCGCCCATCTGCAAGCCGATGCGGCCTTGAGCCACATCAGCCAGCAGTGGGACCGCGATATCCTTCGCCAGCTGACCGACTACATCGCCATCCCCGCCAAGTCGCCGGGTTTTGATGGCAACTGGGAGCAGCATGGTTTCATCGACACGGTGGTGCGCAATGCCGCCACCTGGATCGAGGCGCAGAAGGTCGAGGGGCTGACCCTGGAAGTGGTGCGTGTGCCGGGCCGCACGCCGGTGCTGTTCTTTGAAGTGCCTGCCACCCAGGCCCAGAGCACGCAGACCGTGCTGATGTATGGCCACCTGGACAAGCAGCCCGAGTTCTCCGGCTGGCGCAATGACCTGGGCCCCTGGACCCCCAAATACGAAGACGGCAAGCTCTATGGCCGGGGCGGCGCCGACGACGGCTATGCCACCTATGCCAGCGTGGCCGCCATCCAGGAGCTCAAGCGCCAGAATGTGCCGCACCCGCGTATCGTCGGCCTGATCGAGACCTGCGAGGAAAGCGGCTCGGGCGACCTGCCGGTCTATATCGACATGCTCAAGCCCCGCCTGGGCGATGTGGGCTTGGTCATCTGCCTGGACAGCGGTGCGGGCAACTACGACCAGCTGTGGCTGACCACCAGCCTGCGCGGCATGGTCGCAGGCACCTTGAAGGTGGAGATCCTCACCGAAGGCGTGCACTCGGGCGATGCCTCGGGTGTCGTGCCCTCGTCCTTCCGCATCATGCGCCAGGTGCTCGACCGCCTCGAAGACAGCAAGACCGGCCGCCTGCTGCCCGAGAGCTTTCACTGCGCGGTGCCCGCTGAGCGCCTGGCCCAGGCGCAGGCCACGGCCGGCATTCTGGGCGATGAGCTGTACAAGCGCTTCCCCTGGGCGCATTTTGACTGCAATGGCTCGAGCCTGTTTGCACTGCCCACCACCACCGACCCCACGCAGGCGCTGCTCAAGCGCACCTGGGAGCCAACCTTGTCCGTTACCGGCGCCGAAGGCCTGCCTGCGCTGCAGGATGCCGGCAATGTGCTGCGCCCCTATACCGCGTTCAAGCTGAGCCTGCGCCTGCCCCCGCTGGTCGATGCCACGCAGTGCATGCAAGAGCTCAAGACCTTGCTCGAAGACAACGCGCCCTACCAGGCCAAGGTCACCTGGGAAGGGGCCAGCGGCGCCAATGGCTGGAATGCGCCCAACACCAGCGACTGGTTCCTGAACGCGCTCAACCAATCGAGCCGCGCGCACTTTGGCGCCGACTGCGGCTTTATCGGCCAGGGCGGCTCGATCCCGCTGATGGGGATGCTGAGCGCCGGCTTCCCCAAGGCGCAGATGATGGTCTGCGGCGTGCTGGGCCCCAAGAGCAATGCACACGGGCCCAATGAGTTCCTGCATGTGCCTTATGCCAAGAAGCTGACCGCCGCCGTGGCCCAGGTGATTGCCAGCATGCCCACTACGGCTGCCAGCGTATAAATACAGCCAGCCCCCGGGCAGCCGCCGCGTGCCGATGTGCATGGGGCGGCTGCCTTTTCTTTTTGACGACAACGACAAAGACAGCGCGCCCGCCATGACCGAGCCCACCACCCCCACGATCTTGTTTGACGGCACCGAACCCCTCGGTGCCAGCGCCGAGCTACAGGACAACGGCAAGCCCTTTTTCTTTCAGCTGCCCAATGGCCAGAAGGCCTTTGTGATCCGCTGGCAGGGCCAGCTGCGCGGTTGGATCAATGAGTGCCAGCACGCCAGCGTGGCGATGGATTTTGACGGCGATATTCTGGAGAGCGGCCGCCAGTTCATCCTCTGCCCCTACCACGGCGCCATCTACCAGCCCGATACCGGCAAATGCGTCGGCGGCCCCTGCCGGGGAGCTAGCCTCGATGCGGTGGAGGTGGAAGAGCGCGATGGCGCGGTGTGGCTGAAGCAAGGCTGAGCGCCAGCCGGGTCAGCATGCCCAAGCGCGGGCCCCAGGCATCGCTTTGGCGCGATACTGGCGGGCTTGAAAAATAAGCGGCCACTTCTGCCCGGCCGCTTGCGCAGCGCCCCGCCATGAAATCCCCGATCCGAATTGTTGATGTTGACCGCCTGGAGACCTGGACCAAGTACAAGGCCGGGCTCTGCGACAGCTGCGCGGCCAACTGCTGCACGATGCCGCTGGAGGTGCAGCTGCCCGATCTGGTGCGCCTGGGCCTGGTGGACGCCTTTGAAGTGGACAATATCGCGCACAAGCTGATCGCCAAGCGCCTGCTCAAGGCCCGGCTGATCGACCATTACAACCCCAAGCACAATATCTTCACGATGGCGCGCCGCGCCAGTGGCGACTGCCAGTTTCTTGACCCGGTGGCGCGCCGCTGCACCGTGTATGAAAAACGGCCCGAAACCTGCCGCCTGCATCCCAAAAAAGGGCCCAAGCCGGGATTTTGTGCCTATGGGCACAAAGATTTGCAATAAATCCTGCGCCGATTATCGGGGGCTGCTCTGGCCGAGCTGTTGGCTCAGCGCCCCGAGCGCTTTATACAGAGGGTAAATAGTCCTCTAGAATGGCTCGCGCACCTGCTGCAGGTGTGGTCCGGGCCCTGCAAACGCAAGGCGAGGGCATTTTCTCAAGCCAACTAGCCGATGCAAAAATCAAAAATTTTCTGGTCGTTGGGCGTGCTGGCGCTCCTGGCCGCCGTCCTCACGATTTATGGCCTGGGCCTGCACAACGGCCTGGTGTTCGACGATGGCCGGCTGTCGGACGGCACCATTTTTGGCCGCTATGGCAGCTTACTCGAGCCCAAGGTGCGCATGCTGTCCTATGGCAGCTTTGTCTGGGTGCAGTCGCTCTTTGGCGAGAGTATGGCCGTGCAGCGGGTCATCAATATCGTGCTGCACCTGGCCACTTGCTATGCGATATGGCTGCTGGTGTCGGCACTGTTCAAACACACCCAGTTTTCGGACGAGGCGCGGGCAGAGCCGGGTTTTGACACCAATATTCAGATAGCGATATTTGCCGCAGTGGCGCTGTTTGCCGTGCACCCGGTGGGCGTATATGCCGTCGGTTATCTGATCCAGCGCAGCATGGTGATGATGACCTTGTTTTCCGCGCTGGCCTGCTGGGCGTATATCCGCGCCTTGGCGGGGGCGGGGCTGCAGTGGGCGGCGCTGGCCGTGGTTTTCCTGCTCTGCGCCTTGATGAGCAAAGAGCATGCGGTGGTGCTGCCGGCGCTGGCCTTGCCGCTGTATGTGTTTGTCAAACGGCCGTCGTGGAAGAAGCTGCTGGCGATCGCCGTGGCGATTGCCGTGCTGATCGGCCTGTTCACCGCGCTGCTGTGGACGCAGCTGGGCGCCTTTGTTGGCGCTGTTGCCACCGATGACACCTCCTGGGCCTATGTGCGCCAGCTCGAGCAGCTCTACCCCGGCATCACCTCGTCAATTTATCCGCTGAGCCTGCTCAACCAGGGCAAGCTGTTTTTCCAGTACGGCCTGCTGTGGTTCCTGCCCAATGTGCAGTGGATGGCGCTGGACCTGCGCCCGGTCTTTCCGCTGAGCTTTGGCAGCCTGCCCCATCTGCTGGGCGGCCTGGGTTACGTGGCACTGGTGGTGGGCAGCGCGGTCCTGCTGCTGCGCAAACGCGATGCCTGGGGTCTGGTGGGCCTGGTGCTGCTGTGCACGGCGCTGCTGTTCAGCACCGAGTTTGTCACCAGCTGGTTGCAAGACCCCTTTGTGCTCTACCGCAGCTATATCTGGGCGATGCTGCTGCCGGCTTTGCTGGCCCTGGTGCTGCTGCTGTTTCCGCGCAAGCTGATGGTAGCCATCGCCTGCGCCGCCGGGCTGGTGCTGACGGCCCTGGCCACGGAGCGCAGCCTGAGCCTCAAGTCTGAGTACAGCGCCTGGAGCGATGCCGCCCAGAAGGTGGACGAGCAGGCCCCCTTCAACGCCTTTGGCCGCTGGCGCCCCTTTATCAACCGGGGTGCGTCGCTGCTGGAAAACCTGATCTACGAGCAGGCGCTGCAGGACTTTGAGAAAGCCGTTGCGCTGCAAGAACCGCTGGGCTCGGCCCAGTTCAACCGGGGCATGACCCTGGAGCTGCTCAAGCGCTACCCCGAGGCGCTGGCCGCGTTTGACAGCGCCCAGAAGCAAGGCTTTGACAATGCGGCGCTGGCCTACCACCAGGCCACGGCCTACAAGATGACGCAGCAGATGGAGCCGGCGTTCCAAAGCTATGCCAAGGCCCTGGCAATGAAGCCCGAAGACGTCTTGCTGCCCAAGATCTTGCTGGAGCAGGCCGAGGTCGCCATCCCCTCCGGCCACTACGACGTGGCCATTGCGAACTACCAGCGTCTGCTGCAGATGTCGCCGGGCAACACCCGCCTGGAGGTGGGCCTGGGCATTGCGTTCATTGGCAAGCGCGATTTTGCGCAGGCCTTGCAGATCTTTGACGCATCGCTCTCGCGCCAGCCCAACCCCCCCGCCTACTACGGCAAGGCCCTGGCCTACCGCGAGCAGGGCGACCGGGCCCAGGCCATTGCCAACCTGCAACGCGCCAGCGCCATGGACCCGGCCAACCCGGTCTACCAGCGCCTGCTGCAGCAACTGCAAGGCGGCCAATAACATGCTGCGCGATTGGCTGGGCCGGCCCCAGGCTGCGCCCTTGCATGCCCAGGCGGGCGATGCGCCGCAGCGCGTGCTGCATGTGGGCAAGTTCTACCCGCCTTACCGGGGCGGCATGGAATCGTTTCTGGCCGATCTGATCGAGCAGCAGCGCGCCAATGGCATTGACGCCCGCGCGGTGGTGCATGGCGATCCGCTGCCCGATGACCCGCCCTGGCTCATCCGTGTGCCGGTGCAGATCACCCTGGTGTTCGCGCCGATTGCGCTGGGTTTTCCGCTGGCGCTGCACCGGGCCATCCGCGACTTTGCGCCCGATGTTCTGCATCTGCACATGCCCAACAATGCGGCATTTTGGGCGCTCATCATGCCCGCCGCGCGCCGGGTGGCCTGGGTCACGCACTGGCATTCGGATGTGCTGATCTCCAAATGGGACAGCCTGCTGCAGCTGTGCTACCAGGTCTACCGGCCCTTCGAGACCAAGCTGCTGCGGCAAAGCGCGGCCATCCTGGCCACGTCGCCGCCCTACATGGCCGCCAGCGTTCCGCTGCAGCGCTGGCTGTTCAAGACCCTGGCGATCCCGCTGGGCCTGAAGCCGCTGGGCCAGGGCGTGCTCGAGCAGGCGCAGGCCGAGGCCCCGCAGCTGCAGCTCTGGGGCGATGCCCGGCTGCGCGTGCTGTCGGTCGGCCGGCTCACCTACTACAAGGGTTTTGACACGCTGGTCTCGGCCGTGGCCGGCTTTGCCGATGTGCAGCTGATCATTGCCGGCGAAGGCGAGCAGCGCAAGGAACTCGAAGCGCTGATTGCGCGCGAGCGCGCCCAGCAAGGCTGTGCCAACGTGCAGCTGCTCGGCCAGGTCAGTGAGGCGCAAAAGCATGCGCTGTTCAACAGCTGCGATATCTTTGCGCTGGCCTCGCGCGAGCGCACCGAGGCCTTTGGCCTGGTGCTGATCGAAGCCATGCAGCATGGCAAGCCCTGCATTGCCTCTGACTTGGATGGCTCGGGCATGTCCTGGGTGGTGGGGCAGTCGGGCAGCGGCCAGTGCTATGCCCCCGACCAGGTGCAGGCCTGGAAAGAGGCCATGCGCCAGGCCCTGGCCGCCAAGGCGCAGCTGGCCGAGCGTGGTCTGGCAGCGCAGCAGGCGGCCGACGCCTATTTCACCATTGGCCAGTGCGAGCGGCGCATTGCCGAGGTCTACGACAGCATCCTGCCCGCCAGCGAGCGGGCACCTGCCCAGCCCCAGGCTGCGGCAGCGGCCAGGCCCTTGCAGGTTGCGGTAGTGCAGCAGGCTGCGCAGTGGCCGCTGCTGCAGCAGTGGCAGGCGGCCCACCCCGAGAGCCTGCTGCTCTGCGTCGATGCCAGCGGCCAGCGCCGCGCGGATCCGCAGGCCCTGGGCGGCCTGGCGCAGGTGTCGCTGGCCGACCTGGGCTGGTCCGAGGTGATCGCGCTGGTCCAGCGGCTCGCTGCTGAGCAACCGCTCAGCGCTTTGTCCATCCGTTCTGCCGCCGATCTGCTGGGCGAGACGGGCAGCGAGCCATTGCCGGCGCCGCCTGCGGGCTGGTGGCAGCGCTGGCTGGCGCGGCGCGGGGTTCGCCACTTGCAGCTGGGCCGCCATGCCTTGCTCTTGCGGGGCGATGAGATGGCTGCCTGGGCCGGTGCACGCCAGGCCCTGGTGGGTGGGCATTTGTTCATGCGCAGCGCCTAGCCAGCGTTTGGCTAGCGCATAGGTTCTTGCCTGGGCGGCTGGCTCAGCAGCCCAGCAGCATGGGCGGGCGTACCACTGCCAGCACGCTGGCGGCCATGCCCGCGCCCAGCAGCAAGCCCCGGCGCCCGCGCGGCCAGTGGCGGGTGACATGCTCCATGCCCAGTGCCGCAGGTGCGGCGGCAAAGAAGATGCCGTAGTTCAGCACGCGCAGCATCCAGTTGGTGTCCAGCAGCCACCACGACGCGGCAACGGCCAGCAGGCCCAGCAGCGCAATGCCCGCCAGCACGCAGACCAGAAAACGGGCCATGCCCGGATCGATCCGCTGCTGGTGAAAGCCCCCCAGCCAGCGCCCGGCACCGACCAGCAAAAAACCCGCGAGCAGCAGGTTGCCGGACTGGAACACGACAAACCGGATCCAGGAGCCACCATAGGGCGCCCATGCCGCCGGTGGCAGCAGATAGGCCTGCATCGTGAGCACCAGCAGCGCAGCGATACACAGCGACCATCCGGCAGCACGCTGGTGGCGCAGCAAGCCGGCCAGGGCGGCCGCCGGCCAGCGGATGTCGCCATGCCACCAGCGGCGGCTGGCCCAGGCGACGGCGGCCACAGCCACCAGCAGGGCCAAGGAGGCTGGCAGGCTCAGCGGCCAGTGCCGAAAATGGGCTTGGCGCAGGTCGCGCAGCATATCGGTATAAGGCCCGCCGGGCCAGGCATAGACCGCAAAGCTGGCGATGCACAGCAGCGCAATGGCCAGGTGGCGCAGGCTCCAGCGGCGCTGGGCAATGCCATGGGCCGCTACCAGCACCAGGCAGAGAAAGACCAGCACCGCATGGCTCAGGATATGGGTAAAGGCGACGGCAGGCAGCGCGACAAAAAAGGCCAGGCCGCCCCGGTGCTGCAGCCAGCGCCAGGCCGAGATGGTGCCCAGAAATACCGCCAGCTGCCCCCATTGCTGCGGGCGTGCCTCCAGCAAGGGCGCCCAGAAATAGCTCGACAGCGCCAGCGTTGCAAACACCGGCACCAAGGTCTTGAGCCCCAGGCGGTAGTAGCCCCAGCTCAGGCCTCCGACGACGATAAACACGCCGCAGACCCCCATCCAAGGCATCACCTCGGCGTGGCTGGAGCCGGTCACCCAGGCCGCCTGGCGCAGCGTGTTGACAAAGGCAGGCCCCGAGACCGGCCAGGCCACGCCCTGGTCGAGCTGCTGGGCGATGCCGATCCAGTTCTTCTCGTCGTTGACGCACAGGGGGTAGTTCAGCAGCATGCGCATGGCGCATGCCAGCAGCGCAAACAGCGCAGCCCATGCCAGCAGTGACAAGACCCGCGTGCGCAGCGCCAGGTAGGGCAGCGGTATCGCGGGCGCAGGCGGTGCGAACGGGGGCAGCGTAGGCAAGGACATCAGCGCTGGAGTGTAGAGGGCCTCAAGCAATATGGGAGAAATCTGGGCGTTTTTGTTGCATTAATTGGTACAGCGCCTGGGCCGCCACCGACAGCTGCGGCTCGCGCCTGCGCACCAGGTAGATCTGGCGGTCCATGCCGGGCAGATGCAGCGGCCGGGTGACCAGGCCAGGCTGCGCAAAGTGAAACAAGCTGAGGGCCGGCACCACGCTGATGCCCAGACCGGCCTTGACCAGGCCCATCACGGTGGCGAGCTGCTCGACCTCCACCAGGGTCTGCATGGCCTGCGGGAAAAAGGCGGCATCCAGGTACTGGCGCACGCTGCTGTGCCGGGCCAGGTGCACAAAGGGCCAGGCCGCCAGGTCGGACAGCAGCACCTCGTCCAGCGCGGCCAGCGGGTGGTCGGCCGGGCAGACCAGGTGAAAGCGGTCACTGCAAAAGGGCTCGGCACGCAAATCGGGCGTGTCGGCGCGGATGGCGGCCAGCGCAAAGTCGGCGTCGCCATTGGCCACGGCGGCAATGCAGGGCTCGGACAACACATCGAAGACCTGCAGCTGCACACCGGGGTGCTGGCCGGCAAAGCTGCGCAGCACCGGCGGCAGCCAGCCAGCGGCCAGCGACGGCAGCAGCGCAACGGCGACCCGGCCCTGGACGAGCTGGGCGGTAGCGCGCATCGCTTTTTCGCAGGCGGCAAATTCGGCCGCAATGCGCTGGGCCGACAACAGAAACTGCTCGCCCTCGGGCGTCAGCAGCACATGCCGGGTGCTGCGCTCGAACAGGCGCAGGCCCACCGTGGTTTCCAGCGCGCGGATGAGGGCGCTGAAAGCCGGCTGGGACAGGTGGCAGAGGCTGGCGGCCCGGGTGAAGTTCTTCTGGCTGGCCAGCGCCAGAAAGGCCTGGATGTCGCGTTGGGATAGATTCATTTGTCATGCAGATTAATCGATCTCAATTATCGATTTCACAACATAGAACCTCTTTTCTATAGTGGGCTGCAGGAGATGCTATGCAGACAGACAAGACAGCGCCCGCAGCCATGCTGATCGGCTGCGCGGCTGGTTTTTCAGGCGACCGGGTGGATGCGGCAGCGCCGGTGGTGCAGGCCCTGGTGGCCTTGCAGCAGCCCGCGTTTCTGATTTTTGAAACGCTGGCCGAGCGCACGCTGGCGCTGGCCCAGCTGGCCCGGCGCGACGACCCCGAGGCCGGCTACGAGCCCTTGCTGCTCGAGCTGCTGCGCCCGGTGCTGGCCGACTGCCTGGCGCACCGCATCCGCATCGTCAGCAATTTTGGCGCGGCCAACCCGCAAGGCGCTGCCCGCGCCATTGCCGCGCTGGCGCGCAGCCTGGGCCTGCGCGCGCCGCGTATTGCCGTGGTGCAGGGCGATGACCTGAGCGGCCCGGCCCACCGGCCCATGCTGGCCCAGGCGCTGGGTGCGCAGATGCCCGAGCAGCCGCTGGTCAGCGCCAATGCCTATATTGGTGCGCGGCCGATTGCCGAGGCCTTGCTGGCAGGCGCCGATATCGTGGTCTGCGGCCGGGTGGCCGACCCCTCGCTGGTGCTGGGCCCGGCGATGGCGCATTTTGGCTGGGCCTGGGACGACTGGGACCGCCTGGCCCGCGCGACGATGGCTGGGCATCTGCTGGAATGCGGCACCCAGGTGAGCGGCGGCTATTTTGCCGACCCGGGCTACAAAGAAGTGCCAGGCATGGACCGGCTGGGCTACCCGATCGCCGAGATCGACGACAGCGGCAACTGCAGCATCTTCAAACCCGAGGGCACGGGCGGCTGCATCACGACCGCCACGGTCAAGGAGCAGCTGCTCTATGAGATCCACGACCCCCGCTGCTACCTGACCCCCGATGTGGTGGCCGACATCAGCCAAGCCCAGGTGCGGGCCGAGGGCGAGAACCGCGTGCGGCTGGAGGGCGTCATCGGCCACCCGCGCCCCGAGGCGCTCAAGGTCAACACCTGCTATGCCTCGGGCTGGTTTGCCGAGGCTGAGATTTCCTACGCCGGGCCCCGTGCGGCCGAGCGCGCGCGCCTGGCGGCGCAGACCGTCGCCCAGCGCCTGCAGGGCATTGCGCCGCTGCGCACCGACCTGATCGGCGTCACCAGCGTCTGGGGCAACGATGCCAGCGACTGGCTGGCCGGTGCCGACCTGTCTGCCGCACCGCAGGATGTGCGCCTGCGCATGGCCTGGCAGCATGCCGACAAGGCCACCGCAGCGCGCCTGCCGCGCGAGATCAATGCGCTGTACTGCTGCGGGCCGGCAGGGGGTGGTGGCGTGCGCAGCCATATGCGCCAGCGCCTGGGCATGGTGTCCTGCCTGGTGCCCCAAGCCTTGATTGCCACCGGCTTTACCTGGGCTGCGCAAGAGGAGGCTGCCGCATGAACGACCACATCACCGTCCCGCTGTACCGCCTGGCCCATGGGCGCACCGGCGACAAGGGCAACCGCTCCAACATCAGCGTGATTGCCTGGCATCCCGCGCTGTGGGAGGTTATCTGTGAGCAGGTTACCGAAGCGGCCGTGGCCGCACTGTTTGCCGACCGCCGGCCGAGCCAGGTGCAGCGCTACCTGCTGCCCCAGCTGCAGGCGATGAACCTGGTGCTGGACGACGTGCTGGACGGCGGCGTCAACGACGCGCTGAACCTCGACAGCCATGGCAAGACCCTGTGCTTTCGCGTGCTGCAAATGCCGATCGCGCTGCCGCTGCATTTGCAGGCCCATCTGGTGGGCCCGCCTGATGCGGATCCCCCATCCATCCCTGAATAAGAAACCAACCGGAGACAAGAGATGACATTTTCCACCCGCCGCCACCTGCTGGCCTGTGCCACGGCGCTGGCTATCAGCCCCCTGGCCTTTGCGCAGGGCGACTACCCGTCCAAGCCGATCACCTTTGTCGTGCCCTTTGCGGCCGGCAGCGCCACCGACCAGCTGGCGCGTGCGCTGGGCCAGGCGGTGACCGAGCAGACGCGCCAGCCGGTGATCGTCGAGAACAAGGCCGGCGCCAGCGGCATGATTGCAGCGCAGGCGGTGGCCAAGGCCCCGGCCGATGGCTACACGGTGCTGATCACCACCAACACCACGCATGCGGCCAATATCCACCTCTACCGCAAGCTGTCCTATGACCCGGTCAAGGACTTCACCCCCATCACCGGTCTGGGCAAGGGCGGCCAGGTGCTGGTGGTGCCGGCCAATGCGCCCCACCAGTCGGTGGGCGATCTGCTCGCCTACGCCAAGGCCAACCCGGGCAAGCTCAGCTTTGGCAGCGGCAGCTCGTCAAGCCGCGTGGCGGGCGAGATGCTCAAGCAGCTGGCCCATGTGGACATCCTGCATGTGCCCTACAAGAGCAACCCGCTGGCCATCACCGACCTGCTGGGCGGCCAGATCAACCTGATGATCACCGACGTCTCCACCGGTGTGCCGCAGATCAAGGCGGGCAAGCTGCGCGCGCTGGGCTATTCCACGCAAAAGCGCAGCGCCCAGCTGCCCGATGTGCCCACCATTGCCGAGGCCGGTGTGAAGGGCTATGACATGGGCTACTGGTTTGCCGCCTACGCCCCTGCCAATGTGCCCGCTGCCGTCAGCGCCAAGCTCAACCAGCTGCTGGGCCAGGCCGTCGGCAGTTCCGCTGCCAAGTCCTTCTTCGAAATGTCGGGCTCCGACCCCTGGACGACGAGCCAGACCGAGCTGGCGCAGTTCCAGGCGGCCGAGACCACCAAGTGGGGACAGGTGATCAAGGCGGCGGGTATTACGCCGGAATAAAGCGCTGCTTAAAGGATCCAGCGTTTGGGCAGCATGCGCTTGATCTCCGCCTTAGCCAGGTCGATGAAGGGCTTGAGCACCAGGGTGGAAGCATGACGGTTGGAGAGCACCATCGAGTACTCGCAGGGGACAGCGGGCTCGAACAGCACAAACTTCACATCGGGCCCGTGGTAGCTGCAGGCCGTCAGCGGATCGATGATCGCCAGGCCGGCGCCGGCCTCGACCAGCTTGATGGCGGCGTACGAGATCTGGGTCTCGATGTTCACGCGGCGCTGCACGCGGTTGACGAGGAACAGGCTGTCGAGCTTGGTGCGGGTTTCCATCATCGTGGGTAGCGACACCAGGGGCTCGTCAACAAAGTCGATCGGTGACAGGCTGCTTCTGCGCGCCAGCTTGTGGCCGGCGGGCACGGCGACGACCAGCTTGCCGATCACCAAGGTCTCCAGGCCCTTGAAGCGGGTGTGGTCGGGCGAGAGCATCACAAAGCCGATATCGCAGCGCTCGGCCTGCACCATGTCCAGTGCGGCCGGCGAGGCCTGCATGTGCAAGGTGACCAGCGTTTCGGGGAACTGGGCGCTGAACTTGGCAATGGCGCTGGGCAGGAACGAGGTCGCCATCGCCGGCGCGGCCGTCACCTCCAGCCGCTGCAGACGCCGAAAGCGCACGTTCTCGGAGATGTTGCGGATACGCTCGATGCCCATCAGCGCCTGGTGCACGTCTTCGAGCAGCAAGGTCGCGGCCGACGTCGGCTGCAGCCGGCTTTTGACGCGCTCGAACAGCGGCATGCCGATGCGCGCCTCGAATTCGGCAATCAGCCGTGTCACCACCGGCTGGGTCACCTCCAGCGACTGGGCCGCTGCGGTCACCGAGCGGCGCAGCATCAGCGCCCGAAAGGCTTCGAGATGGCGCAGTGTGATCTTCTTATCCATGTTGTAAAGACATGAGTTAATGGCCTAATGCAATCGAATAGTCTACAAAATTACTAATTTTGTAGTTATTTCAATGGTTTATCGATTGAGAAATTTCCATCCCATAAAGGCATTGAAGCAGGAATTCACCGATTCAATTTTGCCTGCAGATGCCTATCATTGGCTACCAGACAGATTGAATTCCACTTGGTTCCACGCTACTTTCTGGAGGTAATTTCGATGACCGTATCCCGTCTGGCTCTCTCTCTGGCCGCTGCCTTTGCTGCCACCGCTGGCATTGCCCATGCTGAAGACATCTATGTCGGTGGCTATGGCGGCTCAACCGAGACCGCCTTCAAGCAAAAGATCATTCCCGCCTATGAGAAGCTGACCGGCAACAAGGTCATCTACGTGCCTGGCAACTCCACCGACACCCTGGCCAAGCTGCAGGCTGAAAAGAACAACCCCCAGTACGACGTGGCGCTGATGGACGACGGCCCGATGGAGCAGGCGGTGCAGTTCGGTTTCTGCGGCGATATCGAGGCCGCACCGGTCTACAACGACCTCTACCCCATGGCCAAGACGGCGGGCAACAAGTCGCTGAACCTGGGCGTCATCGCCACCGGCCTGTTCTACAACGAAGAAGCCTTCAAGAAGGCCGGCTGGGCCGCTCCCACGTCGTGGAATGACCTGAAAGACAAGAAATTCAAGAGCAAGACCGTGATCCCGCCGATCAACAACGGCTACGGTTTGCAGACCCTGCTGATGTTTGCTGAGATGAACGGCGGCGGCGCGAGCAATATCGACCCTGGTTTCCAGGCGCTGATCAAGGAAGTGGGCCCCAATGTGCTGGCCTGGGAGCCGTCGCCGGGCAAGATGACCGAGCTGTTCCAGAACGGCGATGCCGTCATCGGTGTCTGGGGCAGCGGCCGCGTCAAGGCGCTGGCCGATACCGGCTTTCCCGTGAAGTTCGTCTACCCCAAGGAAGGCGCGTTTGCGCTGTTCACCTCCGTCTGCCCCGTTGCCAAGAAGCAGCCCAAGGCTGGCGCGCAGAAGTTCGTGCAGTTCCTCTACACGCCCGAGTCGCAAACGGCGCTCGCCGAGACCCAGGCCTGGGGCCCCATGAACAGCAAGGTCAAGTTGGATGAGAAGGTCGCCAAGCAAGTGCCTTATGGCCCCGAGCAGATCGCCCAGTTGAAGACCGTGGACTACAAGATTGTCAACGTCAAGCGTTCCGAATGGACTAACCGCTGGAACCGCACGGTAGAACGTTAACCCGCCAGCCGCCCTACACAGGCCTGCCGCGCCGCCCCACGCGGGCCGCAGGCCCCGGAGTTTCACATGAGTTTTCTACGTATCGAGGGCCTCGCCAAGAGGTTCGGGGATTTTGTTGCCGTCAAGGACTTCCACCTGGATGTCCAGCGCGGTGAGTTCGTGTCGCTGCTGGGCCCTTCGGGCTGCGGCAAGACAACCACCTTGCAGATGATTGCCGGCTTTCTGGACCCCAGCCAGGGCCGCATTGTGCTGGACGGCAAGGACATCACCCAGCTGCGCCCCGAGCAGCGCGGCATGGGCGTGGTGTTCCAGAGCTATGCGCTCTTTCCCCACATGACGGTGGAGCAGAACATCTCCTTTGGTCTGGAGATGCGCAAGCTCAGCCGCGATGTCGTGCAGCAGCGGATTCAGGATGCGCTGGCGCTGGTGCGCCTGCATGGGCTCGGCGCCCGTTACCCGCGTGAACTCTCCGGTGGCCAGCGCCAGCGTGTGGCCATTGCCCGCGCCTTGGCGATCCAGCCCGAGGTGCTGCTGCTCGATGAACCCATGTCCAACCTGGACGCCAAGCTACGCCAGGAAATGCATGTCGAGATGCGCGCCATCCAACGCCAGCTGGGCATCACCACCATCTTGGTGACACACGACCAGGTCGAGGCGATGACGATGAGCGACCGCATTGCGGTGATGCACAACGGCCAGATCGCCCAGGTCGATTCGCCCCAGCAGATCTACGACAAGCCCAGCTGCGACTTTGCCTCGGTGTTCCTGGGCAAGACCAACCGCTTCGAAGGCCAGGCCCAAAGCCGCGAGACCGTGAAGATTGGCGACATGGTGCTGGGCGCGCCCAGCCCGGTGGCCAGCGGCCCGGTCGTGGTCTACCTGCGGCCCGAACGCATCGAGGTGGCCCCGGCCGGCCAGGGCGGCCTGCCCGGCACGATCAAGACCTTGCTGTTCCTGGGCAGCCAGTGGGTGGTCAATGTCAGCACTGCGTTGGGCGACATCCACATCAGCCTGCCCAATGCACGCCGCGCTGCGCTGCATGAGGGCGACGAGGTCACGCTGAACTGGGCCCCCGACGATGTGCGCGTGCTGACCCAGCAGGAGGCCAGCCGTGGATAGCAAGAACCGCTGGAAACCCTGGGCCATGTCCGGCCCCGGCCTGCTGGTCTTTGTGACCATGCTGCTGGCGCCGCTGGCCTTGACCGCCATCCTGTCGCTCAATGTCTTCAACGGCATGGAAGGCATCCAGAACGTCTACTCGCTGAAGAACTACCTGGAGATCTTCAGCGACAGCTACTACCTGGAGATCTTTGGCCGCACCGCCCTCATGTCGGCCATCGTCACCGTGCTCTGCGTGGTGCTGGGTGTGCCCGAGACCCTCATCATCTCCCGCATGCGCGGCCGCTGGCGCGGTGTGTTTCTGCTGATCATCCTGGCGCCCCTGCTGATCTCGGTGGTGGTGCGCACGCTGGGCTGGTCCATCCTGATGGGCAACAACGGCCTCATCAACAAGGGCCTGATGCTGTTCCACATCATCGATGAGCCGCTGCGCCTGGCCTTCACGATGACCGGCGTGACGATTGCCATGGTGCATGTGATGGTGCCCTTCATGGTGATCTCCGTCTGGGCCTCGCTGCAAAAGCTCGATCCCCAGGTCGAGAACGCCGGCCTGTCCCTGGGCGCCAGCCAGCGCACCGTGTTCCGCCGTGTCGTGCTGCCTCAGCTGCTGCCGGGCATCCTCTCGGGCAGCATCATCGTCTTCGCGCTGTCGGCATCGGCCTTTGCCACGCCGGCACTGCTGGGCGGGCGCCGCCTGAAGGTGGTGGCCACGGCCGCCTACGACGAGTTCCTCAACACCTTGAACTGGCCGCTGGGCGCTGCCATTGCCGTGGTGCTGCTGGTCGCCAATATCGTCATCATCGTGGGCTGCAATCGCTGGATCGAGCGCCGCTTCAAAGCTGTTTTCGAGGGTTGAGCCATGCAAAAAAACAGTCCTCTGGCGCTGGTCTTCCACGCGCTGTTCATCAGCTTCATCCTGGCGCCGCTGGTCGTGGTGGTGGCGGTGGCCTTTACCGACAAGGGCTTCATCTCCTTCCCCACCGATGGCCTGTCCTTGCGCTGGTTCCGCGCCATCCTCGATGCCACCGAGATCAAGTCGGCCTTCTGGTTCTCGGCCAAGCTGGGCCTGGCCTCGGCCTCGATTGCCATCGCGCTGGCGGTGCCGGCTGCGCTGGCCATCACCCGCTACCGCTTTGCCGGCCGCGAGGTGCTGATGGCCTTCTTCATGTCGCCGCTGATGATTCCCCACGTGGTGCTGGGCGCGGCCTTCCTGCGCTTTTTCAACATCGCCGGGCTGTCGGGTTCGTTCTTCTGGCTCATGTTCACCCATGTGATCTGCATCATGCCCTATGCCTTGCGCATGGTGCTGGCCGCAGCCACGGGCATGAACCGCGAGATCGAGCATGCCGGCCTGTCGCTGGGCGCATCGCGCAGCACCGTCTTCATGCGCATCACCGTGCCCATGCTGATGGCCGGTATCGCAGGCGGCTGGATGCTGTCCTTCATCCAGAGCTTTGATGAGCTGACGATGACGGTGTTTGTGGCCACCCCCGGCACGATGACCTTGCCGGTCGCCATGTACAACCACATCGCCCAGACCATCGACCCGCTGGTGACCTCGGTCTCCACCGTGCTGATCGTCGGCACCCTGGTGCTGATGGTCATCCTGGACAAGCTGGTCGGCCTGGAGAAGGTTTTGATTGGCAAAGGTTGAGAGCAAAAAATGAATAACAACACACATAGCAGCGATGTCATCGTGATCGGGGGAGGCTTGGTGGGCAGTTCCGTGGCTTACGGGCTGCTGCGCCAGGGTCTGTCGGTCACGGTCATCGACGGCGCGGACGACACGATTCGCCCCTCGCGCGGCAACTTCGGCCTGGTCTGGGTGCAGGGCAAGGGCTACGGCATGGCCGACTACGCCCGCTGGAGCTTTGGCTCGGCGCGCCAGTGGCCTGCGCTGCGCGATGAGCTGCAGGCGCAGACCGGCATCGACGTCGAGCTGATGCAGCCCGGCGGCCTGCATATCTGCCTGAGCGAGGAAGAGATGGCCCAGCGCCTGGCCAAGCTGCAGTGGCTGGAGTCCGAGGTGGGCGACCCCGCCTACCGCACCACGGTGCTCAGCCGCGATGAGGCCGCCCGGCAGCTGCCGGGCCTGGGCCCCGAGGTGGTGGGCGCCACCTACTCCACGATGGACGGCCACTGCAACCCCTTGAAGCTGCTGCGGGCGCTCTACAGTGCCAACATCGCCAAGGGCGCGCGCATCCACAACCGCATGCAGGTCGATGCGATCCGCAAGGAAGGCGGCATCTTCCACGTCAGCGCGGGCGAGCGCGCCTGGCAGGCGCCGCGCATCGTGATTGCCGCCGGCCATGCCACGCAACAGCTGTCGGCCATGGTGGGCATGTTTGTGCCGGTGCGGCCCAACAAGGGCCAGGTCTTCATCACCGAACGGGTTCAGCCCTTTTTGCCGCACCCCACCAACTATGTGCGCCAGACCGATGAGGGCACGGTGCAGATTGGCGACTCGATGGAGGAGCTGGGCTTTGACGACATGGTGCGCGTGCCGGTCAGCGCCAAGATCGCGGCGCGCGCGGTCAAGTGCTTCCCGGTGCTGGCCAACGCCCGCGTGGTGCGCACCTGGGCGGCGCTGCGGGTGATGTCGCCCGATGGCTTCCCCATGTACCAGGAGTCGGCCAGCCACCCCGGCGCCTTTGCGGTGACCTGCCACAGCGGCGTCACGCTGGCGGCCCAGCACGTCTTTTGCATCGCCCCCTGGGTGGCCACGGGCCTGCGGCCGGCCGCCATCGAGGCATTCCCCGCGACACGATTTACGCCGGAAACGGAAGTGAAACCCTATGGCATCTAAAGCCCTTTTCAAATACCTCCCTGGCCACCAGGCCGGGGCCGCTGGCACGGTGTCGGTGCTGGTCAACGGCGCGGTGGTACGCATGTCGCCCGCCAGCAGCCTGGCCGCTGGCCTGCTGGCAGCCGGCATCACCGCGGTGCGCGTCTCGCCCGTGGGCCAGGGCGCCCGCGCGCCTTACTGCATGATGGGCGTGTGCTTTGAGTGCATGGTCGACGTCAATGGCCGTCCCAACCAGCAGGCCTGCCTGATCACCCCCGAAGACGGCATGGAAGTGACCACCATGCAAGCGGCGCCCAGCCTGCTGGACGCGCAGGAGGCCAAGCATGTCTAAGCCCGCTATCCCTTTGAACGACGCGCCCGGCCAGCTGCGTGACCTGGTCGTGATTGGCGCAGGCCCGGCCGGCATGGCAGCGGCCCTGGCGGCCAAGCGGCGCGGCCTGGATGTGCTGCTGCTCGACGAGCAACCCCAGGTGGGCGGCCAGATCTACCGCAGCATCACCCAGACCGATGCCCAGCGCGAGCGCATTCTGGGCGCGGACTATGTCTACGGCAAATCGCTGGCCGAGCAGGTCCGCGCCAGTGGCCTGACCCACTGGGCCGGCGCTTCGGTCTGGCAGATCGACCCCGACAAGACCGTGCATGTGCTGCGCAATGACCGCACCACCCGCATCGAAACCAAGTCGCTGGTGATCGCCACCGGCGCGATGGAGCGGCCTTTCCCCGTGCCGGGCTGGACCCTGCCCGGTGTGATGACCGCCGGTGCTGGCCAGATTTTGCTCAAGAACGCCGCGGTGGTGCCACAGGTACCGGTGGTGCTGGCCGGCTGCGGCCCCTTGCTCTACCTGCTGGCGGCGCAGTACCTGCGCGCCGGTGTGGACATCCGCGCGGTGCTCGATACCTCGGCGGGTACCGACTGGCGCCTGGCGATCAGCCATGCCTCGTCGCTGCTGGCCGGCTGGGGCTATGTGCGCAAGGGCCTGGGCCTGCTGCGCGAGATCAAGTCGGCCGGTATTCCGTTTTTCAAGGATGTGGGTGGCTTGCGCATCGAGGGCGATGACGCCGTGCGCCAGGTGCGCTTTAGCAGCGCGGGCCGGGCCCAGCAGATCGACTGCGAGCTGGTGCTGCTGCACCAGGGCGTGGTGCCCAACACCCAGGTGTCCTGGTCCTTGCGGGCCGAGCACCATTGGGACGATGAACAGCTGTGCTGGGTGCCCGTGCTGGATAGCTGGGGCCAGACCAGCCTGCCGGGCATCTATATCGCCGGTGACGGCGCCGGCATTGGCGGCGCGCTGGTGGCCGAGATGCAAGGTGCCTTGGCCGGCATTGGCGTGGCCAACAGCCTGGGCTTTGGCGCGAGCGAAGACGGTGCCCAGCAGCGCGCCCAGATCGCGCAGCATCTGCGCATCCGCCCCTTCCTGAACCAGCAGTACCGGCCCAAGGACGAGTTCCGCATTCCGGCCGACGAGGTCGTGGTCTGCCGCTGCGAAGAGGTGACCGCAGGCGCGATCCGCGAGCAGGTGCAGCTGGGCTGCGTGGGCCCGAACCAGACCAAGTCCTTCAGCCGCTGCGGCATGGGGCCCTGCCAGGGCCGCCAATGCGGTTTGACGGTGACCGAGATCATCGCCAAGGAAGCCAATTTGCCGCCGCAGGAGGTGGGCTACTACCGCATCCGGCCGCCGCTCAAGTCGCTGTCGCTGGCCCAGCTGGCCGCGGGCGTGTGACATGGCCGGCATAGCCAGCCCGGCATCGGGCAGCAGCGATGTGCTGGTGATCGGGGGCGGGCTGCAAGGCCTGTCCAGCGCCTTCCAGCTGGCCAAGGCAGGCCTGCGCGTGCGCCTGATCGAGGCAGAGTACTGCGGCCGCCATGCCTCCGGCGTCAATGCCGGTGGCGTGCGCACCCTGGGCCGCCATGTGGCCGAGATTCCGCTGGCCTTGGCCGCGCGCGAGCAGCTCTGGCATGGCCTGGCCGACATCATCGGCAGCGACGGCGGTTTTGTGCCCTCGGGCCAACTGCAGGTGGCCGAGAACGAGGCCGATGAGATCAAGGCCAAGGCGCGCGTGGCCATGCTCAACGGCCTGGGTTTTTTCCATGAGCAATGGGTGGACCAGCAGCAGGTGCGCGAGTTGGTGCCCAGCATCTCGCCCCATGTGGTGGGAGGCATCTGGGCCGACCGCGATGGCTATGCGCTGCCCTACAAGGTGGCCACCGCCTACCGCCTGGCGGCCGAAAAGCTGGGCGTGCAGATCGTCGAGCAGGCGCCTGTGCTGCGGGTCGACCAGCAAAGCGGCATGTGGCAGGCCAGCACCGCGCAGGGCGCATTCCATGCGCCCTGGCTGGTCAACACCGCAGGCGCCTGGGCCGCCGATTTTGCCGCGCAGGTGGGCGACCCGGTGCCGATGGTGGCCGGCGGCCTGATGCTGATGGTGACCCAGCGCGTGGCGCCCTTTGTCAAACCGGTGCTGGGCGCGATGGGCCGGCCGCTGTCGTTCAAGCAGTTCGACAATGGCACGGTGGTGATTGGTGGCGGCCTGCGCTGCGAGGCCGATGCCAGCCAACGCCATGCGATGGTCGACCTCAACCGCATGCCCAAGAGCGCGCAGACCGTCATCGACCTGTTCCCGCATCTGCGCGATGTGAGCATTGCACGGGCCTGGACCGGTATCGAGGGCTTTATGCCTGACGAGATTCCGGTCATCAGCCCGAGTGCCAGTGCTGATAACCTCGTGCATGCCTTTGGCTTCTCTGCCCATGGCTTTGAGCTCAGTCCGATTACCGGCTGCATTGTGGCCGAGCTGGTGACCCAGGGCACCAGCAGCTTGCCGATTTCGGCGTTTCGTGTGGACCGCTTTGCTACTGCCTAGCTGCAGCGGTCGTATTTTTATCTCAGGGAGTAAATGATGAGCAACGACATCCAACGTATCGACAGCAATGAACGCCTCAGCCGCATCGTTGTGCACGGCGGCGTGGTCTATGTGGCCGGCGTCACCGCTGGCGACATCTCGGGCGACATTGGCGCCCAGACCCGCGACGTGCTGGCCAAGATCGACGGCTACTTGAAAACAGCCGGCACCAGCAAGGCGCGCCTGCTGACCGTGCAGATCTGGCTCAAGGACATCGACAAGGATTTTGCCGGCATGAACCAGGTCTGGGGCGAATGGGCCGACAAGGCCAATATGCCTACCCGAGCGACCTGTGAAGCCAAGCTGGCGCGCCCAGAGTTGCTGGTTGAAATCATTGTGAGCGCAGCCGTTTAAGCGTCTGCCACACAGCAAAATGCCAGCCCTCGGGCTGGCATTTTTTTGCTTAAAAGCAAAGCAGATCAGGGGATCAGCAAACCGCGCTGCACGGCCGGGCGTTGCAGCCAGTGGCTGAGCACACGGCTGACTTCGGGGTACTGGCCCCAGCCGATCAGGGCCTCGGCGTTGTAGCGCACGATCATGTTGCGGATCCAGGGGAAGATAGCGATATCGGCAATCGTGTAGGTATCACCGGCCACCCATTCCTTGCCTGCCAGGTGCTTGTTCAGGACGGTCAGCAGGCGCTTGGATTCGTCCACATAGCGGGTCAAGGGGCGCTTGTCCTCAAAATCCTTGCCGGCAAAGATATTGAAGAAACCGACCTGGCCAAACATCGGGCCGATGCCGCCCATCTGGAACATCAGCCACTGCAGGGTCTCGTAGCGCTTCACCGGGTCCTGCGGCAGGAACATGCCGGTCTTCTCGGCCAGGTAGACCATGATGGCGCCGGACTCGAACAGTGCAATCGCCTGGCCGCCGGGACCATTGGGGTCGATGATGGCCGGGATCTTGTTGTTCGGGAAGGTGCCGACAAACTCGGGCGAGGTCTGGTCATTGCTCTCGAAGCTGATCTTGTGCACTTCATAGGGCATGCCCAGCTCTTCGAGCAGGATGGAGACCTTGACGCCATTGGGTGTGGGCAGCGAATACAGCTGCAGCAGATCAGGCCGGGTGGCAGGCCATTTGCGGGTGATACTGAAATCGGCAAGGGTGCTCATGGGGATCTCTCCAAACAATAGGCAGGCGGCTTGCAGGTGTGCGCCTTGCCAGCAGCATAAAGCAGATTGGGCGCGGGCCTGTCGGCCTACTTCGCGTCCTGGGGCTTCACAAATTCGATACGCAGGCCCTCGGCCGTCACCTGGAAGGTGGCAGGCAGCTCGGCGGCCTTGTCCAGGCGCTCCAGGTCCTCCTGGCGCAAGGTGTGCACGACCACATCCTCCATCGCATGCTCGGCCGCGCGCGGCGCGTAGGCCTGCAGCATCACCTCCATCGCCTCGGGCAGGCCGGTCATCTGCAGCGACTGCACCTGCACCTGGGTGGCACGCAGGCTGTGGTCGGCTGGCGAGTAGCGCAGTGCAAAGTCCAGCACCATCGTGCCGTCCAGGCGGTGGGGCAGCACCTTGCCCGACATCTCGGCGCGCATCGTCGCCTGGATGCGGTTGGTCTCGGGCAGCAGCTGCAGGCTGGGCGCCTGCACATCGAGCTGCAAGAGGCCAAGCAGCGGATAGGAGCGGGGGAAGGACTTGGACACGATGGTCTGCAGTTCGGCGGCAGACAGGGTGTAGCTGGGTGGGGCAAGCAAGGAGCAGGCGGCCAGCATGCTGGCGGCAAACAGGCTGGAGGCCAAAAAAAGGCGGCGGCGCATAGGGGTTGGAAAGCGTATTGGCAGGGGGCGGGTGGATGCGCATCGTACCGATCAGACGGCGTTACGCGTGCTGGATTTTCCCACCCGCAGGGATCGCATTGTTGCGCAGCTTGCATAACATTGTGTGCTGCACGAACAATGTCAGCAAAAGATGGCCCATCTCCTTGTTTTATTGGGGTAAATGCCCACTTTTCACGGGCTGCGTGAGCGTGAGCAGATGTCATTTCGTGTGAGAATTCGCAGGCTTTCCGGCTGCGGACGATGGCGCGCGCTGGTGCGCGATGGTCCCGCTTCCCGGTTCGAAAGCGCTGCCTGCTGGCAGTGCTAGCCAAGATCCCAAGGACAGACATGAATTTCGCATTGAACAAGCGCGCCCTGGCGCTGGTGGGTGCCTCGCTCATTGGCGCAGCCCACGCCCAACACCTGACCATTGCGCTGGCTTCCGAGCCCACAGCGGCCGATCCCCACTACCACAAGATGACGACGAACGACTCGTTCTCGGCGCATGTCTATGACTCGCTGGTGGGCCGCACCGCCAGCATGGAGCTGGTGCCCTCGCTGGCCACCTCGTGGAAGAACCTGGACGACCTGACCTGGGAGTTCAAGCTGCGCAAGGATGTGAAGTTCTCCAACGGCGCGCCCTTCACCTCGCAGGACGTGCTGTTCACCATCTGCCGCACGTTGAACAACGAGACCAATGTCTCGCAGTCGTACATGGATACGACCAAGCTGATCACCGACGTGCAGACCCCCGATGACCTGACCGTCATCGTCAAGACCGCCGAGCCCGTGCCACTGATCCCGGCCGAGTTTGCGCGCAACCTGCCCATCATCTCCAGCAGCATCATCAAGCACGACAAGCTCAAGTTCGCGCCCAAGGAAGGCTGCGGCTACAAGGGCCCCTGGCCCACGGTGGCCGATTTCAACAGCGGCAAGATGGCCATTGGCACCGGCCCCTTCAAGCTCAAGTCCTATGTGAAGGGCAATGCCATCACCCTGGAGCGCAATGACGGCTACTGGGGCCCCAAGCCTGCATGGCAGACCGTCAAGATGGTGGCCGTGCCCAATGCCGGCCCGCGCCTGACCGGCCTGATGTCCGGTGACTACGACCTGATCGAGAACCCGGCCGCGCGCGACCTGGCCCGCATCAAGGAAGACAAGAAGCTGGCCTTTGTCGCCACGCCGTCCACCCGCCTGGTGTTCTTCCAGCCCGACATCGGCCGCGACAAGTCGCCCTTTGTGACTGCGCCCGACGGCAAGAACCCGCTGCAGGACCTGCGCGTGCGCAAGGCCATCAACATGGCGATCGACCGCAAGGCCATCGTGCAGCGCCTGATGGACGGCATGGCCACCCCCGCCTACCAGTACATGCCCGATGGCATGTTTGGCAGCGTGAAGGCCCCCGAGATCAAGTTCGACCCCGAAGGCGCCAAGAAGCTGCTGGCCGAAGCCGGCTACCCCAATGGCTTCGAGATGACCCTGTCGTCGACGAACGACCGCTACATGAACGATGCGCAGATCTCGCAGGCCGTCGCGCAGTACCTCACCCGCATCGGCATCAAGACCAAGGTCGATGCGATGACCGCCTCGATCTACTTCCCCAAGCGCGCCAAGCGTGAGTTCAGCTTCCCGATGGGTGGCTGGCCTTCGGAGAACGGCGAAGCCTCGGGCCTGTTCCAGCTGTGGGTGGCCAGCACCGATTCGCCCAAGGGCCTGGGCACCAGCAACTACGGCGCGTTCAGCAATGCCGATTTCGACAAGGTCTACATCCCGGCTGCCAAGACGGTGGACCCGGTCAAGCGCAAGGCCATGCTGGAGCAAGCCACGCAGATCGCTCTGGACAACGTGCCGCTGATCCCGCTGCACTTCGAGAGCAGCATCTGGGCCTTCAAGAAAGAGCTGAGCTACGAAGGCCGCCGCGACCAGTACACGCTGGCCACATCGGTCAAGCCCGCCAAGTAAGCCGCGCGCTTGCGGCAGCCGGGGCCTCGCACCCCGGCGTGGGCGATGAGAAATAGGTAGTGGCACGGCACTTGCATTGCCCTACGAGGCTTTTAACCAAGGAGGAACGACCTGTGTCTACCAAGAAGATCTCGCGCCGCACACCCTTGTCGCTGGCCAGCCTGGCTGCGCTCGCCCTGCCTGCGGGCATGGCGGCAGCCCAGTCGCTGACCATCGGCCTCGCCTCCGAGCCCACCGCCGCTGACCCGCATTACCACAAGGTCACCACCAACGACGCGTTCTCGGCCCATATCTTCGAGTCGCTGATCAACCGCAATGCGCAGATGGAGCTGATCCCGGGGCTGGCCCAGTCCTGGCGTGCCGTCGATGACAATACCTGGGAGCTCAAACTGCGCCAGGGTGTGAAGTTCTCCAATGGTGAGCCCTTCACCTCCAAGGATGTGCTGTTCACGCTGTGCCGCGTGCTGAACAACGAGACCAATGTCTCGCGCTCCTACATGGAGCCGGCCCAGAGCTTCAGCGATGTGCAGACGCCCGATGACTACACCGTCATCATCAAGAGCGAGCGGCCGATCCCGACGATGCCCAATGAGCTGGCGCGTTCGCTGCCCATCATCTGGAGCGGCATCGCCAAGTTCGACAAGCTGCGCTTTGCGCCCAAGGAGGGCTGCGGCGTCACCTCGCCCTGGCCGACGGTGGCCGATTTCAACACCGGCAAGCTGTCCATCGGCACGGGCCCGTACAAGCTCAAGTCCTATGTCAAGGGCACCGGTATCGAGATGGAGCGCAACGAAGGCTACTGGGGCACCAAGCCGCACTGGAAGAGCGTCAAGATGGTGCCCGTGCCCAATGCCGGCCCGCGCCTGACCGGGCTGATGTCCGGGGACTACGATGTCATCGAAAGCCCCGCTGCGCGCGACCTGCCACGCATCAAGGACAACAGCAAGCTCGACTTTGTCGCGACGCCGTCCACCCGGTTGATTTTCTTCCAACCGGACGCCGGCCGCGCGCAAAGCCCGTTTGCCAAGGCCGCCGATGGCAAGAACCCGCTGCAGGATTTGCGTGTGCGCCAGGCCATCAACATGGCCATTGACCGCAAGGCCATCGTGCAGCGGCTGATGGATGGCATGGCCACCGTCGCCAACCAGTACATGCCCACGGGCATGTTCGGCAGCCTCGACAAGCCCACCGAGATCAAGTTCGATCCCGAATCCGCCAAGAAGCTGCTGGCCGAGGCCGGCTACCCGCAAGGCTTTGAGCTGACCCTGACCACCACCAATGACCGCTACATCAACGACGGCCAGATCGCGCAGGCGGTGGCCCAGTACCTGACGCGCATCGGCATCAAGACCACGGTGGATGCGCAGGCCGCAGCCATCTATTTCCCCAAGCGCGCCAAGCGCGAGTTCAGCTTTGCGATGGGCGGCTGGCCGTCGGAAAACGGCGAGGCCTCGGGCCTGTTCCAGTACTGGGTGGCCAGCACCGACAAGGACAAGGGCCTGGGCACCAGCAACTACGGCGGCTTTAGCCTGCCCGCGTTTGATGAGGTGTTTGTGCCGGCGATGGCGCAGATGGATGCGAGCGCGCGCAAGGCCGCCTACCAGCAGGCCACGCAGATTGCGCTGGCCAACGTACCGCTGATTCCGCTGCACTTTGAGAGCAGCATCTGGGCATTCAAGAAAGGGTTGAGCTACGAAGGCCGACGCGACCAGTACACGCTGGCCATGTCGGTCAAACCGAAATAGACAGCTGGTGCCACACCGGGCGCCAAACAGGCCCGGTCCCTGGCATGGCCCGCATCCAGCTCCAGTGGTGGGGCCATGCGGGCTTTGTGATTTTGTACGCCCCACGATGAAAAGACTCCACAGAGGGCGACAACCATGCAGGTGACAGCGCATGGCATTCTAATTTTGAGGACGTAATGTGATCGTCTATATCCTGCGCCGCATGGTGCAAAGTTTTCTGGTGCTGCTGGCGGTCTCGCTGGTGGTGTTCATGGCGGTCTACGCGGTGGGCGACCCCATCGAGCTGCTGGTGAGCGCCGAGGCCAGCGATGCAGACCGCCAGGCGATGATCAAGCGCCTGGGGCTTGACCTGCCGGTCTGGCTGCAGTACTGGAGTTTTTTGACCCGCGCCTTCCAGGGCGACCTGGGCACCTCTTTTGTGCATGGCATCCCCGCGATCGAGCTGATCGTGCAGCGCTTTCCCGCCACCTTCGAGTTGGTCGTGGTTGCCATTGGCCTCACCTGCCTGATCGGCATTCCGCTGGGCCTGGTGGCCGGCCTCTTCAACGACAAGCCACTGGGCCGCAGCCTGATGGGCGGCTCGGTGCTGGGCTTTTCGCTGCCCAACTTCTGGCAGGGCATGATGCTGATCCTGATGTTCGCCGTCTGGCTGCAGTGGCTGCCCTCGTCGGGCCGGGGTGACACGGTCAATGTGCTGGGCGTGCCGCTGTCGCTGTTCACTGCCGATGGCTGGAGCCATGTGATGCTGCCGGCCATCAACCTGGCGCTGGGCAATATCGCGCTGGTGCTGCGGCTCACCGCCACCGGTGTGATGGAGGCCAAGACCCAGGAGTATGTGAAGTTCGCGCGTGCCAAGGGCATCAGCGAGCGCCGCATCCTGACCCGCCACATCCTGCGCAACATCCTGATCCCCGTGGTCACCGTGATCGGCATGGAGTTCGGCACCCTGATCGCCTACTCGACCATCACCGAGACCGTGTTCGCCTGGCCCGGCATGGGCAAGCTTTTGATTGACAGCATCTACAAGCTCGACCGCCCGGTGGTGGTGGCCTATGTGATGCTGGTCACCTTCATCTTCGTGATGATCAACCTTCTGGTGGACCTGGCCTATGCGGTGCTCGATCCGCGCGTACAGCTGCAGGAGGCCCCATGATGCAGCCCGATAAATCCCTGATGACCATCGACCCCAGCAAACGGGCCCAGCCCCTGCAAGACACGCCCCAGCGGCGTGCCATCCTGAAGAAACTGCGCAGCAAGCCCTCCGTCAAAGGTGCGGTGATCGCGCTCGTGCTGCTGCTGGCCGTGGTGCTGCTGGCGCCGTTTCTGTCGCCACAAAACCCCTATGACCTGGGCGCGCTCGACCTGATGGACGGCCGCCTCAAGCCGATGTCCGAAGCTGCTTCGGGCATGACCTACTGGCTGGGCACCGACGACCAGGGCCGCGACATGCTCTCGGCCATCCTGCATGGCCTGCGCATCAGCCTGATGGTGGGCCTGAGCGCCGTGGTGCTCGCCACCATCATCGGCAGCCTGGTGGGCCTGGTCGCGGCCTATTTTGGCGGCTGGGTCGATACGGTGCTGATGCGCATCGTCGACTTCATCCTCGGCTTTCCCACCATCCTGGTGGCGCTGGTGCTGCTGGCCATTTTGGGCCGGGGCGTGGACAAGGTGGTGATCGCCATCGTGCTGGTGCAGTGGGCGCATTACGCGCGCATCATGCGCGGCCGTGCCCTGCAGGAGCGCAAGAAGGAATACATCGAGGCGGCCAAGAACCTGGGCTTCCCCGGCTGGCGCATCATGACGCGCCACCTGCTGCCCAACTGCATGGGCCCGGTGATGGTGTTCGCCACCATCCAGATCGCCAATGCCATCGTGCTCGAAGCCACCCTGTCCTTCCTGGGCGTGGGTGTGCCGATTACCGAACCCTCCCTGGGTCTGCTGATTGCCAACGGCTTTCAGTACCTGATGTCGGGTGACTACTGGATCAGCATGTTCCCCGGCCTGGCGCTGCTGGCCCTGATCCTGTCGATCAACCTGATCGGCGACCGCCTGCGTGAAGCTCTGGACCCGAGGAAGTAATGACTATCCCTTTGCTTGAAGTACAAGATCTGCAGACGGTGTTCCACACCGAAGAGGGCGCCTGGCCCGCTGTCAGCGACATCGATATCCGCCTGGAGGCGGGTGAAATTCTGGGCCTGGTCGGTGAATCCGGCTCGGGCAAATCGGTCACCGGCTTCTCCATCTTCGGCATGATCGATGCTCCCGGTGAAGTCACCCAGGGCAAGGTGCTGTTCAAGGGCCAGGACCTGCGCGAGCTGTCGGCCGAGTCCATGCGCAAGCTGCGCGGCGACCGCATCGCGATGATCTTCCAGGATCCGCTGATGACGCTCAACCCGGTGCTGCGCATCGAAGAGCAGATGCTCGAAGCCATCGACGCGCACCAGAAGCTGCCCAAGGCGCAGGCGCTGCAGCGCTGTGTGGAGGCGCTGGCCATGGTCGGCATCCCCGCACCCGAGAAGCGCCTGCGCAGCTACCCGCATGAGTTCTCGGGCGGCATGCGCCAGCGCGTGGCGATTGCGATTGCGATGCTCAACCGCCCCGACCTGATCATCTGCGACGAGCCCACGACGGCGCTCGATGTCACCATCCAGGGCCAGATCCTCTACCGCATGCAGCAGATCTGCCAGGCCCAGGGCACGGCGCTGATCTGGATCACCCACGACCTGGGCGTGATCGCCGAACTGGCCGACCGTGTGGCCGTGATGTATGGCGGCCGCATTGTCGAGACCGGCACCGTCGCCGAGGTGCTGGATGCCCCGCTCCACCCCTACACCCAGGGCCTGCTCAATTCGCTGCCCGCCCAGGCCACGCCGGGCGAGCGCCTCACGCAGATCAATGGCATGGCGCCCAGCCTGTCGGGCCGCGTGCCCGGCTGCGCCTTTGCGCCGCGCTGCGGCCGCGCCACCCCGCGTTGCGTCGATGAGCAGCCCCCCGTCACTACCATTCCCGGCCGCGCATTCCGCTGCTTTGTACCGCTGGAGGCACCTGCCGCATGACCGCGATGACTACCCCTGTGATTGAACTGCGCGATGTGCACAAGCGCTTTGTCAGCGCGCCCGATCTGCTGCAGAAAATCGTTGGCGCCGTCGCCCGGCAGCCCGCGCAGACGCGCACCGTGCATGCCGTCAACGGCGTCAACCTGCAGATCGCCAAGGGCGAGGTGCTGGGTCTGGTGGGCGAATCCGGTTGCGGCAAGTCCACCCTGGGCCGCGTGGTGGCCGGGCTGCATCCTGCGACCGAAGGCCAGCTGCTCTACAAGGGCCAGGATGTGAGCCAGTTGGGCGGCCAGGACAAGCTCGCCTACACCTTGGGCGTGCAAATGGTGTTCCAGGACCCGCAGGCCTCGCTCAACCCGCGCCAGAAGCTGCACCAGATACTGGGCGAGGCGCTGCATGTGCACAAGCTGGCACCAGCGGCCGAAGTGCCGGGCCGTGTCGATGCCGCGCTGGCCGAAGTGGGCCTGGCCAGCGAGTACCGCGCCCGCCTGCCGCACCAGATATCCGGTGGCCAGCGCCAGCGCATCGGCATTGCCCGCGCGCTGATGGTGACGCCGGAGTTCCTGGTCTGCGATGAGCCGGTGGCCGCACTCGATGTGTCCATCCAGGCGCAGGTGATCAACCTGTTCATGGACCTGCGCGCCCAGCGCGGCTTGACCTACCTCTTCATCAGCCATGACCTGGGTGTGGTGCGTCACATCTCCGACAAGGTGGCCATCATGTACCTGGGCAAGATCGTGGAGATGGCGCCCACGGCCGAGATCTTTGGCCAGGCCCAGCACCCCTACACCCAGGCGCTGCTGGCCGAGGTGCCCGATGTGGGCCGGCGCAAGCGCGTGTTCACGCCTATCAAGGGCGAGATCCCCTCGCCGCTGAACCCGCCCTCGGGCTGCACCTTCCACCCGCGCTGCCCGCATGCGATGGAGCGCTGCAAGCAGGAGGTGCCCCGCCTGCGCGAGACGGCAGCCGGCCATGTGACCGCCTGCCATTTGTTGGACTGACCCGTTGGACGCGCACAGAGGAAACCACCGCATGGACTGGCAACGTTTTACCCAGCAGCACGGCCGTTTTGCCATCGACTGGCAGGCCGGTGACGGCGCGCTCTACCTGCCGATCACCTTGAACTGCTACCGACCTGAAGGCGTAGCCGCCGATGCGCCGGTGGTGCTGGTGCAGCACGGCGTGCTGCGCAATGGCGACGACTACCGCGACTTCTGGATACCCGCCGCTGACCGCTATGGCCTGCAGATCATCGCGCCGACCTTTGGCAACGGGCACTGGCCGGGGGTGGAGAGCTACAACAACGGCAGCGTCTGGAGCGAAGCGGGCGACCTGCAGCCGCGTGACTACTGGGCCTACCAGGCGGTGATGAACCTGGCCCAGCAGCTGCGCGATGCCGGGGTGGTGCAGCAGCAGCCGCTCTACCTGTTTGGCCATTCGGCCGGCGGCCAGTTTGTGCACCGCCTGGTCAGCACCCTGGGCGCGGCCGGCTTTGCCGGCGTGGCAGCGGGCAACCCGGGCTGGTACACCTTGCCCGATGCCCAGCAGGACTTTCCGCAAGGCCTGGCAGGCATTGGCCTGGCGGGTGATGCGCTGGCCCAGCTGCTGCGCACCCCGCTGGTCATTTTGGCGGGCGACCGCGACACCGACACCCAGGACCCGAACCTGCCGGCCGAGCCCGCCGCGCTGCGCCAGGGCCCGCACCGCTTTGCCCGTGCCCACCACTACTATGCAGCGGGCCAGCAGGCGGCTGCCCGGCTGGGTATTGAGCTGGCCTGGCAACTGCATGAAGTCGCGGGCATCGGCCATGATGGCGAGGCCATGAGCCATGTCTGCGCCCACCTATGGTTTGAGGGGCGCATGCCCGATGCGGACTGGCTGGCCCCCTGGGCCGGCCGCGTCACCGCCTGACCAAGCTCTATCACTTTTCGACAAGACCCAAGGAACAACGATGCAAGCAACAACGCAACAACTGGTGGATGGCATCTCGGAATGGATGCGCTGCGAATCGCCCTCGAACAACCCCGCCTCGATCGCCCGCATGGTCGAGATGATGCGTGCCCAGGCAGCGGCCGCTGGCCTGCGCGCCACGGTGATCGAGACCCAGGCCGAAGGCAAGCAGGGCCTGGGCCCGGTGCTGCCCGTGCTGCACATCACGAACCGCGCCGAGGGCGATACGCGAGAAGGCCTGCTGATCCTGGGCCACTCGGACACCGTGCACCCCATCGGCATGCTGGCCGACAACCCGATCCGCATCGAAGGCGACCGCCTCTACGGCCCTGGCGGCTACGACATGAAGGCCGGCATCTACCTGGCGCTGACCGCCATGAGCGCCGTGGCCACGCCAGGCAGCACCCCGCTGCCGGTGGACCTGCTGGTCGTGCCCGACGAGGAAACCGGCAGCCACGCATCGCGCAAGCACATCGAGGCCTTTGCCCGCCATGCGCGCTACTGCCTGGTGGCCGAGCCGGCCCGCGCCAATGGCGGCCGCTGCGTGACCGCGCGCAAGGGCACCGGCATGCTGCGCCTGGGCGTCAAGGGCCTGGCATCGCACGCCGGTGTCGCCCATGACAAGGGCCGCAGCGCGATCCGCGAAATGGCGCACCAAATCCTGGCGCTGGAAGCGATGACCGACTACCAGCGTGGCGTGACCGTGAGCGTGGGCACCATCGAAGGCGGCACCACCACCAACACCGTGCCGGCCTTCTGCAAATGCGTGGTCGATTTCCGCCTGCCCGATCTGCAGGCCGCCGATGAGCTGGTGGGCAAGATGCGCGCACTGCGCCCTGTGGGCGAGGGCCTGGCGCTCGATATCGATGTCGAAGTGAACCGCCCACCAATGGTCAAGGACGCCCGCGCCGAAGCCCTGCTGGCCAAGGCCCAGCAATCGGCCCGCGAAGCCGGCTTTGCGCTGGAAGAAGCCCCCCCCACCGGTGGCGGCAGCGATGCCAACTTCACCTCGGCGATGGGCGTGCCATCGCTGGACGGCCTGGGAGCCGATGGCGACGGCGCCCACACGGTGTACGAGCACATCCTGGTGTCGACCCTGGAGATGCGGGCGCGCTTCTGGCTGCACCTGCTGACCCACCTGGAGTAAGACGCCCAGGCTGGCCCCAGATGCGGGCCAGCTTAACCGAGCCGCTGGCCCTTGAAAGTAACCGGCCGGGTGCGCCCACCCTTGCGGCGCACCACCACGGTGCCCGCAATCTTGTCGTGCCAGCCCTGCTTGCGCGGGTCAAAGGCCACCCAGATAAGGCCCAGGCACAGCGGCACAATGGACACAAAATAGCCGAGGTAGCGGACGACAGATTGGCCCAGGCCCATTGCCTCTCCCGTCTCGGCATCCACAATCTCGGCCCCTATCAGCATCTTGCCCGGCGTGGCCCGCAGCTTGTGCCACAGCCAGATGCAGGCGACCGCTGGCAGCACCCAGCTGATCAGCACATCGGCCGGGCCTTGCACCAGGCCCTCTGCCATAAAGTAGTCCCAGCCATATATCGCCACCAGGGCCGGCGTGATGATGACGAGCAACACCACCGTGTCGATCAGGGCCGCACCGACGCGCGCCCAAAAGCCTACATATTCCAGATCGCTGTTATCCATTTTTTGCTCCACTGAGTGGCGCCATCTTAGGCCTCTCCGGTAAAGCCGCAGTGACAAGAGCTGGGCGCGCCATGGCAAGATGCAGGCTATCTTCACTGCCCGAGAGCGCACCATGGCACCACCGAATCCCGAGCTCCGCATGGCCCCCGATATGTGGGCCTTTGAGGCCCTGTACGCCCAGCCCGCGATGCTGGACGGCGAAACCCTGCGCGCTGCACTGGCCAAGCGCCTGGGGGCGGTGCACCTGGTCGCAGATGGCGACACCATCTTGCTGGCGCTGCGCGACTACTGCGTGGACTACAGCGACAAAAAGGGCGTGCCCAGCGAGGTCGCGATCATCCGCGCAGGCGAGGCTATGGCGCCCACCGACTACGCCAGCGCACTGGAGCAGACCTGGGACTGGCCAGAAAAGGAAAGCGCGCTGGCCCAGTGCCAGCACTGCGTGCTGGTGAGCGAGTTCATGGGCCGGGGCCTGCCTGTGCCCGAGCGGCTCGAAATCCTGCAAGCGGTCATGCATGTGCTGATCGAGAACGGGGGCGTCACTGCCATCAGCCAGACCAATGCCGGCTGCCTGCTGAACCCGCAGCGCTACCTGCAGGCCCATGCCGAAGGCTTTGTTTACTACGGCGTCGTCAATGTGCGCTTTTTCAACATCAGCAACCGCCCCGGCGAAATGCTGATGGACAGCCTGGGCGGTGCCACCTTTGGCGTGCCCGATGTGCAGCTGCTGTTCTCCGAGATGGACCCCGCCGAAGTCTCACGCTTTGTGTTCAATACCAGCGTCTACCTGGTCGAGCACGGCGATGTGATTGCCGACGGCCATACGGTCGCCGGCATCGATGGCCACAGCAAATGGGCCTGCAAGCACCTCGATGCGCTGGTCGAGCCCGAGCGGCTGGTGGTCGATATCGATCCACGGCCCGCTGAGGGGGCCAACCAAGCGGACTGAGGTTTAGACCGGCGCGTAGCTGCCGGTGCCATTCGGCCAGGTGGTCAGCACCTCATGGCCATCGGGCGTCACCGCCACCATGTGCTCCCACTGCGCCGACAGCGAATGGTCCTGGGTCACGACGGTCCAGCCATCGGCCAAGGTCTTGACCTGGCGCTTGCCGGCATTGAGCATGGGCTCGATCGTGAACAGCATACCGGCCTCCAGCACCAGGCCTTCGCCCGGGTTGCCGTAGTGCAGCACATTCGGGGAATCGTGGTAGGTCTGGCCAATGCCATGGCCGCAGAACTCGCGCACCACGCCAAAGCCTGCCGCCTTGGCCACCGTCTCGATCGCATGGCCGATATCGCCCAAGCTGGCGCCCGGCCGCACCTGGGCAATCCCCGCGCGCATTGCCTCGTAAGTGGTCTCGACCAGGCGCTTGGCCAGAATGCTGGGCGTGCCGACAAAGTACATGCGGCTGGTATCGCCAAACCAGCCATCCTGGATGACGGCCACATCGATGTTGACGATGTCGCCCTTTTTCAAAATCCGGTCCTCGGACGGAATGCCGTGGCAGACGACATGGTTCACCGAGGTCAGGATGGTCTTGGGATAGCCCTGGTAGCCCAGATTGGCCGGCACCGCCTTTTGCACGTTCACGATGTAGTCGTGGCAAATGGCATCCAGCGCTGCGGTGCTGACCCCCGGCACCACATGGGGCGCAATCATCTCCAGCACCTCGGCCGCCAGCTGCGCGGCCTGGCGCGCAAGGGCCAGTTCGCTGGCGGTATGCACCGGCGTGATGCGCTGCTTCATGCCGCCATCCTTGCCTTGGCCACCAGCGCATGGATATCCAGGCCACCGTCCAGCTCCGCTTGCACCAGCACCTGGCAGATCGCGCGGTGGTCCAGATCGGGGTACATCTCGGCGAGCATGCCCACCCGCATCCAGTGCTCGGCCTGCGCATTAATGGAACGGGAGAGCGCCGCGCCAGCGATGCGCAGGTTCTCATGCATAGGGTCGGAAATTTTGACGATGCCCATGGCTATCCTCTATAAAACATATGTTAATTGTATATGTTTTATATATTATTCGTTTTTACGCGATCCGTGTAGCGATGTCGGTATCGGCAGTAAAGATATATCTTTACAAAAAACCAGCTTGAAATCTTCGATTGAAAGATATATCTTATATGCATCTTAGTAAAGGAACACAGATGCCACATCCCCATCACCACTTTCACCACCACCATCACCTCTGCAGCCCCCGTGGCCGCCATATGGGCGAAGAGGGCGGCCCCGGCCGGGGCCCACGCCACCATGGCGATGGGCCGGGCCACGGCCCGCACGGCCATGGCCACGGGCCAGATGCTGCGCGCCACCTGGCGCACAAGCGCGAGCGCATGTTCGAGGCCGGCGGCCTCAAGCTGCTGGTGCTGCATTTGATTGGCCAGCAACCCAGCCATGGCTACGAGGTGATCCGCGCCGTGGGCGAGCTGGTGGGCGGCGACTACCAGCCCAGCCCCGGCACGATCTACCCGACCTTGAGCTACCTGGTGGACATGGGCCATGCAACGGCCAGCGAATCCGAAGGCGGGCGCAAGCGCTACACCATCACCGCCGAAGGCGAGCAGGCCCTGGCCGAGCAGGCCGATGCACTGCAGCTGCTGCTGACACGCCTGGCCCGGGGCAAGGACCGCGACGCCCGCCAGCGCCCGCCGCAGTTGGTGCGCGCGATCGAGAACTTCAAGATGGCCCTGCGCCTGAAGATGGCCGGCGACGGCGAGACGGCACTGTCGGCCGAGCAGATCGACAAGATTGCCGCGCTGCTGGATGAGGTCGCTCTGAAGATCGAAAAGGCCTGAGCGCGTTCCGGGCCTGTTGCCCGGCCGCCGCAAAGCTTGCGCCATATCGTGTCGCCAGGCCCTGGGCCGGGGTATGCTCGGTAGCTATCCATCCTCCGGGATGACAACCTCTACCGAGCAAGACCATGCAACGACGCCACTTTGTAGCCGCCACCCTGGTCATGGGCAGCGGCTCTGTTTTTGGCCTGGCCGGCTGCGCATCCCGCCAGTCAGCCCACCCCCGTGCCGACCGTGCGCTGCACAAGGCGCTGACCCTGATTGAAGCCCAGAGCGGTGGCCGCCTGGGCGTTTATGCGTTCGATGCCGAGACGGGCGGTGAGGCCGGCTACCGCAGCGATGAGCGCTTTGCGATGTGCAGCACCTTCAAGACCTTGCTGGCTGCCCATGTGCTGTACCTGGGGCAAACCGGTGCGCTGGACCTGGGCCAGCAGGTGCGGGTGACCTCGGCCGACATGGTGCCCTATGCGCCGGTGACGGAAAAGTACCAGGACCAGCCCGGTGGCATCAGCCTGCTGGAGCTCTGCGAAGCGATTGTGGTGGTCAGCGACAACGTCGCCGCCAACCTGCTGCTGCGCGCCAGCGGCGGGCCCGAAGCCTTGACGGCCTGGCTGCGCACTTTGGGCGATAAGGCCACGCGGCTGGACCGCACCGAGCCGCTGCTCAACACGGCCGAGCCCGGCGACCCCCGCGATACCACCACGCCGCGAGCCATGCAGGCGACCTTGCAGGCGCTGCTGCTGGGCGATGTGCTCAAGGGCTACGGGCGCGCGATGCTGCAGCAGTGGCTGACAGACAGCCGCACCGGCGACCAGCGCGTGCGCGCGGGCCTGCCGTCGGAGTGGCGCGTGGGCGGCAAGACCGGTGCCGGTGCCCACAGCACCGCCAATGACTGCCTGATCGCCTGGCCCAATGCGGCCTCGGAAGGCCTGATCATCACCGCCTACCTGACCGGTGGCGGGCGCACGACCGCACAAAGCGATGCGGTGATGGCCAAGGTGGGCGCAGCGATTGCGCAGTGGCACGCTGCGCTGTAAGCGAGCCTGCTCCTACGATTTGGCAGCTGGCTGGCGTGGCCCGGCCAGCAAGCCCTTGCACAGCTGCAGCAGCGCCCAGACCAGCACCAGCGGTATCACCAGGGTCTGCAGCGCAAACACCACCATCAAGGTCACCAAGCGCTCGACCTGCTGGTCGAGTTGCTGCTGCAGCTCGCTGAGCTTGTCGCGCAGCGCATCGCCCGGGTTGCGTACAAGGTCCTGCACCCCCGATGCCGCCTGGCTGGCCGATTGCTGGGCCTGCTGGCCCCATTGCTTGAAGCGCTCCCACAGGCTGGATGACGGCGCCACGGCAGGGTTGGCCGGCGGGGTCGGCGTCGCCTCACCCGCGCTGGCCGCAGCACCCGGGGTCTTGGCCGGGGCGCGCACATCAAACTGCTGCAGTTGGCCGACCGCGCCTTCGGTGGCGATCTGGTTTTCCTGGTAGGTCTGCGCGATAAAGTGCTGGAACAGCGCCTCGCTGCCGATGATGGTGACCGGCATCACCAAGCGGGTAAACAGCAGCACCACCAGCAAGCGGCTGAGCCAGGTGGGCACCGCCTGCTGGCGCCAGCGCAGCAGCAGCCAGGCCAGCGCGATAAGCGTGAGCACGCCGGTGACGCCATAGCTGCCGCCCATGGACAGCAGCAGCTTTTGCAGGCCAAACGCGATGCTGGCCCAGAGCATCCAGTCGGCAAACTGCGCTACCAGGTCGCTGATGGGCGCCAGCACCTGGCCCAGCGTCAAGGTCAGGCCCACGCCCATCGGCTGCACGGCCAGCTCGGTGCCTTGCAGCACCGACACGACGCTGTGCAGCGCACGGGCGGTGGCAAAACTGAGCAGGGAGCGCTGCAGGCCGTCATCCACATAGCGGTCGGCGATGGCCTGAAAAGCCGGCAGCCAGCACAGCACAACGGCCAGCACCAGCAGGCTGGCCAATGCGATCTGGCGGGGTGTCCAACGGAAGGCGCCCGGCGGGCGGGGAGGGGAGAGCGGTTGGTTCATCGGCGGGAGGCCCACAGCAGAGCCTAAGGTCGAAGGAACAACCGATTATTCCAGATACATCTGCGCGAGCTTTTGCTGTGCCTTTGCATCCACGCCCAGCACCTTTTCCACATAGTTGGGGATGCTGCCATAGTCCTGCAGCACGGGCTGGATCGCGGCGGTCAGGAAGGGTTCCTGCACCCGCCACAGCACCTGCAGCACTTCCTCGGGGATGTGGGCGGCAGCGGCCACGGCTTCGGCCGGGCGGTGGTAGTAGTCGTTGGTCAGCAGGTAGTCCTGCAGCACGACATGCTGGGGCACGCCCAGGGTGGTCAGCAGCAAGGTGGCGGCCCAGCCGGTGCGGTCCTTGCCAGCGGTGCAGTGGAAGACGATGGGCGCATCGCTGTCCAGCAGCATCTCGAAGAACTGCGCAAACGGCGCGGCATTGTCGTGGATAAAGCTGCGGTAGGTGTCCTGCATCAGCACGACGGTGTGGTCGGGCGTCAGGCGCTGGCCTTGCTGCATCAGGCTGAAGGCGCGCTGCACCAGGGTCGGCTCGATGGCCAGCGAATGGTGCTGCAGGCCGTCGATCGCATAGTGGTCCACGGTCTGCTCGCGCTGGCCGCGAAAATCGGCCGAGCGGGCCACGCCCAGCTCGCGCAGCAGCTGCAGCTGGGACTCGGGGCTGAGCAAGGCCAGGTGGTCAGAGCGGAACAGCTTGCGCCAGCGCACCGTGCGGCCGTCCAGGCCCTGGTAGCCGCCCAGATCGCGGAAATTGGTGGTGCCCGCCAGTGGCAGGTGGCGGCTATAGGCCTGGGTGGTGGCCTCGGAGGTGATGGGTGCAGATTCGGCTTGGATGGGCATGCTTTGTTTATAGCCCATCTGCAAGTCCGGGGTACGACACCAGGGTGTCATCCCTTTGCAGCGCTTTTTAGTGCCGCAGCGCCGGGGCGGGCGACTCTGTCTCAACGGTGACCGCCTGGCACGCGGCGCATGGCACCATCTGCAGGCCCCCTTACCCGAAGACCGCACCATGGATTTTTCCCTGTCCCCCGAACTGCTGGCGCTGCGCGACAAGACCCGCGCCTTTATCGCCGAGCAGGTGATTCCGCTGGAGAACGATGCCCGGCAAAGCCGCCATGGCCCCGATGAAGCCTTGCGCCGCGAGCTGGTCGAGCGCGCCCGCGCAGCCGGCCTGCTCACGCCCCATGCCTCGCGCGCGCTGGGCGGGCTGGGCCTCACGCATATCGAGAAAGCGGTGGTGTTTGAAGAGGCCGGCTACTCCTGGCTGGGCCCGACGGCGCTCAACATCCATGCGCCCGATGAAGGCAATATCCACCTGATGGAGGCGGTGGCCACCCCGGACCAGCAGGCGCGCTGGCTGCGCCCGCAGGTAGCGGGCCAGCTGCGTTCCTGCTTTGCAATGACCGAGCCGGCACCCGGTGCCGGTTCCGACCCGGCGGCGCTCGCCACGGTGGCGGTGCGCGATGGCGATGACTACCTGATCAGCGGGCAGAAATGGTTCATCACCGGCGCCGAAGGGGCGGACTACGCCATCATCATGGCCCGCACCGAAGACGGCGGCGCCACGATGTTTCTGAGCGATATGGACCAGCCCGGCATCACGCTGGAGCGCTCCATGGATGCGATGGATGCCTGCTTTACCGGTGGCCACGGCGTGCTGCGCTTTGACCAATTGCGTGTGCCTGCCAGCGCCATTCTGGGCGAGGTCGGCAAGGGCTTTCGCTATGCCCAGGTGCGCCTGGCGCCCGCGCGGCTGACGCATTGCATGCGCTGGCTGGGCCAGGCCCGGCGTGCGCAGGATGTGGCGCTGGCCTATGCCCGCCGCCGCACCGCCTTTGGCAAGCCGCTGTCCTCGCACGAGGGCGTGGGCTTTATGCTGGCCGACAACGACATGGATCTGCACACCGCGCGCCTGCATATCTGGCACACCGCCTGGCTGCTGGACCAGGGCGAGCAGGGTAGCTATGAATCGAGCCGGGCCAAGGTGGTCTGCTCCGAGGCTGAATGGCGCGTGGTGGACCGCTGCGTGCAGATCCTGGGCGGGCAGGGCGTGACCATGGAGACCCCGGTGATGCGCATCTTCATGGACATGCGCGCCTTTCGCATCTATGACGGCCCCAGCGAGGTGCACCGCTTCAGCATGGCGCGCAAGCTGGTGCAGGCGGCCGAGAAGGATGCGCAGGCCGAGCGCGGCGTGCCAGCGATCATCCAGGCGGTGCCCGCAGCGCCGCGCCCGCTGTGAGCACGGCCACGCACAGCCCGCAGGCGCTGGCGCAGTTGCTGCAGCCTTATCTGCACGGTCTGGGCCTGTCGAATGGCGAGCCGATCACGGTGAGCGTGCTGGCGGGCGGCCAGTCCAACCCCACCTACAAGCTGCAGCTGGGCGGCCGGCAAATGGTGCTGCGCAAGCAGCCCGCCGGCAGCCTGGTGGCCGGAGCGCATGCGATTGACCGCGAGCACCAGGTGATGCAGGCCCTGGCCGGCACGGCGGTGCCCGTACCGCGCATGCTGGCCTATTGCGACGATGCCGAGCTGCTGGGCACGCCGTTCTACCTGATGGATTTTCTGGACGGACGGGTGCTGGTGGACCCGGCCTTGCCCGGCATGCAGGCGGCCGAGCGCGGCGCGCTGTACCGAGAGATGAACCGCGTGATCGCCGCGCTGCACCAGCTGGACCCGGCCGCGCTGGGCCTGGGCAGCTACGGCCGCGCCGGCGGCTATGTGGCGCGCCAAACCAGGCGCTGGAGCCAGCAGACCCAGCAGTTGCGGGTGCCCGTAGACCCTGCGATGCAGCAGCTGATGGACTGGCTGCCCCGGCACCTGCCGCAGGCCGAAGAGACCACCCTGGTGCATGGCGACTACCGGCTGGACAACCTTGTCTGGCACCGCAGCGAGCCGCAGATCATTGGCGTGCTGGACTGGGAGCTGTCCACCCTGGGCGATCCGCTGGCCGACCTGGCCTACCACGGCATGGCCTGGCGCGTGCCGCCTGCGCTGTGGCGCGGCATGGGGGGTTGTGATCTGGCGGCCTTGGGCATCCCCGACGAGCGGCAGTACCTGGCGCTGTATGCCGAGCGCACCGGCCGCGACCCGGGCCCCTTGTGGGAGTACTACCTGGCCTTTAACCTGTTCCGCATGGCCGCCATCCTCTACGGCATTGCGCAGCGCGCTGCCGATGGCACGGCGGCGGCCGCTGATGCCGCTGCGACGGGCGCCAAAGCCGGCCCGCTGGCAGCGCTGGGCTGGCAATGCGCGCAGGCTTTTGAGCGCGGCTGATCAGCCCTGAGGCGCCTGCACGCCCGGCGGCAGTGGCGGGCGCGGGCCACCAGGTTGGAAGCCGGGCGGTGGCCGGCCTGGTCCCCCCGGCCCACCGGGTCCGCCAGGGCCACCCTGCATGCCCGGCGGTGGGCCGGGCGGCATCCTGCCTTTGACCTGGCACAGCGTATCGCCCAGATTGCTGCGCAGCACCAGGGTTTTGCTGGCCAGCATCACGCCGGCGATGTTCTGCACCTCCCAGAGATAGGCGCTCTTGTCGGGCTCCTCGCCGACGACGTTGTCGCTGTCCAACGTGGTGTCGGGCTGGCCCTTGTCCTGGTAGTGCGGCGCTTGGGCAAAGATTGCGCTGTTGAGCGCGTCGGGAAACAAGAGCTGCGTGGTCAGCCAGCTGCTGGCCGCATCGCTGGCCTCATAGGCGCCTTGCAGAATGCGGATGTGGGTATGGTTGGCGCGGCTCGCATACCAGCCGGGGTAGCAGCTGTCAAAACGCACAATGCCCTCGGCATTACTGCGCTGCCAGCCGCGAAAGAACTGGCGCTGGGTGTCGGCTGCGTTGTTGTTGCACATCGGGACGATCTCGCCCGAGTAGCCACCCGTGTAATTGGTATGCCATATCTCCACCAGCGCGCCAGCAATGGGCTGGCACTGCAGATCGAGCAGTCGCAGCTGCAGGTGCATCGGCAAGCCATCCCAGCCATCGCTGATGTCCACGCGCTCGGGCGACTGGGTGTGGCAGGGGCCGATGGTCGCTTCGCAACTGAGCGTGCATGCGCTGGCAGCGGCCGCGGCAAAGGGGTTGCTGGCGCGCACGGCCGCGCTGATGGCGGCCGTGCCGCCGGTCGCCCAGGGCGCATTGCCGATGGCAGGCGCGGCGTTGGCAGCTGCCGGGGCCTTGGTGATGCTGCTGCAGGCGCCCAGGCTGAGGGCGGGAACGGCCCAGGCCGCTTGCGCAAGATGGCGCAGCATTTGGCGGCGTGACGGGGTGGCTGCTATGGGCATTTTGGGGGAAGACATGCCGCGCATGCTAAACGCCGCATGGGCGGGGATCGCGGCTTTTGCGCCCCGTGGCGGCCTTCTTTACCCGGTTTTACCGGTGCTTGACAGGCCGCTTTCAAACGCAAAACCCAGGCTGCCGCTGGGCAGACTGGGTGCTGGGGTTCAACGATCAGGCATGGCCTTGGGCGGGGTGGTTCACCGACAGGAAATGCTGGACCACCGGGGGTTCGCTGCCTTGGTGGTACTGCGCCACTTCGCTTTGCACATCGGCATCGCTATGGGTCACCCGCTTGTGCTGGCGCAGGTGCTCGGCCCAGGATTCCACCTGGAACCACTCCATGAAGTGGTCCTCGGAGGCGGTGTCCTGCACGATGCCCCAGGCATAGGCGCCATCGCGGCGGCGGGCGGCAGACAGGCGGGCGAGAGCTTTCAGGAAGGGCGCGTGGTTGTCCTTGGCCACGTGGTAGCGGATCTGGATCATCACCGGGCCCCGGTCCTTGTCGACAGCGTGGGCGGTCAGCGGCTCGGGCCAGTGGTTGGATGGCACCAGGTCGGCCTCGCCTTCGGGCAGCTTGATGCGGTGGGCGATCAGGCCCATCACGACCAGGCCGGCAGCACCCACCAGCAAGGTGCTGGGCACACCCAGCGCCTTGGCGGTAAAGCCCCAGCTGAGGCTGCCGAAGGTCATCGCGCCGTTGAACACGGTGAGGTAGACGGCCAGCGCACGGCCCCGCACCCAGTTGGGCAAGATGGCCTGGGCAACGCCGTTGAGGGTGGTGAGCGCGGTGATCCAGGACTGGCCCAGCAGCAGCAGTGCCAGCACGGCAGCCCATTGGGGCGGCGATATCGCCAGGAAGGCCATCACGGCAGCGGAGACCAGGGCCGACATCAGCAGCAGGCCATCGGACGACAGGCGACTACGCAGCTTGGGCAGCAGGAAGGCACCGCCAATGGCGCCGACACCGACGGCGCCCAGCAGCACACCGTAGAAGCCGGCCCCACCGCCCAGCAGCTGGCGGGCCACCAACGGGAGCAGCGCCCAGACCGAGCTGGCCAGTGCAAAGAACAGGAAGGCACGCAGCAGCACCACATGCAGCTCGCGGCTGGAGCGGGCATAGCGCAGGCCGGCACGGAAGGCGCCTGCAAAGCGCTCGCTCAGGTCGTCTTGCTCGGCCTTGGGACGCGGCCACCACAGCAGTGCGGCAATCACAAAGGCGTAGCTGATCACATCCACCCCGTAGGTGACCGAGGCACCCAGGCCCGCCAGCACCACACCACCCAAAGCCGGGCCAATGGCGCGGGCAATATTGATGCCCAGCGAGTTGAGTGCTACCGCTGATTTGAGGTCCCGCTTGGCGACCAGCTCGGGCACGATGGCCTGCCAGGTCGGGCCCATCAGTGCGGCGCCAATGCCCCCCAGAAAGGTCAGTGCCACGAGCGAGCCCACCGTCTGCATGCCCATCGCCGACAGGGTCATCAAGGTAATGCTGACGCAGGCCAGCAGCACCTGGATGGCGATCAGAAACTTGCGGCGGTCCAGGATGTCCGACAGCACGCCTGCCGGTATCGCCAGCAGAAAGGCCGGGGCCGAGGCTGCCGCCTGCACCAGCGCGACGGCCGTTGGCGATGGCGACAGGTCGGTCATCAGCCAGGCGCTGGCCACATCGCGCACAAAGCTGCCGGTGTTGCCGACGACGGTGGCGATCCACAGCACGGCAAACAGTTTTTGCTGCAAGGGGGCAAAGCTGCCGCCGGCGGGCTGGGCCGGGGCCGCGGGCTGCGCCGGGGGATGGTCGGGATGGTTGTGGTTCATGGACGTGCTCGGATCGGGGGCTGACCCGGAGGGGTTGCGGGTCAGCGGGAATAGGTGGGGGGTGGGTGGTGTTGCAGCGCTCAGGACATCCAGCAGGAGCAGCCCAGTGCGCCAAAAAAGCCTTGCATGTCGGAGGCCGGCACGTTCGACGCCCAGGCATTGGCATGCTGGTGGCCGTGCATGCCGCATTGGCTGCCGCAGCCGCAGGCAGCCGCCAGGCTGCGGTAGCGCGCGGGGTTCAGCGAATTTTTGCCAGCACCTTCGGGCTCGCCCCAGGCGCCATAGCCCCCAAAGCGGCGCACGGGCGACCAGTCGGGCATCGCAGGGGGCAGGGGGTTGTCGTCATGGCGGGCAAAGCTGCCTGCGCCATACACCACGCGGCCACCGACGACGGTCAGGTCCGAGGTGAGGAAGGAGATCTCATCCTCGGCCACCTGGAAGTAGTCCTTGCTCGGCACGATCAGGTCGGCGAACTGGCCCACCTGGATGCGGCCACGCGCACCTTCCTCGTTGGAGAACCAGGCCACGTTCTCGGTCCACATGCGCAGCGCGGTTTCGCGGTCGAGCAGGTTGCGCTCGGGGTACATCTGCATGCCGCCGACAGTCTTGCCGGTCACCATCCAGGACAGCGACACCCAGGGGTTGTACGAGGCCACGCGGGTGGCATCGGTGCCGGCAGACACCTTGACGCCTTTTTCCAGGATTTTCTTGACCGGCGGTGTGGCTTCCATCGCCTTGTGGCCATAGCGCTCGGCAAAGTACTCGCCCTGGTAGGCCATGCGGTGCTGCACGGCAATGCCGCCGCCCAGCGCAGCGATGCGGTCGATCGAGCGGTCGGAGATGGTTTCGGCATGGTCAAAGAACCAGTTCAGACCGTCGATGGGTGTTTCCTGGTGCACCTTTTCGAACACATCAAGCGCGCGGCTGATGGTCTCGTCATAGGTGGCATGCAGGCGCCAGGGCCACTTGTTTTGGACCAGCACGCGCACCACATCTTCCAGCTCGGTCTCCATCTGCGGCGGCATGTCGGGGCGGGGCTGGCGAAAGTCTTCAAAGTCGGCCGCCGAATACACCAGCATTTCGCCAGCGCCGTTGTGGCGGAAGTAGTCGTTGCCCTGCTTGTACTTGACCGACTGCGTCCACTGCAGAAAGTCGTCCTTCTCTTCCTTGGGCTTTTGCGTGAACAGGTTGTAGGCCAGGCGCACGGTGATCTGGCCTTGCTGGTTGAGCTCTTCGATGACCTGGTAGTCATCGGGGTAGTTCTGCGAGCCACCACCGGCGTCGATGACACCGGTCACGCCCAGGCGGTTGAGCTCGCGCATGAAGTGGCGCGTGGAGTTGACCTGGTACTCGAAGGGCAGCTTGGGGCCCTTGGCCAGGGTGGAATACAGGATGGTGGCATTGGGCTTGGCCAGCAGCAGGCCCTGCGGGTTGCCCTGGCTGTCGCGCACAATCTCGCCACCCGGTGGCTGGGGTGTGTCGCGGTGGAAGCCCACAGCGCGCAGCGCAGCAGCGTTGAGCAAGGCGCGGTCATACATATGCAGCAGGAACACGGGCGTGTCCGGCGCAATCGCATTGATCTCGGCCAGGGTCGGCAGGCGCTTTTCAACAAACTGGTGCTCGCTAAACCCCCCCACCACGCGCACCCACTGCGGTGCCGGTGTGATTGCCACTTGCTGGCGCAGCATCTCCAGCGCGTCGGCCAGCGACCGCACCCCGTCCCAGCGCAGCTCCATGTTGAAGTTCAGACCGCCGCGAATCACATGGGTGTGGTTGTCAAACAGACCGGGCAGCGCTCTGCGGCCTTGCAGATCGATCTTGCGGGTGCCGCTGGCAGCCAGCGCCAGCACCTCGGCATCACTGCCCACCGCGACAAACTTGCCATCGCGGATGGCAACGGCGCTGGCCGTGGGTTGGGCCTTGTTCAAGGTGGTGAAGCGGCCGTTGTGAAAAATGGTGTCGGGGCTGGAGGTGGTCATGGCGGTGGCGTGCGTGGTGGGTGGTGTGGGCGGCAGGCGGGGGCGTTGCCCCCTAAAACGGTTAAACAGCGGGCTTGGGGCCGATGGTGTTGCCGTGCTGTGCACGCTCTGGCGCCTTGTGCACCATCGTGTAGGCATAGTCCACACCCATGCCGTAGGCACCGGAGTGTTCGCGCACGATGTCCATCACCGCGTCATAGGTCTCGCGCTTGGCCCAGTCACGCTGCCATTCCAGCAGCACCTGTTGCCAGGTGACGGGCACCACACCGGCCTGCACCATGCGCTGCATGGCCTGGTTGTGCGCTTCGAGCGAGGTGCCGCCCGATGCATCGGCGACCATGTAGATCTCGTAACCGGCATCATGCATGGCGCTGAGAGCAAAGGTGGTGTTGCAGACTTCGGTCCACAGGCCCGAGACGATGATCTTCTTGTGGCCCTTGGCAACGTTGGCGGCCAGCGCATCACGCACATTCTGGTCGTCCCAGGAGTTCATCGAGGTGCGCTCCAGGATGGGGTTGCCGGGGAAGACATTCAGCAGCTCTGGGTAGGTGTGGCCCGAGAAGCTGTGGGTCTCGACCGTGGTGATCGTCGTCGGTACGCCAAACACCTGGGCCGCCTTGGCCAGGCCCACCACGTTGTTCTTCAGGGTCTGGCGGTCGATGGACTGCACGCCAAAGGCCATCTGGGGCTGCTGGTCGATGAAGATCATCTGGCTGTTGGCGGGGGTCAGGACTTCGAGAAATTGCTTGTTGGTCATGGTGCGTGCTCTTGGAAAAGTGAAAAAACGGGGAAGGCGTGTGTTTAAAAGGAATCTGGGCGGACTTAGTTCAGGGCCGGTGCATCCACCAGCACGATTTCGGTGTCTTCCGTGGCGGTGATGCGGATCGTGGTCTCGCCATGGATGGCGGCACCATCGCGGCTGGACAGCGCCACACCGTTGACCGAGGCACTGCCCTTGGCAAGGACCAGGTAGCCATAGCGGTCGGCATGCGCAAAACCGTAGTCCAGGCTTTCGCCGGCCTTGATCGTGGCACCCAGCACCCGGGCATTGGCACGGATGGGCAGCGCGTCGCCATCACCGTCCATGCCGCTGGCCAGGGTCACGAACTTGCCGCTGCGGTCGCCCTTGGGGAAGGGCTTGGCGCCCCAGCTGGGCTTGTCGCCTTGGCGGTCGGGCAGGATCCAGATCTGGAAGATGCGGGTCGTCGTGGACTCCAGGTTGTATTCCGAGTGGCGCACGCCGCTGCCAGCGCTCATCACCTGCACATCACCGGCTTCGGTGCGGCCGCGGTTGCCCAGGCTGTCTTCGTGGGTGATGGCACCTTCACGGACATAGGTGATGATTTCCATGTCGGCATGGCCGTGCGGTGGGAAGCCGGTTTGCGGGGTGATGGTGTCATCGTTCCAGACCCGCAGAGCGCCCCAGTTCACGCGCTGGGCGTCACGGTAGTCTGCAAAAGAGAAGTGGTGCTTGGCATCGAGCCAACCGTGGTTGGCACCGCCCAGGCTGTCAAAGCTGCGTCGTTCAATCATGTCTTTCTCCAGGTGTTTTGTCGTCGATGAAGAAAGTGTAGGTCGCCTTGAATATGATTAAAATAGAAAATATAGAAAAGCATTCATTCCATATTTAATGTGATCGAGAAAGCGATGAAGCCATGAGCAAGCTGCCTGACCTGGAGGCCTGGGCCATTTTTGCCAAGGTGGCCGAGACCGGATCGTTCGCGCGCACCGCTGCCGAGCTGGCGCTGTCGCAGGCGACGGTATCGAAGGCCATCACACGGCTGGAGGGCCGCATGAAGACCAGCCTGTTCCACCGCACCTCGCGCCGCATGGCGCTGACCGATGCCGGCAGCAGCGCGCTGGAGCGGGCCACGCGCATCCTGCAGGAGGGCGAGGCGGTGGAGGCCGACATCACCGACCGCTCCACCAGCCTGCGCGGCCAGATCCGCATTGCCGCGCCGATGTCGTTTGGCATTGCCCGGCTATCGCCGATCCTGCCCAAGTTCATGAAGATGCACCCGGATGTGGAGCTGAACCTGCACTTTGCCGACGAGCAGGTGGACCTGATCCGCGACCGCTTTGACCTGGCGCTGCGCATTGCCAACCTGAGCGATTCGAGCCTGATTGCGCGCACCCTGTGCAAGGTGCGCATCTTGCTGGTCGGCTCACCGGCCTACTTCGAGCGCTATGGCCACCCGGTACACCCACGTGATCTGGCCCAGCACAAGGGCCTGCAGTACAGCCTGGCGCGCTATGGCACCAGCTGGCGCTTTCGCCATGCGCGGCACGGCGAGTACACGCAGGTGATGCCGATACAGATGCAGGTCAACAATGCCGAGGCGCTGCAGCCGGCGTTGCTGGCCGGCATGGGCCTGGCCTTGCAGCCCTCGTTTCTGGTGTGGCAGGAGCTGCGCGATGGCAGCTTGCAGACCGCCATGCCGGGCTGGGAGGCCGATGTGCTGTCGCTGAACATCGTCACCCCGCCGGGCCGTACGCGGCCGGCGCGCGTGCAGGCCTTTATGGACTATGCGGCCCAGCAGTTCATGAACGAGCCCTGGGCAGAGCTGCCGCCGCAGCTGGCCGAGAACCCGCTGGCGGTTTAGTGCGCGGCCGCTGTAGCCGCCGCAGCACGCGGTGTGCGCCGGCCCCAGTTCATCACGGCGGTGCCCGCCAGCGCCATCGCGCCACCGGCGAGCATCGGTGCATCGATCTGCTCGCCCAGCCACAGCGCCGAGCAGGCCACGCCAATCACCGGCACCAAGGTGATATAGCCCGATGCCGCGCCAGCGCCCAGCGCCTTGACGCCATCGAAATACCAGGCGTAAGCCAGCGCAGTAGAGCCCCAGGCCAGGAACAGCAGCGCGCCCCAGGCGGGCAGGCCCGCATCGAAGGCCTGGGCCATGCCCTGCGGCCCTTCGACCACCAGGCTGGCGGCCAGCAGCATGACGGCGCCGATGGTGGCGGTGACGGCGGTGGTGGACAGCGCATCGACCCCGGCCAGAATGGCGCGCCCCAGCAAGGTGTAGCTGACCCAGCAGGCCACGCAGCCCAGGATCAGCAGCTCGCCCCGGCCCAGGCCGCCGGCCAGCAGCTGGGCCGGGTCACCATGCGAGATGACCAGCACCGCGCCCAGCGCCGCCAGCGCCATGCCCAAGGCAATCGTGCGGTTGATGCGTTCCCGAAAGATCCAGGCGGCCAGCAGCAAGGTGAGTACCGGGTTGAGCGTGATGACCAGCGCCGCCTTGCTGGCGGGCAGGTACTGCAGGCCGCTCAAAAAGCAGGCCGCGTAGCCAAACACGCCTGTGGCCGCAGCGGCGGCCATGCCCAGCCAGCGCTTGGGCGACCAGTGCCTGAGCCCGGCCATGCCGCCTGCCGCATACAGCCAGACCAGCAGCACCACGGCGGCCAGCACAAAACGCAGGCCCGACGCCGCCAGTGGCGGCATGTGCTGGGCCACCATGCGGCCACTGGGCCAGGACGCGCCCCAGAGCAAGGCCATGCCCATCAAACGCAGGTGCGAGGCGGCCTGCGGGCCGAGGATATTTTGTAAATTCATGTTTGGATGGTGCCTGGACCCGGCACGCGCAACGCATGCCAGCAGGCTCGGGGCGACTATAGCGACTGTGCGTGTCCGGTGATTGGCAGGCAGGCGACAGGTGACCAGCGCCAGGGGCTAAGGACTGGCACTTGCACGGCCAGGCACTGTTGTGTGCTGGCTGCAGACCGCTGGGGCGGATGGTGGATACTGCGCGACAAGCGCGCGTATTCAGCCGCCCGCCAGCGCCGCTATAGTGGCTGCTGCCCGAACTTTCCCCAACGCCTTACCCATCTGCAAGGAGACACCCATGTTCAGCCACATCATGCTCGGCACCAGCGATCTGGAGAAATCGCGCCAGTTCTACGACGCCTTCCTCGCCGCGCTGGGCGTGCCCGCGGGCGCTGCCAACAAGAACCGCTATTTCTGGCGCGCCAATGGCGGCACCTTCAGCGTCAGCACCCCCATCAATGGCGAGCCAGCGAGCATCGGCAATGGCAGCACGACCGGTTTTGCCGCCAGCAGCACCGAGCAGGTGGACCAGGCCCATGCGGTGGGGCTGGCCCATGGTGGCGTGGCCTGTGAAGACCCACCGGGCTGGCGCGGCGAAGGCCCTGCGGCCCTGTACCTGGCCTACCTGCGCGACCCGGACGGCAACAAGCTCTGTCTGGCCTACCGCCAGCCCAAGGTTTAAACCTCAGAAAGCAAAAACGCCCCGCAGCTGCGGGGCGTTGTCATTGGAGGGTGTCAGACCCGGGCGCCGCGTTTGCCGCCCAAGGTGATCCAGGTCAGCAGCACGCCGCACAGCGCGCCGGTGGCCATGCCCACCACCATCGGCAGCGGCTTGCCGCTGGAGAACAGGCCCACAATCTGCATGGCGACCGCACCGGTGAGCATCTGCAAGGTGCCCAGCAAGGCCGAGGCGGTGCCGGCAATCTGGCCATGCGCCTCCAGCGCCAGCACCGAGGTGGTGGGAATCACCAGGCCCATCAGGCCGCTGGCGACAAAGTACAGGCCAATCAGCACGGCGAGCTGGTCGCCACCCACCAGGTAGTAGGCCAGCAGGCAGCACATCACCACGCCGCTGGCGCTAGCGGCCAGCTTGACGACGGGCACCAGGCCAAAGCGCTTGCCCAGCATGCCGGTGAACTGCGCCGCACCGATAAAGGCAATCGCATTGAACGCAAAGGCCATGCTGTACTGCGTGGTGCTGAGGCCGTAGTGGTTGATCAGCACAAAGGGCGAGCCGGCCAGGTAGACGAAAAAGCCCGCCATCGCGCAGGCGCCGATAAACACCAGGCCCAGGTAGTGCCAGTCGCGCAGCAGCAGGCCATAGGCCTGGAGCACACCGCCCAGGCTGCCGTCCACGCCGTTGTTGGATGCGCGCGTCTCGGGCAGGCCGCGCGCCATGGCCACCATGCCGATCAGCGCGGCCACTGCGACCACCCAGAACACCATGCGCCAGCCGCCGATTGCAATCACCCCGCTGCCGGCCAGCGGCGCGAGGATGGGCGAGACGCTGAAAACCAGCATCAGCAGCGACATCATGCGCGCGGCCTCGTGGCCGGTGTGCAGATCACGCACCACCGCGCGCGGAATGGCCATGCCCGCTGCCGCACCCAGGCCCTGGATAAAGCGCAGCACCACCAGCGTGTGGATGTCCTGCGCCAGCGCGCAGCCGACACTGGCCAGCACAAAAATCGCCAGGCCCAGGTAGAGCGGCTTTTTGCGGCCCCACATATCGGCCAGGGTGCCAAACAGCGGCTGGCCCACGCCCAGCGCCAGGAAGAAGGCCGTCAGGCTGGCCTGCACGGCCCCGACGGGCGCTTGCAGGCTGGCGCCAATCTGCGGCAGGGCCGGCAGGTACATGTCGATGGCAAAAGGGCCAATGGCGGATAGCAGGCCCAGGATAAACACCAGGCGCAGAGAAATGGATGAAGGCATACAGGTTGCAGACACGCAGGCGGGTGGGCTGCGTATCTTCAGGAGGAGGGTCGGAGGCGAGAAGGCGCTGTGGCGCGGGCCCTGGGGCTCAGGCGCCGAGGCTGGGGTGCCCAGCCGCTGCATCTCGATAGATTTCCATTATCGCACCGTCCTTTAATCGCTGCAGCGCGGGGCTTTCAGCCAGCGGCCGGCTGGCTGAGCCGTGCCAGATGCTGGGCGGCAAAGGCCTCGTACCAGGGCAGGCAGCCAGGGTTGGCCATGGTCTGCGGGTTCAGCACCTTGTCGGCGGGCTGGCCCAGCAGCAGTTTCTTGATCGGCAGCTCCAGCTTTTTGCCGGTGAGGGTGCGCGGCACCTCGGCTACCTGCGCGATGGTGTCGGGGATAAAGCGCGGCGACAGGGCGGTGCGTATCGCCTGCTCGATGCGGCCCTGGATGGCGGCGTCCAGCACCAGGCCATCGCGCAGCACCACAAACAGCGGCATATAGCTGTTGCGGCCCAGGTACTCCAGGTCGATGACCATCGAATCCTGCACCTCGGGCAGCGCCTCGATGGCGTTGTAGATCTCGCTGGTGCCCATGCGCAGGCCCTGGCGGTTGATGGTGGCGTCGCTGCGGCCATAGATCACGCAGCTGCCGTCGCTGTTGATCTGGATCCAGTCGCCATGGCGCCAGATGCCGGGCCAGTGGTCGAAGTAGCTGTCCAGGTAGCGCTGCTTGCCCGGGTCGTTCCAGAAGTACAGCGGCATCGACGGGATAGGTCGGGTGCAGACCAGCTCGCCAACCTCGTCGCGCACAGCCTGGCCTTGCTCGTTCCAGGCCTCCACCGCATGGCCCAGCCAGCGGCATTGCATGCGGCCGGGCGCCTGGGGCAGGCTGCGGTTGCCGCCGATAAAGGCGCCACAAAAATCGGTGCCGCCCGAGATATTGCACCAGAACACCTCGCCGGCGCCGGCGGCCTGCAGCTGGGCACTGCCCCAGCGCTGCACCTCGGGTGCCAGCGGCGAGCCGGTGCTGCCCAAGGTGCGCACCTGCTGCAGACCAGGGATGGCGCCCACGTCGAGGCCGGCTTTCATGCAGTTGCTGAAATAAGCGGCACCCGCGCCAAAGATGCTGGTGTGGTGGCGCGCGGCAAAACGCCACAGCACGCCCCAATCAGGCTGGCTGCTGCTGCCGCCCGGGTGGCCGTCGAAGATCGTGATCGTGGTGCCAAACAGCAGGCCGCTGACCTGGATGTTCCACATCACCCAGCCGGTGGAGCTGTACCAGAGAAAGCGCTCGCCGGCATGGCTGTCGCTGTAGCTGGCGCCCAGGTCGTTGTGCAGCCCCGCCACATGCAGGGCCAGCAGGATGCCGCCGGTGCCATGCACGATGGGCTTGGGCAGGCCGGTGGTGCCGCTGGAATAGACGATCCAGATCGGGTGGTCAAACGGCAGCCATTCGGGCTCGAAGGCCGCCACGGCCTGCGCGTCCTGGCCGGTGGTGGCCCAGTTCCAGCTGTGGCTGCCCACCGCTGCGGCGGCATAGGGGCTTTGCACGCTGATGCAGTGCTGCACCGTGGGCAGCTCGGCCAGCAAGGCCTGCACCACCGCACTGCGGTCCAGCGGCTTGCCGCCGTAGTAGACGCCATCAACGGCGATCAAGGCCTTGGGCTCGATCTGCTTGAAGCGGTCCACCACGGCAGCCACGCCCATGTCGGGGGCGCAGACGCTCCAGATTGCGCCCAGGCTGACGCAGGCCAGCATGGCGACCACCGTCTCGGGGATGTTGGGCATATAGGCGGCCACACGGTCGCCCCGGCCAATGCCCAGGCTGCGCAGCGCCACCGCCACCGAGGCCACCTGGCGCTGCAGCTCGGGCCAGGCCATCTCGCGCACCTGGCCGAGTTCGTTGTCGCTGACGATCGCCGGCACCCCGGCCTGATGGGCCGCTGCCGTATGGCGCAGCAGCTGGCGCGGCAGGCTGACCTGGGCGCCGCTGAACCAACGCGCATTCGGCATGGCATCGGCGCTCAGCACCTCGGTGATTGGCGTAGGCGATTCAAGCTGGTAGTAGTCCCAGATGCTGCGCCAAAATGCAGCCAGGTGCTCGACCGACCAGGCATGCATGGCCTCGTAGTCGTCAAAGTGCAGGCCATGCTGCTGGCTGAGCCATTGCGCGTAGTGCTCGATCTGGGGCAGGGGGGAGAGGGCAGAGGTGGTCATGGCAAAAGAAAAAGCGTAGCCAGAGCGTACGCAAAGCGGCGCGCGCTGGCATGGGGGTTAGCACGCAAGCTGTCACCCTGGCAGCAGGGGGCGCTGTTTCTGCCGGGCGCCCCGCCGATCCTGCTTTGCAATGTTATTTTTTGTCAGCCTGCCCAAGCCCTTTGCGGGCGCAGTGCCTGGCGAGCTGGCACAATTCGCGCCCGGGTGCTGACGGGCGCCTTTCGTCTTTTCCTACACAGCGCTTGGGGGCCTGCAGGCGATCATCGCCATGCAGGCTTTGCACACCGTGCGAGGCAGGCAGGGGCCCCGGGCACAGACCCAGCGGGCCAGGCAAGGCAGAGGGGATGGACGGCGAGGAGCGGGCTTGCTGTGTCTGATGGCAGGTGCGCTGCATGCTGACTGCAAGATGCATGCATTTAGGCTGCATTGGTCACAAAATAATGCATCCACGCCGGAACTTAATCGATAGGCTCGGGTTCTCAATCGTCGCGCCGTGGCGCATGGTTGGTATTCCCTGCATGCCCTGGAGACCAGCGGCAATGCGGGGACCGCAAAGCCCGATGGGTCAGCTTTCGTGCCACCTGGCGCGTTAAGCACAGATGTTTAATTCCCAGCAAGCGCTGGTTGGTCAGCCTCCGGGCCTGCACCAAAACAGCGCAACAAATGACACCAAGTCTGGGAGCGCAACAACGGCTGAGGCCCTGTTGCGGTTAGATGGAGATCTTTGGTTTTGTCTGGATTCCGTATGAAATACAACCCTGCGCTCGATGGTATGCGCGCAGTGGCAATCGTCCTGGTGTTCCTGTCCCACGCCCATGCGCCGATGTTCGATGGCGCCTTCTTTGGTGTGGACCTGTTCTTTGTGCTCAGCGGCTTTTTGATCACCTCGCTGCTGCTCAAGGAACACCAGCAATCGGGCCGCTTGGACTTCTGGCGCTTCTACAAGCGCCGCTTTTTGCGCCTGGCCCCGGCCTTGCTGCTGTTCTTGGCCGCCTACTGGCTGTTTGCGCCGCTGATCTGGCCTGGCCTCGATGATGTGAACCAGGATGTTGTCGTCTCGGCGCTGTACCTGGCCGACTACGGCATCGCCTTTTTTGACAGCCCGGACACCTTGCTGCACATGTGGTCGCTGTCGGTGGAGGAGCATTTCTACCTGGTCTGGCCGCCGCTCTTGGTGCTGCTGCTGGCGCATACCGCGCGCAAGCAGCTGTGGCGCCCGGTGCTGTTGCTGGTGGCGCTGATGTTTGTCTGGCGCGCCTACTGGGTGGCCCAGGGCCAGCACTTCTACGAAATCTTCTTCCGCTTTGACACCCGTGCCACCGGCATGCTGCTGGGCAGCGCGCTGGCCGCTGTGGCCGTGCACCGCCCCGAGTGGATGGATGCGCTGCATGCGCGCCAAAAATACCTGCTGTGGCTGCTGCCGGTGCTGCCCTTTGCCGTGATTGGCTATGAGTGGGACGACGCCGGTGCACTGCTCTGGGGCTTTGCGCTGGTGGAGCTGGTCGCCGCTGCCATCATCGTTGCGGTGAGCAAGCAAAAGGGTGTGCTGTTCGACATGCTGAGCCTGCCAGCCCTGGTCTGGGTGGGCAAGATGTCCTACGGTATCTACCTCTGGCACTACCCGGTTGTGCGCCTGCTGCGCGCCCATACCGACTGGCAGTGGGTAGTGATCCTGGGCCTGCCGATCTCGGCTGCGTTTGCCGCGCTGTCCTTCTACACCATCGAGCGCTGGGCACTGGGCCTGCGCGACCGCTCCAGCAGCAAGCCTGTGCAGCAGCCTGCAGGCTCGCGCACCGCATAAACGGTGGTCACCCAGAACAAAGCCGGGCCTTGCCCGGCTTTGTTGTGTTTGCATGCTGCGGCTGCATGGTAAAAACGGGCTTTGATAGATACAGGCCTTGCCATGACCTCAGCTTCCGCATCCGCACCTGCACCCGCGCCTGCGTCCGCGCCCATCGCCTCTGCCGACGAGGTGCTGCAATTCTGGCTGGGTAGCGCCCGCCCCTCCAGCAGCGAGGCGCTGCAGCACAAGCAGCAATGGTTCAGCAAGTCCGATGCCTTCGATGCGCGCATTCGCGCGCAATTTGGCGCCACGGTGCAGGCAGCGCTAACAGCTGACTTGCCTGGCTGGACCGAAGGTGTCTGGGATACGCTGGCCCGCATCATCGTGCTCGACCAGTTCACGCGCAATATCTACCGGGGAACGCCCGAATCCTTTGCTGGTGACCCGCTGGCGCTGCAGCTGGCGCTGGGCCTGTGCGACAGCGGCCAGGACCAAGCGTTGCCGGCAGTGGTGCGGGTGTTTGTCTATCTGCCGCTGGAGCATGCCGAGGATGCAGCCCTGCAGCAGCGCAGCGTTGATCTGGCCGCCCGCTTGCGCGACAGCCACCCGGCGCCCGCCGAGCTGCAGACCTATTTGCAAGGCACCTGGGATTACGCGCTGCGCCACCAGGCCGTCATCAGCCGCTTTGGGCGTTTTCCGCACCGCAATGCCATTCTGGGCCGCAGCAGCACGCCGCCAGAGCGGGACTACCTGGCCCAGCCCGGGGCAGGATTCTGAACTTTTAGCGCAAGCACAGTAGCCCTTGTCTCACAGACGCGGGGCTGCTGCGGGCTTACCTTGGAGGGGTAGTGTTTACAACAACCACCCACCAAAGGAAGCCGCGATGCTAGACAAAACCCGCACCCCGCTGGCGCTTGACTCCAAGCGTCTCGATGCCGCCAAGAAAAGCCTGGACCAGGGCGCCGTGCTGCCCAATGACTCGCCTTACCGCGAGGACATCATCCGCCTGCTCAACGATTCGCTGGCCACCGAGCTGGTCTGTATCCTGCGCTACAAGCGCCACCACTTCACCGCGACGGGCCTGGAATCGCCCGCCATTGCAGAGGAGTTCTTGGTACATGCCCAAGAAGAACAGGCCCATGCCGACCGCATTGCGACGCGCATTGTGCAGCTGGGTGGCGAGCCCGACTTCAACCCCGACAGCCTGAGCGGCCGCAGCCATGCCGACTACAACGACGACATGGACCTGCATGCGATGATCCGCTCCAACCTGGTGGCCGAGCGCGTCGCCATCGAGGCTTACACCCAGATGGTCGACCTGATTGGCGACAAGGACCACACCACGCGCCGCCTGATCGAGCAGATCCTGGAGCAGGAGCAAGAGCATGCCGATGAGCTGTCGGACTGGATGAAAAAGGCCCAGTAAGGGCCACCACACCTGAACCGCAACCGAGTTGCGGTTTTTTTATGCTGATGGAGGAAAAGACGGATGACCGATACCGAAGCAACACGCAAGAACGCCAAGCACCTGCTCTACCTGATGGTCAACGAGGAGCTGCTGCGCGCGGGCGATGGTTTGGATGCCGAGGCCCTTGGCAATGTGCTGGAGCGCAATGGCGTCAGCGCTGCAGAGCAGCAGCCTGCCATGGACTATGCCTGTGAGCAAGGCTGGTTGCAGAAGGGCGAGAACGGCCAGCTGCAGATCACCGAAACTGGTTTTGCATTGGATTGAGACGTAAAAAGACCACTGCCGGCGAACCGGCAGTGGCTACCAAGAGCACGGCCCAGACGCAATGGGACAAGGTCTGGCCGGGCTACGCACTAAATGCGTTTTCGTTGTGTGGCGGGCATACCCGCTGTAATGTCTCTCAAGCCTCGCCCAATCGCGAAGGCCTGGAATCTGACCGCCCTGCCAGCGTCTGCCTGGCAGAGCGGTTTGCTTCGCTTATTCGCCGAAGGATTCGCCTTCAGGCAGGGTGCCGGCGACCAGGGCTTCATGGGCCTGCTGCTGCACTTGGGCACGGCTGAGGCTGGATGTGCGGCTTTCTGCACCCAAGGTGTTGATGCGGTCACCGATCACGGCCATCGAGCCATTGCGCTGGGCTTCGCTCACCTGGGCCTGCACTTCGGCGCGGGTCAGGGTGCTGTGGGCAGCAGGGTAGGCGGGGTAGTCCGAGCCATTGCCCACGGGGGCGGTGGTAGCGGCGCTGGCAGCACCGGCAAACACCAGACCAGCGGCCATCATCAAAGCGGACATATTGCGTGCAAACATGGTTTCTCTCCACGGACCCGCGCTGCTGGCAAATCACGGATTTGCGCGGTAAGAGCGGCGGCGTCCAAAAAATAGGTTGATTCGAAATTGGGGGGAGGGCTGCGAGAGAGGCCTGCGGCCCACTCTCAGCGCGTCAGCGCGTCTGCCCGGGCTTATTCGCCGAAGCTTTCGCCTTCAGGCAGGGTGCCGGCAACGCGGGCGTCGTGGGCGGCTTTCACCACTTCGGCGCGGGAGAGGTTGCTGCTGCCCTTTTCAAAGGCATTGGCTTGCAGCTGGTCGCCCTTGAACAACAGGGTGCCGTTCTTTTGGGCTTCGACAAATTGCGCTTGCACATCGGCGCGGCTCACGGCGCTGGTGGCGGCAACATGGGGAGCAATCGACTGGTCGCCTTCAAAGGGATTGGCCTGGGCAACACCGGCACCCAACATCAGAGCAGCTACACCGGCGATCGAGAAAATACGTGCGTTCATTTTTAACTCCTGGAGAACTCCAGCGACTCACCATGAGGGGCTGGTTCGCTCAACGGGTGGTGCGGTGCACCTTGTGTGGTTCTCGTTGATCGATGTAGTTAGTGTATGCACCGCCCCGCTTCCGATAAATAGCCTAAATCGGAATAGATTGTTCTGAAAAACGATCTAATTTTTTGGCGGCCATGCAATCGTCCCGGCAGGGCCCGGTACGCAATGTTCTCGCTGGAAAGGCCCATACGTAGGAGAATTCCGGCAAAACCGGCGTTTGCTTGTGCCGCAGAACTTCTTGGTTAACCCTGTCAGGGTTGACGCGGGGTGTTGGCTGCCACAGCAACCAGATTAGCTATGGATATACGACAGTGACAGCGCTGTCACAGAGCGTTTTGCAGCCGCAGGAGCTGCTGGTGCGCGGCGCTGCGCCAGTCGGGCGGCAGCTGGTGCTTGGCCTGCAGGTAGTGGTGGGTGTAGATGTCCAGGTAGGTTTCCAGGGTCTGTGCCGCGCGCTGGTCGCCGGCCAGATCCAGGCAGAGGGCTGCGACCTCGGCGGTGCAGAAATGGTCGTCGCGGCGCGAGCGCCGCAGCTGGTAGCGCGAGATCTGCTCGGGGTGCAGGCTGAGCACCGGAAAGCGGTCCAGATAGGGGCTCTTGCGGAACATCTTGCGTGCCTCGGGCCAGGTGGCATCGAGCAGGATAAACAGCGGCCTGCGGCCTCCCTCTTGCGGGGATGGTGCTGGCAGCTGCTGCACGGCGCGGCCGGGCTCATGCACAAACTCCTGGGGGAAGACCACATAGGGCTGCCATTGCGGATCGGCCAGCAGCGCTTCCAGCCCAGCATCCATCTCCGTGCGTGACCAGCCAAAGGCCCAGGTCTCGGCCACCACATCGGCAATCAGCCAGCCGGTGTTGCTGGGCTTGAGTGGCTCGGCATCGTGCATCAGCAGGCATACGCCCGCCGTGGTGGCCTGCGTGGGCCGCAGTGCGCAGAGGCAGTGGCTGGGGCGCAGGCGGCAGCCCTCGCAGCGCTCCCCCTTGGGGCCGCCTCGGGCCAGAAAAGGGCGGGTGCTGCGCTGCAGCCGTTCGGCGCGCAGGCGCGAGACGGCATGGGGGGCGAGGGCGCCAGCGGTGTTGGCGGCCTCGCTGGCAAGGGGGGAAGAGGGCTGGGATGACACGGGCGCTATTGTCGTCGCCCTGCCCAACCAAGCAGCGCAGCGGGTTTAGCGCTGCCCTTGGCGCCGCTCAGTTCTGCACCGCTTCCAGCGCAAACAGCGGCACATCGGCGCGCCGGCTCAGCCACACCCCACCGCCCAGCTCGGTAAAGCCCTGGGCGAGGCCTCGGCGGTAGAGCTCGGCGCGGTGGCGGTAGAGGCGCGGGTCGGTCAGCTCGTCGTCGATGATGTCGCGCTCATAGTCTTCACGCGCCACGGCTTCGACATAGAGCGCGCCTTTGCTCAGCCAGCCCAGATTGGCCAGCGCCAGCTTCAGGTCGGCCGGGCTCAGGTAGGGCAGCACGCCTTGGCAGATCACCAGGTCAAAGGGCTGGCCATCGGCCGGCGCATAGTCCACCACCGAGCCCTGCTCCCAGCCGTAGCGCTGGCACAGGTACTCGCTGTACTCCACCCCGTGGTAGCTGGCCTGCGGAAAGTGCTGCGCAATCGCATCGCGCCACAGGCCGATGCCGCAGCCCACATCCAGCACACGCTGTACCGGTACGCGCACGTATTGCAGGTAGCTGCAGACAAAGGCGCCCAGGCGCGCGGCATGCGCGGGGTCCACCACACTGGTTTTCTTGTCGAAATAAAAGCGCTGGTAGTACGCCTCGTCAAACCATTGCCTGTCCGCTGATTGCACGCATGTCCTTTATCGATGCAATGCAGCACCACGTTGCATTGCGCAGGCAGTATCGCGCAGATGGCGCACGCGGGTGGGGCACTGCGGTATTGGCAGCGGGCCGGTTCAGCGCGGGATCACGGACAGGTTCTCCGGCACGATCTGCTCCTGGCTGCCTGCCGGGCAGGGGCCGTCGGTGTAGATGGTCTGGCCGCCCAGCTGGCATTTGCGCGGCACGGCTGCGGGCCGTGCCTGGCCGCTGCTGCCGTCGGGCGCAGCGCGCCGCGCCTGGCTGCGTTGCTGCTCTTCAGCGCTGGGTGGAGGAGGAGACGAGGCCTTGCGCCACAGCCCGCTGGCGGCCTGCTCGGCGTCACCGATGAGCGCCGGGCCGCGCCAGGCATACAGGGCGGCAGCGCAAGCCGCCACCAGGGCCAGCCAGATCAGCCGGCGGTAGGCAGGGCGCAGGTACATGGTGAGGGACGCAGGCGTTGGGGCATGGCTGGCACTGTATCAGCCCCCTTGGTAAACACGCAAATCCAGGTACAGCAGCAAAAACGCCAGCAGGCTGATGCCTCCGTTCAGGCGCCGGGCCAGTGGCAGGTAGGCCGCGCTGAAGTACCACGGCCGGTGCGCAGGCAGGTGGCGCAGGATGTAGAGCAGCCCCATCTCCTGCATATTGCTGAAGTGCGGCTGGCTGTCCTTCTTGAGCTTTTGGATGATGGCGGCATCGCTGAGCATCACCACCGACAGCACGGTGGCGATGATGACGGCGCCCAGCAGCCATTGCTGCCAGGGCTGCGTGTGGGGCCAGTTCAGGCTCAGGCTGAACCAATGGCTCATCATCAGCACGGCCAGCACCGCAAACAAGCGGTAGAAGATGGCGCGCCAGTGTGCAGGGCTGGGCTCGGTCAGCTGGCCTTGGCGCCGCGCCTCGCGGTCGATGATGCGGGCGAGCAGCCAGGCCATGCCATGAAAGCTGGCTTCCAGCAGCAGATAGATGCCTGCAGCCAGGGCCAGCAGCTGCAGCGGCTCGCCCTTGGCCATGCTCAGCGCTGCTGGCAGGCCCGGTGGGCTGCGCGGTGGTGCTGCATCCCGGCGCTCAGCTCACATGCTTGCCAACAATGCCGGCGATCTCGAACATGCTGATCTGGTCCTTGCCAAACAGCGGCTGCAGCTTGGCGTCGGCATTGATCGCGCGCTTGTCCTTGGCGTCCTGCAGGCCGTTGGCCTTGATGTAGTCCCAGAGCTTTTTGATGACTTCGGGGCGGGACGTGGCCTCGCTGCCGATCACGGCGGCCAGCGCGGGGCTGGGGGTCAGCGTCGCGGCGACCTTGCGCGGCGTCTTGGCGGCGGACTTGGTGGCTGTCTTGGTAGCGGTTTTGGCCGCTGTCTTGGTGGCCTTGGCAGCGGTCTTGCTCGCGGTCTTGGTGGCCGTCTTGGTAGCGGTCTTGGCGGCTGCGCCCTTGCGCGGCGGGAACTTGCTGTCGCGCGGCTCGAACTCGAAGTTCACCTTGCCGGCTTCCTTGTCCCAGGCCAGGAAGGCCTTGAAGCTGCGCCGCGTGCGGTTGGAGACGAACTTGTCGAGCAGGTCGGTCTTGCCGGTGGCCAGCAGCTTGGCCATCTGGTCGCGCTCGATGGGCTGCTGCAGGATGATCTGGCCGCTCTTGAAGTCGCAGCTGGGCGTGGGCTGCTGGGCCGTGGGGACGGCCTTGCTGCAGACATAGTTGGCGCCATGCTCGAACACCGGTGCGCCGCACTTGGGGCAGGCGCCCAAGGTGTTCTGGCTGCCAAAGTCCACCAGCTCGCCCGATTCCTCGTCGGACTTGTTGTCCTCGAACAGGAACTCGAACTTGTAGTTGTTGTTGTCCTCGTCGCGCACGATGGCCACTTCGGCGGCAAAGGGCCAGCCGGCCTTGGAGCGGAAGCCGTCGAGCGGGCCGATCTTGCGATCGCGCAGCAGCTGGTCGGCCTCGGCGGTCTCGAAGGTGCGGCCGGCAGGCGATTTGGTGAACGAGAAGCCGCAGCCTTCGCCGTTGCCGCCCACGCCGGTGCAGGCATAGCGGCGGTAGTTTTCCTTGACCACGCCACCACAGTTGGGGCAGGGCGCGGACAGGGTGGCGTAGTCGCCGGGGATGGTGTCGCGGTCGTATTCCTTGGCCTTTTTCACCAGGCGCTCAGTCATCGCCTGGATCTCGGCCATGAAGGCTTCGCGCGAGAGCTGGCCCTTTTCCATCTGTGCGAGCTTGTACTCCCACTCGCCGGTCAGGTCGGCACGCGAGAGCTCTTCGACCTGCAGGCCGCGCAGCAAGGTCATCAGCTGGAAGGCCTTGGCCGTGGGGATCAGCTCGCGGCCTTCGCGCAGCATGTATTTTTCGGTCAGCAGGCCTTCGATGATGGCCGCGCGCGTCGCAGGCGTGCCCAGGCCCTTTTCCTGCATGGCTTCGCGCAGCTCGTCGTCGTCGATCTGCTTGCCGGCGCTCTCCATCGCGCCCAGCAGGGTCGCTTCCGAGTAGCGGGCAGGTGGCTTGGTCTTGAGGCCCTTGGGCTCGACCGGGTCGGCCGTGGGCTTCTCGCCGGGCTGCACCGGCACCAGGTTCTGGCCCTTGTCGCCTTCCTTGGCGTCTTCCACTTCGTGGGCCGCTTCCTTGCCGTAGATGGCCAGCCAACCGGGCTTGACCAGCACCTTGCCTTCGGTCTTGAAGTGGTGGTCGTCAATTTGACTGACGCGCGTGGTGACCTGGTGCTCGGCGCTGGGGAAGAACACTGCCATGAAGCGGCGCACCACCAAGGTGTAGAGCTTGTGCTCGGCCTCGCTCAAGGCGCCGGGCGCCTGCGTGGTCGGGATGATGGCAAAGTGGTCCGAGACCTTGCTGTTGTCAAAAATGCGCTTGTTGGCGCGGATGTAGTTGGCGCCAATGGCTTGCTGCGCAAACGGCGCGAGCTGCTGCATATTGCTGTGGGCCAGCATCTCGAAGGTCTGGCGGGCGACGGGCAGGTAGTCCTCGGGCAGCGCGCGCGAATCGGTACGCGGGTAGGTCAGTGCCTTGTGGCGCTCGTACAGCGCCTGGGCCAGCGCCAAGGTGGTCTTGGCCGAGAAGCCGAACTTGCTGTTGGCCTCGCGCTGCAGGCTGGTCAGGTCAAACAGCAGCGGCGAGGCCTGGGTGGTGGGCTTGGACTCTTCGGTCACCGTGGCGGGCTTGCCGCGCACGGCCTCGGCAATCGCCTGCGCCTCCTGCTGGCTCCAGACGCGGTCGGCGCGCGCCTCGGCGTCGTCGCTTTTCTTCCAGGCCGGGTTGAACCACTTGCCCGGGTAGGCGCCGGCCTGGGCGTTGAACTCGCCGTGGATTTCCCAGTAGTTGCGGCTGACGAACTTGCGGATCTTTTCCTCGCGCTCGACGACCAGCGACAACGTGGGGGTCTGCACACGGCCCACGGTGGTCAGGAAGAAACCGCCATCGCGCGAGTTGAACGCGGTCATCGCCCGCGTGCCGTTGATGCCCACCAGCCAGTCGGCTTCGGAGCGGCTGCGGGCGGCATCGGCCAGGCCCAGCATCTGGTTATCCGAGCGCAGCTTGTTGAAGCCGTCACGGATGGCTTGGGGCGTCATCGACTGCAGCCACAGGCGCTGGATCGGCTTGCCCAGGCCGCCCTTGGCGCCACCGGCGTATTGCTCGATCAGGCGGAAGATCAGCTCACCTTCGCGGCCCGCGTCACAGGCGTTGATCAGCGCGGTGACATCCTTGCGCTTGGCCAGCTTGACGACGGCGTTCAGGCGCGTCTTGGTCTTGTCGACGGGCTTGAGCTCAAAGTAAGGCGGGATGACGGGCAGATGGGCAAAGCTCCACTTGCCGCGTTTGACATCGAATTCTTCGGGGGCCTGGATCTCCACAAGGTGACCCACCGCGCTCGTCACGATGAAGGTCTCGGCTTCAAAGTAGTCGTCGTGTTTGGCAAATTGGCCTGCCACCGGCGTCAGTGCACGAACAATGTCTTGTGCAACGGACGGCTTTTCTGCAATGACCAGGGTCTTGGACATGGGTTCACTCTCATCAAACTGGGGTCTGCCAACACTGTGGGTTGCTGGCTCTCTGAGCACGCTCTTACAATGCACGCTTTACGCGCATGTGCGCGGGCGCCTGCATGTGTACGTGTGCGCACATGCGCATGTGCTTATTTTTAAAGTAGCAGAAAAAATCCCATGCCGAACCATGTTCCCCATTTTTCAACAGGTCGTCGTATCCAGGTACGGCGTTCGGGCGTGCACGGCAGGGGCGTTTTTGCGTTGCAGGATATCGCAGAAGGCGAAGTCATTGTCGAATATGCGGGCAAGGTCATCAGCTACGAAGAAAGCCAGCGCCGCCACCCGCACGACCCGGACCACCCCAACCACACTTTCTTTTTCCAGATCGATGGCGACCGCGTCATCGACGGGGGCGATGGCGGCAACTCGGCCCGCTGGATCAACCACAGCTGCGAGCCCAACTGCTTTGCCGAAGAGGCCGATGACCGCATCTTCATCAGCGCGCTGCGCAATATCAGCGCGGGCGAGGAGCTGGGCTATGACTATGGCCTGATCATCGAAGAGCGCTACACCGCCAAGCTCAAGGCCGACTACGCCTGCCACTGCGGCGCGGCCGAATGCCGGGGCACGATGCTGGCGCCCAAGCGCGGCTGGAAGCCCAAGGTGCCCGCCTCGGATTTACCCGAGCCGGTGCTGCCCAAGAAGCGCAAGGCCAAGGCAGCATCTGCCGATGCGGCGAAGCCCGCCAAACCTGCCAAAGCGGAAAAGCACAAGGCCCAGGCCGCAGACAAGGCCCTGGGCAAGGAAAAGGACAAGGCCAAGGACAGGAAAAAGAGCGACAAGAAGGCCAAAGCCGATAAAAAGACCCAGGGCGCCAAGGCCGCCAAGGCGGGCGCATGAGCGAGGCGCAGAACACGCCGATCCGCTGGCCTGCTGAAGCGATCTGGGAGGCGGTGGAGCCGCAGTTGCCGGGCTTCACGATCGAGGTGCTGCCCAGCATCGACTCGACCAACACCGAGCTGATGCGCCGCGCGCGTGCCGGCCGGCAGGAACCCATCTTGCTGGTGGCCGAGCAGCAGACGGCAGGGCGCGGCCGCATGGGCAAGCCCTGGCGCAGCGAGGTGGGTGACTCGCTGCTGATGTCGCTGGGCCTGCCGCTGGCGCCAGCCGACTGGTCGGGCCTGTCGCTGGCTGTTGGTGTGTCGGTGGCGCAAAGCCTGCAGCCCCAGCTGCCCGAGGCAGGCTCAAGCACTCCGACGATTGGCCTCAAATGGCCCAATGACCTCTGGCTGACCGGCGACCACAAGCTGGCCGGCATCCTGGTCGAGACCGCCAGCTTTGTCTCAGCCCGCACGCATGCGGGTGATGGCCAGCAGCAGGCCGAGCGCTATGTGGTGATTGGCATCGGCATCAATGTGCGGGCCCCGCAGGCCGAGGGCCTGTCGACCATTCCCGGCAGCCTGCAGATGCTCGACAGCCGCTGGGATGCCCCGCAGGCGCTGCAGGCCGTGGTGCCGCCGCTGGTGGCCGCCATCCAGGCCTTTGCGCAGCAGGGTTTTGCGCCGCTGCAGGCGGCCTATGCGGCGCGCGATGCGCTCGCTGGCCGCGAGGTCGGCCTGAGCGATGGCACCGCTGGCCTGGCGCTGGGTGTGGCCGCTGATGGCGCCTTGCGCGTGCAGACTGCCGCAGGCGTGGTCGATGTGACCAGCTCGGAAGTCAGCGTGCGGCCCCAGGCGGGCGTGGCCTGAGCGCGCCGCAGGATCAGAGAACCAACAGACGGGAGCGGAGATGATTCGTTTTGCCATCGTGCTGCTGCTACTGGCCAATGCCGGCTACTACGCCTTCTCGCAAGGCATGCTGCGCAGCCTGGGCTGGGGCCCGGAAGACCCCTCCGAGCCCGAGCGGGTGCAGCAGCAGGTCAAGCCCGAGGCGCTGCGCATTCTGACCTCGCAAGAGGCCAAACAGGCCCAGGAGCAGGCCCGCACGGCCCCCGCAGAGCCCACCCCGGCGCCGGCACCGGTGGCCGCCCCCGCGCCTGAGCCCGCTGCTGTTGCGGCGGCGGAGCCGGCCGCCGACAGCGCAGACAAAACGGCTGCCGAAGCCGACAAGCTCGCGGCAAAAATAACGGACAAAGCGACTGACAAGCCCGCCGACAAGCTGGCAGACAAAGCGGAGAAGCCGGAGAAAAAGGAATGCCTGGTGGCTGGCAGCTTTGACGCCAAGCAGGTTGATGCGCTGCGCCTGCAACTGGCCAAGCTGCCAGAAGGCAGCTGGCGCCTGGACAGCAGCACCAGCGCGGGCCGCTGGATGGTCTATGTCGGCAAGTTCAGCAGCCAGGAGGCGCTGGACACGCGCCGCGACGAGCTGCGCGCGCTCGACATCAGCACCGACCGCGCCCGTATCGCCAGCCTGGAGCCGGGCATCTCGCTGGGGCGCTTCTCCAGTGAAGAGGCGGCCGAGCGCCATCTGGCGACCATGGGCAAAAAAGGCGTGAGCGGCGCCAAGGTGGTGGTCGAGCGCCCCGAGGCCGTGAGCTACACCGTGCGCTGGCCCAAGATGGATGCGGTCACCAAGAAGCGCGTGCAGAGCTGGCATGTGATGGACGGCAAGGAGCTGCGCAGCTGCTCCTGATGGCTGCGCCGTTCAGCTGGACGGCTGCGGCGCCAGCGTGGTCTGAAAGCACACGCTGAACACCACGCCGCGCTGGGCCTGGCGCGGGTGGGCGTCTTCCAGGCCCACGGTAGCGCCATGCTGGCGCGCGATTTCCTGCACGATGGGCAGGCCCAGGCCCGAGCCATCGACCTCGCTGCCCAGCACGCGGTAGAAGGGCTGAAAAATACGCTCGCGCTCTTCCTCGGGAATGCCGGGGCCGGAGTTTTCCACCTGCAGCACGATCACATGGCCAAAGGGGTCGGCCATCAGGCGCACATTGATGATGCCCGGCGCGCTGGCGCTGGACGGTGTGTAGTTGATCGCGTTGTCCAGCAGGTTGCGCACCAGCTCGCCCAGCAAGGTGGCATTGCCGTTGACCCAGACCTCGCGGTCATCGACCTGCATGCCGTCGTAGCCCATGTCGATGTGCTTGGCCAGGGCCCGGTCAATGCCGTCATGCATGGCATCCAGCACAATCTCGGCCAGGTTGCAGGGCGTGCGCTGCAGCAGCGCGCTGGGCCCCTCGGCGCGCGCCAGCGACAGCAGCTGGTTGACGGTGTGCGTGGCGCGAATGCTCGAGCGCCCGATCTGCTGCAAGGACAGCTTGAGGTCGTCTTCCTTGGCATCGGCGCGCTGGGCCATCTCGGCCTGCATGCGCAGGCCCGCCAGCGGGGTCTTGAGCTGGTGCGCGGCATCGGCGAGAAAGCGCTTCTGCGTGGCCAGCGAATCGTTGAGGCGCTCGAGCAAGCCATTGACCGAGTCGACCAGCGGCACCACTTCAAGCGGCACATCCTTGTGCTGGATCGGCGAGAGGTCTTCGGACTTGCGCGCGCGGATGCGCTCTTCGAGCAGGTGCAGGGGCTTGATGCCGCGCGCCAGCGCCAGCCAGACCAGCAGCACCGCCAGCGGCAGGATGACAAACTGCGGCAGCATGACGCCCTTAATGATTTCAGTGGCCAGCACGCTGCGCTTCTCGCGTGTCTCTGCAACCTGGATCAGCGCCAGGTTGGGCTCGGGCAGCGACAGCTGCACCCAGATCCAGGCGATGCGCACATCGACGCCGCGCAGCTCGCCATCGCGCAGCTGGACCATGCCGATGCTGCGCTCCAGGTCCTTGGCGGGCATGGGCAGCGCCGATTCGCCCGCGAGGAACATGCCCGACGGCGTGGTCACCTGGTAGTACACCTTGTCGGCATCGTCGGCGCGCAGGATCTCGCTGGCCGGCAGCGGCAGGTTGAAATAGGTTTTGCCGCCCTGCACCCCCACCAGCTGCGCCAGCGCATGGGCGTTGTATTCGAGCGCGCGGTCAAAGGGCTTGTTGGCCAGGTCCTGGGCCACCAGCCAGGTCAATGCCAGCGATACGGGCCACAAAAGCAGCAGCGGCGTGAGCATCCAGTCAAGGATCTCTCCGAACAAAGATCGCTGCTCACTGCGAAACAGGGCCAAGGCTGTCCTTGCGTGAATGGGGCCGGGGGCGGCCATCGCCCCGCTGTGGCCGGAGGGTGGGGGTTTGTTCAGTGCGGGGCCGGTGGCTGGATCTTCTCCAGGCAATAACCCAGGCCACGCACGGTGGCAATGCGGATGGGGCCCTTTTCTATCTTCTTGCGCAGGCGGTGGATATAGACCTCGATCGCATTGGTGCTGACCTCCTCGCCCCATTCGCACAGGCGCTCGACCAGCTGGTCCTTGCTGACCAGCCGCCCCGAGCGCTGCAGCAGCACCTCCAGCAGGCCCAGCTCGCGGGCCGACAGCTCCAGCATGCGGCCGTCGAACGTGGCCACGCGCCCGGCCTGGTCATAGGCGAGCGGCCCATGCTGGATCAGGCTGGTGCTCATGCCCACGCCCCGGCGCGTGAGTGCCCGCACACGGGCTTCGAGCTCGGACAGCGCAAAGGGCTTGGCCATGTAGTCATCGGCGCCCAGATCAAGGCCTTGGACCCGGTCATCGACGCTCTCGGCGGCGGTGAGGATCAGCACCGGAATCGCCGAGCCCCGGGCGCGCAGCTTTTTGAGCACTTCGAGCCCATGCATGCGCGGCAGGCCCAGGTCCAGAATCAGCAGGTCAAACGCGTTGTTGGCCATCAGGGCGGCATCGGCCTCGGTGCCATTGGAGACATGGTCGACCACGGCGCCGGAGTTGCGGAGACTGCGCAGCAGGCCATCGGCCAGCACCTGGTCGTCCTCGGCAATCAGTATTCGCATGCGGTCTCCTATCGGTGTTGTAGTCGTGATGTGGATGGTGTCAATGATTCTAGGCGAGTCCATGGCCTTGCTGGCCACCTATGAGCCCCTGCTTTTTTGTTGCACAGACGTAAAACCGACCCCGGCGTCATCAAACCGAGGCTGCTCTCACGTAGGATAGCGCCTCGTCTTGACCAGAACATGCGGGCATCCGGCCTGTGGCTGGTGGGGTGAGACTGCAGCAGGTGGTGATGAGACCAGGGCCCAAGGTACAGGTGAGGTGGCAGGCGTCGCAGCGACAGCGCCGCCTGGTGTTGGTCACGGCCTTGCTGGTGTTGACTGCCTTGTACCTGCAGTGGCACCACGTCATTGCGATGCCGGGGCATACCGATGCGCTGCAGTCGGCACCGCGCTCGGCACCGCCTGCCAACCTGCCGCACTACCAGGTCAGCATCGATGCCAAGGTGGTGAGCGGCATTGCCGACAACCTCTCGGGCCTGGCCTTCAACCCCGAGACCCAGACCTTGTTTGCGGTGACCAACCGCCCGCCCCAGATTGCCGAGCTGAGCACCGATGGCCGCTTGCTGCGGCTGGCGCCGCTGCTGGGCGCCCGCGACACCGAAGGCATCGCCCATATCCAGGGCGACTGGTTTGCAATTGCCGACGAGCGTACCAACCGCATCCACTGGGTGCAGTTTGGCAAGGGCGTGACCGAGGTGTCGCTGGAGCACAGCCCCTATGTGCAGCTCAATGACATTGCCATCAAGAATTTTGCGCTCGAAGGCCTGGGCTGGGATGCCAAGCGCCAGCAGCTGCTGGCCGTGACCGAGAAATGGCCGATGCAGGTGCTGGTGATGGATGCGCCGCTGTCCAAGCTCAAGCCGGGACTGGTCGATATGAAGGTCTCGACCTGGGAGGTGCCGGCGGTGGACGACATGCCCAGCACCGACCTGGCCGCCATCGAGGTCGATCCGCGCAGCGGCAACCTGCTGCTGCTGGGGGAGGAATCGTCGGTGCTGTACGAGTACAGCCGCGCCGGCGACCTGCTCAGCGTGATGCCGCTGTGGGCCGATATGGCAGGGCTGGCCGAGCGGGTGCCGCAGCCCGAAGGCCTGGCCATGGACAACAGCGGCAATATCTACATCGTCTCCGAGCCCAACCTGTTCTACAAATTCGCGCGCAAGCGCCGCTGAACGCGGCCAGGCGCAGCCGCTCAGCTGTCGGCCCCATACACCTCCAGCCCCAGCTGGATCACGGTGGCGACCTGCTCGCCGACCTCGGCGCGGAACTCCGCCTCGGCCTGGCTGACGGCACGCTCAAACGCCTGCAGCCACAGCAGGCCGGTCTCGGTAAAGCGCACCGTGCGGGCGCGGGCATCGCGCGGGTCGCGCTCGCGGGTCACCAGGTTCCAGGCTTCGCACTGGTCCACCAGTTGGGCCATCGCCTGCTTGCTCATGCCGGCGCGCGCTGCCAGGTCCACCAGGCGGTCGCCGGCCAGCGACAGGTGGCGGGTGATGTGGATGTGGGCGGCGCTCACCTGGTCGCGCTCGGCCAGGTGCGACAGCGCCAGCGGCACGGCCTCGTCCTGGGCCATCAGCTGCAGCACCCGGGCATCAAAACGGCGCATCGCATGGCCCAGCAGGCGGCCCATATGGGTCAGGCGCCAGCTGTCGTCGGGCAAATGGGGCAGAAGAATGGGCATGGTGAGCGCGCCTGCAATGGCTGAAAAAGGCTGAAGTCGCTATTGTGCATATAGTCAACTAAACTGACTAAAAAAGTACTTCTATAAAATATATCCATCCCATAAACTACTGTTCAAGCATCCAGGCTGTATATGCAAACAGCTGGATCTCCAGATCGAAGACATGACCATCAAACGCAAGGAGAAATCCATGAACGCCACCGCCACCAAACCCGAAGCCAACAGCGAAAAAGCCAAGGCGCTGGCCGCCGCACTGGCCCAGATCGAAAAGCAGTTCGGCAAGGGCACCATCATGAAGCTCGGCGAAGGCGAAGCGGTGTCGGACATCCAGGTGGTGTCCACCGGTTCGCTGGGCCTGGACATTGCGCTGGGCGTTGGCGGCCTGCCGCGCGGCCGGGTCATCGAGATCTACGGCCCGGAGTCCTCGGGCAAGACCACCTTGACCCTGCAGGTGATTGCCGAGATGCAAAAGCTGGGCGGCACCTGCGCCTTTATCGATGCCGAACACGCGCTGGACACCAGCTACGCCCAAAAGCTGGGCGTGAACCTGGGCGATATCCTGATCAGCCAGCCCGACACCGGTGAGCAGGCGCTCGAGATCGTGGACAGCCTGGTGCGCTCCGGCGCGGTGGACCTGATCGTCGTCGACTCGGTCGCGGCCCTGACCCCCAAGGCCGAAATCGAAGGCGAAATGGGTGACCAGCTGCCCGGCCTGCAAGCCCGCCTGATGAGCCAGGCGCTGCGCAAGCTCACCGCCACGATCAAGAAGACCAACTGCATGGTCATCTTCATCAACCAGATCCGCATGAAGATCGGCGTGATGTTCGGCAGCCCCGAAACCACGACCGGCGGTAATGCGCTGAAGTTCTACGCCTCGGTGCGTCTCGATATCCGCCGCACCGGCACCATCAAGCGCGGCGATGAGGCCATCGGCAACGAAACCAAGGTCAAGGTGGTCAAGAACAAGGTATCGCCTCCGTTCAAGACGGCCGAGTTCGACATTCTGTTTGGCGAAGGCATCTCGCGCGAAGGCGAAATCCTGGACATGGGTGTCAATGCCCGCATCATCGAGAAAAGCGGTGCCTGGTACGCCTACAACGGCGAGAAGATTGGCCAAGGCCGTGACAACTCGCGTGAGTTCCTGCGCGAAAACCCCGACCTCGCCATCGAGATCGAGAACAAGGTGCGCGAGAGCCTGAACATCAGCCTGCGCCCCGCCGAAGACGGCGTGGTGGACGGCCCGGTAGCGACCGGCACCGAAGGCTGATCGCTGCTGAAGCCTGAGCGCTGAGATAGCTGCTTGTGCACAGATGCTGTGCGCAAGCAGCTATTTGTTTTATAGCAATGAGAACGCATGTCTTTTAGCAAACTCTCCCTCAAAGGACGTGCGCTGCGCTACCTGGCGCAGCGCGAGCATTCGCGCGCTGAGCTGCAGGGCAAGCTCGCGCCCCATGTGGAAGAGGGCGAGGACCTGGCGGCCATCCTCGACGAGCTGGAAGCCAAGGGCTTTCTGAGCGCCGCGCGCTTTGTCGACAGCGTCATCCACACCAAGGCTGCCCGTTACGGTGCCAACCGCGTGCTGCAGGAACTGCGCCACAAGGGCGTGGATGCCGAGCTGATCGCAGATGCCCGCGAGCGCCTGCGCAGCACCGAGCTGCAGCGCGCCCGCGAGGTCTGGCAACGCCGTTTTGGCGCGCCGCCCGAGAGCCCGCAGGAGCGGGCCAAGCAGATGCGCTTTCTGGCCAGCCGGGGTTTTGGCGGGGATGTGGTGCGCCAGGTGCTGCGCGGTGGGGATGGCGATTAGCCGCTGAACAGTGCCCAGCTGGGCTGTGCCATGCGCGGCCCGCAAAGCCCCAGCCCCGCAGCCAGTGCCCCTGCTGGGCGACAATGGCGGCCATGAGCACCGCCGAACAGCCCAACAACCCCCTCCATGGCCTGACCCTGGAGCACATCCTGAACGAGCTGGTCGCGTACTTTGGCTGGGAAGAGCTGGGTGAGCGCATCCCCGTGCGTTGTTTTTGCCTGGACCCGAGCATCAACTCTAGCCTGCGCTTTTTGCGCAAAACGCCCTGGGCGCGCGAGAAGGTCGAGGGCCTGTACCTGTTCATGCTGCGCGAGAAAAGGCGCAGCGGCGCCTGAGACCTCGTTGCCCGCAGTGCGGCGGCGCCCTTGCTGTGCAGCGCTGTCCTACTTGCAGGCGGGCCATGAGCCGCTAGGCTAGTCGTCTGTGCAAACAGGAGACCGACGATGACCGCAAAAAATACCGTATGCCTCTGGTACCAGGGCGATGCGCTCGATGCCGCGCAGTTCTATGCCCAGACTTTTCCGGACAGCGCCGTGGGCGCGGTACACCGCGCGCCGGGTGACTACCCCGATGGCCGGCAGGGCGATGTGCTGGTGGTGGAGTTCAACGTGGCGGGCATTGCCTGCATCGGGCTGAACGGCGGGCCGCATTTTCAGCACAATGAATCCTTTTCCTTCCAGATCGCCACGGACGACCAGGCCGAGACCGACCGCCTGTGGAATGCCATCGTCGGCCATGACGGGCAGGAAAGCGCCTGTGGCTGGTGCAAGGACCGTTGGGGCATCTCCTGGCAAATCACGCCCCGCATGCTGACTGCGGCCATGTCCGACCCCGACCGCGCCGCAGCCAAGCGGGTGTTCGAGGCGATGATGGGCATGACCAAGATCGATATTGCCGCGCTGGAAGCGGCACGCAAAGGCTGAGCATTCAGCGCGGGCGCTGTCCAGCGTGGCGCTTCCCGCGCGGCGCTATTTGCTGCGGGTACACCACCAGCAGATCAGCGAGCCGGCCGTCACCAGCATCACCCCCTGCCAAAAGCTCCAGGACGGTTGCACCTGCAGCCAGACGGTGCCGACCAAGGCAGACAGCACGGGGGTGAAGTAGGAACCCACGGCCATCACCGTGAGGTTGCCGGCGCGCAGGCCGTGGTCCCAGCAGCTGTAGCCCAGCGCGGTGAGGCCGCTGAGCATGCACAGCTGCACGATGGCCGCCAAGGACAGGTGCAGCGCCGGTTCATCGCTGAGCGCGTACTTGACCCAGAGCACGGCGCCCACGGCCCAGAGAAAAGCCGGCAGCGCATTGGCGCCATGGGCATAGCGCTTGGCGATGACCGAGTAGCAGGGCCAGAGCCAGGCGGCCGAGAACGCCAGGCCATAGGCGAGCGGGTTGCTTTGCACATTGGCCCAGAGGCTGGCGATGGACAGCGCGCTGTCGCCCTTGAGCACCAGCACAATGCCGGCCATGGCCAGCAAGACCCCCGGCACCAGGCCGAAGCGAAAGCGCTGCAGCCCAAAGGCTGTCGCCAGCACAATCGTCAGGCTGGGCCACAGGTAGTTGATCATGCCCAGCTCCAAGGTCTGGCCCCGGTTGCTGGCAAAGCCCAGCGACAGCGACAGCGCGATCTCGTAGAGCACAAACAGCAGGCCGCAGCCCCAGAGGTAGGCCGGGTGCATGGCGCGCAGCTGCGCCAGGCGCGGGCGGCCAAAGCGCAGCGTGACCAGCAAGGCCCCCAAGCTGAACACCGCCGCCGCCCCGCCAATGGGGCCCAGATGCTCGGCCACGCTGCGAAACAGGCCCACCGAGGTGGACCAGCACAGCACGGCCGACAGGCCAATCAGGGTGGCGCGTTGCGAAGGGACCTGGGCGGGGGAGATCGGAGAGGAAGACATGGGCGCGCGGTGGATGCAGGGAAAGCTGCGAAAAGCAGCCTTGCATCCTAGCTGGAAAAGCGCAGCTCTGCAGGCAGACGGCCAGCGGACCGCAGCCACACCCGGCAGCCACGCTGGCGGTGTCGTTTCCGAGGGGTGAAGAAATCAGCGATTAGCTGATATGGCTGCCAAAGACCAGCGCGGCAGCGATGGTCGCCACCACGGTGAGCACGGCAAATGCGATCAGGCCACGCAGCTCCAGGCGCTTGTCGGCCTCTTGCTCGGCGGCGGTGGGGATATGGTTGGGGCGGGAGTAGTCCATGGGCAGCTCGGAAAAACGCGGGCAACCCGCCCACTATAGTGCGGCGCGCGCTTTTGGCCATGGCGCGCCACCTAGGTGTTTGCATGTGTATACAAAGGCTGGCGATGCCGCCCTGTGTTGGCACTGGCAAGCGCGGGCAGGTGCTTAGCCGGCCAGCTTTTTGCCATCGGCCGGCCCCGGGCTGCGGGTGGCCCACCAGCACACCAGCGAGCCCAGTGTGACCAGGGCCACGCCTTGCCAAAAGCTCCAGGACGGCTGCACCTGCAGCCAGAGCGTGCCGACCAGCGCAGACAGCACGGGGGTGAAGTAGGAGCCCACGGCCATCACCGTGAGGTTGCCGGCACGCAGGCCATGGTCCCAGCAGCTGTAGCCCAGGGCGGTCAAGCCGCTGAGCAGGCCCAGCTGCAGCAAGGCGGGCAGGGTAAAGCGCAGCGGTGGCTCGGGGCTGAGCGCGTACTTGATCCAGAGCACGGCGGCCACGGCCCAGAGAAAGGCCGGCAGTGCATTGGCGCCCTGGGTGTAGCGCTTGGATACCACCGAATAGCAAGGCCAGAGACAGGCCGCGCACAGCGCCAGCGCATAGGCCAGCGGGTTGCTTTGCACATTGGCCCAGAGGCTGGCCAGGGACAGCGCGTTGTCGCCCTTGACCACCAGCACAATGCCGGCCATCGACAGCAGCACGCCCGGCACCAGGCCGGCGCGAAAGCGCTGCAGGCCCAGCACCGTGGCCATCACCAAGGTCAGGCTGGGCCAGAGGTAGTTGATCATGCCCAGCTCCAGCGTCTGGCCCCGGTGGCTGGCCCAGCCCATCGACAGCGAAAAAGCGATCTCGTTGAGCACAAACAAGAGGCCGCAGCCCAGCAGATAGGCCGGGTGCATGGCCTTGAGCTGTGCGGCGCGCGGCAGGCCAAAGCGCCAGGTCACCAGGAAGGCGCTGAGCGAGAAGACGCAGGCGGCCCCGCCGATCGCCCCCAGGTGTTCGGCAACGCTGCGGAACAGGCTCACCAGTGCAGACCAGCAGAGCACGGCAGAAAGCCCAATCAGCGTCGCGCGCTGGCTGGGCACAAGGGAAGGGGTGGACATGGAGAGGAGGGGATGCAGACGAGGGCGGCTCGCATCCTAGCGGCTATTGGGCGGCCCTGGTGGGGCCAAGGGCTTGGCATCGCAAAACACTCGGATATGGCGCCAGTGGCGCCAGTGGTGGCTTTGCAGCGGCCCGGCTTTCAGCGGCCTGGCCGGCCCCATTTACCCGAGTTGGTCAGTAGCCGCGCACCCGGTCAAAGCAGTTGTCCAGCGCCTGCCCGGCCTGCCACTGCGCCATCGACAAGGCCACCTGGCGCGCCTTGGCGCGGCGGCTGGCGCTGGCGGCGATATGGGGCGTGAGAATCACGCGGGGGTGCGTCCACAGCGGCGAATCGGCCGGCAAGGGCTCGGGCTCGGTGACATCCAGCAGCGCGCCGGCCAGCTGGCCGCTGTCCAGTGAGGCCACCAGGTCGGCGCTGTGGAGCTGCGTGCCCCGGCCGGCATTGACCAGCTGGGCGCCGGTGGGCAACTGGGCAAACAGCGCAGCATTGAGAATGCCCCGGGTTGCCGGCGTATCGGGCAGCAGGCAGATGAGCACCTGGCTGCTGCGCAAGAACGCGGCCAGCTCGTCCTGGCCGCAGTAGCTGGTCACGCCCTCGATCTGCTTGCGCGTTTGCGACCAGCCCTGCACCGGGTAGCCCACGGCGCGCAGCATCTGCGCGGCTGCAGCGCCCAGGGTGCCCAGGCCCAGAATGCCCACGCGCAGCTCGCTGGCCACATGGGGCGGGTTGAACTCGATCCACTGCTGCTGGCGGTGCTGGGCCAGCGCGCGCGGCATGTTTTTTTGCAGCATCAAGGTGGCCATCAGGCAGAACTCGGCCATGCGCTGCTGCGACTCGCCCGTGACCATGCGCACGATGGGCAGCGCTGGCGGCAGTTCGCTATCGGCCAGGATATGGTCCACACCCGCGGCCGAGCTGAAGATGGCCTTGAGCTGCGGATAGCGGGCCAGCGCGCCAGTCTCGGGCTCCCAGACCATTGCGAAATCCACCAGGCTGAGATCGGCGGGTGGCGTGTTCCAGTCATGCACCACCACATGCGGCGCAAATTCGGCAAACAGGGCCGTCCATTCCGGGATCGCAGCGCTGCCGCCGCTTTTGATGATGAGGTGCAAGGGAGTGCTGGAGGCCATGGCGGGGGGCGTTGAAGTGCAGAAAAACGGAAGGTGACAGGGCTGGGCTTACATCGAGCGGGTGCGGTCCCCGGTGGAGATCGCATGCATCGGGTGGCGCAAGGTCGGGTCAAAGGGGTTGATCTGCGCGCTCAAGGTTTTGGCTTCGCGCAGCAGCATGTCGCGCACGATGGGCAGGCGTTCGTCGCTCAGGCGCGCGGTGTGGGTGCCGATCGACAGGGCCGCGACCACCTGGCCATTGCGGTCAAACACCGGCACGGCCAGGCCAGCCATCCCTTCGAGCAGGCCGGAGTTCTTGGCGGTATAGCCCTGGCGGTGCGCCTTGTCGATCTCGGTGCGCATGTAGACCTCGTCATAGACGTTGTAGTGCTGCATGCGCGGCAGGTTGAAGCGCAGCACCTCCTCGCGCTCGGCCTCGGGCAGGTTGGCCAAGATGACCAGCGAGCCCTGGCCCACGCCCAGCGCCACGCGCCCGCCGATATCACCGGTAAAGGTGCGGATCGGGAACTGGCCTTCGATGCGGTCCAGGCAGACCGCGTCAAAGCCCGAGCGCACCATCAGGATCACCGTGTCGTTGAGGCTGGCGCACAGGCGCAGCAGCACCGGGCGCGCGAGGCTGCGCAGGTCGCTTACCGCACCGGCCTGGGCGGCCAGCGAGAACAAATCCAGGCTCAGCCGGTAGAGCTTGTGCACCTGGTCCTGCTCGACCATGCCCTCCTGGATCAGGCCTTGCAGCAGCCGGTGCGTGGTGGCCTGGGTCAGGCCGATTTCCTTGGCCAGATGGGTCACGCGCACGCCTTCGGTCTGGTGTGCGGCCAGCGCGCGCATCACCAAAAAGCTGCGGTGCAGGGTGCCGCGCTGGTGGCTGTTGTCCTCAGAGGTGTCGGTGCTCATGGTTTTTCGGAATAAAAATTCGGTACATCTGATTTTTATTCCATTTATCGGAATAAATCAAATTTATCTTCCATTATCAGTGTTTACACCGTGTGTGGATTCAAACCACATTCCGAAAATAGACAAATAGTTGCAAATGTCGTTCATCCGTGCGACATGGCCGACGGGCCCCGCAACCCTGTGCCACCGAGGTGATTTCCATGAGTTTTCTGCGTCTCCACAACGTCTCCAAACAGTACGGCCCCAACCGGGTGGTCAGCCAGTTCAACCTGGATGTGCAAAAGGGCGAGTTCGTCTCCTTGCTCGGCCCCTCGGGCTGCGGCAAGACCACGAGCTTGCAGATGATTGCTGGCTTTGTGGATGTGACCGAAGGCCGCATTGAGTTGGACGGCAAGGACATCACCCGCGCCAAGGCCAATGAGCGCGGCCTGGGCATCGTGTTCCAGACCTATGCGCTGTTTCCGCACATGACCGTCCGCGAGAACGTCGAGTTCGGCCTGGAGATGCGCAAGGTGGCGCAGCCCGAGCGCAGCGAACGTGCCAGCGAAGCGCTGGCCCTGGTGCACCTGGGTCCCTATGCCGACCGCTATCCGCGTGAACTCTCGGGCGGCCAGCGCCAGCGCGTGGCCCTGGCCCGGGCGCTGGTCATCAAGCCGCCGGTGCTGCTGCTCGATGAACCGCTGTCCAACCTCGATGCCAAGCTGCGCGAAGAGATGCAGTTTGAGCTGCGCGAGATCCAGCGCAAGGTGGGCACGACCACCATCATGGTCACGCATGACCAGAGCGAAGCCATGTCGATCAGTGACCGCGTGGTGGTGATGGAAGCCGGCCGCATCACCCAGGTGGACACGCCACACACGGTGTATGAGCACCCGCACAACGCCTTTATCTCCACCTTTGTCGGCAAGGCCAACCTGCTGCAGGCCACCGTGCATGCCCAGGGCGGCCAGTGGCTGGCGCATGTGGGCGATGTGCAGATGGCGGTGCAGGATGTGCCCGCCGCTGCGGCCAGCCACGGCACGCGTTTGCTGCTGGGCCTGCGCCCCGAGAAAATCCAACTGTCGGCCATTTCGCCCGGCCGCACCCAGGGCACCGTGCGCGAGCGCTTCTTCCTGGGCAACCTCTGGCTCTACACCGTGGAATGCCCGCTGGGCAGCATTACCGTGACGGCGGCCAACGATGGCGAGGCGCCCCACCAGGTGGGCAGCCAGGTGGGGATCGACTGGTCCGATCGCAATGTGCGCCTGATCGCCGGTGACGGGGTGGCTGCATGAGCGAGCGCCGCACCTGGGCCCCCTGGGCCATGAGCGCTCCGGCGCTGCTGCTGTTTGCGGTGATGCTGGCGGTGCCGCTGCTGCTGACCACCATCCTGTCCTTCAATGCCTACAACGTGGACACCGGTCCGGTCGCGGGCAGCTTCACGATCGAGCACTATGTGCACATCGTCACCGACAGCTACTACTACGAGATCTTCTGGCGCACCTTGTGGATTTCGGGCCTGGTGACGTTGATTTGCATCGCCATCGGCGCGCCCGAGGCCTACATCCTGAGCAAGATGCGCGCGCCCTGGCGCTCCATCTTCTTGCTGATCATCCTGGCGCCGCTGCTGATTTCGGTGGTGGTGCGGGCCTTTGGCTGGAGCATGCTGCTGGGCCCCGAGGGGCTGATCAATGACATCTTCCGCCTGGTGGGCATCGGCCCGGTCAAGCTGCTCTACAACGAGACGGCCATCGTCATTGCGCTGGTGCATGTGATGCTGCCCTTCATGGTGATCCCCGTCTGGACCTCGCTGCAAAAGCTCGATCCTTCGGTCGAGAGCGCCTCGCTGTCGCTGGGCGCCTCGCACTTCACCACCTTGCGACGCGTGGTGTTTCCGCAGGTGCTGCCCGGCATTCTCTCGGGCAGCCTGATCGTGTTCGGCCTGGCCGCCAGCTCGTTTGCGATTCCCGGCCTGCTGGGCGGGCGCCGGGTCAAGATGGTGGCCACTCTGATCTATGACGAGTACCTGCACGAGCTGAACTGGCCGCTGGGCGCGGCCATCGCCTTTGTGCTGCTGGCCGCCAACCTGGTGATCATGCTGGGCTGGAACCGCATGGTTGAAGGCCGCTACAAGAAGACCCTGGGCTGAGAGGCGAGGTAACTGACATGCAAAAAAACGGACCCATTGCCCTTATCTTCAACGCGCTGGTCATCATCTTCATGCTGGCGCCGCTGGTCATTGTCTGCCTGGTGGCCTTCACCCCGGCCGAGACCCTGACCCTGCCGACCACCAGCTTCTCGCTGCGCTGGTTCGAGCAGGTGCTGCACCATGCCGACTTTGTCCAGTCGTTCTGGAACAGCCTGGGCCTGGCGGTGGCGGCTGCCTCCATCTCGACCGCGCTGGCCGTGCCCGCCGCCATTGCGCTGGTGCGCTATGAGATCCCCGGCCGTGGCGCGCTGCAGGCGCTGTTCCTGTCGCCGCTGATCATTCCTCACCTGGTGCTGGGTGTGGCCATGCTGCGTATGTTCTCGCTGGTCGGTGGCCAGGGCAGCTTTGGCTGGCTGATCTTTGCCCATGCGCTGGTGGTGATGCCCTACACCATGCGCCTGGTGATGGCCGCGCTGATCGGCTTTGACCGCAGCGCAGAGCAGGCCGCGTACTCGCTGGGCGCGAGCAACGCCAAGGTGTTCCAGCGCATCACCTTGCCGATGATCCTGCCCGGCATCACCGGCGGCTGGCTGCTGGCCTTTATCAACAGCTTTGACGAGCTGACCATGTCGATCTTTGTGGTCTCGCCCAGCACGGTGACCTTGCCGGTGCGCATGTACATGTATGCCACCGAGTCGCTGGACCCGATGATGGCCGCGGTGTCGGCGCTGATCGTGTTCATCACGCTGGGGCTGATGCTCTTGCTCGACAAGGTCTATGGCCTGGACCGCATCCTGATCGGCAAGCACTGATGGCACACGCGACTCCCCTTTTGCCGGCCGGCCAGCTCCAGCGCCTCAAGGAGCAGGGGCGCCCGCCGCTGCAGTTTGTGCTCAACGGCCAGCCTGCCCAGGCGCTGCAGGGCGACACGGTGCTGACTGCCGTGCTGACCCAGTCGGCCCAGCTGCGCAGCCATGAGTTTGCCCATAGCCCGCGCGCCGGCTTTTGCATGATGGGCGCCTGCCAGGACTGCTGGGTCACCCTGGGTGGCGAGCAGGCCGGCCGCAAGCTGCGCGCCTGCTCGACCCTGCTGCAGGCGGGCATGCAGATCTGTACCACGGCAGAGGCCGTGGCCCAGGCTACCGCCACCAATGCGACCCAGGTGCAACCATGATCGGCAGCGATTTCTACCTGGACGACCCCCGGCCCACCGACGGCCCGCCCGTCATCGTGGGCGCCGGGCCTGCCGGCATCCGCGCCGCGCAAACCCTGCTGGCCCATGGCCTGCGCCCGGTCGTCATCGACGAGGCGCCCAAGGCCGGAGGCCAGATCTACCGCCGCCAGCCCGATGGCTTTGGCCGCACGCCCAAGGACCTGTATGGCTTTGAGGCCGGCCGCGCCAGCGACCTGCACCAGACCTTTGACCGCCTGCGCCCGCAGCTGGACTACCGGCCCGACACCCTGGTCTGGAATGCCCAGGGCCACAGCCTGGACCTGCTGCACACGGCGCAGCGCACCGCCAATACCCTGCGCTGGCGCGATCTGATCGTCGCCACCGGCGCCACCGACCGCGTGCTGCCGCTGCCCGGCTGGACCCTGCCCGGTGTCTACACCCTGGGCGGCGCCCAGGTGGCCTTGAAGTACCAGGGCTGTGCGATTGGCGACGCCGTGGTGTTTGCCGGCACCGGCCCCTTGCTGTATCTCGTGGCCTACCAGTACGCCAAGGCCGGTGGCCGGGTGCTGGCGGTGCTGGACACCGCCCCGGCCGTGCAGCGCTACAAGGCTGCGCCAGCGATGCTGGCCCAACCGGCAGTCACCGCCAAGGGCCTGTACTTTTTGAGCTGGCTGATGTTCCACGATGTGCCGGTGCACCATGGCGTGCAGCTGCTGCGCGCCGAAGGCGCAGACCGTGTGCAGGCTATTGTGTGGAAGGATGCACAGGGCGCCGAGCAACGTACCAACTGCAGCGCTATCGGCCTGGGCTATGCGCTGCGGCCCGAGACGCAGCTGGCCGATCTGCTGGGCTGCGAGTTCACCTTTGCGCCCTTGCACCGCTGCTATGTGCCGCAGATCGATGCCGACCGGCGCAGCAGCGTGCCCGGCGTCTACCTGGCGGGCGATGGCGCCGGCATCATGGGCGCGGATGCGGCCGAGATGTCGGGCGAGCTGGCGGCGCTGGCTTTGCTGCAGGACCGGGGCATTGCAACCGATGCAGCGCGCCAGGCCAGGCTGCGCCAGCAGCTGGACAAGACGCAGCAGTTCCGCCAGGCGCTGGAGGTGGCGTTTCCCTTTCCCGACGACTGGGCGGAGCGTGCACCCGATGAGCTGGTGGTCTGCCGCTGCGAAAACATCACGGCTGGCGAGCTGCGCGCTACCGCTGCCACCCAGCCGCAGGGCGATATCAACCGCATCAAGGCGCTGTGCCGGGTGGGCATGGGCCGCTGCCAGGGCCGCATGTGCGGTGTGGCTGCGACCGAGATCCTGGCCGATACCTTGAAGGTGCCGGTGGCGCAGATAGGCCGCATCCGGGGCCAGGCGCCGATCAAGCCCCTGCCGCTGGACATGACCGTGGTCAGCACGGACCAGGAGGCCAACCATGGTTAAGCAACTGGCCACCGAGGTGGTGGTGATTGGTGGCGGCATCATGGGCGCGAGCACGGCGCTGTTCCTGCGCAAACGCGGCATCCAGGTGGTGGTGGTCGAGCGCGATCTCTGCGGCTCGCGCTCCAGCGGCGTCAACTTTGGCGGTGTGCGCCGCCAGGGGCGGTCGCTGGCGATGCTACCGCTGTCACAGCGCGCCCACCAGCACTGGGGGCGCCTGACCGCGCTGATCGGCACCGAGGCCGAGTACGAGCGCTCGGGCCACTTCAAGATTGCCCGCTCGCAGGCGGATATGGAATCGTTAGTGCGCTATGCCGAGAAGACGCGCGACTGTGGGCTGGACCTGCAGCTGCTCGATGGCGCGGAGCTGCACAAGCGCTTTCCGGTCGGCGGCGCCAAGGTCGTGGGCGGCTCCTTCTGCCCGGATGATGGCCAGGCCAACCCGCGCCTGCTGTCACCGGCCTTTGCCACGGCGGCCGCGCGGGCGGGGGCCCAGGTGTTCGAGCACAGCCCCGTGCTGGAGGTGGCGCACAATGGCCAGCGCTTTGTGGTGCGCACGCCCGAGATGGAGATCCGCGCGAATGTGGTGGTCAACGCCGCAGGCGCATGGGCCGGCCAGTTTGCCGAGCAGTGCGGCGAGCCGGTGCCCATGCGCATCCGGCCGCCGGCCATGGGCGTGACCGAGCCCTTGCCCTACTTTTTGCACTGGAGCCTGGGCGTGGAGGGCGGCAGCATCTACTGCCGCCAGGTGCGCCGGGGCAATGTGGTGTTTGGCGGCGGGCCCGGACTGGTGCTGGACGACACCCGCGCGCGCAACCGCCACACCACCGTCTGGGCGCAGCTGCCGCAGTTGGTGGAGCTGCTGCCCCAGTTGAAGAACGCCCAGCTGATCCGCACCTGGAGCGGCAACGAAGGCGCCTTGCCTGACCACGAGCCCATCATCAGCGCCAGCAGCCGCCAGGCCGGCCTCTACCATGCCTTTGGTTTTGCCGGCGGGGGATTTCAGCTCGGGCCGGGCGTGGGCGATGTGATGGCTGAGCTGATTGCCCAGGGCCGCAGCAGCACGCCGATTGATGCTTTCCGTATAGACCGATTTACCGACCCCGCATGTTCAACCTGAAAGGAATCCACATGTCTTCTTGGACGACGACCCTCAAAACTCCTGTGCGCGCCATCGCCCTGATGGCCTCTGTGGTGGCTGCGGCCAGCGCGGTGCAGGCACAGACCAAAACCATCTACATCGGCATGAATGGCGGCAACATGGAGCGCACCTACTCGCAGTTCGTGTTCCCCGCGTTCGAGAAGGCCAACAATGTCAAGGTGGTGGTGGTGCCAGGCACCTCGACCGACATCCTGGCCAAGGCCCAGGCTTCCAAGGACAAGGCCCAGATGCAGGTCATGACCCTGGATGACGGCGTGATGTACCGCGCCATCAGCATGGGTCTGTGCGAAAAGCTCAAGCCCGCTGCCGGCTACAGCGAGATCCCGGACATCGCCAAGATCAAGGACAGCGCCATTGGCCTGTCGATGGGCCTGACCGGCCTGGCCTATAACACCAAGATGTTTGCCGAAAAGGGCTGGGCTGCACCCACTTCCTGGAACGACCTGGCCGACCCCAAGCTCAAGGGCAAGGTGGTGGTGCAGTCGATGCCGGCCTCGTCCTTTGGCCTGCATGCCTTTTTGATGTTCAACCGCCTCAAGGGCGGCAACGAAAAGAACGTGGACCCGGCCTTCAAGGCCTGGCCGACGACCATTGGCCCGAACGTGGTGGAGTACATCCCCAATTCGTCCAAGGTGGTGGAGATGATGCAGGCCGGTGATGCCGCCATCTTCCCCTACACCCTGACGCAGGCCGAGCTGATGAAGTCCAAGGGCATCCCCATGGAATATGTGGCGCCCAAGGAAGGCGCTGTCGTGCTGATGACCGCCATGTGCGTGCTCAACAACAACCCCGAGTCCGAGCTGGCGCAAAAGCTGGTGGAGTACCTGGTGAGCCCGGAAGCACAGGCGCTGGCGATGGAAAACGGCAGCTACAACCCCGTGAACCCCAAGACCAAGCTGCAAGGCAAGCCAGCCGAAGAGCAGAACAAGATGAACGCCATCCTGAAGAACGCCGTGGCCGTGGACTGGGATGTGGTCAACGCCGACCGCCCCGAGTGGAACAAGCGCTGGAACCGCACGGTGGAGCGCTGATCAGCGGCATGTGCACGGCGGGATAGTGCCCGGCATCTGATTGGATAGCTAGCAAAAGCTGCCAACGCATGCCCTCTACAGGGGCGGCGCTGGCAGTTTTTTTATGGGGCGCCCCGGCCCAGTTGCTGGCCGTCGACGGTCTGGCCGTAGAGCGAGAACTCGCTGTCGTGGAAGCGCTTGCGTGTGTCTGCAATATTGCCGGTAAAGCGCGGGTCCTGCGGGCGCTCGTGGCTGTTGATGTAGGTCGCCACATCCCAGGCGTCCTGGTCACTGAGCGTATTGCCTTTGCCAAGCGGCATATTGGCCTTGATAAAGCCGGTGGCCTTGTCCACCTCATGCATGCCGGCGCCCCAGTTGTACGATTGCTTGCCCCAGAGGGGAGGGAAGACCTGCACATCGCCGCTGCGCTGGCCCTGGCCATCATCGCCGTGGCACAGCGCGCACTGGGCGTTGAACACCTTCTGGCCGCGCGCATAGTCGGGCACCTGGGCGGGTTTGGCCACCTTGGGGTAGCCGGCGCCGGGCAGCTTCTCCCCCACTGGCGCGCCCTTGGCCATCCAGTAGGCATAGGCCTCCAGTGCTACCAACACCTCATCGCCATGGGGCGGGGCCTTGCCGTTCATGCTGTACATGAAGCAGCCGCGCAGGCGTTCGGAGAAGGTGTCCACGCTCTTGGTCTTGCTGCGGTAGGCGGGGTATTGCGTGTAGGCGCCCCAGAGCGGTGCGGAGTGGGCGGCGCGCCCTGCATCCAGGTGGCAGTTGACGCAGTTGAGGGTGTTGCCGACAAAGGCCTTGGCCTGGGTGCTGGTGTGCAGAAAGATCTGCTCGCCCCGGCGGATCACATCGCCCATCGGACCGTCGGGAATCGCATCGGCGGCGGGCGGGGCAAAGGCGGCAGTGCTGGCAGCAGCTGGCGCTTTGGCTGCGCTGGCTGTGGCAGCTGCTGGCGCTGGTTGGGCTGCATCCGATGCGGCGCTAGCGGGTGCGGGGCTGGGGGTGGCGGGTGCTGCTGGTTTTTGCGCGGTCTGGGCGGGCGCTGCGGCGGGCCGCTCATGGGCCAGCTCGCCCATGCTCTTGCTCACCTGCACGCCAAAGCCGATGGCGGCCACCAGTACGATGGCGACGACGACCACCACAAAGATCTTGAGGTACTGCCACTCGCTGTGCTGGACGCGGGCCTGCTCCTCGGGCGTTTCCACATGGTTGGGGCGCTGGTAATCCATGGGGTTCTCCGCTCAAGGCTTGGCAGCGCCTGAGGCGCTGGCGTAGTACTGGGCGATGGCGCTGACATCGTCGGCGCTGAGCTTTTTGGCAATGCCCTCCATCAAGCCCAGCGGGCCGGGCGGGCGGCTGCCTTGTTTCCAGGCATCGACCTGCGCTTGCATATAGCCGGCGCTGAGCTTGGCAATGGCCGGGAAATGCTCGCCCACCCCCGCGCCGCCTGGCCCGTGGCAGCTGGCGCAAGCGGGGATGCCATCTTGCTGCCGGCCACGCTCCACCAGCCAGGCGCCCTTGTCTTTGGCTTCGGCCGGGCCTGGTGTGGCGGCAATGCCCGATGGCAGGCTGGCAAAGTAAGCGGCAACATCGGCGCGCTGCTGCGGCGTCAAACCCTTGGCAATGGGCGCCATGATGGGGTTGCCGCGCAAGCCATCAGCAAAGGCATCCAACTGGCTGCGCAGATAGCTGGCGCCCTGGCCGGCCAGTGGCGGGAAGGCGGCCATGCCCTGGCCTTTGGCCCCATGGCAGCTGGTGCAGGAGGCCACGCTGGGCGGCAGGCCGTTGTTGGCGATCTGCTCGCCTTGTTGGGGGTTGGCGCTTTGGGCCTGGGCGGCTGCACAAAGCAGCAGCGCCCAAGGCCAGACAGCGCCAAGCCGGCGCAGCGGGCGTGTGGGGAGTTGTCTCATCGTGTTATGGCTGTAGTTTGGACCCATGGTAGGCAGAGAATGCCTGGGGCGGTGTCGGCCAATGTCGATGGTGTTGCACACCCCGCGCGCATGAAAAAAGCCGCTGGCGAGCGGCTTTTCTGGGGGAGGATGAGGGCTGAACTTAGAGGTTGAGCATCAGCTTGAGGTTTTGCACTGCAGCGCCGCTGGCGCCCTTGCCCAGGTTGTCCAGGCGGGCGATGACCACGGCCTGGCGCAGCTGCTCGTTGCCGAACACGCGGATTTCCAGCTTGTTGGTGCCTGCCAGGGTATCGGCGGCCAGCTTGTTGTCGTCGGTGGGCGGCAGCACCTGCACCCATTGCTCGTCCTGGTTGGTCTTGGCGTAGTGGGCGGCCAGGGCGCCATGCAGATCGCTCAAGAGCGGCTTGCCGGGGAGCTCATCGAGGTGCAGCGGCAGCTGCACCAGCATGCCCTGGGCAAAGTTGCCGACGGCAGGGATAAACACCGGGCGGCGGGTCAGGCCGGTGTATTTCAGGATTTCGGGGATGTGCTTGTGCGTCAGGCCCAGTGCATAGGCCTCATAAGGCGCGGCGCCGCCGGCCTCATAGGCTTCCATCATCTGGCGGCCACCACCGGAGTAGCCGGACACCGAAGGCAGTGCCAGCGCGGCATCGGCGGGGACCAGGCCGGCATCGATCAGCGGGCGCAGGATGGCGATGGCGCCGGTGGCATAGCAGCCAGGGTTGGAGACGCGCTTGGCCGCTTGCACGGCGCTTTTCTGGCCGGCGCTCAGCTCGGGGAAGCCATAGACCCACTGGTCGTTGACGCGGTGGGCCGTGGAGGCATCGATGATGCGAATAGTGCGGCCGGTTTCCTGCTCGATGGCATCGACCATGGCCGTGGTGTCCTTGGCGGCATCGTCGTGCAGGCAGAGGATGACCAAGTCCACACCCGCGATCAGCGCGCGCTTGGCCTCCGGGTCCTTGCGCAGCTCGGGCGCAATGCTTACCAACTCAATGCCGGGCATGTCCACCAGGCGTTCGCGAATCTGCAAACCGGTGGTGCCAGCTTCGCCGTCGATAAACACTTTTGCCATTGCCATCACTCCTGCTGTGCGTTGGCGCCAGCTGGGCAGCGGGCGCTTGGGTTCGGGAAAGTGCTTATTGTCATACAAAGCGGCGCGATGCGTGCAGGCGGATGGCAAATTTGCAGTCCGTTCTGACAAGGGCTTGTGCGATGCGCCGGACATGCTGTTTTTGGGCCTGTGATGGCCCGGTGCTGGCCCTAAGCGCAGTGCGCACTAGCGCAAAAATGTGTCAGCCCCGGGCGGCTGTGCCAAAAATCCTGCACCGCTCGGGTATTTATCGACAACTTTTACGCAGGCCTCCGACAGGCATTGACTGCCTTGGCTGACAGACCTGGTGTACGGAGACGACTGCCCAACATGGCTGGTTAGCTATACAAATAATAGCTATATGCATTCCGGCGGCCGACAAACCCCGGAAGCGCATTGGGGCTCCTGCAGGCGCTGCCCCCCATGGCGCAGTGCAGCATGGTAAATTCGCGGACTGCCAGGCCTTCTGCCTTGTTTGCGAGTTCTTTGTTCTGCGCGCTCGGCCGCCGGGTTTTTTCCCATTTTGTTTTACTGAGAGACATCATGAAAATTCATGAATACCAAGGCAAGGAAATCTTGCGTCAGTTCGGCGTGCCCGTTCCGCGCGGTATCCCCGCCTTCACTGTGCAAGAAGCAGTGGAAGCAGCACAGAAGCTGGGCGGCCCCGTGTGGGTGGTGAAGGCCCAGATTCACGCAGGTGGCCGCGGTAAGGGCGGTGGCGTGAAGGTTGCCAAGACCATCGACGACGTGAAGGCGCTGTCCGAGCAAATCCTCGGCATGCAGCTGGTGACCCACCAGACCGGCCCTGAAGGCCAGAAGGTGCGCCGCCTGTACATCGAAGACGGTGCCGACATCCAGCAGGAATACTACCTGTCTGCCGTGACCGACCGTGGCACGCAGAAGGTGGCCTTCATCGCTTCGAGCGAAGGCGGCATGGACATCGAGGAAGTGGCGCACAGCACTCCCGAAAAGATCATCACCGTGCTGGTCGACCCCATTGCTGGCTTCACGCAAGCCAATGGTGAAGAGCTGGCCAAGGGCATCGGCATGCCTGCTGATTCGGTGGCCCAGTTCATCGACATCTGCCAAAAGCTGTACAAGTGCTACATGGACACGGACGCATCGCTGGTTGAAATCAACCCGCTCAACCGTGACTCCAAGGGCAACGTGATTGCACTGGACGCCAAGTTCAACTTTGACCCCAACGCGCTGTTCCGTCACCCAGAGCTGGTGGCCTTCCGCGATCTGGACGAAGAAGATCCAGCAGAAGTGGAAGCTTCGAAGTTCGACCTGGCCTACATCAGCCTGGACGGCAACATCGGCTGCCTGGTGAACGGCGCTGGCCTGGCCATGGCCACGATGGACACCATCAAGCTGTTCGGCGGCGAGCCTGCCAACTTCCTGGACGTGGGCGGCGGTGCCACCCCTGAGAAGGTCACCGAAGCCTTCAAGATCATGCTTAAGAACCCCAAGGTCAAGGGCATTCTGGTCAACATCTTCGGCGGCATCATGAAGTGCGACACCATCGCTACCGGCGTGATCACCGCTTGCAAGGCGGTGAACCTGAGCGTGCCACTGGTCGTGCGCATGAAGGGTACCAACGAAGAGCTGGGCAAGAAGATGCTGGCCGAATCGGGCCTGCCCATCATCTCGGCCGACACCATGGCCGAAGCCGCCACCAAGATCGTTGCCGCAGTGAAGTAAGCCCTGGAGAACACACATGTCTATCTATATCAATAAAGACACCAAAGTCATTACCCAAGGCATCACGGGCAAGACCGGCCAGTTCCACACTGAAAAGTGCCAGGAATACGCGAACGGCAAGAACTGCTTCGTCGCTGGCGTGAACCCCAAGAAGGCTGGCGAAAAGATTTTCGACATCCCCATCTACGGTTCGGTCAAGGACGCTGCCAAGGACACCGGTGCTACCGTGTCCGTGATCTATGTGCCGCCTGCTGGCGCTGCTGCTGCGATCTGGGAAGCGGTGGAAGCCGACCTGGACCTGGCCATCTGTATCACCGAAGGCATCCCCGTGCGCGACATGCTGGAAGTGCGCAACAAGATGAAGGCCAAGGAAGCGGCTGGCGGCAAGAAGACCTTGCTGCTGGGCCCTAACTGCCCAGGCCTGATTACCCCCGGCGAAATCAAGATCGGCATCATGCCCGGTCACATCCACAAGCCAGGCCGCATTGGTGTGGTGAGCCGTTCCGGCACGCTGACCTATGAAGCCGTGGCACAGCTGACCGAGCTGGGCATTGGCCAGTCTTCGGCTGTCGGTATCGGTGGTGACCCCATCAATGGTCTCAAGCACATCGACGTGATGAAGGCGTTCAATGACGACCCGAACACCGACGCTGTGATCATGATCGGCGAAATCGGCGGTCCAGACGAAGCCGAAGCCGCTCTCTGGTGCAAGGCCAACATGAAGAAGCCTGTGGTGGGCTTCATCGCTGGTGTGACTGCCCCTCCCGGCAAGCGCATGGGCCACGCTGGCGCGCTGATCTCCGGCGGCGCCGACACGGCAGATGCCAAGCTGGCCATCATGGAAGAGTGCGGTTTCACCATCACCCGCAACCCATCCGAAATGGGCCGCCTGCTGCAAGGCCTGCTGAAGTAAGCAAAATTACGCATGCCAGGGGCTGCGTGCCCCGCTAAACTGCGTACTCCATAAAAAGAAGACGCCAGATCGTTCAGGTCTGGCGTCTTTATTCATAACTACGGAGCGCAACATGGATTACGTCAATCATCCCGACTTCTGGATCGGGCTGGTCAAGATCATCTGGATCAACATCATTCTCTCGGGCGACAACGCCGTTGTCATCGCGCTCGCAGCGCGCTCCCTACCCCCTGAACAACAAAGAAAAGCCATCATGTTCGGCTCCGGCGCCGCCGTGGTGCTGCGCATCTTGCTGACCGTGGTCGCCGCCAAGCTCTTGGAGCTGTCCTTCCTGCAGATCGTCGGCGGTTGCCTGCTGCTATGGATTGGCCTGCAACTGCTCACCAGCCATGACGAAGAAGAGGGCGCGGGCAAGGGCACCGGCACGATGATGGCCGCCATCCGCACCATCCTGATCGCCGACCTGGTGATGAGCCTGGACAACGTGATTGCCGTGGCGGCAGCTGCCGGCGGCAATATGCTGCTGCTGATCCTGGGCCTGGCGATCTCGATCCCGCTGGTGGTCTTTGGCTCCACCTTGATGATCAAGCTGATGGAGCGCTTCCCGGTCATCGTGATCCTGGGCGCTGGCCTCATCGGTTGGGTGGGTGGCGAGACCATCATGAACGACAAGCTGCTGCACGGCTTTGTAGCAGCCAACCCTGCGCTGCACTACCTGGCAGCTGCCGCTGGCGCCGCCCTGGTGGTGGGCCTGGGGCTGTGGCTGCAAAAGCGCAATACCGCGCCTGCACACTGAGCGGCTGATCCTCTCAGCCCAACACAAAGCGCCTTCGGGCGCTTTTTGCATTTCTACGCCGGGCTGCAGAGAGGGTGCATCGTCAAGGGGAAAGAGCGCCTGCAGCAGCCAACGCATTGATCGGCATCAGTCATCAAGGGGAATCAAGGGTAAACCCGTAACTAAAATCCGGTAGCACCCAACACATCGTGATCCTTTGTCAACCGCGTATCGAAAGTGTCATTTGTATAGCTTATGTGCATATAATCGTGACGAGGTTTATCAATATGCCAAGACTCATAGTTTCATTAGATGGAGTGGTGATCCAGGACTACATGCTGACGGAGTCCAGGGCCACCCTGGGGCGCCGTTCCACCAACGACATCGTGCTGACCGACATGGCGGTCAGCGGCGAGCATGTGGCCTTCACCTATGAGAAGAAGATCGGCATCGTCGTCGTCGAAGACCTGGGCAGCACCAATGGCACCAAGGTCAACGGCTTGAAGGTGCGCCGCCAGGTGCTGCAAAGCGGTGACCTGCTGGACATCGGCAAATGCCGCATCCGCTTTTTGATGAACTCTCTCGTGCCCGAAAGCCATTACATGCATGCCAGCGAAGCCGGCAGCCTGACGGCCAAGCCCGCCCATGCCGACCACGGCGAAGACAGCCCCACGGTCCCCGCCGACTTCCCCCCTGCCGAAGAGCAGCCCTACACCCCCAGCCCCTACCTGCGCGCCGTCAGCGGCGCCAGCGAAGACATCATCCTGTCCAAGGTCGTCACCACTGTTGGCCGCCCTGGGATCGCTGTTGCTGCGCTGACCAAGCGCGGCAAGGGCTATATCGCCACCAAGGTTGACGGCTCGGCCGATGTGGTGCTCAATGGCCAGGCGCTCAATGGCGTGGGGCTGTCGATGCACAAGGGGGATAGGATTGAGCTGGCGGGGATGGCTTATGAGTTTTTGGGGTAGGCTGCGTCTAGCAGCTTAGGTTGGCTCACCTTAGACAATGGCACCTGCGGGTGCCATTTTTTGTTGGTTCTTCGCGGATTCACCGTACAGCGCTATCGGTCGAGGTGACAAAAATGACAGAACGCATAGCGGGGTGACATTTATGAACGTCTTCCACAATAAGTTAACAAAACGCCGCATTTTTGTCAGCGCGGGCCGCGCCCTGCAGGCGCTGAGAAGTTGGCACAGCACTTGCTGTCTACACCACACGCCAAGTCAGTTCGACAAGGCTACCTAATCACTGGTTACATAGAGAGGATTCAACATGCTGCGTACTATGCAAAAGGGTTTCACCCTGATCGAACTGATGATCGTTGTGGCGATTATCGGTATTTTGGCTGCTATCGCTCTGCCTGCTTACCAAGACTACACCATCCGTACGCAAGTGTCGGAAGGTCCGGTTTTGATGGGCGGTGCCAAGAATGGTGTTATCGATTTTTGGTCTGAACGCGGTCGCTTTCCTGCTAGCAATGGTTCCGCTGGCGTAGCTGCCGCAGGATCGATTCGTGGCTCATATGTGACGCAGGTCCTCGTTAAAGCTAATGGTGTTATTGAAGCGACCTACGGCAACAAAGTCAATAGCAAGGTTGCCACAGGTACGTGCTCTATCACGCCCACTGATGCAGGCGGCAGTGTCACTTGGAAGGGAACTTGCAGCTTCGCTGAAAAGTACCGTGCTTCCGCATTCCGTTGATACTTTCTTAGTATAATTCCTAAAAGCCCGACATATGTCGGGCTTTTTTTATGACTACATTATGAGTATTGGTTCGGTGAAAATACGTCTTATTCCTCTTGGTATTTTGATTACTGGAATCACCATTGCATTTCTCCTTTACAAACAGGCAGAAGGAATGATGTGGGGCTTTGATGACTATATCAACTTACGCGGACTAGCGGACGTGAGTTCACGCGATGGCCTGATTGATTTTCTATTTGGTGGAGTGGCGGGGCCTGGTGGGCGCGTTATTTCCCTTGTAACATTTTTGGCGAACTATGCTGACTGGCCGAAGAATCCATGGGGGTTTTCAAAAACTACTCTAATTCTCCATTGCGTCAATGGGATGTTGATTTTTCTATTTATTCGAAGACTCTATCAAAAAGATAGCGTTTTGAGTAACCTGTCTTCCTACATGAGTGCACTAGGAGCAATTTTGTGGTTGCTATTACCTATTCATGCTAGCGGCATTTTGTTGCCAGTACAGCGCATGACGCATGTGTCAGCTTTTTTTGTGCTGTTGACCTTGTATGGTTATGTTCTTGTTAGAGATAAAAATACGCACTCTATTCCTTCAGTTTTAAATATATTTTTTATAAGTGCACTGCTGCTTATTGGTGGCTTATTGGCTTATTTTTCTAAAGAAAATGGTGTGATGGTTGCAACATTGGTTGCATTGGTTGAGTTTTTCTTTTTCATTGATAAAAAGTCGTGGAGTAGTGCGGGGCGTGGAAGAAAAATTTTGTGGGCGGCATGGCTATCAATCGCAGGATTAATTGTTACCCTACTTTTATTTGTGCATCTTTATATTAGCTGGGATGGTATTCAGAATAATTATAAATTCAATAGAGATTTCTCTCTTTCTGAAAGGCTGGCAAGTGAATCAATAATCCTTTGGGAGTACATGCGGCAATCATTTTTGCCGCGTACTTTTCTACTAGGCCCGTACCATGATGGTCATTCTGTATATTCTTGGAGCATGTTGTTGCCATATATAGCTGCCGCGGCTTGGCTTGCAGTGATAGGTGGTGGAGTATTTCTGTTTTCCCGCGTCAAAAATGAGTTCCAAAAAAACATATTAAAATATACATTATTTGCTGTATTTTGGTTTCTTGGTTGTCATCAGATTGAGTCGACATTCATACCGTTGGAGTTATATTTTGAGCATCGAAACTACTTGGCGGTATTGGGTTTTTGTTTTTTGCTGATTTATATATTTTTCGGCCTTTTGAAATTCTATGAAAAGAGAATTGTTGTAGTGCTTTTAGGTGTGCTGTATTTTATATTTATTATAATAACTCTTCAGCAAATAACAAAATTATGGGGTTCACCATTTGTCGCTAACGAAGTTTGGCGAATTAGTAATCCTGGCTCAACCAGAGCTCAACAATCTGCGGTTAATGACCTTTTAACTCTTCACAGAACTGAAGAGGCCTTCAGGGTTGCAAATAGTTTCATAGAAAGAACTGGATCTATCGATTTGGCAATACAGATGATTCCTAAAGTATGTCAGTTCTCAAGTATTGGAGAGCAGGAATTGGCCTTTTCAAGACTTGAGACGTTGGCTGATTCCGTAAGTAAGCCATCAGGTATATCTACAGGATTGGCTAGTCTCGGCGATGCCATAAGGAGTGGCCGATGTGAAGGTATATCTTCACAAGAGTATAAAAAATTTCTGTACAAACTCTTGTTGAATGAGTCTGTGAATGGGTATGCTCCTATACGTCACCATGTTCATTATGAAATTGCACTGATGGAAAAGGAGACGGGGGATATCCCGAGGTATGTTGAGTATGCTAAGAAAGCCTTTTTCGATTTTCCATCTTTGAGTATTGGTGAGGCCATAGCCATCACTCTTTTTCGAGAAAGAAAACCTAGGGAGGCTATATTTTGGATCGATGAAATTTTGCAAAATACACCTAATGGCATGACAAGGGAAGCCTGGGGTATCCGTTTGCAAAGTTTAAAAAATGCGCTCGAGATTGTTGTAGAGGAAACGGAGGGGTGAAATGAAGGAGGTATTAAATAATCACTTGATATCTGTGGTGCTCCCAGCAAAGAACGAATCTTTGGCAATTGAATCCACAGTGGCCTCGATTCGAGCCGAATTTCCAAATGCGGAGATAATTGTCGTAGATGATGGGTCTAATGATGGGACCGCAAGCCTTGCAATAAATGCAGGGGCTAAAGTGATAACTCATCCTTATTCAAAAGGAAATGGAGCGGCAATTAAAACTGGTGCTCGAGCTGCGACGGGGGAAACAATCGTGTTCATGGATGCAGATGGACAGCACAATCCTGTGGATATACATCGCCTACTTAAGCAGATGGAACAAGGTCATGACATGGTGGTAGGGGCTCGGCAAAAAGGTTCTCAAGCAAATATGGGTCGAGGCCTTGCTAATAAATTCTATAATAAATTGGCCAGTTGGATGACAGGTCACCAGGTCCAAGATCTGACCTCAGGGTTTAGAGTAGTTGATGCAATGAAATTCCGTGAATTCTTGTATCTTCTCCCAAATGGATTCTCTTACCCCACCACAAGCACAATGGCGTTTTTCCGTGCAGGATATTCAGTGACATATATTCCTATTCATGCAGCAAAGCGCATCGGTAAAAGTCATATTCGTCTTTGGAAAGACGGCGCTAGATTTCTGTTAATTATTTTTAAAATTGGAACATTGTTTTCTCCTCTTAAAATATTTGCGCCTATTGCACTGATTATTTTCATGTTGGCCTCAGGTTGGTATGGATGGACTTGGTTTCATTCAGAACGATTCACTAATATGAGTGCACTTTTATATACGGGGTCGGTGGTCATATTTCTGATGGGGTTGATTTCGGAGCAAATCACAGCATTGATGTACCAAGGACGCAAGTGATAGTGATGCCAGAGGGTAAAAAGCCCGTCGTGCTTGTATTGGCTTCGACTTTTCCCCGTTGGCAAGGTGATCCAGAACCAGGTTTTATCCTTGAGCTTGCCAAGCGCTTGTCTAGCAGCTGGCATGTGGTGGTGGTATGCCCGCATGCTGCAGGGGCAAAAGAACGTGACGTAATAGAAGGTGTGGAGGTTATCCGCTATCGCTATGCGCCAGAGCGCTGGGAAACCTTGGTGAACAATGGCGGCATTGTTACAAATCTGCGTAACAGCAAATGGAAATATCTGCTGGTTCCAAGTTTCGTCTGGTGTCAGGCTTGGAGCGCTTGGCGCATAACTCGTCGTCTTCATGTGAATGTAGTCCATGCGCACTGGCTCATTCCCCAAGGTTTATTGGCTGCATTGCTGAAGGTGACGAGCGGTAGAAAGGTACCGTATGTCGTCACTTCGCATGGTGCGGACCTGTTTGCGTTGCAAGGCGGCTTGCTGAACGGGCTGAAGAAGATGGTGCTTCAGCAGTCCCACTCTGCAACTGTGGTGAGCTCGGCCATGCTCGACCGCGTGGTTCAGATGGGCATCTCTCCAAAAAAGCTGGATGTGATCCCTATGGGCGTGGACATGGTGGATCGCTTTGTGCCTGCGGTAAATAGCGAGCGCAGCGTTTCCGAACTCTTATTCGTGGGACGATTGGTTGAGAAGAAAGGCCTGAGCCATCTGCTGGACGCGATGCCGGAGTTAATCAAAGCAAGACCGGATACGACTTTATCCATCGCTGGGTTCGGCCCGGATGAGGAGCGGCTCAAGGCCCAGGTTTCTGCCCTTGGCTTAAACGACAAGGTGAATTTTCTTGGTGCGGTGCGCCAAGACGCATTGCCTCAGCTTTACCAGCGTGCAGCATTGTTTGTTGCTCCCTTTGTACAGGCTGCATCCGGAGACCAAGAAGGGCTACCAGTTGCGCTGATGGAAGCCGTTGGTTGCGGGTGCCCTGCCATCGCTGGCAATGTCGCTGGCTTGGCAGATATATTTGGAAATTACGCTCATCAATGTGTTGTGGACCCCAGGGATACGGCGGCGCTGGTAGCTGCAATTCTGGCGGCACTTAACCACCCCGAGGCGGCGCAGCTCCAAGCAAACCAGATGCGAGCATATCTGATTGACCACCTCAATTGGGATGCTGTGGCTGCACGGTATTCTGCGGTGTTGAAAAATGCGTCTGCGTCGCAACTCGATGGAGGTACCTCTGCTTAAGACTGGACCTGCAGGATTAAGGGGCTTAACGCAGATGGCCCATTCCTGATTGCGTGTTTTGATCCTGCGGAGCAGGGAGGTGCTGCTCCATGTCTTTGATCAACTCACTCCAATCCTGGATCGGTAGCTGAGGGCGGTTTCCCAGAGTAAGCTGTATCAATACTGCCCGCACCAGGTCATCTGCACTGCCCGGCTTGAAGAGCAAGTCTGGATAACTGGAAAACAGGCCCCCAGTGGCTCCTACATTGGATGCCACCACCGGCAGCTCGCAAGCCAGCATCTCATAGGCTTTTTGCGGAAAGCAGTGTCTGCCAAAAGGGGTGTCCAGGACAGAAATAACACCGACATCCAGCGCATTGAACAAAGTCGCAACCTGCGCATGTGAGAGCATTCCAAGGTAGTGGACGCGGTCTCCTTGCGGGGGCGGAAGTTGAGCCTCAGTCGGTCCGGCGAGGACCAGATGCACGTCTTGTCGCTTCGCAGCAATGTGTGGCCAAGCCTCAAATAGGGGTTCAATCCCTTTTTCTCGGTAGAGTCCTCCAGCCGTTCCTATTAGCTTGGCATTCTCTGGTAGACCTAAGGCTTCTCTACATGCTTTCTTACTTTGTGTATGAAAAACGGCCCAATCCACGCTGCTGGGCATCGCAAGAACCATACCCTTTGGTTTGCACACTGTTAGAACATGCTGGCGTAGCACTTCGCTCGTGGTCGTCACCAAATCCGCCTGCCTTATGCCCCAGCGTAGTGCCCGCACAAATCCTGGAATGCGGGCCTGTCCAAACCCTTCGAAGTTGTCGTAGAGGTCTGCAACGTAGGGGCATTGGAGTTTGCGCGCTAGCCAGGCCCCCAAGGCGATATGCGGAATATCAGACGCTGCAATGATGATATCTGGCTTGAATGCGCGAAGCGAGTCCAACACCTGCTTCGCATAATTGACTCGTACCGACAGCCCTTTACCGCGCAAAGCCTGTGAGCGCCAATGCAATTCCCCTGGCTTGGCCTCATGGGTCCACTCGCCGTTCTCTCTGCCTTGATAGTCCAAACAGAGCCCTAGCACCTGGTGTCCAAGAAGGGCCAGTTGTCGGGGGATTTCATACAAGCGGGCATAGCGGTCAAGAACCACATCCTTGCTCATATAGCGGCGTTTACATAAGAAAGCAATGCGCATAGATGGTTTTCAAGAAGAGGGACGGAGGCGCTCTATCAGTTTTTGTGCAGCCGATAATGCTGCGCCTACCACTTGGTCCATGTTGTAGTAGCGATACTCGGCGAGCCGTCCGACGAAAGTCACTCCCGATTCCTTCTCCGCCAGTTCGCGATAGCGCTTGAAAAGCGCTTCATTGGTATCGCTCGGAATGGGGTAGTAGGGGTCGCCTTCGGCTTCGGGATACTCGCGCACAATGGACGTTCCCGTGTGCTCTTGGCCCGTCAGGTGCTTGAACTCCGTGATACGCGTGTAGGCATGGTCATTCGGGTAATTAACAGTGCCTACCTGCTGGAACTGCTGCACATCAGCCAAGTGCTCGTGCTCAAAGCGTAAGGAACGATAGGGCAGTGGGCCATAGCAGTGCTTGAAGTACGCATCAATAGGGCCGGTATAGACAATGTGATCGTAGCGCTCCAGGTCTGTCAGCTCCGAAAAATCAACACCCAGTTGAACTTCGATGTTGGGATGGTCGAGCATTCGCTCAAACATCTTGGTATAGCCCTGTGCAGGCATAACCTGGTAGGTATCAGTGAAATAGCGGTCATCGGTGTTGGTACGGACAGGGATGCGCGCCGCTACACCCGCCTTCAGCTCTGAGGGATCCATGCCCCATTGCTTGCGGGTGTAGTTGAGAAAGAACTTTTCATATAGGTCGCGCCCAACACTGTTGAGGACTACGTCCTCGCTCGTTCGAACAGGGTCACGAGGTTCGCGATGCTTTTCGAAGAACTCTGCTGCACCTGCTTCGTCCAAATCCATTCCATAAAGCTGGTTCAGGGTGTCTCGATTAATCGGGAAAGGATACCCTTTTCCATCGACAACCCCTAGTACACGATGTTCGTATTTACGCCATTCGGTGAATTGCGACAAATAACTGAAGACGCGCTCGCTATTGGTGTGAAATATATGGGGGCCATAGCGGTGAATCAATGTGAGATGGGCATCGTGTTCATCGTAGGCATTGCCTGCGATATGAGGTCGCTTGTCAACTATAAAAACAGAATTTCCTGTTTGTGCTAATTCTCTTGCTAAGCTACTGCCAGCAAAACCAGCGCCAACTACTAGAATTTTGAGATTTGTCATTTAATACCCCAATGCACATGGCGTTTCCCTTTTCTTTGCATTACACCATCAATGAAGCCGGCGATGAATGCTCGGGATTGTGCTAATTTTTGCGGTTCCTTAATTAGGGCAATAAAAAATCTAAGAATAGAACCCGGGATGGTTTGTGTAAAAAATCTAAAGCCATAATGCTTTCTTGCAATCAGTAATCGATTGCGTGTATCGTAATAGCGCTTCCATGGAGGTAGGGATAAGAAAAATATCTTCTTTCCAAATATGTTAATCTGAGATGTATGGGATTTTGGGTGCTCAATACGGCTATGGCCTGCGACTATAATTTTTGCTCCAAAATTTTGAGCTCTTATGCAATACTCCACATCGTCAGCAGCTATAAAAAAACCTGCGTCGGGTAGGCCAATTTTCTTTACCAGATCCCGATGGATTAAAAATCCCAAAAATGGCAAAAATTGTACCTCTGCTTCAGAAGGGATTTTGTCTGCAGTGTCAATAATCCCTAGTGGTGGATTGACGACCGTGGTGAGCCAAGATGTGTCAGATTTGTTTACAGCCAGTGAACCATAAATATTCTTAGGATTATTCGCTATTTTCATTAATTCATGTAGCGCAGTAGCATGAGGTTCTGCATCATCATCCATCATCCAAATCCACTCTGCACCGTATTCGATCGCCTTTTGAAGCCCCGTTGAGAAGCCTCCAGCACCCCCGGTGTTTTGAGTCAGTTCTATCAATGAAATAGCTGAATTCTGCAGCCAGCCTTTCTGTGACAGCATTGTGTGGGTTCCATCAGTGGATGCATTGTCTATAATAATGATGCTGTCAGAGCTCTTTGTCTGTGAGCAATGCAAACCAAGCACTTTATCAAGCAAATCTTTTCTATTAAAGGTGACAATGACAGTTGCGATAAACATTATTAAATATTTTTAAAGAGTGCGACGATAATTCGGTGTTATGAAAATAGCTCGAATAAATCTGAATAAATTGCGAAGAAAAACTATAGGCAATGCCGCCCAGAGGATGAGTCTGGGGTCAAGATATTTAAGGAACTTATTTTTATAAATTGAATAATCTGGCTTAGTATTTTTGTCTAAGCGGATAGCCTCTTTTGCAATATTAGACCAAAAAAAAGGGCGGAAGAAAAAGGCGCGGTGAACTAGATCCCAGATTGCTTCAGCTCCCACTTTTGATGTGTCACTGCTCCACATATCGAATTCTTTCATGTATCGTTCGGCATTTAGAATTGCATTCGCCGTAGCTTCGTGGATGAAACCAGATGGGCGATTTAAGGATAGGCGTGTTCCACGGTGTTGATACCAAGCACCTACAACCTCGTTAATAATCATCCAGCGCAGCTTTGAGCTTGTAGCATAGTTAATTATCCAAACTATATCCTCGGACTGACGAAGTCCCACCGTCCATCTTAATTTTTCTATTGACTTGCGTCTGTATACATGTGCATGAACCAATTGCAGTCTATTCCTGCTAATAGCCGTTTGGGCTGCAGTAGGCATTTGAGGTTGAAATAATTCTTCGATAGTGTGATCTTCTTCATCGACTATTGATATTCCCCCTGCACACCAATCTAGATCATGCTGTTGCATCAATTTGTACTGATTGCTGGCTGCGATGGGCATCAAATAGTCATCATCGTCGAGAAAACGAACGATATCGCCTTTGGCTAAGGCTATTCCTATATTTCTCGCATTGTTCTGGTCTGCTATGCAGGAATAGTGAAAAATCACCCTGCTATCGTTTTCATATAAATCTGCCGTTTTTTTCCAAGAAATATCGGGTCCATTAGCTATTACAAGAACCTCGGTTTCATTTTTGTATATGCCAACCAAACAGCTCTCAATGGCTCTGTGTAGTAAATCAGGGCGTCTGGCAGTCGGTATTATTATGCTGACTATGGGCATGTGAGCTTTTTAACGAAGATTTATTCCAAAATTGTGAAACACTGGAAGCTATTGGCCGTTTAAAAATCTCTTTTTGCCTTCTTCTAGTTTTTTGCTTTTAACGATGGCAAGTTTTTTTCTATTGTATTTTTTCATTCGTACTCTAGAGATATACGAAATAGCTCTTGAGATAACATTATTTTTCTTGTAAGTATTTTGTGTTGTTGAAAATAATTGTATAGCGTAGGGTTTATCACTTCCCTCATATAATACACCCGTGAAATGAATTGGGATGAGTATTTGCGACGGAAATATTGTTATTTCAGGATTCAATTTTTTAATCATTTGCGCCATGAATAGATTTCCAGTCGAAATCCATGGCTCATCTAAATCGTTGGGGTCGGTGCTTTTGAGCTGTTCAATCAGGGTTTTTACAAATTCGTTGCCAGGTTCGCATGCCTGAATTGGAGAGACTAATTCGCCACGTACGAATTCATTTTCATAAACTGTATAGGCCCTCTTTTGAGGGAACAAGTTTTGAGTGTTGCGTAAACATATTGAGTCGGCTGGTGCAAGTAATCCCCCATTTTCATAGAGAATTTCTAATCTCATTAAATCTGCGACCCCGGCATATTGGCCTCTTTTTAAGTATTCTTCTATTTGTTTTTGGGTTTGAAAATGAAAATTGCTTAAAAAATCATTATCATATAAAGTGTAGCTCCAATCTGGGTGATGGTCCCTCCATGTGTTCATCCACTCCAGGGGAGCTGGTCGAGGACCAATCCAAATATGGCCGAGATTCTTTGGAATGCCAATCATTGATGACCTTTATAGCAATTTCTTGATAACTATCTTTTGCGATGAAAATATAATATTATTATTTTAATTTTAAATTCTTACTATTTGATCGCAAGAATTTAATGTGGTTTGACGGTGGGCGATTATAATAATTGTCTTTTGACCGGATAGATTACTCATGGATAAATTAACAGATTCTTCGGTTTCATCGTCAAGGGCACTTGTGGCCTCATCCATACAAATCACTGCAGGGTCATGGTAGAGCGCCCGAGCAATGCCAATGCGCTGGCGTTGCCCGCCCGACAGGCGGATGCCGCGGTCGCCCACAAGCGTGGCGTAGCCCTGGGGCAATTCATTCACTATAAATTCATGGATCTGGGCGGTACGGGCAGCACGTCTTACTGCCTGCATGTCGATGGCATCTGGCTGCACGCCAAAGGCGATGTTTGCGGCTACGCTTGTATCGCTTAGGTAGATATTTTGCGGCACATAGCCAATAGCCTGCTGCCAGGCGTGCAGGTTGCCTGCGTCTATCTGCTGACCGTCCACGCTCACGGTACCCGCTTGTGGCTGCAGCAGGCCCAGCAAGATATCCATAAGCGTGCTTTTTCCGCTGCCGCTGGCTCCGGCAATGCCAAGGCTGACATTGGCAGGGATGCGCAGGTCAAAGCCATGCAGCACTGGCTTTTCGGGGGTGGATGGGTAAGCGTAGTTAATTCCACTCAGCCGTATTTCGTGTTGGGGGCGCAGCATTGCGGTACGTTTTGGGACGGGCTCGTCAACCAGCATTAGGTCGTCGTGGATGGTTTTCAGCGTAGCGTTAGAATATTGCAGCCGGGCAAACCCGCGATACATGATTTGCGCAGCTGGTAACAAGCGATACGCCGCAAAACCATACATGCCCAATGCGGGAAGCACGTGGGCCACATCGTTGCTTTGCTGAAGCAAGATAAGGGCAATCAAAATCAACCCTGAATAGCCTGCGGCCTCCACAATGTACAGCGGCGAGGCGGTAATGGTTTCAACGGAGGCCATGTGACGCGAAAATTCTCGCGAGTGATGCGTGTAGGTATTTAGCCAAGCCTCTGCAGTATGGGTGACCTTCACGTCCTTTATGCCTGCCAATGCTTCGGAGCAGCTTTTGTAGCGCCCAGCATCTGCTTCCTGTCGTGCGCGTCCCATGCGCCGAAGTCGGCCGCGTACCAGCAGGTAGATCACTATATATAGCAACCCCACTGCCACCACGATGCCGGCCGCCATCAAGGGGTCATAAGCCACGATCAGCGCCACTATCGCTAGCATGACAGTGCCATGCGCGATAAGCTGAGCCAGAGGCTGCAGCAGGCTGAATGTGAGTTGGTCTGCCTCGGACAAGACGTTTTTCGACAGCTCGGCAGGATTCCGTGTCAAAAAGAACTCGTATGGCTGGTGCAGGTAGCGCGACAGCAACCGCGCACTGAGCGAGTGGCGAAGCATGTAGATGAAGCGGTTGATGGTGTGCAGCGTGACTGCCTTGAACAGTGACGATGCGATAACCAGAGCCATGGAAGTAAAGCCCAAGGCGATGATGAACGCGTTTGTGCTGGTAAAGCTGAAGTGCTGGTAGGCCGCGCTCAACCAAGCGTTCTCGTGAATTACGTCCGTGCGGGCTAGGACCGTTAGGAATGGCATGATTGAGAGCACCCCCATCGTCTCAGCCAGGGCCATTAATATGACCAGCACTAGCATCAGCACGGTTCTTCTCCGTTCGCCTGATGTGAACAGTGCCCAGATTTTCTGCAGTGTGTTATGCACGGCTGTTTACCTCTTCAACCCCGCAGGACATTAGGCCCAGACAGTCGTCCACGCGTGTCGACAACGAGCTTTGCGTGCTCTAGCAGCTGCGCGTAGTTGAAGCTATCGTGATCGGTCGCCAGTACCAGGCAGTCGTAGCTGGCGATGCTGGCTGTATCGAGCGCAACGGATTTCAAATCGAAGTGATAGTCGCGCTTGCGCGGAAAAACTGGAACATGCGGGTCGCTGTAATCTATTTGCGCGCCTTTGGCACGCAGCAAATCCAGAATCTCCACCGCAGGGGATTCACGCGTGTCGTCTATGTTCTTTTTGTACGCAAGGCCAAGTACCAGGATGCGGCTGCCATTGATGGCCTTTCCACATTCATTTAGAGCGTCAGCAACTTTACCCACCACCCACTGCGGCATATAGTGGTTGATCTCGCCGGCGAGCTCAATAAACCGTGTATTGACCCCGTACTCTCTCGCCTTCCAAGTCAGATAGAACGGGTCGATAGGAATGCAATGGCCGCCTAAGCCTGGGCCTGGCTTGTAGGGCACAAAACCGAAAGGCTTGGTGGCGGCAGCATCGATCACTTCGTGAATATTGATGCCCATCTTGTCGGCCACAATCTTCATCTCGTTGACTAGGCCAATGTTCACACTGCGATGGATGTTCTCGAGCAACTTGGTCATTTCTGCGGCCTTGGTGCTGCTGACCGGGACCATGGTCTGGATGGCCAGCTCATACAAGGCCTGGCCCAGTTGCAGGCAGGACGCGGTCATGCCGCCAATGACCTTGGGTATGTCTTTGGTGCCATAGTGGGGGTTGCCAGGGTCTTCGCGCTCTGGGGAAAACACCAGGGCGCAGTTGTGGCCGGGGACCAGGCCACGGGTTTGCAAGCGGGGAGCAAGTATCTCTTCTGTGGTTCCCGGCCAGGTGGTGCTCTCCAGGCTCATCAACTGGCCTTCCTGCATATAAGGAAGTGCCGCCTCGACTGTACTGACGATAAAGCTCAAGTCAGGCTCACGCTGGGCATTCAGTGGTGTGGGGACGCAGATGATCAACGCGTCGAGTTCCTGGGTTCGGCTGAAATCGGCCGTGGCCTCAAAGCCCTGCGACTGGGCGGCTTGCACCAGCGCTGGTGTCAAGCGCTCAATGTAGCTTTGGCCCTGGTTGAGCAATTGCACTTTGTTCAGATCAATGTCAAAGCCGATCACTTTGACGCCTACTTCGGCAAAGCGCAGGGCCAGTGGCAGCCCTACATAGCCAAGGCCGAAAATACCAACAGTGGCCTGCCCTGAAGCAATGCGCTGCCTCAGCCGCGTCAATGGATTGGTGGTGTTGTCGATGGTGGTCATGGTGAGATAGCGAAAAATTACGGTGAGCAGCGACTACGCATCGTAGCCCCGGGGGTTGTGGGTTTGCCAGTGCCAGCTGTCTTGGCACATTTGCGCGAGACTGCGTGTTGCTTGCCAGTTCAAAAGCTGGTTGGCAAGCGTGGTGTCAGCGCACAGCACGGGTACATCGCCTGGGCGGCGGGCAACAACTTGGTATGGAATGGGGCGATCGCAGGCAGCGCTGAAGGTGTTGATCACATCCAGCACTGAGGCACCTTGGCCGGTGCCAAGGTTCAAGGTGAGCAGCGTGCCCTGCGGTTGTTTGCCCAAATAATCAAGGGCAGCGCCGTGCCCCTCTGCCAGGTCCATGACATGGATATAGTCGCGTATGCCAGTGCCATCTGGGGTGGCGTAGTCGTTGCCATAGACCGAGACTTTCTCGCGCATGCCCAAGGCGACCTGGCTGATGTAGGGGATGAGGTTGTTGGGGATGCCACGCGGATTCTCGCCAATCCGTCCGCTGTGATGCGCACCAACAGGGTTGAAATAGCGCAAGCACGCTATGCGCCAATGGGGTTGCGCCAGCTGCAGATCTGCCAGGCAGCGTTCAACCATCCATTTGCTGGTGGCATAGGGGCTGAGCGTGAAGCCGCAAGGCGCGGTCTCGCGCAAGGGAAGATCCTCAGGGGAAGGATCGCCATACACGGTGGCCGTGGATGAAAAAATCAAGGTACTGACTGAGGCGCGATCCATGGCCTGTATCACGGACAGCGAGCCTGCGACGTTGTTGTCGTAGTAGCGGGTAGGCTCGGCGACCGATTCGCCAACCGCCTTGAGTCCTGCGAAATGGATCACGGCATCAATGGCCTGGCCGCGTTGGAAAACTTGGTCGAGCAGTGCTGCGTCGCGGACATCGCCTTGCACAACATGCAGGCTGCGTCCGCTAAGCGCCTGCACCCGGTTCAGCGCCTCGGGCGAGCTGTTGCAGAAGTTGTCGATGACGGTGAGATCCGTTCCGCTTTGCAGCAGATGCAGACAAGTATGCGAGCCAATGAAGCCCGCTCCTCCAGTCACAAGCACATGCATGAGGTGCCCTCTCTTTGTTCATTCTTATTGTCCGCACATTGTCAGGATGTGTGGCGTAGTTTTTGAAAATGAGAACAAGATATGAAGCATAGCCTGAATTGCCACATATCTAAAGCTGTGAAATGTTAATTACTTTCGCTGTGAGATAGATGTATATCGTATAAATGGGGTTGGTATTTCTATGTGACGTCGGCCTCCATCGATACGGCAGGCTGGCTTCTTATTTTCTGGGTCAGTGTGTATAAGAACGAAAAAGACAGAATAAAAATCAATGCGAGAATGGGTGTGTTATATCTGGCGATAGGGAATCCTACGCTGTGAATGCCGATGAAATAGATAAAAACAAATGTCAAGAGTACGCTTGTTGCGTCGGTGAAATGGGGTTGCTTGAAAAGCTTGAGTAATAAATACAGGCTGGAAAAGATGGCTAATGCCACCCATATCCAGTGCGTATGCTGCATCAAAACATAAATGAATATGAAGAATTTCGAACTGAGGTAGGGGCTTTGCAATACGCCGTATGTAAAGAATCCTTGCTCTGTAGAGGCGTCCGACCAAGACAAGAACTCAACAGGCTTACCCATTAAGTACCATTGCAGGTATTGTGCAGGCTGATCCATGACACGCTCCCAAATGCCAGACAAGGCACTGCCGATCGATGACGATAGTTCTTGGATCTTGGGGTCGAATCGGTAGGGATAGCCTAAGGTGGCGGGATCAGCGTTGTACATCATGCCGGGGTAATGGCCATGTACCAGCGTATTGATGGTGAGTGTCGGGTCAGAGGTGATGCCCAGAGTGATGACATTCCTTACCATCCAGAAGGCGCTGGGCAAAATGAACGCAGATGCGATAGCAACATAGTGCTGCCACTGCAGCTGCCGTCCCGAAGCCAGCGCCACATACAGCAATAGCACCGGTAGAAAGTATTGTGTAGTCGGTCTGACCAAAGTGGCAATGCCAAACAGGAAACCGGAAATAATCAGGGTTCTGTTGTTGCAGTCTTCACTTTTATAGCGCGTGCAAACGTAGATAGCGAGTAATAAAAGAAACCCAAAAAGGCTTTCGGATAAAATATAGGTTTCCATGTTGACTAGCTGAGGTGATATTGCCGTCAGAAGTGTGGGGGCGAGGGGCCAGGCACCAGGAAGGATTTTTCTGGCAAGGCCAAATACCAAGATTAGAGATAATATACCCAAGCCTGCCTGTGCTAGGGTTATCTGAAGAATTCCTTTGTCTGACGGGGTTTTTTCAACAAAGGCTAGAAGGAATAAGGGGTAGCCTGGGGATCGAATAGCGTCTGCAGAAGGACCGTGTTCGAAATTGTTGGATTGTGGCCAAAAATCACGAGAATAAACACCGCTGAAACGCAGGTTATGTGCGTAGGTGTAATACTGCCCTGCATCGGCGCGGAAAGGGTTATCAACCACAGTGTTCGTCGCCGTGTGGATTCTGAGATATGCGCCAAGCAGAACAATAAGCACCAGGCAAAAGTTAATAGCCGATTTTCTGTTTTGCAGCATTCGAAATTCAGTGGTGGAAGGGGTGGGGTGTACAAGCACTTGCACCGTGCTGGTTGTGGAAGCGATCGCCGGTGCGCGGTGATGATGAGGTGTCTGCCGTTACGCAATATATGTGCCCGACTTGCCCCCTTGCTTTTCCAGCAATCGAACACCGCCGATGACCATCGCTTTGTCCACCGCCTTGCACATGTCATAAATCGTCAGCAGGGCGATCTGTGTGGCGGTGAGCGCTTCCATCTCGACGCCGGTTGGGCCTACGGTCTCGGTGCGGGTGTGGCAGCGGATGGCCTGCCGATCAGCAAGTACCTCGAACTCCACTGACACTTTCGTCAATGCAATCGGGTGGCACAGCGGTATCAGCTCACTGGTCTTCTTCGCCGCCATGATGCCGGCGATACGTGCAATACCCAGCACATCCCCTTTTTTGGCGGTGCCCGCGGCAATGATGTCCAAGGTGGACGGCTGCATGGTGATAAAGCCCTCCGCAATTGCGATGCGGTGGGTGTTAGGCTTGGCGCCTACATCGACCATATGGGCCTGGCCCTGGGCGTCGAAATGGGTGAGTTCAGTCATGGTGCTTTCCGTGTTCAATACGTCACAAGCGGCAATACAGCATGCAACTTGTGCAGTGGTGCTTCATCATACGTGTTGGGGTGAAGGCTTGATGGCAAGGAGCCCGCTCTGGCCACCCTCTGGCTTGATTCAGATTCAGCATCTGCTGCCGCACGGAATTTTGAATGAATACATGGTTTTTTAAACGCACAGCATGTGCCCTGCTCGCGGCCCATATGGCTGCAGTGGCCGCCCTGGCCCCCATGCAGGCGCGGGCCGACACCAGTTTGCCGGCAATGGGCGAGGGCGCCGAGATGACCACCAGCGAGGAGCGGCGCCTGGGCGATGACATTGCGCGCGAGATCTACCGCGATCCGCAGTTTCTGGATGATGCGATCCTTTATGAATATGTCAACGGCATCTGGCAGGAGCTGATGCTGGCGGCGCGCCAGCGCGGCACCATGACGTCTGAACTGCAGGAGCGCTTTGCCTGGCAGGTGATGCTGATCCAGGATGCCACCGTGAACGCCTTTGCACTGCCTGGTGGTTTTATGGGCGTGCAGACCGGCCTGGTCGGCGTGGTCAGCAGCCGCGACGAGCTGGCCTCGGTGCTGGCCCACGAGATGAGCCACATCACCCAGCGCCATATTGCGCGCATGCTGGCCCGCCAGTCGCGCATGACGCCGGTGATGATTGCCGGCATGATTTTGGGCGCGTTGGCGGCCAGCAAGAACCCGGCTGCGGCCCAGGCGCTGATGGTGGGCAGTTCGGCCGCGGCCATCCAGTCGCAACTGAACTTCTCACGCGATATGGAGCGCGAGGCAGACCGTACCGGCATGAGCCTGATGCCGCCTGCCGGCTACTCGCAAGCGGGTTTTGTCAGCATGTTCGAGAAGCTGCAGCAAGCCAACCGCATGAACGACAATGGCAGCTGGCCGTATTTGCGGACCCACCCGCTGACGACGGAGCGCATTGCCGACATGCAGTCGCGCTTGCCCGCTGGTGCTGCACGCAAACCGCAGGACACGGGCATGGTGGCGCAGATGATGTCGGCCCGGGCGCGCATGCTGTCCAAGCCTGAGCCCCAGGTATTGCACCAATGGGTGCAGCTGACCACGGCGGCCGATTTTGCCAACCGCTCATTGGACCAGCGCGCGAGTGTCTGGTATCTGGCTGCCATGTCGCACAACCAGCTGGGGCGCCATGCGGAGGCCCTGGCTGCGCTGGACCAGCTCGATGCCACCGTGCAGGCCCACCCCGATGCGATGCGCCAGGCGCAGCTGTTGCGTGCTGATCTGGCATTGCGCAACCGCCAGCCGCAGGATGCGTTGGCGGCGCTGGCCAAGATCCAGCCGCTCAAACCCCCGCCCAGCAAGGCGGGCAGCACCTCGGTGACGGTCAGCAATGCGATGACTGGCCTGGTCAACGAAGCGGTGATTACACAGGGCTCGGACAAGTCACTGAGCATCCAGGACAGCAGCCGCGATGTGCTGCTGCCGGAGGTCAAGGCGGTGGTGGGGGATGATGCCGGCCAGAGCAGTGACCGGCCAGAGCTGGTGCTGGCTGCGCAAGCCCTGGCACAGCTGCCTGCCACGGGTTTGACGGCCTATGAAGGCGTATTGCGCCAGACCAGCAGCCGCCTGCAGACCCTGGTGGTGCAGTGGCCCAAGGATGCAGGGGCCTGGCTGGCGCTGTCCTGGGTGCTGCGCCAGCAGAACCAGCCGCTGCGCTCCATCCGTGCGGAGGCCGAAAGCCGGGCCGCGCAGTATGACTATGCCGCTGCGGTAGACCGCCTGCGCGCCGGCCAAGATATGGCGCGCAACAGCCCGAACCGCAACGACTACTACGAGGCCTCGATCATCGACACCCGCTTGCGCGAGATGCAGTCACTTGCCAAGGAGCAGGCGGCTCGTAAGTGATTCGATGACCAGGCTGATGATGGAGTAGAGCACCGAGCCGATCAGCGCAGCCCAAAAGCCATGCACTACAAAGCCGCTGCCAGCGATGCCGGACGCGGCCCAGAACATCAGCGCGTTGATGACAAAGATGAACAGGCCCAGGGTCAGTATCGTCACGGGCAGGGTCAGCACGATCAGCACAGGGCGCACTATCGCATTGCACAGCCCTATCAGCAGCGCTGCAATCAGCGCCGCGCCAAAGCTGCGGATTTCCACTCCACTGTAGAGGTAGGCGACACAGAGCAGGGCGACTGCGGAGAGCAGCCATTTGAGCAGGATCTTCATGCGGACATAGCTTACTGCATAATTTCGCGCAGGTCATGTGCAGAAGACAGACGCGCAGGGCCTATAAAAAGGGTGAAGGAATGAGGGAAAAATTCAAAGCGGCCGGCATTCATTTTTTAGTAGGCTTGGTGCTTCTCAGTGCCGTGTTCTGCCTGATCTACTTTGTCTGGTACCCGGCGCCTTTCTACCGGCTGTCCGGTGGCCAGGATCTGATGGAGCTGATTTTTGGCGTGGACTTGATTCTGGGCCCGCTGCTGACCTGGGTGGTCTTCAACAAGAAAAAGCCGCTGCGCACCAACTTGTGGGATGTGGCTGTGATTGCCTGTGTGCAGCTGGCAGCATTGGGCTATGGCATCTACACCGTGCTGCAGGCGCGTCCGGTTTTCGTGGGGTTTGAATATGACCGCTTTCGCGTGGTGCATGCCAATGAACCCGATCCGAAAGAGCTGCTCAAAGCCAGAGCAGTGATTCAACGTGGTTTGCCGCTATCAGGTCCTAAGTTACTGGGACTGCGCAAGCCCACAGATCCTGTCGAGAAGTTGAACTCGACCATGCTCGCTTTGGGTGGTGTATCAGAAGCCGCACAAGCCAATCTATGGGTGCCGTATGAGCAGGTGCAATCCGAGGTGCTGGCGCAGGCGCATCCGGTGCAGCGCCTGATCGATCGCTTTCCGACGCAGGCTGACAAGATCCGGCAGTTGCTGGCCGATCACCAACTGGCATTGGACAACGCGGTCTATGTGCCGCTTATTGTCAAGGATGCGTTCTGGACCGTGGTGCTGGACAAGCACCAGTTGGACAAGCCGTATTACCTCGACATCGACTCGTTCGAGAACTGAAACAACAAAGCGCCCGAAGGCGCTTTGTGTTGGGTGGTGGGGCTGACGGCTTTACGCGCCGTCGAGCACCAAGCTGAAGCAGATACCCAGAATGCCCAGCAGCGAGCCCGCCAGCTTGGCAGGGCGTGGCACAAAGTCGGCCGATGGTGGCTCGGAGATGGCCTTGGGGCGGCGCCAGTCCAGCACTTCGGCCTCGGGGTACTCGGCGTGGAGCTGGGCGGTCATTTGCTGCACGCTCACTTCCGAGATATGGGTCGAGACGCGGGCGCGCTGCAGCTGGGTGCTTTGCGGGATCAGGCCCTCAAACAGGTTTTTGGCCCACTTGTTGCGCCACTTTTCGAGGGTGCTGCGATTGCCCCAGCGGCTGGCCCTGCGGGTGATCTTGGGGGCGCAAGCCACCAGCACCCAGTGCTCGTCGTTGATGGTTGCGCACTCGTTCAAGCGCTGCAGGGCAAAGGCGGCATCATCTACAAAGACTATTTTTACGTTCATCCAAGTGGCCTAAGTGGGGCTGGCAGCGTGGGGCTGCCAGCATTGGTGGTAGAGGGCGGGTATGGGCTTAGTGTACGTTGGCCGCCGGGAGTTCCTTGGCTTTTTTGCTGGCCAGCCATTTGCCCAGCACCAGCACGACCAGTGCGCCCGCCGCAGCGGCTGCATAGTGCAGGGTTTTGCTCTGGTCGATCTTGAACATCCAGGTCCACTTGTCGGGGTTGGCAAACACGGGGTCAGAGACCAGCATGCCGCCCGCAATCCAGCCCAGCAGCATGCCGCCGGCGGTGATGACCATCGGGAAGCGCTCCATCAGCTTGATGACCAGCTGGCTGCCCCAGACGATGATCGGGATCGAGATCAGCAGGCCCAGCACGATGAGCAGCATGTGGTGCTCGTCGCCGGCGTTCTGCGCGGCGCCAGCAATGGCGATCACGTTGTCCACGCTCATCACCAGGTCGGCAACGATGATGGTCTTGATCGCGGCAAACAGGCGGTCGCTGCCTTGGATGTTGCCATGGTCTTCGTCTTCAGGCACCAGCAGCTTGACGCCGATCCAGAACAGCAAGATGGCGCCGACAAACTTCAGGAAGGGCAGGGCCAGCAGGAACATCGCGAACGCGATCAGGATGACGCGCAAGATGATCGCGCCAGCGGTACCGAAGATGATGCCTTTGCGGCGCAGGTCAGGGGGCAGCTTGCGGCATGCCAGGGCAATCACCACCGCGTTATCACCGCCCAGCAGGATGTCGATGATGATGATTTGGCCCAGTGCAATCCAGAAGGGCGCGTGCGTCAGAAAATCCAAGTCCATGTAAGCACCTAATTTTTGAAAAAGCGGCCCATGCACCATGCACAGACCAGCCAGTGGGGTGTCGTTACAAGTCAGGGAGGCGACGTGGTTCAGCGTTGGCGCCGTGATGGCCAACCGCCGGGCAGTAGCTTCGAAGACCTGTGGTGCGGCACCATGGTTTTCAAAGGTCTTGCTCAGATCATGTGGGCCATGAACCTAACGCGCCGGAAGCCGTGAGGCTTCGTACTGACGACGCATTACATGTCTCTGCGCTTGCCGCTGGCAAGGCATCAACGGGAGCTACTCCCCTTCGTCAGCGCGTATTGGAACACAAACCAAGCGCTTTGGGGTGACAAAGACCGGGCCACTGCACAGAGTATTCCCGCATGTGTGTGTTTGCCCACACCTGTGGATAACAAGCTGTGAACAAGCGGGGGTGCACCGCCGCTTGGCGGTTTCGCCGCCGCAGGGCTATCATCGATGGCAGCTATGGAAATCATCCACCTGACCGATCTGGAAGCAGCCATCAACCACTGGCGCCAGCGTGCGCCCAGTGGCCCTGGCGCATCCTTGGCGCCGCAGGTGGCTGCGCTGGCCAAGGTCTATGCACGGCTGGTCTACCAGCGCAGCGATGGGGTGGATGTGCGCGAGATGGGCGATGCGGCCATGCAGGCCTGGCTGGCCTGGTGGGAGACCACACCGGATACGCCCTGCATCGCCATCTGCTCGACCAGCCAGGGCGATGCGGTCTGCAAGGGCTGCGGCCGCAGCTTTGAGGAGGTGCAGCACTGGCTGGCCTACAGCCCTGTGCAAAAGCGGGCGGTGTGGCGGCGCATCAGCCTGCAGGGCACGGCCTGGCGCTTTAACCGCTATGCCGAGCGGGCGCGTGCCGCAGGCGGCATCACTTCCAGCGAATAGGCTCTACAAAGACGGTGCCCTTGTCGCTGGACAGGGTCAGCTGGCCTTCCTGGATGGTGGCCTGCAGCTGCATGCTGCGCTCGGCCAGATCGGCCAGCGATTGGGACACCTCGGTCGGCAGGCGGAACACCTCGAGCTTTTCCTGGCGCGCGAGCTTGCCTTCCAGGCCCTTCCACCAGATCTCGGCTGCATGGTTGAAGCAGTAGACCAGCATGTGGTCCGACTTGTTGCAGGCCTTGGTGATCGGCTTTTCTTCGGGCTGGCCCACTTCGATCCAGATGCGCTTGGCACCGGTGAAGTCGGTCAGGTGCACATCGGGGTTGTCCGGGTCGGACAGGCCGGCGCCAAAGCCCAAGGTGCCGTCGCCATTGCACAGGTCCTGCAACTGGTGGGCGTTCAAGGCCAGCGCCACCAGCCGCACCATCATGCGCTCGTCGGTTTCGCTGGGGTGGCGCGCCAGGGTCAGGTTGTGGTCGGCGTAGTAGTTGTGGTCGATATCGGCAATCGACAGATTGGCTTTGTAGATCGTGGATTTGATAGCCATGGGGCAGGGTCTGGTGACGAAGCCTGGGCTTCGGGGGTGAATCCGGCGCGCCCGGCTGGCGCGTTGCGCTTGGCCGGGCGGTGAGAGAAAAAAGGCAAGAGGCCAGGGAGCGCCTGGCCTCTTGGGGGGAGCGTACTTAAACGCGCTGGGCCAGCTCGGTGGCCTTGCCGATGTAGCTGGCCGGGGTCATGGCCAGCAGGCGCTCCTTGTCGGCCTGCGGTATCTCCAGGCTGCGGATCAGCTGGTGCAGGTCTTCGGCGCGCACCGTCTTGCCACGGGTGACTTCCTTGAGCTTTTCGTAGGCGCCTTGCACGCCATAGCGGCGCATGACGGTCTGGATCGGCTCGGCCAGCACTTCCCAGGCATTGTCCAGGTCTTCGGCCAGGCGCTCTTCGTTCAGCTCCAGCTTGTTCAGGCCGGTCATCAGCGAGGTGTAGGCCAGGGCGGCATAGCCGGTGGCCACGCCGATGTTGCGCAGCACGGTCGAGTCGGTCAGGTCACGCTGCCAGCGGCTGATCGGCAGCTTCTCCGACAGGTGGCGCAGCAGTGCGTTGGCCAGGCCCAGGTTGCCTTCGGCGTTTTCGAAGTCGATCGGGTTGACCTTGTGCGGCATCGTCGACGAGCCGATTTCACCGGCCTTCAGACGCTGCTTGAAGTAGCCCACCGAGACATAGCCCCAGATGTCGCGCGAGAGATCGATCAGGATGGTGTTGGCGCGGGCGATGCCGTCAAACAGCTCGGCCATGTAGTCATGCGGCTCGATCTGGATCGAGTAGGGCTGGAAAGTGAGGCCCAGGCCCTGGGGCTCGTGCTTTTCCACGACGTTCTTGCTGAAGCTCTCCCAGTCGAACTCGGGCCAGGCCGACAGGTGGGCGTTGTAGTTGCCCACGGCGCCGTTCATCTTGGCCAGCAGCTTGACGTTGGCAATGCGGTCCATCGCCGCTTGCAGGCGCACCACCACGTTGGCCAGTTCCTTGCCCACGGTCGTGGGGCTGGCGGTCTGGCCATGGGTGCGGCTGAGCATGGGCACGGCGGCATACTGGTGCGCCATCTCGCGCAGCTTGAGCACCACGCGGTCCAGGCCCGGCAGGATCACCTGGTCGCGGCCGGCGCGGATTTGCAGCGCATGGCTGGTGTTGTTGATGTCTTCGCTGGTGCAGGCAAAGTGCACAAACTCGGCCGCTTTGAGCAGCTCTGGGCGGGCCTCGAACTTGCTCTTGATCCAGTACTCCACCGCCTTGACATCGTGGTTGGTGGTCTTCTCGATGTCCTTGATCGCCTGGGCATCGGCTTCGCTGAAGTTATTCACCAGGCCGTGCAGGTAGCTGCGTGCACCCTCGGACAGTGGCGAGAACTCGGCAAAACCGGCATCGGACAGCGCGATGAACCAGGTGATCTCCACCTGGACACGGCGATGCATATAGCCAAATTCGCTCATGATCGGGCGCAGGGTGGACAGTTTGGAGGCGTAACGGCCATCCAGCGGAGAAAGGGCGGTAAGGGAAGACAGGCTCATGGGCCGCTATTGTAGAAGCGGGCCGTTTGCCGCGGCTGCAGTCTGGATTTGCCTAATTACAATCGAGAGGTGCAAATGTCCCGTGCGGACCCCCATGCCCATGGCAGCTTGGAGGTCCCTGCGGACCGGATCGACGCCACCTGCCTGAGCCTGAAGCTATGAAATTGCTAGGAAGCCTGACCAGTCCCTATGTGCGCAAGGTGCGCGTGGTGCTGGCCGAGAAAAAACTCGATTACCGCCTGGAGACCCTGGATGTCTGGGGCGACAGGGCCACGATCGCCTCGGTCAACCCGCTGGGCAAGGTGCCTTGCCTGGTGCTGGACGATGGCTCGGTGCTGGTTGATTCGCGGGTCATCGTCGAGTACCTGGACACCTTGTCGCCCGTGGGCCGGCTGATCCCCAGCCTGGGCCGCGAGCGCGCCGAAGTGCGCAGCTGGGAGGCGATGGCCGATGGCGTGCTCGATGCCGCCGTGCTGGCGCGCATGGAATATGCCTTTGCTGGCCGCTCGGCCGAGCAGCGCAGCCCCGCCTGGGTGGAGCGCCAGCTGGGCAAGGTCTGGGCGGGGCTGGACGCCATGGGCAACGGCCTGGGCCAGAAAACCTATTTTGCCGGCACGGGCGTGCACATCAGCCTGGCCGATATCGCCGTGGGCTGCGCGCTGGCCTGGCTGCGCTTTCGCTTTCCCGAGCTGGATTGGGCAGCGCGCCACCCCAACCTGGCACAGCTGCTGGAGCGCCTGGAAGCCCGGCCCAGCTTTGCGGCGACGCAGCCTGAAGGCTGAGGCGCTCCCGAACTGCAGCCCCAAGGCTGAGGCGCTTCCGACCTGCTGGCTCAGGGCTGAGAGGCTCCCGAGCCTGCAGCCACGGGCAGGCTGCGCGCGGGCAAAAAAAGGCCCAGTCGTCTGGACTGGGCCTGGGTATAAAAAAAGTTGCGAAGCGTCCCGAAGTGAATGATAGAGAGGGAGGGAGGAGAAGCACTTCAGGTTTGCAGTCATGCCGAATTGGGCCTGAAAGACTTCGCAACATTAAAAAGGGTCCGTAAAAACTGCGTCTGTCGCCTTTACATGGTTCAAAGAGTGGGCGGGCGTTTTTAAGTTTCCGCCAGCCACCATAAATGTATTGTAAACAAATAAATAATTTGTTTCATTACGTTATCATTCGTCGAATTAATCGCTGAATGATAGGCGATAGTACATCGTTTTGAATGCCGTTGCGCGTAAGTGAATGCTAGCGACGGGTGATCACGCAGTATAAACCCTTATGAATTCCCGAGTTCCATCGGCCTTTTTGCAGGATCTATGCAGTCTGTAACACCGTTGCCCACAGCGCCCGCACCGTCTGCTGCTCTTCCAGCAAGGCCGTCTCAGGCACCTGGGTGGGCGCCTCGTTCAGCCTGGCTAAATGCTGCACACGGCGCAATGCGCGGTAGGCATTCGCACTCGCCTCACCCATGCCTTCGGGCAGCAAACCGGCACTTTCGGCACGCCGCAACAAGGTGATGTTGCCCAGGTTGGGACGCAACTGGGAATTGCAAGCTGAATGCAGCAAAACCAGGTACTGCACGGCAAACTCCACATCCATCATGCCGCCCACGCTGTGCTTGACATCGAACAAGCCAGCGGGCACCGCATGGGCGCTGCGCACGCGCTCGCGCATGGTGGCGATCTCGCTGCGCAGCGCTGGCGCATCGCGCGGGGCGGTGATCACCGCTTCGCGCACCGCATCAAAGCGGGCCGCCAGCGCAGGGCTGCCCAGCACAAAGCGGGCGCGTGTCATCGCCTGGTGCTCCCAGGTCCAGGCGGTGTTGCTGCCGCGCTGCTGCTGGTAGTTGGCGTAGGAGTCAAAGCTGGTGACCAGCAGGCCGGAGTTGCCGTTGGGGCGCAGCGCGGTGTCGATCTCGAACAGGTCGCCTTCGCCGGTCTTGACGGTGAGCCAGCTGATGAGCTTGCGCACAAAGGCCGAATAGACCTCGGGTGCGCGTTCGTCGTCGTCATCGAAGACAAAGACGATGTCCAGGTCGCTGCCGTAGCCCAGCTCCTTGCCGCCGAGCTTGCCGTAGCCGATGATGCCGAACTGCGGCTCGGCGCGGTGCGCGCTCTTGAGCCGGCCCCAGCACCAGCGCGTGGTCACGCGCAGCACGGCATCAGCCAGTGCCGACAGGTCATCGGCCACCTGCTCGACGGTGATCTGCTGCTCGATGTCGCGCGCCAGGGTGCGGAAGGTCTCGGCATGGTGGGCGCGGCGCAGCAGGTTCAGCAGGTTCTCGTCGTCGTCTTCGGCGGTGGATTGCAAGGCGGCACGGCGCCGCTCCAGATCCGCCTCAAACTCCTGCGGGTTGAAGCGCTCATGCATCAGCGCATCGCTGGCCAGCTCGTCGATGACGCCAGGGTGCTGCAGCATGTAGCGGGCCGGCCATTTGGCCGCGCCCAGCATGTGCATCAGCTTTTCATGCACGGCCGGGCGTTCCTGCAGCATCGCCAGGTAGCTTTCGCGGCGCAGCAGCGATTCCATCCAGTCGGCAAGCCGCACCGCGGCGATCTCGCTGACCTGGCCCTGGCTGAGCCACTGGGCCGTGCGTTGCAGCAGCAGCACCAGGCGCCCCAGGCCCGCATCGCTCAGGTAGCTGTAGCGGGGATTGCGCTGCCACTGCAGCACGCGCTCGCGCACTGCCTCGGGCAGCTTGGGCAGTACGGTCTCCAGCTCGGGCGCGCTGGCAGCGGCCCCCTTGGCACCGCCGCATTGGCCGCTCTTGCAGGCCTCGTTGCCGCCCAGCAGCTTGTCAAACTCCTGCGCGACCAGCTCGCGGTGCGCATCGAGCTGGTGCAAGAAGCGGCACTCGTCGTCATAGCCCAGGGTCTGCGCCATCCACCGCAGGTCGTCGTCGCGCGTGGGCAGCACATGGGTCTGCTGGTCGTCCAGGTACTGGATGCGGTGCTCCACCTTGCGCAGAAAGGTGTAGGCCTCGGCCAGGGCCTGCGCGGTCTCGGGCGCCATCAGGTTGGCGCGCTCCAGGCGGGGCAGGGCCTCCAGGGTGGCGCGGCAGCGCAGCTCGGGGAACTGGCCGCCCCGCACCACCTGCAGCAGCTGCACGATGAACTCGATCTCGCGGATGCCGCCGCGCGAGAGCTTGACGTCATTGGCGCGCTCGGGGTGGCCCGCGCTGCGCTTGGCCGCATGCTCGCGGATCTGGCGGTGCAGGCTGCGCAGCGAATCGAAGACCGCGTAGTCCAGGTAGCGGCGGAACACAAAGGGCAGCACCGCGCCGCGCAGCGCCTGCACATTGGGACTGCGGATATCGGCCAGTGGCGCCACGATGCGGCTCTTGAGCCAGGCAAAGCGCTCCCATTCGCGGCCATGGGTTTGCAGGTAGTCTTCCAGTGCCGCGACCGAGATGGCGGCCGGGCCGGAGTTGCCATTGGGCCGCAGCATCAGGTCCACGCGGAAGACAAAGCCGTGCTCGGTGGTCTCGCCGATCAGCTGGTAGATCAGCTTGATCACGCGGATGAAGTACTCATGGTTGCTGAGCTTGCCCCGGCCATCGGGCTGGCCCTGGGTTTCGCCCTCTTGCTCGTAGATATAGATCAGGTCGATGTCGCTGGAGACATTGAGCTCGCGCGCGCCCAGCTTGCCCATGCCGATCACCCACAGCTGCACCGGGTTGCCATCGGCGTCGCGCGGGGCGCCATGGCGGCTGTCCAGCTCGGCCCGCGCAGCAGTGCAGGCGGCATCAAGCGCCAACTCGGCCAGCTCGGTCACGCCTCGGGTGATGGTCTGCAGATCGGCCTGCTCGTCGCAGTCCAGATGCACCAGGCGCTCCATCACCAGCTGGCGAAGAATGCGCAGCGCAGCACCCAGCGCATAGCCCTGGGCCTGCAGTGCAGCCAGGGTCGGGGCCATCGTGGCATGCGTGGGAGGGCCGCTGGGCAGCAGATCGAGCAAACCCTCGTAGCGGCGGTGCAGGCGCTGGACGAAGCGCGAATGCTCAGACAGAGGCAGGCTGGCCTGCGGGGGCGTGATATCCGTGTGTGCCATAGCGCTTTATCGACAATGTCCTGCGGCAGACCTGTTCAAATGCTCACATATGCAACGCGAGCGAGGGACTTGCCGCGGGTCATAATTTCGCTTTCCCCTTACTGATTGGACTCGATTGACTGTGCGCGCGCCCCGATTGCTCAAGCTCGCTGCCAAGCTGGTGCAATGGTCGCTGGGCTTATTGCTGGGCTTGGTGCTGCTGATGGCCATGGCCGTGGCGGCGCTGCATTGGTGGATTGTGCCCCGTATCAATGACTTTCGCCCGCAAGTGGAATCTAGGCTATCGCAGGCGCTGGGGGTGCCGGTGCGCATCGACCGCCTGCAGGCCGATGGCAACAACGGCCTGGTGCCTGCGATTGCGGTGCAGGGCCTGCGCATCGCGCAGCCCGATGGCTCTGCCGGGTTTACCCTGGATACGATCCAGGTCGCCCTGTCGGTGCCGTCACTGTTGCGACTGCGGGCCGAGCAGATCGTCATCAACGCGCCGCAGTTGACGGTGCAGCGCGGCGCCGATGGCAGTGTGCGCGTGGCCGGTGTGCTGGTGGAAACATCGCAGAACCAGGACAGCGGCAGTGCCGCCGACTGGCTGTTTCGCCAGCGCGAAGTGCTGCTGCAGGGCGGCAGCATCACCTGGGATGACCAGCAGCGCGGTCTGCCGCCGGTCACCTTCAGCGACGTGCATCTGCTGCTGCGCAACCCCGGCCTGCGCCATGAATGGCAACTGCGTGTGCGCCCGCCCGAGGACTGGGGCGATGCGCTGGAGCTGCGCGGCCGCATGCACCAGCCGCTGTGGGCGCTGCACGATGGCCGCTGGAAACACTGGAGCGGCCAGCTCTACCTGGAGGCGCTCCAGCTCAATGCCGCCGCGATGGCGCCCTACCTGCCGCCGGCGATGGGCCTGCAGCAAGGCCAGGGCTCGGCGCGGCTGTGGCTGGATGTGACGCGCGGCAAGCTCACGAACGGCACGGCCGATGTGGCCTTGCGCGATGTGGGCGTGCGCCGCCAAGCTGCGGCGGCCAGCGATGACAAAACGGCGCAGGGCACGGTGCTGCTGCTGCGCTCGGTGCAGGGCCGCATCGGCGGCGCCGCCGATGACAGCGGCTTTCGCGTGCTGACGGAGAACCTGGCGGTGGAGTCGGCCAACGGCGAGCAATGGCCCGGTGGCAGCGCCCGCATCAACCATGTCTATGCCCAGGGCAAGCAGCCCAGCGAGACGGAAGCCAGCGCCCAGTCGCTCGATATTGCCTCGCTGGCCCAGCTGGCGCGGCTGCTGCCCATTCCCGACGACGCCCGCCAGTGGCTGCAGAGCAACCGGCCCGCCGGCCTGATCCGCAGCGCATCGGCCCATTGGCGCGGTGATATGGATACCTTGCAGGACTGGCAGGTCAAGGCCGATGTGGGCCAACTGGCCTTTGGCATGCCGGCTGCCTCGCCACGCGCCAATGCGGCGCGCGACAGCCATGGCGGCCTGGTGCTGGCTGCCGGGCAGCCGCATGTTGGCCTGCGCGGGCTGGATCTGACGATTGATGCGCGGGCCGGTGGCGGCCAGGCCAAGATTGCCTTTGCCGATGGCGCGCTCTACCTGCCGTCGGTGTTTGAAGACCCGCAGGTCCCCATCACCTCGGCCAGCACCCAGCTGCAGTGGACGGTGCAGGGCGAGCATATCCAGATGCAGTCCGAGCGGCTGGAGTTTGCCAATGCGCATGCGGCCGGCCATGCGCGCTGGTCCTGGCAGACGGCCGACCCGCAGAAGACGGGGTCCCACTCGCGCTTTCCCGGCATCCTGCAGCTCAAGGGCGTGCTCGAGCGGGCCGATGGCACCCAGGTGCACCGCTATTTGCCGCTGCACATTCCGCCCGATGCGCGCCACTATGTGCGCGATGCCGTTCTGGCCGGCCAGGCCAGCAATGTGCAGTTCGAGATCGATGGCGATCTGTGGGAGGTGCCTTTCCCCGATGCGCGCCATGGCCTGTTCCGCATCGTCGCACCGGTGCGCGATGTGCGCTATGCCTATGTGCCCAACTCGCATCTGCACCCCGGCGAAAAGCCCTGGCCGGAGCTCAACCGCCTCTCGGGCGAGCTGGTGTTCGAAGGCAATGGCATGCAGGTGAACAAGGCCAAGGGCATTCTGGACGGCAACCAGCGCATCGTGGTCGACCAGACCAGTGCCCAGATTCCCGACTTCCATGCCACACGCGTGCTTGTCAATGCGCAGGCCAATGGGCCCTTGGCCGATATGCTGGCCACCGTGCGCGGCAGCGCGATCGATGCGCTGACCCAGCAGGCGCTGGCGCAGACCCAGGCCGATGGCGATGCCCAGCTGCAGCTCAAGCTCGACCTGCCGGTGCATGACATGGCCCAGTCCAAGGTCGATGGCAAGGTGCTGCTGCCGGGCAACCGCATCCAGTTCCATGATGACTCGCCGGTGGTCGACAAGGTTACCGGTGCGGTGCAGTTCTCCGAGCATGGTTTTGCGCTGCAGGAGCTGCAGGGCCAGGCGCTGGGCGGCGCGGTCAAGTTCTCGGGTGGCATGGATGTCAGCGGCCTGCCCGCTGGCGCAGACCATGGCCCCCGCCTCAAGGTGCGCGCCAATGGCGTGGCCACGGCCGACGGCCTGCTGCGCGCCAAGGAGCTGGGCCCGGTGGTGCAGCTGGCGCAACTGGCCCAAGGCCAGGCTGCCTACCAGCTGGACATCAGCATGGCCCAGGGCGTGCCGCTGGTGGAGGTGCGCAGTGATCTGGCCGGCATGGCGCTGGCGCTGCCGGTGCCGCTGAAAAAGGCGGCCGACGAAGTCTGGCCAACGCACTTTGCCAGCACGGTGCCGGAGGCGGCGCCTTCAGCGTTGGTGCGGCAGAACATGCAGCTTGATGTGGGGGGGCGGCTGCAGCTGCGCTATGTGCGCGACATCAGCAGTGACGATGCCGTGCCCGACAAGGTGGTCAGCGGCGTGCTGCGCCTGGGTGCTGGCGCGCTGACCTTGCCGGCCAAGGGCGTGATTGCCGAGGTGCAGCTGCCGCAGGTTGATGTGCAGGAATGGCAGGCGCTGGCCCAGCGCCTCAAGGCCATGGCACCAGCCCGTGCGCCCGTGGCAGGGGGTGCGGCGGCCGCAGGCGCGGCCCCTGCGTCGCCCACCGATGGCGACGCCTACGCCGCCTTTTTGCCCGACCACTGGGATATCCGCCTCGATACCCTGCAGGTGCGCGGCCTGGATATCCACGACCTGCACCTGAGCGGCTCGCGCACAGGCGCGCGCTGGCGCAGCCAGGTCAGCTCCAGCCTGCTCGATGGCCAGCTGGAGTACGAGCAGGAGGCCAAGGGCCCCGGCACCATCCGCGCGCGGCTGAGCCAGCTGCGTGTGGGCCAGGAGGGTGCCGACAGCAAGGCAGCCGCCAGCCAGGATGACGCGCTGGGCCAGGAGCCCGGGCAGTTGCCCGCGCTCGATGTGGTGGTGGAGGACCTGCGCTGGCGCCAGCATTCGGTGGGCCGGCTGGAGGTGCAGGCCGTCAACCAGCGCGAAGCGGACAAATCCTGGTGGCAGCTGAAGAACATGGTGCTCTCGAACGATGCCGCCAGCCTGCAGGCCAGCGGCGACTGGGGCGCCAAACGCAGCAGCAGCGGCGGGCGCCGTACCGAGCTGGAGATGCGCCTGGACCTGAAGGACACTGGCGCCTTGCTCGGCCGCCTGGGTATGGCCGGCGTGGTGCGCCAGGGCAAGGGCTCGGTGCAGGGAAGCATCGGCTGGACGGGCAGCCCCGTGAGCCCCGACTACACCAGCATGGATGGCAAGCTGCACATCGATGTCGGCCAGGGCCAGTTTTTGAAGGTCGAGCCCGGTGCGGCCAAGCTGCTGGGCGTGCTCAACCTGCAGGCCTTGCCGCGCCGGCTGACCCTGGACTTCAAGGACGTGTTCAGCGCCGGCTTTGGCTTTGACTTTGTGCGTGGCGATGTGCTGGTGAGCGATGGCCTGGCCTCGACCACCAATATGCAGATGAAGGGCGTGACTGCCGCCGTGCTGCTCGAAGGCAGTGCCAACCTGCGCGATGAAACGCAGAACCTGCATGTGGTCGTCATTCCCGAGCTGAACACCACGACGATGGCCCTGGTGACCACCGCCATCAACCCGGTCATCGGCATTGGCACCTTCCTGGCCCAGGCCTTGTTCAAGGGGCCGTTGACGCAGGCGGTGACCCAGGAGTTCGAGGTCAGCGGCTCCTGGTCGGAGCCCGAGGTCAAGCGCATAGGCCGCAGGCAGGAAGCGGACAGCAACGCCGTCGGCACCCTGCATTGAGCGTCCGGGCTCTGCTGCGCTGAGTCACCTTCGATATCCGCAGGCGCCAGTTCCAAGCCTGGGCTTGCGGATAATAGCTGCCAGTTTCTCTTGCAGGATGCATCGATGAAAGTAGCCGCACTCCAAATGGTGACCAGCACAGACTGGGAACACAACCGCACGCAGGCCTGGCAGCTGCTGCAGCAGGCAGCGGCCGCTGGTGCGGAGCTGGCGGTGCTGCCCGAGTACTTCTGCCTGATGGGCCAGCGCGATACCGACAAGCTGGCGCTGGCCGAGCCGTTTGGCGCAGGCCCCATGCAGCAGTTTCTGGCCGACAGCGCCCGCAGCCTGGGCCTGTGGATCGTCGGCGGCACCTTGCCGCTGCAGGGGCCCGATGCCGCGCATGTCTACAACAGCAGCTGCGTCTACAACCCGCAGGGCGACTGCGTGGCGCGCTACGACAAGATGCATTTGTTTTGCTATGCCAACGAGCGCGAGTCCTATGACGAGCACCGCGTCATCGCGCCGGGCAACACGCCGCAGCAGTTTGACCTGCCCAGCCGCGATGGCCACCACTGGCGCATCGGTTTGAGCATCTGCTACGACCTGCGCTTTCCCGAGCTCTACCGCCTGCATGCGCAGGCGGGCGCGCATCTGATGCTGGTGCCCAGCGCCTTTACCTATACGACGGGCCAGGCGCACTGGGAGCTGCTGCTGCGCGCACGCGCCGTCGAGAACCTGGCCTATGTGCTGGCCGCAGCCCAAGGCGGCCAGCATGAAAACGGCCGCCGTACTTGGGGCCACAGCATGGCCATCAACCCCTGGGGCGAGGTGATGGCGCTGCAGGCGAGCGAGCCCGGTGTGGTGCTGGCCGATCTGGACTGGGCGCAACTGCAGCGCTGGCGCCAGCAACTGCCTGCCTTGCAGCACCGCGTATGCTGATGGCGCATTGGGCGCAGTCGCTGGCGCAGCGCTGGCACCAGAGCTGGCGGCGCTGGTCGCTGTGGTCGGCGCTGGTGCTGCTGGTGGCAGGCACCCTGGTCACCCAGGTCTGGCTGGCCGGACGCTATGAGATATCTGAAGTGCAGCAGCGCCTGGACCGCGAGGCCCAGGATGCCGTCAGCGATATCCGCAGCCTGTTCAACGACAACGTCAACCGCCTGCGCAGCATGCCGCGCTATGACAGCGATGTGATGGCCTGGCAGTCGGCCGCGGCCACCATCTTGCGCAACCAACGCGATCTCGCCCATATCGAGTGGCGCAACCCGCAGCTGCAGATCGAGGCCAGCGAGGAGTCGCCTTATTTGAACCTGCAGTGGTCGGCCATCGACCGCACCGGCATGAACACCGAGAGCCATACTGCCTGCCTGCGTGCCCGCAACACCGGCGCGGCCTCGTACGCGGGCAGCTATTTCCTGTCGCAGGGCAATGGCACCGGGCTGGAGCTGCTGGAGCTGTGCGTGCCGGTGATCACTGGCGACCAATTGCACGGCTTTGCCGTGGCCACCTACATCCTGCAGAACGTGCTGTCGGACCTGGTCAACGAGAGCCTGCGCCGCAACCATGAGCTGTCCTTCACCGAAACCGATGGCACGCGCCTGGCGATTGTCAGCACGCCCCGGCGCGGCACGCGCGTGTTCACCTCGAACCAGCTGCTCGATCTGCCCGGCGTGGCCTTGATGCTGCGGGTGGACAGCTGGCATGCGGCGCCCAATGTCTTCCCCAATGTGCTCACGGCCCTGGTCACCGGCATGTCGATCGCGCTGATCACCGTGCTGGTGGTGCTGGTGCGCGACAACCGCCGCCGCCTGAAGGCCGAGCGCGATCTGGGTGATGCGCTGGCCTTTCGCAAGGCGATGGAAGACTCGCTGGTGACAGGGCTGCGCGCGCGCGACCTGCATGGCAAGGTCACCTATGTGAACCCGGCGTTTTGCGAGATGGTGGGATTTTCTGCCGAGGAGATTCTGGACCCGAGCAAGGCCACACCCTACTGGCCGCCGGAGATGGCGCCTGAATACGCGCGCCGCCAGCAGATCCGCCTGTCAGGCCATTTGCCGCCGCCGCGCGAGGGCTATGAATCGACCTTCATGCACAAGGAAGGCCGGCGCTTTCCGGTGCTGATTTTTGAGGCACCGCTCATCAATGCCGCCGGCCTGCACACCGGCTGGATGAGCGCCTTTGTCGACATGAGCGAGCAGCGCCGGGTCGAGGAGCTCTCGCGTGCCTCGCAGGAGCGCCTGCAGGCCACCGCGCGCCTAGCGACGGTGGGCGAGATGGCCTCGCTGCTGAGCCATGAGCTCAACCAGCCGCTGGCCGCCATCTCCAGCTATGCGACGGGCATCATGAACCTGCTGCCCGATGGCGCCTCGCCCGATGAGGTGCAGGAGCACCTGCCCGATGTGCGCATGGCCGTGCAGCGCATGGCCTTCCAGGCCGAGCGGGCGGGCAAGGTCATCAAGAGCGTGCATGGCTTTGTGCGCCGGCGCGACCAGTCGCGCGAGTTTTTGCAGGCCTCCGAGCTGATGGACGCGGTATTGCCGCTGGTGCGGCTGCAGGCGCGTAAACTCTATGTCGATGTGGCCACCGAGGTCGCGCCGGGCTTGCCCGCCGTTTTCTGTGACCGGACCATGGTCGAGCAGGTGCTGCTCAACCTCAGCCGCAACGGCATGCAGGCCATGGACTATGGCGGCACGCACCCCCGGGTGCTGCAGATGCTGGTGCGGCTGGCGCCCAGCGACGATGGCCGGGCCTGGGTGGAGTTTGTCGTGGCCGATGTGGGCGAGGGCATCACCGAGGAGGTGGCCGCGCGCCTCTACACCCCCTTCTTTACCACCAAGGACGAAGGCATGGGACTGGGCCTGAGCCTGTGCCGCACCGTCGTGGAGCAGCATGGCAGCCATCTGCGCTACCTGCCCAACCAGCCGCGCGGGACCATCTTCAGTTTTACCCTGCCAACCTGGCGCAACGATTGAAAGTTCAGAGATGCAGCCGCTAGTGAATGCCACCGTGTATATCGTCGATGATGACGCCGAGGTGCGGGATGCCCTGGCCTGGATGCTGCGCTCGCGCCGCTTGCTGAGCGAGAGCTTTGCCTCGGCCGAGGCCTTTGAAGCCATGCTGCGCAGCCGCCCGCCGCAGGTGGACCCGGCCTGCGCGCTCTTGGATGTGCGCATGCCCGGCATGAGCGGGCTGGCGCTGTTTGATCGCCTCGTCGAGATGGATGTGATCGCCGCCTTGCCGGTGATCTTTCTGACCGGCCATGCCGATGTGCCCACCGCCGTGGCCACCGTCAAGCGCGGTGCCTTTGATTTTTGCGAAAAGCCGTTTTCCGACAATGTGCTGGTCGACCGCATCGAGCATGCGCTGCAGGCGTCGAGCGCCTATCTGGAGACGCTGCGCTCGCAGCAAGGCGTGCGCGAGCGCGTGGCCGAGCTGACGGACCGCGAGCAGGCCGTCATGCGCCTGGTGATCGATGGCCTGCCCAACAAGCTGATTGCCGATGAGCTGACCATCAGCGTGCGCACGGTCGAGGTGCACCGCGCCCGGGTGTTTGACAAGATGCAGGTCAAATCAGCGGTGGAGCTGGCCAACCTGCTGCGCGATCTTTCCTGAGTCTGCCGTTAGCGCGGGCCCACAAAAAAGGGCGCCAGTCCTTGAACTGGCGCCCTGTGTGCATTCTGCCAAAGCAGGTATTAACGGCCTGGCTGCACTTCACCCACATAGATCTCGACGCGGCGGTTGTGCGCGCGGCCGGCCGGGGTGTCATTGCTGGCAACCGGCTGGCGCGAGCCCATGCCTTGTACCTGGATGCGCGCGCCGTTCACGCCGCGTTGCGTCAGGTAGTTGCGTGCACTTTCGGCACGGGCCAGCGACAGCGGATCGTTGATGCCATCGTTGCCGGTGCTGTCGGTGTGGCCGATGATGCGCACCTGGGCATTGGGGTTGTTGCGCAGGCCTTCGGCAAAGCGGTCCAGGATGGGGGCGAAGTTGCCCTGGATATCCGAGCGGTTGGTCTGGAACGAGATGTCGCTGGGGATGTCGAGCTTGAGCTGGTTGTCCGGCGTCTGCGTCACCACCACACCGGTGCCCTGGGTGGCCTGCTCCATCTCCTGCTTTTGCTTTTGCATGTGCTGCGACCAGATATAGGTGCCCAGCGCGCCGATGCCCGCACCGATCACCGCGCCCGAACCTGCATGGCCGCCGGCAATCGCGCCCACGGCAGCACCGCCCAGTGCGCCCACGCCAGCGCCGGTGGCGGTTTGGCGTTGGGTGTCAGACATGTTGGCACAACCGCTCAGGATGGCCAGACTGGCAACGGCAGAGACTAGAATTTGTTTACGCATGCTTGAACTCCTCTGATGCAAGGGCCGCCCCTGAAATTTGGGCAGCCCGTAGATGCAAATTGTGGGCAGTAGAACTGCCAAATGCCAGAGACAAAGTTCAAAAATGGTAAAAATGACGGCAATGAGCGGCCATGTCCTACGATTTGCGCAAGCTAGTCGCGAGGGGGCTGCTCATCTTTGCTTACGATTTCCCCTTTTTTGCGACCGGCAAACATCGTCCACCAGACGATCGCCACCAGTATGACCAACGCCAATAGCGCTTCCAGCAATATCAGTCCCATCGGTACCCGCTCCTTACGTACGCTGTCGATGGCTGCGATTGTAGGAATTCTGGCCGCCTGCTCCAGCCAAGTCCCTTTGGACCAGCCGTCTTCGCCGACCACCCGCCCGCCGGTATCGGGCAGCATCGAGGTGCTGCCCCCCGATGCCAATGAGCCGCTGCCCCCGGCGATCCAGCAGGCCAAGAGCCGCTGGATACCCGTGCACTGGTCGTCAGTGCCCGGCCTGGAGCAGGACAACCTGGCCGATGCCTGGAACGCCTGGATCAAAAGCTGCAGCCGCCCGCCCGTGCCCTTTGCGCAGTTCTGCTCCGAGGTGCGGCGCATGAGCCTGGCCTCGACCGAAGAGCAGCGCGCCTGGATGGTGTCGCGCTTTCAGCCCTACCGTGTCGAATCGCTCGATGGCAACCCCGATGGCATGCTGACCAGCTATTTCGAGCCCATGCTCGATGGCACGCGCCAGCCGGGCAATGGCTATTCGATCCCGCTGTACCGCTCGCCGGCCACGCTGGGCACGCGCAAGCCCTGGTTCAGCCGCCAGCAGATCGAGACCCTGCCGCAGGTGCAGGCCGAGCTGCAGGACAAGGTAATTGCCTGGGTCAACGACCCGGTCGATGCGATGGTGCTGCACATCCAGGGCTCGGGCCGGGTTCGCATCCAGGAGGCCGATGGCTCGGTGCGCCTGATCCGCGTGGCCTATGCCGCCACCAATGACCACCCCTACAAGAGCATTGGCAAATGGCTGCTCGACCAGGGCCTGGTGCGCGATGCGACCTGGCCGGGCATCAAGGCCTGGATTGCCGCCAACCCGACCCGGGTCAACGAGCTGCTCTGGAGCAACCCGCGCTATGTCTTCTTCAAGGAAGAGCCGCTGTCGCCGCTAGATGCCGAGTTTGGCCCCAATGGCGCCCAGGGCGTGCCGCTGACGCCTGGCCGCTCGATTGCGGTGGATCGGGGCAGCATTCCCTACGGCACCCCCGTGTGGCTGTCGTCCACCGGCCCCACCGTGCAGCTCAACCGCCTGGTGATGGCGCAGGACACCGGCAGCGCGATTCTGGGCGCCGTGCGCGCCGACTACTTTGCCGGCTGGGGCCATGAGGCGGGTGATTTTGCCGGCCGGGTCAAGCAGCCGCTGCGGCTGTGGGTGCTGTGGCCACGGGGCGTGGCCAAGCGCTGATGCGCCGGGTTTAGCCAAACAGGCCAGCTGCGAGGCTGGCCTTTTGCATGGTGGCGGCTGACTTGCCGAAAGCGGTCAACGCGAAGGCGCGCCTTTGGGGTTGGCTGTCATCGGCAGCGGCAAGGCACTGCTGGATTTCACCTCGCCGAGCGAAAAGGTGGTGTGCACATCCTTCACATTGGGCAGGTGCAGCAGCACATTGCGGATAAAGCTGGAAAAGCTCTCCAGGTCCTTGGCGACCACCTGCAGCTCAAAGGTGCCCGCGCCGCTGATGTAGTGGCAGGACGTGACCTCGGGCAGCAGACGGATCGATTCCTCCATGCGCAAGGTGATGTCGGCCGTGTTCTGCGCGGCATCGACGCGCACAAAGGCCAGCACGCCCAGGCCCAGCTTGTGGCGGTCCAGGGTCGCGTGGTAGCCGGTGATGTAGCCGGCCTCTTCGAGCGCACGCACCCGGCGCCAGCAGGGCGCGGCCGACAGGCCCACGCGCTGGGCCAGCTCGGCATTCGTCAAACGGGCGTTTTTTTGCAGCTCGTAGAGGATGGCCCAGTCGAATTTGTCAATTTGGTTCATTTATCGCCATTATTGAGCAAGATTCTTTCAAATACTAGGTAAACCCCGGCAAGGAAAAGAATACTTTATTCTCGCTGCCCGTCATACACTGCAGCGATGAAAGCCAGGGTGTTTTGCGCTGGCTGCTGGACTTGGTTCCAGATTCTTATAACGCCCCACAATCCCGGACCTGCCACAAGCGGCCACCGGGTGCTCTCCCCAGGAGACAAGACGATGAATGCCTCACTCCCCGAGTCCGTCCGCAAAGCGCTGGAGACGGTAACGCTGGAAGATAAGTACGCATTGGCCCATGGCCGTGCCTTCATGAGCGGGGTGCAAGCCCTTGTTCGCCTGCCCATGCTGCAGCGCCAGCGCGATGCCTTGCAGGGCCTCAACACCGCAGGCTTTATCAGCGGCTACCGGGGCTCGCCGCTGGGCGGCTACGACCAGGCGCTGTGGGCGGCCAAGAAGCACCTGAAGGAAAACCACATCGAGTTCCAGCCCGGCGTCAACGAAGAGCTGGGTGCCACGGCCGTCTGGGGCACCCAGCAACTCGACCTGTACCCGCAGAGCAAGAAGTTCGACGGTGTCTTTGGCATCTGGTACGGCAAGGGCCCGGGCGTGGACCGCAGCGTGGACGTGTTCAAGCACGCCAACATGGCGGGCACGGCCAAGCACGGCGGCGTGATTGCGCTGGCGGGCGATGACCACATCAGCAAGTCCTCGACGGCGGCGCACCAGAGCGACCATATCTTCAAGGCCGTGGGCTCGCCGGTGTTCTTCCCCTCCAGCGTGCAGGACATCCTGGACATGGGCCTGCATGCCTTTGCGCTGAGCCGTTTCTCCGGCGTCTGGTCGGGCATGAAGACGATCCAGGAGATTGTGGAGTCCTCGGCCAGCGTCTCGGTGGACCCGGACCGGGTCAACATCATCACCCCCGATGACTTTGTGATGCCGCCCGGCGGCCTGCACATCCGCTGGCCCGATGCGCCGCTGGAGCAGGAGGCGCGCCTGATGGACTACAAGTGGTATGCGGCGCTGGCCTATATCCGCGCCAACAAGCTCAACTACAACGTCATCTCCACGCCCAAGGACCGCTTTGGCATCATCGCCAGCGGCAAGGCCTTCAATGACACGCGCCAGGCGCTGATCGACCTGGGGCTGGACGACGACACCTGCCGCCAGCTGGGCATCCGCCTGCACAAGGTCAACGTGGTCTGGCCGCTCGAGGCCTCCATCACGCGCGACTTTGCGATGGGCCTGCAGGAGATTCTGGTGGTCGAGGAAAAGCGCCAGATGATCGAGTACCAGCTCAAGGAGGAGCTGTACAACTGGCGCTCGGATGTGCGCCCCCATGTGCTGGGCAAGTTTGACGAGACCGATGGCGACCACTCCGGCGGCGAGTGGTCGGTGCCCAACCCCAGCGACCACTGGCTGCTGCGCCCCAAGGCGGACCTGACCCCGGCGCTGATTGCGCAGGCGCTGGCCAAGCGCTTGAAGAAGCTGGGCGTGCCTGATGACATTGTGCGCCGCATGGATGCTCGCCTGCAGGTGATTGCCGCGCGTGAGCAAGGCCTCAAGGACAGCACGCAGGAGTCGGTGGACCGCCTGCCCTGGTTCTGCAGCGGCTGCCCGCACAACACCAGCACCCGCGTGCCCGAAGGCAGCCGCGCGGTGGCCGGTATTGGCTGCCACTACATGGTCAACTGGATGCCCGACCGCAACACCAGCACCTTCACGCAGATGGGCGGCGAAGGCGTGACCTGGGTCGGCCAGGCGCCGTTCACGACCGACCAGCATATCTTCTCCAACCTGGGCGACGGTACCTACTTCCACAGCGGCCTGCTGGCGATCCGCCAGAGCATTGCCTCGGGCGTGAACATCACCTACAAGGTGCTCTACAACGATGCGGTGGCGATGACCGGTGGCCAGCGCGTGGGCGAGCGCCCCGAAGGCCATTCGGTGCTGCAGATCATGACCAGCCTGTTGTCCGAAGGGGTCAAGAAGCTGGTCATCGTGACCGATGAGCCGGAAAAATACCAAGGCGTGCAACTGGGCGCAGGCGTGACCGTGCACCACCGCGACGAGCTCGACCGCATCCAGCGCGAGTTCCGCGAGCTCAAGGGCACGACAGCCATCATCTACGACCAGACCTGCGCGACCGAAAAGCGCCGCCGCCGCAAACGCGGCACGCTGGCCACGCCAGCCAAGACCGTCATCATCAATGAGGCGGTGTGTGAGGGCTGCGGCGACTGCTCGGTGCAGTCCAACTGCCTGTCGGTCGAGCCGGTTGAGACCGATTTTGGTCGCAAGCGCAAGATCAACCAAAGCACCTGCAACAAGGATTTCTCCTGCGTCAAAGGCTTTTGCCCAAGCTTTGTCACCATCGAAGGCGGCCAGCTGAAAAAAGCCAAGAAGGAGAAAAAGGGCGATATGGCCAAGCTGCCTGCCTTGCCCGATCCGGTATTGCCCGTGGCCACCCAGGCCTGGGGCATTGTGGTGGCCGGTGTCGGTGGCACGGGTGTGATCACCATCGGCTCGCTGCTGGGCATGGCCGCGCACCTGGAAGGCAAGGGCGTGGTCACGCAGGATGCGGCAGGTCTGGCGCAAAAGGGCGGCTCGACCTGGAGCCATATCCAGATCGCCAATTCGCCCGATGCCATCTACACCACCAAGGTGGACACGGCCAAGGCTGACCTCATCATTGGCTGCGACCCCATCGTCGCGGCCAACAAGACCACCCTGGCTGCGATGCAACAGGGCCGCACCTTTGTGGCGCTCAACACCCATGGCGCGCCCACGGCAGCCTTTGTGCACAACCCGAACTGGCAGTTCCCCGAGGCGGGCTGTGAATCGGCGATCCTGGCGGCCGTGGGCCAAGAGGGCGTGGGCATGTTCGATGCCGAGCACATTGCCACCCAGGCGCTGGGCGACAGCATCTACACCAACCCGCTGATCCTGGGTTACGCCTGGCAAAAGGGCCGGGTGCCGCTGTCCCATGCCGCGCTGATGCGGGCGATGGAGCTCAACGGCGTGCAGGTGGACAACAACAAGGCCGCATTTGAGTGGGGCCGCCAGTGCGCCGCCAACCTGCCCCAGGTGCAGGCCATGTTTGCTGCCCAGCAGGTGATCCAGCTGGTGAAGAAACCCTCCTTGCAAGAGCTGGTGGCCAAGCGCGTGGCCTTCCTCACCGATTACCAGGACAGCGCCTACGCAGCCGACTACCAGGCCTTTGTGAACCAGGTGCATGCCGCCGAAGCCAAGCTGGGCAGCAGCACCCGCCTGTCGCAAGCGGTGGCGCGCTATCTGTTCAAACTGATGGCCTACAAGGACGAGTACGAGGTGGCGCGCCTGCACACCACGGCCGAGTTCAGCGAGAAGATTGCCAGCATGTTCGAGGGCGACTACAAGATCGTGCACCACCTGGCGCCGCCCACCACGGCCAAGCGCAACGACAAGGGCGAGCTGGTCAAGAAGGCCTATGGCGGCTGGATGCGCAAGGCCTTTGGCGTGATGGCGGGGCTCAAGGGCCTGCGCGGCGGCGCACTCGATATCTTTGGCCGCACCGAAGAGCGCCGCACCGAGCGCGCGTTGATCCTGGAGTACCGCGCCTGCATCGAGGAGCTGCTGCAGGGCCTGAGCGCAGAGCGCCTGGCGCTCGCCGTCGAGATCGCCAGCATCCCCGAAGACATCCGTGGCTACGGCCATGTCAAGGAGCGCCACCTGGCCGCTGCCCGTGCCAAATGGCAGCAGCTGATGGCACGCTGGCATGCCCCAGCGGATGCCGGCAATGCGCCGGTGGCCGCCAAGCCAGAACCGGCGCGGGTGTAAAGCTATTGGCCATCAGCCTCTGCACGCCATGCCGACCAAGCCGCCAGGACACCGTGCCTGGCGGCTTTTTTGTCAGCCTGCCGGGGTGGGTGGTGTGACAAATTTGTCATATCGGGCGGGGCTCCCACAGGGTGGGCCAGGCATTTTGGCACGTAAATACCATCGGCTCGGCTGTGTTCGCCATAGTGGCTTCTACCAATGCACTGGCATGAAAACTGCTTAATTCCATGAAAACAACCGGAAAAACCAGAGGCATCCAAGGTATTGCCTGGGTGTTCGCAGAGGGGCACGCATACAATGCTTCTCTTTGGGCCTTGGTTTTGGTCATCCAGGCAAGGCCTGCATCCACGTTGGGAGCTTCATTTGTTTATCTCTTCTGCTTTTGCCCAGACCGCACCGGCTGCTGCTGCCTCCGGCGGCATGACCTCCACCCTCACCAGCATGCTGCCTTTGGTGCTGATGTTTGTGGTGCTGTATTTCCTGATGATCCGTCCTCAGATGAAGCGCCAAAAGGAAGCCCGTGCGATGATCGACGCGCTGGTCAAGGGCGACGAAGTGGCGACCAACGGTGGCCTGGTGGGCCGCGTGGTGGGCCTGGACGAACAGTTCCTGCAAGTAGAGTTGGCCCAGGGCGTCGTCGTGCAACTGCAGCGTGGTGCTGTGGTGCAGGTGCTGCCCAAGGGTACGCTGAAGTAATCCATCGTTGAAACAGCAATTGGCGCAGCATGGCTGCGCCTTCTATTTTGCGTAAGGTAAGAGCGCGATCATGAACCGTTATCCGGTCTGGAAGTACGCGATCATTGTGATCGCGCTTCTGGTAGGGGTTGTATACACCCTGCCCAACTTTTTTGGTGAGGCGCCTGCAGTCCAGGTCGCCTCGGTCAAGGCGACTGTTACGGTCGATTCTGCATTGCAGCAGCGCGTGGAGACGGTGCTGGCCGATGCCGACGTCAAGCCGCTGAGCATCGCGCTGGAGAACGGCTCGATCCGTGCCCGCTTCGACAAGGAAGACGAGCAGCTCAAGGCCAAGGGCGTGCTCGAGCGCGCACTGATCCCTGACACCAGCGACCCCTCCTATGTGGTGGCGCTGAACCTGATCTCCCGCTCACCCGCCTGGCTCACCGCCTTGCATGCCAAGCCCATGTACCTGGGTCTGGACTTGCGCGGTGGCGTGCACTTCACCTTGCAGGTGGACATGCAGGCGGCGCTGACCAAGCGCACCGAAGCGCTGACCAGCGATGTGCGTCTGGCGCTGCGCGACAAGAAGATTCGCCACGGCGGTGTGAACCGCGAAGGCCAGTCGCTCGAAGTGCGCCTGCAAGACGAGGCCACGGCCACGACGGTGCGCAACCTGATTGTGGACACCATGCCCGACCTGCAGGCCAACGTGGTCAGCACGGGCGGCGCCTATGTGGTGCGCGCCAACATCAAGCCTGAATCGCTGCGCAGCGTGCAAGAGCAAGCGCTCAAGCAGAACATCACCACCTTGCACAACCGTATCAATGAGCTGGGCGTTGCCGAGCCGGTGATCCAGCAGCAAGGCTCCGACCGCATCGTCGTGCAGTTGCCCGGCGTGCAGGATCCCGCGCAGGCCAAGGACATCCTGGGCCGTACCGCGACCCTGGAAGTGCGCATGGTCGACGACAGCTCGGACGCGCGCGCTGCCGAAATGGGCACCGGCCCCGTGCCTTTTGGCTCTGAAAAGTACAGCGACCCGCATGGCCAGTCGATTGTCGTGAAAAAGCAGGTCATCCTGACCGGCGAAAACCTGAACGACGCGCAGCCCGGCTTTGACAGCCAGACCCATGAAGCGACCGTGAACCTGACGCTGGACGGCAAGGGCGCGAACATCTTCAAGCAGGTCACCAGCGAGAACATTGGCAAGCGCATGGCCATCTTGCTGTTTGAAAAGGGCAAGGGCCAGGTCGTGACCGCGCCGGTGATCCGCTCCGAAATCGGTGGCGGCCGCGTGCAGATCTCGGGCAGCATGAGCACCAAGGAAGCCAGCGATACCTCGCTGCTGTTGCGCGCCGGCTCGCTGGCTGCGCCGATGGAAATCATCGAGGAATACACGATCGGCCCGAGCATGGGCAAAGAGAACGTGGAAGCCGGTATCAAGAGCATTGTGGGCGGCTTCATCGCGATTGCCGTCTTCATGTGCATCTACTACATGATCTTTGGCGTGGTCTCGACCATTGCGCTGGGCGTGAACGTCTTGCTGCTGCTGGCCATCCTGTCGATGCTGCAGGCCACCCTGACCCTGCCGGGCATTGCCGCCATGGCACTGGCCATCGGTGTGGCCATTGACTCGAACGTGCTGATCAATGAACGGGTGCGCGAAGAATTGCGCGCCGGTGCGTCGCCGCAGGCGGCCATCCATGCCGGTTATGAACATGCCTGGCACACCATCTTGGACTCCAACGTCACCACCTTGATCGTGGGTCTGGCGCTGCTGGCCTTTGGCTCGGGCCCGGTGCGCGGCTTTGCCGTGGTGCACTGCATCGGCATTCTGACCAGCATGTTCTCGGCCGTGTTCTTCTCGCGTGGCCTGGTCAACCTCTGGTATGGCCGCCGCAAGAAGCTCAAGAGCGTGTCGATCGGTCAGGTCTGGAAGCCCGAGGGCGAAGACCACCGCTCCGTGGCATCTGCTAAACGTTAAGGAGGAAGACCATGGAATTCTTCCGTATCAAAAAAGACATCCCTTTCATGAAATACGCGTTGGTGCTCAACGCGATTTCGGTCATCACCTTTGTGCTGGCGGTGTTCTTCCTGACCACCCGTGGCCTGCACCTGTCGGTGGAATTCACCGGCGGCACCGTCATGCAGGTGGCTTACGAGCAGCCAGCGGACGTGGGCAAGATCCGCGAACAGGTCGCCTCGCTCGGCTACCAGGACATCCTGGTGCAGAACGTGGGCAGCGCTGACCGCGTGATGATCCGCCTGCCGATCGAAAAAGGCGTGACCACGGCCCAGCAGGGCGAGAAGGTCATGGGCGCGCTCAAGGCGGCCGATCCCGGGGTGACCTTGCTGCGCAGCGAGTTCGTCGGCCCCTCGGTCGGTGAGGAGCTGGTGCATGGCGGCCTGATGGCGCTGGGCGCCGTGGTGCTGGGCATCGTGATCTACCTGGCCATGCGCTTCGAGTGGAAGTTCGGTGTGGCTGCGGCCGTCGCCAACTTGCATGACGTGGTGATCATCCTGGGCTTTTTCGCCTTCTTCCAGTGGGAGTTCTCGCTGGCCGTGCTCGCCGGTGTGCTGGCGGTGCTGGGCTACTCGGTCAATGAGTCGGTGGTGATCTTTGACCGGATCCGCGAGGCATTCCGCAAGTTCCGCAAGCTCAGCACGCCCGAAGTGATCGACCACGCGATCACCTCGACGATGAGCCGGACCATCATTACCCACGCCTCCACCGAGGCGATGGTGCTGTCGATGTTTCTTTTTGGCGGTGCCAGCTTGCATTACTTTGCGTTGGCGCTGACCATTGGTATTCTTTTTGGTATCTACTCGTCGGTGTTCGTCGCTGCGGCCATCGCCATGTGGCTGGGCGTCAAGCGCGAAGACCTGGTCAAGGTCAGCCAAAAGGACCTGGACCCGAACGACCCCAATGCCGGGGCTACGGTATAAAGCAGACCGATAAGGGATGGGATTTCTGTGGCTGTTGCACCTTCGCACCATCGCACCTGGCAAAAAAAGCTCGCCCGTGAAGCGCGGCTGAGATTTGTCGGGGGCTTGTGCGTGGGTCTGCCCGGGGTGGCAGCGCGCTTGCGCGCCGAGCTGCTCCAGATCATGGCGCGGCCCAGTACCGATCCCGCCCGCTCGCATGTCGCGCTGTCGGCTGCCATTACCGAGTTTGACAGCCGCCAGCAAGCCTGGCTGGACAGCGCCAACAGGCTGCTGCGCCAAAGCCTGCTGGCGGGCGAGCCGGCCCCCGAGCCGGTGGCAGCGCCCCCCACCATCACCAGCTTCGAGCTGGTCAGCAACGAGGCCATCGAAGGCCGCATCATCGCCTCGCGCCTGGCAGCCCAGCTGCTGGAGCTGGTGGCGCTGGAGCTGGACAGCGTGCGCCGCGTGACCCAGTTTCTGGAAGACCAGGAGCTGGGCCCAGCTGACGCGCTGCGCCCCGAGACCTGGTGCCTGCGGCTGATCGAAGCCTGGGAAGCCGCGGGCCTCAGCCGCAAGACGCTGGACCTGCTCTGGACGCCGATGCTCGAAGCGCTGGCGCCCCTGGGCATCAGCGGCTACACGGCGGTGCGGCGCTTCTATGACGAGCAAGGCGCGGCCAGCGAAGACGAGCTGCGCAGCTACCGCATCAAACGCACTGAAAGCGAGCGCCATGCACCGGCGGCAGCTGCTGCGGCAGCCGCTGCCGCCCAGCAGGCGGGCGGCATGGCTGCAGCGCAAGGGGCCGCAGGCGCGGCCTCGGGTGCGGCCAGCATGCCTTCGGGCCTGATGCCAGCTGGCGGCGCCGGTGCCCCCGGTTGGGTGGCCATGGGTGCAGCCCGCCAGAAGAGCCAGGGCGTATTGGCGCAGCTGCGGGGCTTTTTGCAGAATGTCGCCGGCAGCCGCTCCAATGGCGGGCCGACCTCGGTGCGCGCCTCCCTGGGAGACGCTGGCGGCTATGTGATCTCTCCAGCGCTGCAGCATGCGCTGGTCTCGCCGCCCACGGCGATCCAGTCGGCCTGGTTCCATACCGCGCCGGCCGATGACGATTTTGACCCCGGACAGGTGGTGGCGCCGGTGGCACTGGCGGTGCGCCAGCAATCGTCGGCACTCAAGAGCGTGGCCTCGTCCGACGAGGAAAAGGCGATCATCGAGATCATCGCCTTGATGTTCCAGAGCATCCTGAACGAAGACCGCATCCCGGCCGGTATCCGCATCTGGTTTGCACGCCTGCAGGTGCCGGTGCTGCGCGTGGCGCTGGCCGAGCCGGCGTTCTTCAACGACACCGAGCACCCCGCGCGCCAGCTGATCGACCGCATGGGCGCCTGCGTGCTGGGCTTTGAGGCCGCTGCGCTCAATGGCACGACCTTGGAGGCCGAGGTCAAGCGGGTGGTGCAGGTCATCGAGCAGTACCCGGACACCGGCAGCCGCGTGTTCCAGCTGGTGCTCAAGGAATTCCAGAAATTCCTCGAAAAGAACCTGACCGGCCAGACTGCCACCGCGCGCGAGCTGGTGAGCCTGGCCCAGCAGATCGAGCAAAAGGAAACGCTGGCCATCCAGTACACGATCCAGCTGCGCGACATGCTGCTGGAGATGCCGGTGGACAGCGATGTGCGCGAGTTCCTGTTCAAGCAGTGGTCCGATGTGCTGGCCATGTCGGCCATCCGCTTTGGCGCCGAGCACGAGAACACGCAAAAATTCAAGAAAGCCGCGCTGGACCTGGTCTGGTCGGCGTCGGCCAAGCCCAGCAAGGAAGAGCGCGCCAAGGTGATCCGCCAGTTGCCGCTGTTGCAAACCGTGCTGCGCCAGGGTTTGACCTTGTCGAACATCGTCGGTGAGCGCCAGGACGAGATGATCAAGAGCCTGATGGACATCGTGGCCGAGGCCTTCCTGGCCAAGACCAATGAGATCCCGCAGGAGCGCATCATTGCGCTGGCTGAGCGCCTGGCCCATCTGGAAGATGCCCTTGATGAGGTGGTGACCGAGGAGTACCCGCTCAGCGCCGAGAGCATCGAGCTGATGCTGGGCATCGACACCAGCAGCATCCAGGTGATTGCCGATGATGGTGCGCTGGTACAGCCCGAAGTGCTGGAGTGGGCGAAAAACCTGTCGCTCGGCAACTGGTTCCTGCTGGACCACAATGCCAGCCCGCTGCAGGTGCAGTATGTCTGGCACAGCCAGCACAAGCAGCTGCATCTGTTTGCGGCGCTGAGTGGCTCGTGCTTTCTCTTCCAGATGCGGCGCATGGGCCACTACCTGCAGGCCGGCCTGTTGCTGCCGCGCGATGCCGAAGGCATCACCGCGCGCGCCGCGCGCGATGCGCTGGCCAAGATCGAGGCCAACCCCGAGCGGCTCCTGCAGTAAGGCTGCTGGATCTAGCCTGCCGCCAGGCGCTGGAACAAGCCGCCCGGCAGGCGCGCTACCTGGCCTTGGAGTTCGAGCTCCAGCAACTGGATCTGCAGGCTGGCGATATCGATGCCGGTGCGGCTGCACAGGCTGTCCAGATCGACCGGGTCAAAGCCCAGCGCTTGGAGCAAACCCTGGTCATTCTTGTCGTTGCTGGCCGTTGCGCCAGGCGCGGCCGCTGGGGCAGGTTCTGCAGCTGGCGCCCGCGCGGCTGCACCGCCCAGCGCCGGCAGCTCTTCCAGAATATCTTCCACCGATTCCACCAGCTTGGCGCCCTGGCGGATCAGCGCATGGCAGCCTTTGCTTTGCGGCGCATGGATGGAGCCGGGGATGGCGAAGACCTCGCGCCCCTGCTCGCTGGCCAGGCGGGCGGTGACCAGGGAGCCGGAGGCGGTCGCGGCCTCGACCACCAAGGTGCCGCAGGCCAGGCCGGCAATCAGCCGGTTGCGCTTGGGAAAGTTCTGCGCCAGCGGGGGCGTGCCCAGGTGGTATTCGCTGATGATCCAGCCCTGCTCGGCAATCTGCGCGGCCAATGGGTGGTTGGCCCGGGGGTAGACCCGGTCGATGCCGGTGCCGATCACGGCAATGGTGGCGGGCTGCGTCGCCGTTGCGGCCTCCAGCGCGCCCGCATGGGCGGCGGCGTCAATGCCCAGCGCCAGGCCGGAGATGACGGTCACGCCCTGGCGCGCGAGGGTCTGCGCAAAAGCGCGGGCATTGAGCTCGCCCTGGGGCGTGGGGTTGCGGCTGCCGACCAGCGCCAGCGCCCGGTGCGGCCAGGCCAGCCCTTGCGCGCCAAACCAGCGTGCATGGCCGGTGATGTAGAGCAGCACCGGCGGGTCGGCGGTTTCCAGCAAGGACGCCGGGTAATCGGCATCGCCCAGGGTCAGCACATGGCGCTGCAAAGGGGCGGGCGCGCTGGTCAGCCAGGCCCAGGTGGCCGCCTGCAGCGCTTGCAGCTCGGGGCTGGGGTGGTGCAGCGCCCGGGCTTGCGCGGGCGTGATGCAGCTCTCCAGCGCGGCGCTGGTCTGGGCCAGCACGTCAGCGGGCAGCCCAAAGCGCGCGAGCAGCCGCCGGATGGCGGTATTGCCCAGGCCGGGCGTGGCGCTCAAGCGCAACCAGTCATGCAGCTCTTGTTCAGTCATGGGCAAGAGCCGCCTTCCCGGTTACCCGTATCAGGGGCGGTAGTCGGGCGAGATCAGCGAGTCGCCCACCTTCACGCCTTCCTTGGCTTCCAGAATCAGCGCGTAGGACACCTTGTCGAACGTGCGGAACACCATGGCCAGGCCATTGGCCTCGTTGGGCAGCTTGATGACGGTCTGGTCGCTGTCGGTCTTGTCCTTGATGCGCGCGCCGCGCGTCATCAGGCGGAAGACATGGCCGAGCTCGACGCCGTCGGCCTGGCCCCGGTTGATGGCGATCACGTTGTTGCGCGAGGCATAGGCCACGCTGTTGCTGCCATAGATGGACACGACGCTGCCTTGCAGGTGCTCGTCGGGCGCATGCGGCACATAGCTGGTGACATTGGCGCGCGGCATCGGCAGCAGCTTGTCGCCGATGCGGATTTCTTCCTTCACCGACGTGATGTCCAGCGATGCGGGCACCGGGTCGGTGTGGGCATGGCCCTTGGCATCGAGCGTCGTCTCCTTGCGCTCACCGGCCATCACCTGGACCTTGCCCAGGTACTGGGCTTCATAGCCCAGCACGGCGTTGTTTTCGGGGTCGACCATCGGCACGGCATTGCGGAACACGCGGTAGTACTGGCGCTCCTGGCCCGTCTCCAGCGACTGGTCGGCCGAGCGGCCATAGACGCGGTCGCCGGGCGACAGCAGGGCACGCTCTTGCGCGGCACCGACCAGACGCGGGGCTTTTTCGCTCTCGCCGGCGGCCAGCACTTCGGGCTCGACCAGGAAGGCCTCGATGAGGCGCTGGTTGACGGCAGGCAGCGCGGTGCCCGAGAGGCTCTCGCTGCGCACGCGCGGCGAGATGCGGATGACTTCGTCCTCACCCGAGCGCGAGGTGACCAGGCGTGCCATGCCATTGCGGCGCTCCAGGTACAGGGTCTGGCCGGGGTAGATCAGGTGCGGGTTGGCGATGGCCTGCAGGTTCATGCCCCACAGCGCCGGCCAGCGCCAGGGCTGCTGCAGGTAGATGCGCGAGATATCCCACAGCGTATCGCCCCGCTTGACCACGTAGCTCTCAGGCGCATTGGCGACCAGGTCGGCCTCGGGGATGCCCTGCGCCGCCACTTGCTGGGCGGTGCTGCGCTGCTGCGCGGTGACCGGCAACTGCGCGGCCGGGGTGGCGGCCCAGGCACTCATGCCGGCGCAGGCCATGCAGGCGACTGCAACGGCGCTGCTGCGCAGCTGGTGGAACAGGGGCGTGGTGGATGCTCGCATGGCCGGGTGACTCCCTCTCAGTCGCTGGCAGGCCACAGTGGGCCTGCTGTCAATGTTTGTAATTGCCTCTGATTCTCGGGCCAAGCCCTTGATCGATCAATGATTATTGCAAGCCATCTGGGCATTGAAGCGCAAAAGTGGCGAAAATAACGACATTCAAGAGCGAAAACTATGTCTATCCTCCCGATTCTCTGCTACCCCGATCCCCGTCTGCACAAGGTCGCCAAGCCCGTGGCCGTGGTCGATGACCGCATCCGTACTTTGGTCCAGGACATGCTGGCCACCATGTACGACGCCAGCGGTATCGGCCTGGCAGCCACGCAGATCGACGTGCACGAGCGCGTGGTGGTGATCGACGTCTCTGAAGAGCGCAACGAGCCCATGACCATCATCAACCCGGAAATCCTCTGGGCCAGCGATGAAAAGCAGGTCGGCGACGAAGGCTGCCTGTCCGTGCCCGGCATTTACGACGGCGTTGAGCGCTCGGTGGCGGTCAAGATCCGGGCACTCGACGAGAACGGCAACAGCCGCGAGATCGACGCCGAAGGCCTGCTGGCCATCTGCATCCAGCATGAAATGGACCACCTGCTGGGCAAGGTGTTTGTCGAGTACCTCTCGCCCCTCAAGCGCAACCGCATCAAGTCCAAGCTGGTCAAGCAGCAAAAGCGCGAGCTGGCCGACGCCAAGGGCTGATATGGGCACGGCGCGATCTTCACGGAGCTGGCTGCCCGGCCGCGCGTGGGGCGCGATGGCGCTGCTCATCCTGTGCGCCGCCCTGGCGGGCTGTGCCTATCCCACCCAGTTCAAGCCCGGCACCCCGCAGCAGGAGGTGCTGAGCAAGCTCGGCCCTGCCAATACCGTCAAGAAGCTCGACGGCGGAGCTGAGCGCTGGCTCTACACCACCCAGCCGATGGGGCGCGAGGCCTACCAGCTGCGCTTTGGCGCCGATGGCCAACTGCAGACGACCACCCAGGTGCTGACGGCCGATAACTTCGGCGCCATCCCGATGGGCCAGTTCAGCGAGCAGCAGCTGCTGCAGGATTTTGGCCCGCCGATGGAAATCACGTCGGTCTGGAGCTTCACGGGACAGGTCTGGACCTACCGATTCTGGGACAATGGCATCAAGCGATTCGCGCATGTGCACATCGATCCGCAAGGTGTGGTGCAAAAGCTGATGTTCATGGATGAGCCTTTGCCCGAGCCCCGCCAGCGCGATTGACAGCCGGTCAGCGTGGCCTGATCGCAACTGGCCTCTTACCTAAAAAAAGACATGAAAGTAGTTTTTGCCGGCACGCCGGAATTTGCCCGTGTGGCTCTCGAGCAGTTGCTGGCCGCCGGTCACGAGGTGCCGCTGGTGCTGACCCAGCCGGACCGGCCCGCCGGCCGCGGTATGAAGCTGCAGGCCTCCCCCGTCAAACAATGCGCGCTGGCGCACGGCATTGCCGTCAGCCAGCCGCTCAGCCTGCGGCTCGATGGCAAATACCCGCAAGAAGCGGCTGCTGCACGCGCGGCGCTGCTGGCGGCCCAGCCCGATGTGATGGTCGTCGCCGCCTACGGCCTGATCCTGCCGCAATGGGTGCTGCACTTGCCCGCCAAGGGCTGCCTCAACATCCACGCCAGCCTGCTGCCGCGCTGGCGCGGCGCCGCACCCATCCACCGCGCGATCGAGGCGGGCGATGCCCAGACCGGCGTCACCATCATGCAGATGGATGCGGGCCTCGATACCGGCGACATGTGCCTGGTCGAAGCGCTGGACATTGCCGCCGATGACACCACCGCCAGCCTGCACGACAAGCTGGCAGCGCTGGGCGGCCGCATGCTGGTGCAGGCACTGGCCTTGAGCGCCGAGGGCCGCTTGCAGCGCGAGCCGCAACCGGCAGAAGGCATCACCTACGCGCACAAGATCGAAAAGGCCGAAAGCACCATCGACTGGACGCTGAGCGCCGAGCAGATTGACCGCCGTGTGCGCGCCTTCAACCCCTTCCCGGCTGCTTCGACCCGCGTCGGTGATGAGGTGGTCAAGATTTGGGCAGCACAGCCCGAGCGGCATGCGCCCGCCGATGCCGTTCCCGGCCAGGTGCTGGCGGCCGATGGCCAGGGCATTGAGGTGGCTTGCGGCGAAGGTGCCTTGCGCATCAGCGAACTGCAGCGGCCCGGTGGCAAGCGCTTGCAGGCGGCAGATTTTCTGCGCGGCCATGCGCTGCAACCCGGCCAGGTGTTGGGTGACGACAGGCTCTCCGTGGCGGCTCCATGAGCCTGCACCACCGGCGCCGCGCCATCGACCACCCCAGTTTCCGTGCCGGCGTGGTCGACATGTCGGGCACGGCCGTGGGCATTGCCGCATGGGCGCTGGTCACCGGTGTGGCCATGGTCAAGGCGGGTATCTCCGCGCCGATGGCCATCTTCATGTCGCTGGTGGTCTATGCCGGCAGCGCCCAGCTGGCCGTGCTGCCGCTGATGGCGATGGGCTCGCCGATGTGGGTGGTCTGGTTCACCGCCGCCTGCGTGAACCTGCGCTTTGTCATTCTGTCGAGCATGTGGCGCAGCTATTTTGCCCATCTGCCGCTGTGGCACCGGCTCTGCATTGGTTACTTCAGCGGTGATGTGATCTTTGTCGCCTTTATGCGCCGCTACACCGCGCCGGTGGCCAAGCCCCAGCAGGTCTACTACTTCTGGGGCGCCTCGTCGCTCAACTTTGTAACCTGGCAGGGCTTTTCGATTGCCGGCATCTTGCTGGCCAATGTGGTGCCGCTGGAATGGGGCCTGGGCTTTGCCGGCGTGCTGGCGCTGCTGGGCGTGCTCTATTCGATGCTGATCGACCGCGCCACCAAGGTGGCGGCGCTGGTGGCCGCGACGGCGGCGATTGCGGCCTACGGCATTCCGCTCAAGCTCAATATTCTGGTGGCGATTGCCTGTGCGGTGACCATCGGACTTTTGGTCGAGGCGGTGGACCAGCGCGGGCGCAAGCCCAAGATAGTGGTGGTGGCCAAGAACAAACCGCTGCCATCGCCCGGGCCCGAGCAGCCCGACGATGGCACCACGGCCGTGCCCGTGCGTGAGGAGCATGTGCGATGAGCCAGGACGACTGGGATCTGCTCTACCAGCTCACCGCCATCGTGGGCCTGACCGTCATCACCGTGGTCACCCGCGCGTTCTTCATGATCCCGAAGAACGAGCTGCCCTTGCCCGACTGGCTCAAGCGCGGCCTCAAATACGCGCCGCTGGCCGCCTTGATGGCCGTCATTGCGCCCGAGCTGTTGATGGTCAAGGGCGAGCTGACCGACACCTTGCTCGATGCCCGCATTCCGGCGGTGATCTGCGCGACCATCTATTACTTCAAAAAGCGCGGCATCCTGGGCACGATTGTGGTGGGCATGGCGGTCTACCTGCCGCTGCATATCGGCCTGGGCTGGTAAGCCAGGGCTGAGAGACGCAAGCGCGACCCGCTGCTTGGGGCGGGCTGGGCAGGCCTCTACAATGGCGGCCATGCGCAGGCCCCTGCATGGCGCGCGCCCCAGTTTCTAGACTCTTTGGTAGCCATTCCCATGAACATCCTTCGTTTCTCCGACCTGTGTGCCCAAGGCAAGGTGCAAGGCCAACGCGTTTTTATCCGCTCCGACCTGAATGTGCCGCTCAACGATGCCGGCGAGATCACCGAAGACACGCGCGTGCGTGCGTCGGTGCCTGCGATCGAGATGGCGCTGAAGGCCGGCGCTGCCGTGATGGTGACCAGCCACCTGGGCCGCCCCACCGAGGGCGCGTTCAAGCCTGAGGACTCGCTCGCCCCGGTGGCCCAGCGCCTGGCGCAGCTGCTGGGCCGCGAGGTGCCGCTGATCGCTGACTGGGTTGACGGCGTCACCGTGGCCCCCGGCCAGGTCGTGATGCTGGAGAACTGCCGCAGCAATGTCGGCGAGAAGAAGAACCTGCCGGCGCTGGCGCAAAAGCTCGCCCAGCTGTGCGATATCTACGTGAACGACGCCTTTGGCACGGCCCATCGCGCCGAAGGCACGACCTACGGCATTGCCGAGTACGCCAAGATCGCCTGTGCCGGCCCGCTGCTGTCGGCCGAGATCGATGCCATCACCAAGGCACTGGCCGCGCCGGCGCGCCCGCTGGTCGCCATTGTCGCGGGCTCCAAGGTCTCGACCAAGCTGACCATCCTGCAGGCGCTGTCCAGCAAGGTGGACCAGCTGATCGTCGGTGGCGGCATTGCCAACACCTTCATGCTGGCGGCAGGCCTGAACATCGGCAAATCGCTGGCCGAGGCCGACCTGGTGGGTGACGCCAAGGCCGTGATCGATGCCATGGCCGCACGCGGCGCCGATGTGCCGATTCCGACCGATGTCGTGGTGGCCAAGACCTTTGCGGCTGACGCCGAGGCCATCATCAAGCGCGCCACCGACGTGGCCGATGACGACCTGATCCTCGATATCGGCCCCGAGACGGCCGCCCGCCTGGCCGAGCAGCTCAAGAAGGCCGGCACCATCGTCTGGAACGGCCCGGTGGGCGTGTTCGAGTTCGATGCGTTTGCACATGGCACAGAAACCCTGGCCCAGGCCATTGCCCAGTCGCCCGCCTTCAGCATTGCCGGCGGTGGCGATACCCTGGCCGCCATTGCCAAGTACGGCATCGAGGACAAGATTGGTTATATCTCCACCGGCGGCGGTGCCTTTTTGGAAGTATTGGAAGGCAAGACCTTGCCAGCTTTCGAGATTCTGCAAAAACGCGCGGCAGGCTGAGCTTATTCAGTGGGCAAATGGCGTTTCTAAAGTGTGAGCAAAAACAACAAAATGCGTGGCTCTGCTCGCACTTTGGATCGTTTCACTTGTCTTGGTAGCACCACATCTACAACAATGGATGCAAGCCTGGGCGGGTGTTGGCCCGTCGGCTATCTAATTCCGAGGAGGGAAACATGGCTTTGAAAAAGACCATCGGAGCGGCGGCGCTGGCAAGCGCCGTGCTTGCGTTGACGGGTTGCGCGGTAGAGGCGCCCGTTCCATACGGCGCCAACTATGCACAACCAACCCAGATGAAGGTGCGCGCTGCGGGTCACTGGGACCTGATGGCCAGCGACGTGGTGGCCGACACGCTGGCCACCCTGGAGCGCAATGGTCTGAACGCCAAGACGCCTTTGTATGTGGCCCTGCCACAGAACGCCAGCGCCTTTGACAGCGTGTTCCACGACCTGGTCGTGACCAAGCTGGTGCAGCACGGCGCATCGGTCTACACCACCCCCGGCCAGCAGCTCGAAGTGAGCTACGACGCCAAGGTCGTGCACCACAACCTGCAGCAAGCGGGCAACTGGGCCTATGAGGGCGACAACGGCCAGGTCGTCGCCGGCGTGAGCCCGACCATCGGCACCGACTACCAGGCCGCCACCATCGCAGGTGCCCCTGCGTACTCCGAAGTGCTGCTGACCACCACGGTGCTGCGCCAGGGTCAGTATGTCGCGCGCAAGTCCAATGTCTACTATGTTGACAACGCCACCGTCGGCCAGTTCGCCAAGACCGAAGCCTACCGCGCTGTCAACATGAAGGTGGTGGGCAAATGATGCAGCGTCTGACCACCCTGGCCGCTGTGGCCTCTGCCGCTGTGCTGGCCGGTTGCGCCAGCTGGATGGATCCTGCCCAGCCCGTGAGCACGGTGCGCAGCGAGCCGACCTACCAGGCTGCCGACGCCAGCGTCTTCCTGGCCAACAGCCAGGATGCGATCAACAAGCTGACCGCCTCGGTCGCTCCCCAGTCGACCGGTACCGGCCCTGTGCTGGTGGCCACCGTGGTCAATGTGAACAACATGGGCGCCTCGTCGCCACTGGGCCGCACCTTGTCCGAGATCTACGCCAACCAGATGGCCGCCCGGGGCTTCCACGTCAAGGAAGTCAAGCTGCGCACCGATCTGTATGTGCGTGAAGGCACCGGCGAGCTGCTGCTGTCGCGCGAGATGCGTGACATTGCCCGCAGCCAGAACGCCTCGATGGTGCTGGTCGGCACCTTCTCGCCCGCTGCCAACTTCACCTACGTCAGCCTCAAGCTGGTGCGTACCGAAGACAGCCGCATCCTGTCGGGCTATGACTATGCCTTGCCCAATGACCGCGATGTGACCCGTCTGCTGAACGCGCCTCGCTGATCAACCACCGGGCCGCAGCCCGGTTGGAACCAAGAACGCACTCCCCTTGGGGCCGTGCGTTTTTTTATGGCCGGATCGGTCAGCGTTGACAGCCTCCACAGCGGGCTGGCAGAATCCAGCCTCCCTCCTGGCGCGACATTCGATCCGGTTGGCCTGCGTGTTTCCCAGACCCGCTGCCGACTTCAGGTTTTCCAGTCCCGATCTGCGCGCCTGCGTGCTTTTTGCACACCTCCCCGCCAACTCCGCGTTGGCACACTTTTGATGGATCAGGTGCCGAGCCTTGCTGTTCGGCGCCACGGCATCCGTCTGTCTTTTCCTATCCCTCTCTCACACTCTCACGTCTGGAGCTTCGAATGATGATTCGTCTGTCCAAGTCCGCCCTGGTGCTGGCCATGGCTTTCTTTGCCACCTTGGTGGCTTTTGGCAATATCACCGACTACGCCACCAACTTTGCCTTTGTGCACCATGTGTTCCTGATGGACACCACCTTCCCAGGCAACGGCATCCTCTACCGCGCCATCGATGCGGAATGGATCCACCACCTGGGCTATGCCGGCATCATTGCGCTGGAGACGCTGACGGCGCTGCTGTGCTGGGTCGGCGGCAGCCAGCTCTTGCGCGCCCGCCATGCCGATGCGGCCGGTTTTCGTGCTGCCAAAAAATGGGCGATTGCCGGGCTGACCCTGGGCTTTCTCACCTGGCAGGTGGGCTTTATGTCGGTGGGCGGTGAGTGGTTTGGCATGTGGATGTCCAAAGCGTGGAATGGTGTGCCCGATGCCTTCCGCTTCTTTATCACCCTGCTGCTGGTGCTGGTCTATCTGACGATGGACAACGACAGCCTGGCCTCGCCCACGCAGTCCGCAGGCCGCTGATACCCGCAGCCTGGCCTCGCCTCGTGCAGGCTCAGCGGCGCGCCCGGCTGGGCCAGAGCACCGAGGCGATGGCCAGCACCATCAAGGCCACCGCCGTCCAGTCCTGCCAGTGCAGGATCTCGCCCAGCCACCAGGCGCCGCTGAAGACGCCCAGCACGGGGATCAGCATCACGCTCAAAGTGGACGCCAGCGGCGGCAGGGTGCGCACCAGAAAGAACCAGGCCACCTGGGCAAAGCCGATCACCAGCACTGCATTGAACAGGATGGTGCCCCAGGCGACGGGGTCAGGCGCATGCCAGCGCGGGCGCTCCAGCAGCGTGGCCAGCAGGCACAGGCAGCCGGTGGTCATCACGGTCATCCAGAAGGCCAGGGTCAAGGTGGGCGCCGGGATGCGGGTGCGGCGCAGCAGCTGGGTGCCCAACGCCCAGCTGGCCGCTGCCAGCAGCATCAGCGCCACGCCGGTAGGCTTGCCGCCCAGCTTGTCCATCTCGTTCCACAGCAGCAGCAATACGCCGCCAGCGGCAGCGGCCACGCCCAGCCAGGCGCGCGGTGGCAGCCGGTCGCTGAAGAACAGCGCGCCCAGTGCTGCTGAAAAAATAGGCATGGTATAGCCCAGAATGGCTGCCCGGCCGCTGGGCAGCAGCGGAATCGCCACGATGATCAGCGTGTGCCACATCACCATGTTGAAAAAGCCCAGCACCACGAGCGGCCCCCAGTAGCGGCGCTCCAGCCGGAACGGCACCTTGAGCACCAGCAGGCCCAGCGCCAGCAGCGGCAGGCCGATCAGCATCGACAGCGCGCGAAAGCTCAGCGGCGGGAAGTGCAGCACCCCCGTCTTCATCACCGGCCAGTTCAGCCCCCAGACCAGGGTCAGCAGGCACAGGATCACCAGTTGTTGTCTCGACAGGGTAGGCATGGGGCGCGATTGTGCCTGCAATCCCCGTGCGACGCAGTCAGCTCTGCGAAGGCCCTGGCACGGCCAGCTTTTACAATAGCGCCCATGCCTTTTATCGACCAGCTGCGCGCCGCAGCCACCCAAAACAACTCCATGCTGTGCGTGGGCCTGGATCCGGAACCCAGCCGTTTTCCCGCCACGATGCGCGGCGATGCCAGCAAGATCTATGATTTTTGCGCAGCCATCGTCGATGCCACCCATGACCTGGTCAACAGCTTCAAGCCGCAGATCGCCTACTTTGCAGCGCACCGCGCCGAGGACCAGCTGGAAAAGCTGATGGCCCATATGCGCCGCGTGGCGCCCCAGGTGCCGGTGATTCTCGATGCCAAGCGCGGCGACATCGGCTCGACCGCCGAGCAGTACGCCAAGGAAGCCTTTGAGCGCTATGGGGCGGACGCGGTGACCTTGTCGCCCTTCATGGGCTTTGACTCCATCACGCCCTACCTGAAGTACGAGGGCAAGGGCGCCTTCCTGCTGTGCCGCACCTCCAACCCCGGTGGGGACGACCTGCAGGCCCAGACCCTGGCCGATGTGCCCGGCCAGCCGCAGATGTTCGAGCATGTGGCGCGCCTGGCCCAGGGCCCCTGGAACACCAATGGCCAGCTGGGCTTGGTCGTCGGTGCCACCCGCCCGCAAGAGATCGAGCGCGTGCGCGCCGTCGCCCCCCACCTGCCGCTGCTGATTCCCGGCGTCGGTGCGCAGGGCGGCGATGCGGTGGCCACCGTCAAGGCGGCCCGCATTGGCGGCGGCCCGATCATCATCAACTCCTCGCGCGCCATTTTGTATGCGAGCAGCGGTGAAGACTTTGCCAGCGCGGCGCGCGCCGCTGCGATCCAGACCCGCGATCTGCTGAACGCCGTGGACTGAGCGGCCTCCACGCCAAGAACGACAGGGTCCGTGCTGCACGCTGGCACGGACCCTGCTTCTTTTTCCGGAATGGTGCGGGGGCTTCTTGGGCCAAGACACAATGCGCCTGCCGCTTTTCTTCTGACGCCTTTTCCACCGCCACAAGGACTTCCGATGCTCCCTATGCTTTTCTCTCGCCCGCGCCGGATGGCCAGCCTGGGTCTGCTGGCGCTGGCGGCCAGCATGGCGGCAGGCGCGCAAGCGGCTGCGCATTACCCGAACAAGGCCATCACCTTGGTGATTGCCTACCCGCCCGGCGGCAGCACCGATGCAGTCGGCCGCATGGTCGGCACCGAGCTGGCGCAGCGGCTCAAGCAACCGGTGGTGATCGAGAACCTGGGTGGTGCCGGTGGCGCCATCGGCGCGCAAAAGGTGGCCCGGGCGGCGGCCGACGGCTACACCCTGCTGCTGTCGGCCAACAATGAGATGGCGATTGCGCCGCTGATCAACAAGGCCATCAAGTACCGGGTGTTCGAGGATTTCACGCCCATCAGCCTGGTGGCGACCCAGCCCATGGTGCTGGTTGCCTCGCAGGCCAGCGGCGTCAAGAACACGCAGGAGTTCCTCAGCCTGCTGCGCCAGAACCCGGGCAAGTACAGCTATGGCAGCTCGGGCGTGGGCACGGCACTGCACATTGCTGGCGAGATGGTGCAGCAGGCCGGCGATGTGGCGATGACCCATGTGCCCTACAAGGGCGTGGCACCACTGACCAATGACCTCTTGGGCGGCAGCCTGGATTTTGGCGTGTTTGTGCTGTCCTCGGGCCTGCCGCATATCCGCGCCGGCAAGGTGGTGGCGCTGGGCACGACCGAGGCCAAGCGCTCCAGCGTCACGCCCGATATCCCCGCCTTGGCCGAGACCTCGGCGTTTGCGAGGGTCGATATCAACAGCTGGTTTGCGCTGATGGGCCCGGCCAAGCTGCCCCCGCAGGTGCAAAAGGCCTTGCGTGCGGCCATCGATGACATGCTGCAGTCGCCCAGCTTTCGCGCCAAGCTCGAAGCCAGTGGCAATGTGGTGGCCGCGCCCGGCCAGGACATGGGCGCCTTCTTGAAGGCCCAGGTGGCCAAGTACCAGCAGATCGTCGAGACCGCGAAGATCGAGGACCGCTGAGTGCGGTCTCGTTGGGCGCAGCTTAGCGCCGCGCCGCCTGCAGCCAGCGGCCGCCCCAGACCACGACCACCAGCGCCAGCACGACAAACACCGCGCCGGCCCACTGCCAGCCGGTCACCGTCTCGCCCAGCACCAGCATGCCGGTGGTCAGGCCAATGACCGGCACGCAGAGGCTAAAGGGCGCCACCCGGTTGGCGGAGTAGCGCTGGATCAGCCTGGTCCACAGCCCATAGCCGACGATGGTGGCCACCCAGCCCAGGTAGGCGATCGACATCCAGGCCAGCCCGGGAATCTGCTGCCAGGTCTCTGCCTGCAGCCACTTGCCGACGCTGCCCTCGTCCAGTGCGGCGCTCAGCCCGATGAAGGGCAGAATCGGCATCAGGCTGCTCCAGGCAATAAAGCTCACCGGGTCGTAGCGGGCGTTTTCCTTTTGCGCCAGGCGCACCACCACGTTGGAGCAGGCCCAGGATGTGGCCGCGCACAGCACCAGCAGCAGGCCGGCCAAGGTGGTGCCACCAGCGCCATTGCTGCGCAGCTCATTGATCAGCAGGCAGGCCAGACCGAGCGCGGCAATGCCCATGCCGGCCACCAACGGGCGGCCGGGCCGCTCGCGCAGCAGTACCCAGGTCCAGACCGCGGTGAGAAACACCTGGGTCTGCAGCACCACGCTGGCGAGCGATGCCGTCATGCCCACCTTGAGCGCGGTGAACAAGAAGCCGAACTGGCCCACGCCCTGCAGCAGGCCAAACAGCACCACCCAGCGCCAGTGCACGCGCGGCGGCTTGATGAACAGCACCAGCGGAAAGGCCGCGCAGAGGTAGCGCAGGGCGCCCAGCTCGAACGGGGTCAGGCTTTGCAGGCCCCATTTCATGATGACAAAGTTGATGCCCCAGACCACCACCACGACCAGCGCCAAGGCGAGGTCCGTAGGGCGAAAGGGGACGGGGGAGCTGGAAGCGGACATGGCTGGAGGCGCTGGTGTGCGCAGCGCCGGATGTTATTCAAGGTTTTCCAGCAGTGTGCCAGCAAGCGCAGCTGCGTGCTGGCACTGCGCTATTCAGCGCAAATGGCGCGTGGGCGACAGTGCTTCAGGCTGCACACCCTGGCTGGCCAGCGCCGGGTCCAGCGGCTCCTGCAAGGCCAGGTTGCGCGCCAGCAGGCCGTAACCATAGGCGCTCTGGATGCCGTAGCCGCCTTGCGCCGCCACCCACAGAAACTGCGGCGCCTGGCCATCCCAGCCGATCACCATCTCGCCATCGGCGACAAAGGAGCGCAGGCCTGCCCAGCTGTGGCTGGGGCGGCGGATATCGAAATGGCTGGCCTGCATGATGCGGTCAATGCCCTCGGCAATGTCCAGCATCTCGGGCTGCACATCATGCGGGTGGGTGGCATCGGCATTGGCGGGCGAGCCCAGCAGCTGGCCGGCATCGGGCTTGAAGTACCACTGCTCACCAATATCGATGACGGCCGGCCAGTGCTGGCCATCCATGCCTTCGGGCATCGCAAAGGTGAAGGCGCTGCGGCGTTTGGGCGTGAGGCCAATGGCAGCTGCTCCAGCCATCTGGCCCAGCTCATCGGCCCAGGCGCCGGCGGCATTGACGACATGGCGCGCCAGCAGCTGGCGGCCATCGGCCAGGCCGATCTGCCAGTGGCCGGCGCTGGCATCCCAGTGCAGGCCCTGCACCTGGGCGTCGTTCCACAGCTGACCACCGCGCCGGCGCATGCCCTTCAAAAAGCCCTGGTGCAGCGCATGCACATCGATATCGCGGGCGCCATCGTCGGTAAATCCGGCTTCGAGCACCTCGGTGTTCAAGGCCGGCAAAAAGGCCTTCAGTTCAGCCCTGTCCAGCCAGCGCGCGCCGGGCGAGTGCTGGCGTGCCTCGTCGTAGGCGGCTTGCAGCGCGGGCAACTGCGCGGGCGTTGCCACATACAGTACGCCCCGGGGGCTGACCAGCGCATGTTCGGCAAAGTCGGCAGGCGGCTGCTCGTAAAACTGGCGGCTGGCGCGGGTAAGCGCCTGCACCTGGGTGGGGCCATAGTGCTCCTCAAACAGCGCGGCCGAGCGGCCGGTGGTGTGGTAGCCGGGCTGCGATTCCTGCTCCAGCACCAGCACCTGGGCGCTGGCAGCCAGGTGCCAGGCGGTGGCGCTGCCGGCCATGCCGGCGCCGATGACGACAAAATCCCAGACTGCCAGGCTGGCGGCGGCAGAAGCGGATGCGCTAGGGGAGGCCGAAGGGGAACTGTTGGGGGTTTCCATGGTCAGCATGGTAAGGTCAGAGGCACTTCGCAAAGGGCAAACATGAGACAGAAACAAGCACGCAAGGGTTTTTATTCATGGGCGCTGGGCGCCAGCGGGCTGCTGGCCATCTGCGCCGCCAGCACTGTGCAAGCGCAGACGGCGGCGCCCGCGCTGCCCAAGCCGACAGTCGTGGGCAGCGGCTACCTCAACCCCTGGGCCATCGCGCCCTTGCCGGACAAGCGCTTTTTGCTGACTGAGCGCGGCGGCAAGCTCTGGCTGCTCGATGCCGATGGCCGCAAGCAGTCCGAGCTGCAAGGCGTGCCCAAGGTGGTCGATGCCGGCCAGGGCGGCCTGCTCGATGTGGTGGCCGACAGCCAGTTCGCCAGCAACCGCCGCATCTATTTTTGCTTCAGCGAAGCCGGGCCCCAGGCGGGCACCAACAGCACGGCACTGGCCACGGCGCGTGTTGCGGCCAATGAGCGCCAACTGGAAGACGTCAAAGTCCTGTTCAGCCAGCGCCCCAAGGCCAGGAGCAATGCCCACTTTGGCTGCCGCATCGCCCAGACGCCCGATGGCAACCTGTTCCTCAGCCTGGGGGACCGCTTTTCGCAGCGCGACGATGCGCAGACCCTGAACAACCACCATGGCAAGCTGGTGCGCATTGCCAAGGATGGCAGCGTTCCCAAGGACAACCCCTATGTGGGCCGCCAGGATGCGTTGCCCGAGATTTACAGCTACGGCCACCGCAACAGCCAGGGCCTGGCCGTCGCCGCCGATGGCAGCCTGTGGCAGCACGAGCATGGCCCGCAGGGCGGCGACGAGATCAACCGGCCCCAGCCCGGCAAGAACTATGGCTGGCCGGTGATCACCTATGGCGAGGAATACGGCGGCGGCAAGATCGGCGAAGGCACGCAAAAGGCCGGCATGGAGCAGCCCTTGCACTACTGGGTGCCCAGCATTGCGCCCTCGGGCATGGCCTTTGTCACGAGCGACCGCTATGGCCCGGCCTGGAAGGGCAGCCTGCTGGTGGGCGGCCTCAAGTCGCGCAGCGTTGCCCAGCTGGCGGTCAAGGACGGCAAGGTGACGGGCGAGAAGCGGCTCTACGAATCGCTGGGTGAGCGCATCCGCGATGTGCGCCAGGGCGCCGATGGCCTGGTCTACCTGCTGACCGATGGGCCTGATGGCAAGCTGATTCGGCTGGAGCCCTCGGGCAGTTAAAGCTTGCGCTTGAAACCCAGATGGCTGGGCACAAAGCCCAGCTTTTCGTAAAAGCGGTGGGCATCGGCCCGGCTTTTGTCGGTGGTCAGCTGCACCACCGTGCAGCCCCGCGCGTGGCACTGCGCCACGGCCCATTCCAGCATCTGCTGGCCCGCGCCGGCGCCGCGCAGCTGCGCCGCAATGCGCACCGATTCGATCTGGCCGCGCCAGGCCCCCGTGTGTGACAGGCCGGGCACAAAGGACAGCTGCAGCGTGCCCACCACTTGCCCGTCCAGCTCGGCCACCACCAGGCGCTGGTTGGTATCGGCGCAGATCGCGTCAAAGGCCGCGATATAGCGCGCATCGGGCGGGTCGGCCAGCACCTCGCGCTCGCGGCCCAGCGCATCATCGGCGAGCAGCGCAATGATGGCGGGCAGATCGGCCAGGGTTGCGGTGCGGAAAATCAGGTTTGCTGGCATGGCTGCAGTGGGGATGGACTGGTTCGTTGACGCGCGGCAAGCTGCCTCAGCGCTGGAGGTAAGGCGCTAGATAGCGTCCGGTATGGCTGGCTGGGTTGGCGGCGACCTGCTCGGGCGTGCCCTGGGCCACCAGCTGACCGCCGCCGGCGCCGCCTTCGGGCCCCATGTCGATGACCCAGTCGGCCGTCTTGATGACGTCGAGGTTGTGTTCGATGACGACAATCGTGTTGCCCGCATCGCGCAGCTGGTGCAGCACCTTGAGCAGCAGGTCGATATCGGCAAAGTGCAGGCCGGTGGTCGGCTCATCGAGGATGTAGAGCGTGCGGCCGGTGTCGCGCTTGGACAGCTCCTGCGCCAGCTTGACGCGCTGGGCCTCGCCGCCCGATAGGGTGGTGGCGCTCTGGCCCAGGCGGATATAGCTCAGGCCCACATCCAGCAGGGTTTGCAGCTTGCGGGCAATGGTGGGCACATCGCGGAAGAAGTCGTGCGCGTCTTCCACCGTCATCTCCAGGATCTGCGCAATATTGCGGCCCTTCCACTGCACCTGCAGGGTTTCGCGGTTGTAGCGCTGGCCCTGGCAGATGTCGCAGGGCACATAGACATCGGGCAGAAAATGCATCTCCACCTTGACCATGCCATCGCCCTGGCAGGCCTCGCAGCGGCCGCCGGCGACGTTGAAGCTGAAGCGCCCCGGGCCATAGCCGCGCTCCTTGGCGGTGTTGGTCTCGGCCATCAGCTCGCGGATGGGCGTGAACAGGCCGGTGTAGGTGGCCGGGTTGCTGCGCGGCGTGCGGCCAATCGGGCTTTGGTCCACATTGATGACCTTGTCGAAATAGTCCAGGCCTTCGATCTCCTGGTAGGGCGCGACATCGCCCTGCGCGCGGTTGATCTTGTGGGCCGCGGCCGCATACAAGGTGTCGTTGACCAGGGTGGATTTGCCCGAGCCCGAGACGCCGGTCACGCAGGTGAACAGGCCAACGGGGAAATCGACGGTGACATCGCGCAGGTTGTGGCCGCTGGCGCCGATGAGACGCAGGCTTTGCACCGCATGCGGGTCCACCGGGGCGGGGGCAGCCGCTTCCTGCACGCTGCGGCCCTTGGTACTGCTGGTGCTGCTGGCTTTGCCGCCGGGCTTTTTCTCCAGCGAGGTGCGCACGGTGGGGAACTGCGAACCGCCCTTGTCCGCGGCGGCCTTGCCTACGGGTGCCCCTACGGTGCTGGCCAGCACCGGCAGCCAGGGCGTGCGGCGCGTGGGCACGGCAATCGATTTCTGGCCGCTCAGGTACTGGCCGGTGAGCGACTGCGGGTGGGCGCAGATGTCGGCATAGCGGCCCTGGGCCATGATCTGGCCGCCGTGCACGCCGGCGCCCGGGCCCATGTCGATGATCTGGTCGGCCGCGCGCATCATGTCCTCGTCATGCTCGACGACGATCACGCTGTTGCCGATGTCACGCAGGTGCTGCAAGGTGGCGATCAGGCGGTCGTTGTCGCGCTGGTGCAGGCCGATCGAGGGCTCGTCGAGCACATACATCACGCCCGTCAGGCCCGAGCCGATCTGCGAGGCCAGGCGAATGCGCTGCGCCTCACCGCCCGAGAGCGTCTCGGCGCTGCGCGCCAGGCTCAGGTAGGTCAGGCCCACATCGTTGAGGAACTGCAGCCGCGTGCTGATTTCCTGGATCACCCGCGCGGCAATATCGGCCTTGGCACCCGTCAGCTGCACGGTGCTGAACCAGGCGTGGGCCTCGCTCAGGGTGACCTGGCTGATGTCCTGGATCGCACGGGCCTGGTCGCCATCACCCACGCGCACAAAGCGCGCCTCGCGGCGCAGGCGCGCGCCGTGGCAGTCGGGGCAGGGCTGCACGCTTTGGTAGCGGGCCAGCTCATCGCGCACGATGCTCGAATCGGTCTCGCGGTAGCGCCGCGTCATGTTTGGCAGGATGCCTTCAAACGGGTGCTTCTTGGTGACCATCTTGCCCGCGTTCTCACCGCTGGCCAGCTCGTACTTGAAGGCAATCTCTTCGTCGCCCGAGCCATACAGCACCACCTGGCGCACCGCCTCGGGCAGGCTCTCAAAAGGCTGCTCAATATCGAACTTGTAGTGGCGGCCCAGGCTCTCGAGCATCGCAAAATAGTAGCCATTGCGCCGGTCCCAGCCCTTGATGGCGCCACTGGCCAGGCTGAGCGTGGGGAAAGCCACCACGCGTTCGACATCGAACACCTCGTGCAGGCCCAGGCCATCGCAGGATGGGCAGGCGCCCTGGGGCGAGTTGAAGGAGAACAGGCGCGGCTCCAGCTCAGCCAGCGCATAGCTGCAGACTGGGCAGGAGAACTTGCTGCTGAACAGATGCTCTTCGCCGGTGTCCATCTCCAGCGCCAGCACGCGGCCATTGCCTTCGTTGCCGCCCACACGCAGTGCCGCCTCAATGCTTTCGGCCAGGCGCTGCTGCAGCCCGGCGCGCACCTTGACGCGGTCGATGACCACATCGACATCGTGTTTCTCGTTCTTGGCCAGTGCGGGCAGGGTCTCGTGCTCGTACATCTGGCCATCGACCCGAAAGCGCACATAGCCCAGCGCCTGCATCTGCGCAAACAGCTCGACGAACTCGCCCTTCTTGCCGCGTGCCACTGGCGCCAGGATCATCAGCTTGGTGTCCTCGGGCAGGGCCAGCACGGCGTCGACCATCTGGCTGACGGTCTGCGCCGCCAGTGGCAGGTTGTGGTCGGGGCAGAACGGCGTGCCTGCGCGGGCATACAACAGGCGCAGGTAGTCATGGATCTCGGTGACCGTGCCCACGGTCGAGCGCGGGTTGTGGCTGGTCGCCTTCTGCTCGATCGAGATAGCCGGTGACAGGCCCTCGATCAGGTCGACATCGGGTTTGTCCAGCCGGCCCAGAAACTGGCGCGCATAGGCCGAGAGGCTCTCGACATAGCGGCGCTGGCCTTCGGCATACAAAGTGTCAAAGGCCAGGCTGGACTTGCCCGAGCCGGACAGGCCGGTGATCACCACCAGCTGGTGGCGCGGAATGTCCAGGTCGATGTTCTTGAGGTTGTGCGTGCGCGCGCCACGGATGGCGATGCGACTGTGTGCCAGCCGCGCGCCCAGGTAGCGGCTGTCGTCCTGCTGCGCCTCGGACAGGCCGAGTTCATGGTGCAAGTCGATGGCAGCGGAAGGGTCGGTGGGGGTGCGTGGTGGCATGTGGGCTTCAAGATCCAAAACCCCTCATGATAGCCAGCCTGCCCGTTCGTTGTGCAATCTGCCGGGTATCGCTGCACATGCGTTGCGGATAAACCCAGGGGCATGGCCCGCTGTCTGGCGCCAAAACCGAGGTGAGGGCTTGCGGCAGCTTTGCGCCTAGCTATGGTTTCTGATGCGCTGCTGGGCGCAGAGATTCCGTCTGCCAGCAGGGCTTGCGGCTGCGCTCTACACTTGCCGCTGGCGATAGTCGCCATCCGTCCCTTGTTTGCCTGCGTATCGCCCTTGTCTCTCACTTCTGTTTCTTCTTCCACGGCCATGCTGCCGGCCGAGCGGCGCGCTAGTTTCAGCCTGGCGCTGATCTTTGCATTGCGCATGCTGGGCCTGTTTCTGGTGCTGCCGGTGTTTGCGCTGGAGGCCCACAAATACCCGGGCGGTGATGACCCGGCCCTGGTCGGGCTGGCGATGGGCGTCTATGGCCTGACCCAGGCCCTCTGCCAGCTGCCGCTGGGCATGGCGTCTGACCGCTTCGGGCGCAAAAAGGTCATTGTGCTGGGCCTCTTGGTATTTGCCGCCGGCAGCCTGATCGCCGGCATGGCGGGCAACCTGCATACCCTGCTGCTGGGCCGGGCGTTACAAGGCGCCGGCGCCGTGTCTGCGGCCGTCACGGCGCTCTTGGCCGACCAGACCCGTGACGAAGTGCGCACCAAGGCCATGGCCCTGGTGGGCGCCAGCATCGGCCTGATGTTTGCGCTGGCGCTGGTGCTCAGCCCGCTGCTGGTGGTGCATATCGGCCTGAGCGGCCTGTTTTTGATGACCTGCGGCCTGGCGCTGGGCGGTATTGCCGTGGTGCTGTGGGTTGTGCCTCCCGAGCCTTTGCTGCACCGGGGCGGCGCGCGCGGCGGCCTGCGCGAGGTGTTTCGCCATGCCGACCTGGTGCGCCTCAATGCCGGTGTGTTCGTGCTGCACACGGTGCAGATGTCGATGTGGGTGGCGGTGCCCGCGATGCTGGTGGCCGCAGGCCTGCCCAAGGCCGAGCACTGGCAGGTCTACCTGCCGGCCGTGCTGCTGTCCTTTGTGCTGATGGGTGGGCTGTTTGCGCTGGAGCGGCGCGGTTACCTGCGCGGCGCCCTGCTGGGCTCGATCGCGCTGGTGGCCCTGGTGCAGATGGCCCTGGGCCTGGTGGCGACCTCGGGCCATGCGCCCGCGCTGTGGCTGATGGGCGTGCTGCTGTTTGTGTTTTTCTGCGGCTTCAATGCGTTGGAGGCCACGCAGCCCAGCCTGGTCTCGCGCATGGCGCCGGCATCGCTGCGCGGCGCGGCACTGGGCAGTTACAACACCTTGCAATCACTGGGCCTGTTTGCCGGCGGTGCGCTCGGTGGGGCGCTGACCCGCTGGGGCAGCGTGACGGATCTGTTCATCGCCACCAGCGCGCTGGCGCTGCTGTGGCTGGTGCTGACCTGGCCGCTGCAGCCGCTGGGCCGCGCCGTGGCTGCTGCTGGCGCTGCACAAAAGTAAGCACTGGCTGGGAATGGGGCAGGCCTGGCAGGCCCTGTTGCAGGATCTGCGGCCACCCGCAGAGAAGGACCGGCCGCTTTGGGGTAGGATACGCCCCTGAATCACAGTGATGGGCGCTTTGAAGGCTGCAATGCCTGCAACACTGCCAACGCATAGTAGGCGCCCATTTTTCAAAGGAACTACCTCTACCATGGCATCCGTCAACAAAGTCATCATCGTCGGCAACCTCGGCCGCGACCCTGAAATCCGCACCTTCCCCTCGGGCGACCAGGTGGCCAACGTCACCATCGCCACCACCGACCGCTGGCGCGACAAGAACAGCGGCGAGAACAAGGAGGCCACCGAGTGGCACCGCGTCGTGTTCAATGGCCGCTTGGCTGAAATCGTCGGCCAGTACCTGCGCAAGGGCAGCCAGGTCTACGTGGAAGGCAGCCTGCGCACCCGCAAGTGGACCGACCAAGCCACCGGCCAGGAACGCTATGCGACAGAAATCCGCGCTGACTCGATGCAGATGCTGGGCAGCCGCCAAGGCCAGGGCGGCGGTGGCGGCCAGGGCGGTGGCGATGACTACGGCTATGGCGACAGCGGCTACGGTGACCAAGGTGGCGGCGGCGGTGCACCCGCAGGCAACTACCAGCGCCGTGCCCCCGCACCGGCGATGGCTCCAGCTGCCGCACCCCGCCAGGCACCGCCTCCCCGTCCAGCACCGGCACCTATGCCCGCGCCAGCCCCACGCGCTGCGTCTGGCTTTGACGACATGGACGACGATATTCCGTTCTAAAAAGCACTGCTAGTAGTTTTGAAGCAAACCCGCTCTCTTCTGAGAAAGCGGGTTTTTTCTTACCCACACTTTTTTGCTAGATCTTCTTGAGTGAGTTCTAAGACAAGTCGGTACTTCAAAATGTTTGCTGCGAGGCGAGGCGAGGATGAAATTGTGGACTTCCCCGGCTTCTTTTCATTGGCTTCTTTGGATAGCTTATTGCACCTTGTTGGCAGATAGCAATCTTTTAAGAATACTTATCATGTACAAGTATTCTTATGAGAGCGCTTATTGAGTAAATCATGCTGCTATCCTACAATGGCTCCAATTAGAGCTCTTGTAGAATTTAGGTGTTCTTATGAGGATGCTTAAATGGTTTTGACTCTTAACCTGACTGTAGACCGGGCTCTCAAGGCCTTGGGTCAGAACATTGAGCTCGCACGCAGGCGTCGCGGCCTGTCCCAAGCCGACTTGGCTGCTCGTATGGGCGTCTCGGTGAGCACCGTTCGCCGGCTGGAGGATGGCAACCCAGGCACAGCGCTCGTTTATCTGGCCAGTGCGCTGCAGGTCTTTGGCGATTTGGAGAAGCTGAGCCTCCTGATGGACACGCAGACGGATTCGGTTGGACTTGCCCTCATGGACGCAGAACTTCCATCTCGGATTCACAGCAAGCGCCGCGACACACCCAAAGCTTTCTGAAAGTTTTCCGCGATATGGTGACTAGAGCAAATGCCGCTGCCCCAAACACCAAGACGGAGCTGGATGTGTGTCTTGGAAAAACGGGCACCCCCGTGGGAAAGCTCGTGTTTGTGCGAAACGGGCCGCGCGTATTCACGCAGTTCGGCTACTTTCAGGAGTGGCTCGACCACGCTGACACATTTAACGTCTCTGCGGACCTCTCCGCCGCGCCGGGCTTCCAGACCCGAAAGCCTGCGACCAAGGAGGACTCGCTTTTCTTCCTCGCCCTTGGGGATACCGAGCCAGATGCTTGGGGCCGTCGAGTCATTGCTCGGGCACATGCCAAGCGTCGCGAGGAGGACCCAAAGCTGGGTGCGTTGACCGAGCTCGACTACCTTTGTGCGGTTGATGATTTCAGCCGTATGGGGGCACTGCGTTTGCGTAACGCCCGTGGCGTTTACCTTGAGTCGGCACCAGAAGGCAGGCGGGCAACGCCGCCAATGCTCGAACTCGAAAAGATGCTGAGCTCTTCACGGGCAGTTGAACTCGGCAAGGAGACCGCCCAGGATTTGGCCTATCTGCGAGGCAAGGGCACATCGCTTGGCGGCATGCGTCCGAAATGCAGCATCCTGGACGAAGAGGGATATCTCGCATTGGGCAAGTTCCCGAGTGTCAAAGACGAGCGCAATGTCACTCGTGCGGAGGTGCTGGCACTCAAGCTAGCGGCTTTGGCTGGTATCACCGTATCGAAGGCGCATGTCGCAGTGGTGCAAGGCACTCCCGTGGCGGTCATACGGCGATTTGACCGCACCCCTGACGATGCACGCATCCCCTACATCTCGGGAGCCACCTTGCTGCAGGCGAGTCGACAAGATGAACACGCCTACACCGAGGTTCTCCATGCAATGAAAGGGGCCTGCGCCAACTACGTCGCGGATGCCCAAGAACTGTGGCGGCGTCAGGTGTTCAACCACCTCATCACCAACGTCGACGACCACCTGCAAAACATGGGCTTCCTCTACATGGGCGATAACAAATGGCAGCTCTCGCCTGCGTTCGACATCAACCCGATGCCCGACAAGGACCGGGAATCCAAGACCTGGCTGAGTGAAGACACCGGACCGATCACCAGCATGCCGCAGTTGATGGGGCAAGCATCGCAGTTTGCCTTGTCTCGTGAACAGGCGTTGGCCATTGTGCGCAAGCAGGTGGAGGCGATTTTGCAGTGGCGCATGGTAGGACAGTCCCCCGAGGTTGGCATGACAAAGCAAGAGCTCGATGAGTTTGTGCCAGCGTTCGAACATCCAAGCTTTAGTGCCGCCAGGAAATTGGCGGGCTTGTAGGTGATAGCGGTGTGCCTGACTCGGTACATCATGAGGTTGCCAAAGCGAGCCCACCCATTGCCATGGCCTCCTTGGTGGGTGGGCTTGATGGGGCGCCAGGCGTTTCGGCCAAGGCTGCGGGATTGCTTGGCCCATTCTCCGTAGCGATGGGTGTGGCGCTATTGCAGCAGCCCCGATGGCACGGGACGGCTGGTTTTGGCTGACCTGCTCGGGCGGGTTGCCCGCTGCATGGGCCGTGACAGCGATGACCTGAATCTGCAGCGTCTGGGCAACAATACCCAGGTGCATCTGGTGCCACGCCCGGCGGCCCCCGCCTTTGAGCCGGTTCTTAGCGGCCCGTTGCCATCGGTGCGGCGCTGCCGGTTGCGCTCGCTTCTGGCGTGTTCAGCTGGCGGCGCAGATCGAACTTGAGCAGCACAACGCCGGCGCCAATCAGCAGCACGTCCTTGACGATGAAACCGTCCAGCGTGGAGAGTTGGGGTAGCAGGCTCAAGGTGGTGATGCCAGTGGCGATGACGACCAGGGCGCCCACGACGCCAAAAGCGGGCCTTTTGAAGCCGACTATCAGTGCCAGAAATGCCAAGGTCTCCACCACGCCCAAAAAGTAGCTGCCCCCGTGCACACCGAAGAGCGTGTAGAGAAAGCTGAGCCAGGTGCTCGAGATCAGGGGCTCCAACTCGGCGACCTCAAAATCAAACCATTTGAAGGTGCCGAACAGCGCAAAAATAAAGATCACCGAGACTCGCAGCACAGCGATATCGGCATCGGAGCGAATAAAGCGATGGATGGCATTTTTCATGGTGGTCTCCTGGTTAAAAAAGGGGCTGGGATGCGGATGTCATGGGGCGGCGCTCAGCCAGTCCACAATGGCTTTGGCAGCGCGCTCATAGGCCCCATGGGGCGGGATGCGGTTGAGCAATAGCGCGCCCTTGATCGCAGAGCTGACCACCATGGCCAGCTCTGCCGGGGGCTGCGCAAAATGCAGGGCTGCACTGCGCTGGCCCGCGACCAGAATGTCTTGCAGCAGCTGCTGCTCGGTCTGTGCCAGCTGGTAGACCGCCGTTTGTAGTTCGGGCGAAAACAGGTGGCTGTCGGACAGCATCGCGTAGACACCGCACATTTGCCCCTGCGCCGCACAGTCGGCAAACGCATCCAGATAGGCCTGGAGTTGCGGCACGCCGGCGGGCAGCTTTTGCAGCTCGGCCTCCAGGGCTTTGAAATCGGCCCGCTTGTAGTCACAGTAGGCAATTCCCAGGTCTGTCTTGCTGGGGAAATGGTGGTGAATACTGGCTTTGCGAATGCCAATACCCGCCTCCAGATCGGCATAGCTGAAGCCCTGGAAGCCACGTTGCTGGATCAAGTGGTTGCTGAGCAGGATGATTTTTTCGCGGGTAGACATTGTCAATGGACCTGGGTTGTGGCGTTGACATTGACTATACCTACTAGAAGGTAGGTTGCCAAGCCGCCATATGATTCAAAGCGTAAAACCCGCAGCGGGCAGGACCGGCGGCAGGCGGGCCGGCTGCGCGGGCCTGGCTGGCTTGGCCAGCGCCGGGCCAGCGGCTTGGGCGCAAAAGGCCAGTGCCCACTGCGGCTGTGCCGCCGGTAGAGAATGCGGCATGGGCGCAGAACGCGCCGCGCGCAATGCCGGCTCGGCAACACCCCTGATGGCGGCCGTGCCGCCCTGGAGAGGGGCGCGCAGCTGACGGCATGCCCTTTGTTCAACCTTGCATGAAAGCGGCCATGACTCCTAGCACCGATACCGCCTATACCGCCAATACCTCGGATAGCACCAAGATCGCATCCCTCATCGCGCCCAGCGGCCGCCTGCGTGCCGCCATCAATGTGGGCAACCCGGTGCTGGCGCACAAAAGAGCCGATGGCTCGGCCGCAGGCGTCTCCGTCGATCTGGCCGCGCGCATGGCGGCCCAACTGGGTCTGCCGCTGGATCTGCAGCTGTTTGAGGCGGCCGCCCATTCGGTCGATGCCGTCACCCAGGGCCAGGCCGATGTCGGCTTTTTCGCGGTGGATCCGGTGCGGGGCGCGGGCATTGGGTTTTCGGCCCCCTATGTGCTGATCGAAGGCGCCTACATGGTGCGCAGTGATTCGCCGCTGAGCGACAACGCGCAGGTGGATGTGGCCGCGCACGAGGTGGTGGTCGGCCAGGGCAGCGCCTATGACCTCTACCTCACGCGTGCGCTGAAAAACGCCCGCATCCTGCGCGCGCCCACATCGCCTGCGGTTGTCGATGTCTTTTTGCAACCCCAGGGCGATGTGGCCGCAGGCGTCAAGGTGCAGCTGGAGGCGGCGGTGGCCAGCCATGCCGGTCTGCGCCTGTTGCCCGGGCATTTCATGCTGATCCAGCAGGCCATGGGCCTGCCCAAGAGCCGGGGCGAGGCCGCCATCCAGTGGCTGGCCGCCTTTGTGGAAGCGGCCAAGGCCAGCGGTTTTGTCGCCCAGGCGCTGGCGCAGCACCAGGTGCAAGGCGCGGTGGTCGCGCCCGGAGTGCAGCCATGAGCGTGTTTGCGCATCTGCAGCAGTTGTTAGAGGGAGAGGGCGCGCGCTTTCGGGTGCTGGAGCACCCGGCCGAGGGCAAATCGGATGAGGTGGCGCGCATCCGGGGCACGACGCCAGGCCAGGGTGCCAAGGCCATGCTGTGCAAGACCCGCAATGCCGAGCACTGGGTGCTGGCCGTGCTGCCGGGCGACCAGAAGCTGGACTTTCGCCTGCTGGCTGCCGCGCTCGGCCTGCCCAAGATGACGATGGCCAGCGCGGAAGAGGCGACGGAGCGGACCGGCTGCGTGATCGGCGCGATCCCGCCCTTCAGCCCTGGCCCGCAGGTGGCGCTGGTGGTGGACCCGGACCTGGTGGAGCGCCATGCCGAGATCGCCTTCAATGCCGGGCGGCTGGACCGCTCGATGGTGCTCAATGCGCAGGACTATGTGCGTGTGGCCAAGCCGGCGCTGCACCGCATCAGCGCCCCCGTAAGCTAAGGCAAAAATCCAACACCGCGCCGGCATGGCGACTGCACAATAGTCGCCATGTTTATTGCCATCCCTCTGGAAAACAAGCCCTCCTGGCAGTCGCCGCCGTGGATGACGGTGCTGTTAATTGCGATCAACTGCCTGGTGTTCTGGGTCTGGCAAGGGGGTGAGGAGCGGGCGGCTGAGCGGGCCTCCAAAACCTATGCGCATACGGCGCTACCGGCGATCGAGGTGCCGGCCTTTGTGACCTATCTGCAGGCACAAAGCCGCAAACCGGACAGCCGCATCCAGCCGCAGATGGTGCGCATGGTGCAGGGCCTGCAAAAAAACCAGGACTACGGCCAGATCTACATGCTGATGCAGCAGGAGGGGCGTTTTCGCCGCCAGCTGCTGGCCGGTGAGGTGATCACCGCGGCCGATCCGCTGTATGCCGACTGGCAGGCCGCCCGCGCCCGCTTTGCGCCGCTGGAGCCCAAGCCTTTTACGTCGCGCTGGGCGATGAGCTATGAGGCCGGCGCCGGGTTGCAGCCGCTGCAGGCGCTGACCTCCGCCTTCCTGCACGGCAGCACCGGCCACCTGCTGGGCAATATGGTGTTCCTGTTTCTGTTCGGGTTCACCTTGGAGATGGCGCTGGGCGCGGGGCTCTACCTGTGCTTCTACCTGGTGGCCGGTGTCAGCGCCTCACTTTTTGCGGGCCTGTTCTATGCGGGCTCCGGCAGCTATGGGCTGGGCGCATCGGGCGCGATTGCCGGGCTGATGGCCATGTATGTGGTGCTCTACCGCATGCGGCGCATCCGCTTTTTCTACATGCTGGCCTTCTACTTCAACTACGCCACCTGGCCCGCGCTGGTGGTGCTGCCGGTATGGATGGGCTTTGAGCTGGCCCAGCACTTCATGGGGCAGCAGGGCGTGGCCTATATGGCGCACTTTGGCGGCTTGCTGGCCGGTGGCCTGCTGATGGCTCTCTACCTGCAGTTGCGGCGCAAGGAGTCGGTGGTCGAGGTGGCCGCCCGTGACAAGCAGCAGGCCCAGGCCCAGAGTGCCGCACTGGCCGCCGCCGTGCAGCGCGCGCAAAAGCACACCGATGCGCTGGCCTTTGAGCTGGCAGCGCCCGCCTGGCGCCAGGCCGCCAAGCTGGCACCCAGCGATGCCGCCATCTTGCGCGCCTGGTTCGAGAGCGCCCGCCATGCGCCGGCGAGCGAGGATTTTCACCGCGCCGCTCGCGCCATCTTCAAGCTGCCGGCCAACACGGATGCCGTGCGCCAGCTGCAGCACCACAGCTGGCAAAGCTATGCAGACCGCGCCCGGCCCGCCCCGCGCATCAGCGACAACAGCCTGCATGCATTGGCGCGCAGCTTTGTGCGCCTGGGTGCATGGGACGATGCCCAAAAAATCTGCCAGCAGCTGGAAAGCGCCGCCGACCACCCGCATTGGCCCGCCACCTTGGCGCTGGTGGCCAATGGCCTGGCCAAGGCCGGCCGGCTGGAAGACGCCCGGCGCTGGCTGCCCGCGCTGCAGCGCGCCGCACCGCAGGAGCCGGTCACGCGCTGGCTCAGCCAGGCCAGCACCTGAACGCGGGTCGAGCGCATGGGCGGCAGTGGTTAGCACCCTGGTGCGTCAGCTCCATGTAAAGTTTTGGTGAAGCCATGCCTTATGATCGCTGCCAAGCTGCGCCAGTGAGGGCGGCAGACAGAAAGGCTGGCCATGGGCCCACTGCGTTCACCACAGCAAGACGACGTTGACAGCGCCCAATGGGTGATCGAGCCTTTCTGGCGCAAGCTCAACAGTTTTTTCCTGTTTCCGCTGCAGCGCAAGCCCTTGCTGTATGCGCTGGTGCTGTCGCTCTGCGCCTATATGCTGATGTGGGGCCTGTTGATCGGCTTGCTCGTCGGAGTGGGCCTGCTGCTGGCCATCAGCCGGCATGCGTTCAAGATCGCAGCCTATGCCTCGCACGGCGTGCTTGACAGCAATGACTACGACGATTACCCCTGCGATGCCGACCTCAAGGTGCTGCCCTGGAAGTTCTTTGGCGTGCTGCTGGTGCATGGCTTTCTGATCGGCATGCTCGCCCGGGTCAGCCCGGGACTGGGCGCACTGGGTGATTTGCTCTCATCTTTCTTGATCCCCGCCACCTTGATGGTGCTGATCACCAGCGGCAGCCTGCGCGCTGCCATCAACCCCTTCATGCTGCTGAGCACGATGGGCGCCATCGGTCTGCCCTATGGCCTGCTGTGCCTGTTTCTGTTCCTGCTGATGCAGGGCGTGCCGATGGCCTTTGCCTTGCTAGTCACAGTGATGCCCCAGGCGTTGCTGGCGCCCCTGCTGGCCTTTGTGGTGATTTATTTCAACGGCGTGATCGCCGCGATGATCGGCTATGTGATGTACCAGAACCATGCGGACCTGGGCATCACGCCGGACAAGGCGCCGCAGGCCGAAGCGGGCGCGCCCGTGCTGGACCCGCAGACCGCGCTGGCCCAGCGCCGCGATGCCCAGGTGGCCCAGCTGGTGCAGAACGGCGACATGAACGCCGCCCTGGCCGAAGCGCGCGAGTGGCAGCGCAGCGAGCCCGATAGCCTGGCCGACCAGCGCCGCTACCACCGCGTGCTCAAGCTCAGCGACAAGGCGGGTGAGCTGGCGCGCCATGCGCAAAGCTATATCGCGCTGCTGCTGCAAAAGCAGCGCAGCAGCGATGCGCTGGAGGTCTGGGGCAGTTGCTACAAGCGCGACAAGGGCTTTCGGCTGAACGAGGCCAGCCACACCTTGGCGCTGGCGCAGACGGCCTGGAAGCGCATGCAGCTGCCGCACACGCTGGCCCTGCTGCATGGTTTTGAGAAAAGCTATGCCGGCAGCGATCTGGTGCCCCAGGCGCTGGAGCTGACGGTGCGCGTGCTCAAGCAAGGCGCCAACAAGCCCGACCAGGCGGTGCGCGTGTTCATGCGCATGAAGATCCGCTACCCCGCGCATGCCTCGACCCAGGAGGCGGCCTGGATCTTGCGCGACGAACTGCCGGGCGCGGCACAGGCGCCTGGCGCGCCTGCTTGACTATTTAAGCGGCCGCCGAAGGCGCCACGCTGGCGATGATGCCGCCGCCCAGGCAGACTTCGCCGTCATACAGTACGGCCGATTGGCCTGGCGTCACCGCCCATTGCGCCTCGGGAAAATCGAGGTGGAAATGCGCGGGCGTGGCATCGGCGCCGATGATCGCGGGCGAATCGGGCTGGCGGTAACGGGTTTTGGAACCATAGGTGCCGGCAGCGGGCGGGTGACCAGCCACCCAGCTCGTGTTGTCGGCGTCCAGCGCCTGCGACAGCAGCCAGGGGTGGTCATGGCCTTGCACCACGCGCAGGATGTTCTTGTCCAGCTCCTTGCGCGCCACAAACCAGGGCGCATGCTCGCCCGCGCCACGGGCGGCGCCTTTTTCCTTCACGCCACCAATGCCCAGGCCCGAGCGCTGGCCCAGGGTGTAGAAAGACAGGCCCACATGCTTGCCCAGCTTGCGGTTGCGGTCGTCCAGGATCAGGCCCGGCTCCTTGCTGATATAGCGGTTGAGAAAGTCGCGGAAAGGGCGCTCCCCGATAAAGCAGATACCGGTCGAGTCCTTTTTCTTGGCATTGGGCAGGCCGATCTCTTCGGCAATGCGGCGCACCTCGGTCTTTTTCAGCTCACCGACCGGGAACAGCGCCTTGGACAGCTGGGCCTGGTTCAGGCGGTGCAGAAAATAGCTCTGGTCCTTGGCCGGGTCCAGGCCCTTGAGCAGCTCAAAGAGCTGGCTGTCGGGGTTCTGGCGCACGCGGGCGTAGTGGCCGGTGGCGATCTTTTCGGCACCCAGGCGCATGGCATGGTCCAAAAAGGCCTTGAACTTGATCTCGGCATTGCACAGCACATCGGGGTTGGGCGTGCGGCCGGCCTGGTACTCGCGCAGAAACTCGGCAAACACCCGGTCCTTGTAGTCGGCAGCAAAGTTGACGTGTTCGATCTCGATGCCCACCACGTCGGCCACGGCTGCGGCATCGACAAAGTCGATGTTCGACGAGCAGTACTCGCTGTCGTCGTCATCTTCCCAGTTCTTCATGAAGATGCCGACGACCTCGTGCCCCTGTTTTTTGAGCAAATACGCGGTGACGGCCGAATCCACGCCGCCACTCAGCCCCACTACGATGCGCTGTTTAACCATGGGTGCAATTATCCGCCTGGCGGCAGGCGCCTGCTTCGCTAGGGCTATGTGGCGTTTTGTCGCCCAACAGCGACCAACAGCGCCGATAAGCGCCCAAGGTCCCCAGCAGACGCTGCCCGCCCGGCTTATTGCGGCGTCAGCGCAATGCGTTCGCGCGTGGCCTTTTCTACCGCGCTGCGCGAGTAGGCCAGCGGAAAGTACTGGCCCGCGGCCCAGGTGTTGGCCAGGTCGCGGTAATGCGGGCTGGCCGGGTTGCCCGATTGGCCGGGCGTGTTGACCACGCGCGAGGCATCCCAGTTGCCCACATCGACCACCATGCGGAAGGAGGCGCCCGAGGTCAGCTGGTAGGTATCGACGTTGTAGCTGGTGGCCATGGGCGTGGCCCAGGAGCCGCCGATGCCGCCCACGCCGACATTGAGCTTTTGCTTGGTGGCGCTGTCCACCACGCCGGCGAGCGGGTGCACAAAGATCGCCTGGTGCAGGCTGCCCCAGGTCCAGCTCTTGGCATCGGCCCCCAGCTTGGTTTGCAGCCATTGCATCGCCGGGGCGATGGACGAGAGCAGGACCTGGTCGCGCTCGGCCTCGCTCATCCAGCCCTGCGGGCTCTCCAGCACCGCGATCATGCGGGTGGCACTGGTCTCCTTGGCAAAGCTGCGCTCGTGGGCGGCCAGCACCTGGTCGGTCAGCGCTTTTTTCAAGGTGGCATTGCTCCAGACCTCATACAGCGCAGCGGCGGCGCTGTCCTTGGCCATGGTGCCGTCCCAGCCCTGCAGCAGCGCCAGGCCCTGGGCGGTCTGGGCATCACTGCTTTGCAGCGGTGCCAGCAGTTTCAGCAGGCGCTGGGCCGGTACGGCGACGATGTCGGTCTGCCAGGCTTCGGAGTCGGCGACGCTGAGCTTCTTGCCCTCCTTGGCCGCCTTTTCAAACAGGCCATGCAGGCGCTGCGCGCGGGCCGAGTCGGACCATTCGTAGCCGATGCCCTTCTGGTAGAGTGGGTGGTTGGGCGGCACATTGTTTTCATTGGCAGTCACCACATAGCCGCGCTGGGGGTTGAACTCCCAGGGCAGCTCATCGCCATGGCGGAAGCCCGTCCATTCATAGCGGCCGTCACCAGGCACCGGCATCAGCCCGTCCCAGTTGGGGCGGATGGGGGTGAGCCCGCCGGGGATCCAGCCGATATTGCCGCTGCTGTCGGCATAGACCTGGTTCTCGCCCGGTGCGCCCCAGCGGTTCATTGCGGCGCGGAACTGGTCAAAGTCCTGCGCGCGCATGTAGTCCATCGATCCGAAATAGGGCGCCATGCCCAGGTCCAGCCAGGCGGCGCGCAGCGCATAGGCCTTGTTGCCTTCGGCGGCCAGCACCGGGCCGTGGCGGGTGTACCAGTTCTCGACGATCACCGGCTGGGCCGCGCCTTTGACGGCAATGCTTTCCGTGACGCGGGTCATCGGCTCCCAGCGGCCCAAGTACTTGTACTCCTTGCTGTTTTGCGGGTTGGTTTCGTACACATACAGGTCTTCCTGGTCCATGTAAAAGCGCGTCAGGCCAAAGGCGATGCGGCCGTTGTGGCCGATGGAGATGCCGGGCAGGAAGGGCTCGCCAGCGCCGATCACATCCATGCCGGGAGCCGAGATGTGCGAGATATAGCGCAGGCTGGGCGCGCCGTGGGCGCGGTGTGGGTCATTGGCCAGAATCGGGCGGCCGGTGGTGGTCATGCCCGGCGCAATCGTCCAGTTGTTGCTGCCGTAGCTGGCCAGGGTGTTGGCATCGGGCTGGTTCAAGGTCGATTCGGCCAGTGCCAGCAGCTGCTCGGGGGCCATGTCCTGCACGGAGACCTTGACGTTTTCCTTGGTAAAGCGCGGGCTGGCGGTAGCCAGCGCATAGGCGCGCTTGAGCTCCTTGCCGGGCAGGCCGCAGACCTCCAGCCCTTGCGGGACCTGCGGCTTCACATCGGGCACCAGCTCGCGGCGCAGCCAGTCCACGCGGGCGCCGTTGTGCTTGCCTTCGCAAAAGGCCTGGGCGCGGTCCACCTCGCCAGTAAAGTTCAGGGTTAGGCCATGGTGGCGGATGCGCACCGTGTCTTCTGCGGCCCACTGCGCGGGCTGGTAGCCCAGCAGCTTGAACTCTTCGGGCAGCAGGCCGGGGTCGGCCTTCGTCTGGGCGACAAAGGCATTCACCCCGGCCACAAAGGCTTCGGCCACGCGCTTGGAGTCCGAGCCATAGGCCAGCCATTCGCGGTACATGTCGCCACGAAACAGCACCGCGCGCGCCGCCTTGTCGCTCTCGACCCAGGCCGGGCCAAAGTCCTGGGCCATCTGGCCCAGGCCGCGCTTGCGCCACAGGTCCATCTGCCAGAGCCGGTCGCGCGCGGCCATATAGCCTTGCACCACAAAGGCGTCATAGGTGGTGCCCGCGTAGATATGCGGCACGCCCCACTGGTCGACCAGCACCTCGGCGGGCTTTTCCAGCCCGGCAATCCTGGCGCTGTGCTGGCGGGTGGGCGGGGTGCCCAGCGAGCTGCAGCCGGCTGCCAGCAGCGCAGCGGCCAGCGGCAGCGCCAGGCGGGTGGCAAAACGACAGGGGTTGCGGTCTGGCATGGTGTGTCTCCTCGTTATGGTGTGGATGCACCTTGCCATGCCTGCCCGCTGCGCGCAATCGCGTTAGCGCCAAGCGCAGACGGCGCGCCGCCAAAAACAAAGCCCATGGTGCTGGGCCATGGGCTTGTTGTTGGTGCGGGCCTATTCGAGCGGTCTCACCCCGTCGGGCTGCACCAGCACGGACACATCGGTGTAGATCAGGTTCAGCGCAAAGCGCTGGCCGGCTAGGTAGTCGTCCAGCGATTGCAGCACCAGCGGGCTGCGCATCTGGTGGGCCTCGGCGCGCATTTCGTCGGCGGTCATCCAGACGGTGCGGCGTATGCCTTCATCGAGCGGCTGGTTTTCGTAGAACGCGCCGACGGTGCCGGTAAAGGCAAAACGCATATAGGTGGTGTCGGCGCCGCTTTTGCTGCGCACAAAGCGGTTCATGTAGATGCCCAGCAGGGCCGAGGGCTTGAAGTCAAAGGCCGTCTCCTCGAGCACTTCGCGCACACAGGCCTGGATAGGGGATTCGCCAGGGTCCAGATGGCCTGCCGGATTGTTCAGGCGGATGCCGTCCGAGGTGTCTTCCTCTACCAGCAAAAATCGGCCATCGCGCTCAATGACGGCGGCCACGGTGACGTTGGGTTTCCAGCGGTGGGGCATGCGGCATTATGTGCCAACTCTCTGAAATCATAAAAACGATCTCAAGGGCTTGTCACGCAGATGCAACCTCAGGCGCAGTGGTAAAGCTCTGCAGTACGATAGCAGCATGCAAGCACCCGCCCCCACCCCAGCCATTCCCGCACAGTCCGTCTATGCCGAGCGCCGCGCCCAGGTCGCGCGCCAGTTGGGCGAGGGCGGGATCGCCATCATCCCCACCGCGCCCGAGCACCCGCGCAACCGCGACAGCGACTTTCTGTACCGCCACGACAGCTATTTCTACTACCTGACCGGTTTTACCGAGCCCAACGCCAGCCTGGTGATCAGCGCCGATGGCAAGACCACCTTGTTCTGCGCACCCAAGGACCTGGCGCGCGAGATCTGGGACGGCTACCGCCTGGGGCCCGAGGCCGCCGTGGCGGCGCTGGGCGTGAGCGAAGCCTATTCGGTGGCCGAGCAGGCCGCCCGCATGCCCAAGATGCTGGAGAACCGCAGCGTGGTCTGGTACCCGTTTGCGATCCACCAGGGGCTCGAGGGCACGGTGGCCCAATGGCTCAACGGCGTGCGCGCCCGCACCCGCTATGGCGCGCTGGTGCCCGAGCAGCAGCGCGATCTGTGTGCCGTGCTCGACGAGATGCGCTTGTTCAAGGATGCGCATGAGGTGCCGATCCTGCGCCGCGCAGGGGACATCAGCGCCCGCGCCCACATCCTGGCGATGCAGCGCTCGGCCCGCATGATTCGCGCCGGCCAGGATGTGCGCGAATACCACCTGGACGCCGAGCTGCTGCAGGCCTTTCGCGAATACGGCTCGCAGTACCCCGCCTATGGCTCGATCGTGGCCGCCGGTGCCAATGCCTGCGTGCTGCACTACCGCGCCGATGCCGCGCCCATCCGCAGCGGCGAGCTGGTGCTGATCGATGCCGGTTGCGAGCTCGATGGCTATGCCAGCGACATCACCCGCACCTTCCCGGCCAACGGCCAGTTCACAGGCCCGCAGCGCGATCTGTACGATCTGGTGCTGGCCAGCCAGGATGCCGCCATTGCGCTGGCCCGGCCCGGCAAGCGTTTCAACGACATGCATGACGCCACCGTCGCCGTGCTGGCCCAGGGCATGCTCGATCTGGGCCTGCTCGACAAGAACAAGGTCGGCGGCGTGCAGGATGTCATCGACAACCGCAGCTACTTCCAGTTCTACATGCACCGCACCGGCCATTGGATGGGCATGGATGTGCATGACTGCGGCAGCTACATCGAGCCCAGCGAGCTCGGGCACACCAGTGAGCGGCGCGATCCGCTCTCGGGCGAGCTGATCCTCAACCGCCCCAGCCGCATCCTGCGCCCCGGCATGCTGACCACCATCGAGCCGGGCATCTATGTGCGCCCGGCCGACGGCGTGCCCGAGGCCTTCCACAACATCGGCATCCGCATCGAGGACGACGCGCTGATCACCGACGACGGCTGCGAGCTGCTCACGCGCGGTGTGCCGGTGAAGGCCGACGAGATCGAGGCGCTGATGCGCGATGGCGCGGCCCGGCCTGCTGATCTGGCCTGATCCGCCTCCGCCCCCATCCCACACCTGCCCGGCCTGGCGCCGCGCAGGTGTTTTTGTTGGCCGCGCAATTGTGCAAACGCACATCGAATGAAACCGCGATGTAACTCCCTGTGCACGTTTCTCGTGTCAGAATGGAACTGAATTACATCGGGTCGGCATCTGGTGACGGAGCCGGCCCCACTTTTGAGACAAAGACACAGGGGACCTGCCCATGATTTCGCCCAAGATCCGCCGCGCCACCAAGATTGTTGCCACGCTGGGGCCGGCCTCCAGCGAGCCGGCGCTGCTCGAAGAGATGATCCGCGCGGGGGTCAACGTGGTGCGGCTGAACTTCAGCCACGGCAAGGCGCAGGACCATGTGGACCGCGCCCGCATGGTGCGTGAGGCTGCGCAGCGCGCCGGCCGCGAGGTGGCGATCATGGCTGATCTGCAAGGCCCCAAGATCCGCGTTGGCAAGTTTGCCGAAGGCAAGGTGATGCTCGAGCCCGGTGCCCGGTTTGTGCTCGATGCCTCGCGCCAGGAGCCCGGTGACCTGCAGGGCGTGGGCCTGGACTACAAGGAGCTGCCGCGCGATGTGAAGCCCGGCGATGTGCTGCTGCTCAACGACGGCCTGATTGTGCTGACGGTGGACGCGGTGCGGGGTGATGCCGTGCACACCACGGTCAAGTTGGGGGGCGAGCTGTCCAACAACAAGGGCATCAACAAAAAGGGCGGCGGCCTCACCGCGCCGGCGCTCACCGCCAAGGACATGGAAGACATCAAGACCGCGATGAGCTTCCAGGCCGACTATGTGGCCGTCAGCTTTCCCAAGACCGCTACCGACATGGAAATGGCGCGCCAGCTGTGCATGGTGGCCGCGGCCGAGTACCGCCACCGCCCCGGCCTGATCGCCAAGATCGAGCGCGCCGAAGCCATTCCGCACCTCGAAGACATCCTGCGCGTGTCCGACGGCATCATGGTCGCGCGCGGCGACCTGGCCGTCGAAGTGGGCCATGCGGCCGTGCCGGCGCTGCAAAAGAAGATGATCCGCATGGCGCGCGAGATGGACAAGGTCGTCATCACCGCCACGCAGATGATGGAGAGCATGATCACCAACCCGGTGCCCACCCGCGCCGAGGTGAGCGATGTGGCCAATGCGGTGCTGGACGGCACCGATGCGGTGATGCTGAGCGCCGAGACCGCTGCTGGCAAGTTCCCGCTCGAGACCGTGCTGGAGATGGTCGATATCTGCGCCCAGGCCGAGGCCTCGGCCGACTGGGATGTGGACACCGACTTTGTCGGCAAGACCTTCCAGCGCATCGACCAGAGCATTGCGCTGGGCGCGCTGTTCACCGCCACCCACCTGGGTGCCAAGGCCCTGGTCGCGATGACGGACAGCGGCTCGACTGCGCTGTGGATGAGCCGCCACCGCACCCAGATCCCCATCTACGCGCTGACCCCCAAGGTGGCCACCCAGCGCAAGATGGCGCTGTACCGCAATGTGCGCCCCTTGCTGATGGACACCAGCGCCGACCGCGACACCGCACTGGCCCAGGCCGAGGTGCACCTGAAGGCCCGCGATATCGTGCAAAGCGGCGATATCTATGCGATCACCTGTGGCGAGCCGATGGGCTCGCCCGGCGGCACCAATATGATGAAGATCAGCCGCGTGGTCTAAACCGCAGCGGTCTTTGACCTGCATAGGGGCGCTCACGGGCGCCCCTTTTTGCGTCTCTAGATCCGTCCAATTTTGTGCGGATTTGTGACTGCGGCGATACTATGGCGCTTCAGCGAGCCTGCCCGCACGTCCGTGTGGATCAAAGGACTGCGCTGAATCCTTTCGAAGCCAGGCTTTTTTGCCCCCCGGAGACAGGGGCAAGCCGGTGGTTCACCAGCCTGGCCTTCGATCACCTAGCCAAGCTGCTGCGATAAAAATTCACAACACGCACGCACCTCGCAGCCCAGCCAAGCCCTTGTTGTTTAGCAGCACAGCGCCGCTGTGCCTGCCTGTTTTTTTGGAAGAGGGAATCTATGTCGCAACGACTAGTACGCCGTTCGGTGTTGGGGTTGGCCTTGGGCCTGGGTTTGGGCGCAGTCGCAGGGGTGTCTGCACCGGCGTTTGCACAGACGGCGGCCGCCAAGGCCAGCAAGCTGGACGCCCGTGCGGTAGCCACGGGCTACAGCGAATTGGTCTATGCCAACTACAGCGACAGCCTCGCATCGGCACGCGACATGCAAAAGGCCATTGCCGCCTTGCTCGCCGCCCCCTCCAAAGACACGCTGGAAGCGGCGCGCAAAAGCTGGATCGACGCGCGTGAGTTCTACGGCCAGACGGAAGCCTTCCGCTTCTACGGCGGCCCGATCGATGACGAAAACGGCCCCGAAGGCCAGATCAACGCCTGGCCGATGGATGAGTCCTATGTCGACTATGTCGAGGGCAAGGCCAATTCAGGCTTTATCAACGACCCCAAGTTCAAGATCACCAAGGCCAACCTGGCCAAGCAAAACGAGCGCGGTGGCGAGGAAAACATTGCCACCGGCTGGCATGCGATCGAGTTCCTGCTCTGGGGCCAGGACCTGTCCGAAACCGGCCCGGGCGAGCGCTCGTTTGAAGACTATGTGGACGGCAAGCGCCCCCATGCCGACCGCCGCCGCCTCTACCTGAAGGTGGTGACCGAGCTGCTGATCGACGACCTGGCGGGCGTCAGCAAGGCCTGGGCACCCGGCCAGAAGAACTACCGCGCCCAGTTCGACAAGGGCGGTGTGGAATCGGTGCGCAAGATCATCGTCGGCCTGGGTTCGCTCTCGCGCGGCGAGCTGGCCGGCGAGCGCATGGAAGTGCCGCTGAACTCGCAGGACCAGGAAGACGAGCATTCCTGCTTCTCCGACAACACCCACCGCGACATGGTCGCCAATGCCACCGGCATCCAGAACGTCTGGCTGGGCCAGTACAAGCGCCGCGATGGCACGACCTTGAAGGTGGCCTCGCTGGCCGACCTGGTGGCGGCCAAGAATGCCGAGCTGTCGGGCAAGACCAGCGCGCAGATTGCCAGCACGGTCAAGGCGACCGAAGGCATCCAGGCACCGTTTGACCGCGAAATCATTGGCGGCGCCGACGCCCCCGGCCGCAAGCGCATCCAGGCGGCGGTGGACAGCGCCACCGAGCAGTCCAAGCTGCTGGTGCAGGCGGCCAATGCCATCGGCATCACCAAGCTGACCCTGGTCCAGCCCTGACGAAGGACCGTTGCTGCACTATGTCTGTGAAGATGAATGACAAGAAGCCCGGTGGCCGCGTGCAGCGGCTGGCATGGGCAGCAGCGGGTCTGTGCGCGGCCACCGCCCTGGCGGTGGCCCTGCGCCCTGAGGCGAGCGTCGCGCAGACCAGCGCGCCTGCAAAGCCTGCCGAAGCGGCGCCCGCGCAAGACCCCAGCGAGATGACCGGCGGCGACACCACGGTGTTTGCCACCGGCAAGAACGCGTTCTCGTTTCCTTTTGCCTCCCTCGCCGATGAAGAGCGCACGCGCTTTGTCATTGGCAACTCCTTTTTCAAGCGCAACTGGGTGGAGGCACCGGCCTCGACCCGGGCGCGCGATGGCCTGGGCCCGCATTTCATTGCGCGCAGCTGCGGCGGTTGCCACATCATGGACGGGCGCGGTGAGCCGCCCGAGTTCCACCGCACGCTGGGACCTGATCCCGACCCCACGGTGGCGCTGCTGATCCGCCTGTCGGTGCCCGGCAAGGCCGACCCGCATGCGGGCGTGGTACCCGAGCCGACCTATGGCGACCAGTTCAACAATGCGGCCGTGCAGGGCGTCAAGCCCGAGGGCATTGTGCGCATCCATGGCACGCCCATCCAGGGCCGCTTTGCCGATGGCACGCCCTACGAATTGATCCAGCCCCGCTACGAGCTGACCGACCTGGGCTATGGGCCCATGGCCAAGGATGTGATGATCGGCCCGCGCATTGCGCCCCAGGTGGTGGGTGTGGGCCTGATCGAGGCGATTGCCGAGGCCGACATCCTTGCCAATGTGCAGGAGCAGGCGGCGCTGGCCGGCCCCATCAAGGGCCAGGTCAACCGCGTCTGGGATGCCTATGGCCAGCGCGAGGCGATTGGCCGCTTTGGCTGGAAGGCCAACTCGCCCAGCGTGGCGCACCAGACGGCCAACGCCTTCTCGGGCGACATGGGCATCACCTCGCGCATCTTCCCGAACGAGAACTGCACCCCGGCGCAAAAAGACTGCCTGGCCGCGCCGCATGGCGGCGGTCTGGACAAGTCCAGCGCCGGCCGCACGGCGGCCCAGGCGCGCGCCGATGCGCCCGAGATCGATGACAAGACGCTCGACGATGTGATCTTCTACCAGGCCACGCTGGCGCCTGCGGCCCGCCGCAATGTCAATGACTCGGCCGTCAAGCTGGGCCAGCGCCTGTTTGCCCAGGCGCAGTGCGCCGTCTGCCACAAGCCCAGCTATGTGACCGGCCCCGGCCCCTTCCCCCGGCTGACGGCCAAGAACATTGCCGGCCAGAAGATCTGGCCCTATACCGATCTGCTGCTGCATGACATGGGCCCGGCGCTGGCCGATGGCCGGCCGGACTTTCTGGCCAACGGCCAGCAGTGGCGCACGCCGCCGCTGTGGGGCATTGGCCTGATCCAGGATGTGAACGGCCACCAGCGCCTGCTGCACGATGGCCGTGCGCGGGGCGTGCTCGAAGCGATCCTCTGGCATGGCGGCGAGGCCGAGCAGGCCAAGCAGCAGGTGCTGAACATGGATGCCGCCGAGCGCGAGGCCTTGGTCAAGTTTGTGGAGTCGCTATGACGCAAGTTGGTTTGAAAACGGGGCCCGTCCAGGCCGCGCAATCCTGGGGCAGAGCTTGCGCTCTGGTTGCCCTGGCCGCCATGGGCAGCGCTGCCCCGTTGGCCCAGGCTGCCGACACCCCCATGCCGTACTACACGGCCGCCCAGGCGCTGCAAAGCCTGTATGGTCAGCATCTGCCCGCCCGTGCAGCGGCGTTTAGCCAGGCCGCCAATGCGCAGGACCAGGCCCTTGCCAGCTTCTGCGCCGGGCCGGCGGCTGCCGCCAAAACAGCGGGGGCGGAGCTGCGCGGCCAGTGGCAGCGCAGCCATACCGCCTGGCTGCAGCTGTCCACGCCCAGCGTGGGTCCCTTGGTGGAGCGCCGCTCGCTGCGGCAGATTGATTTCACGCCGATCCGCACGGCGCTGATCACCCGCGCCGTCAAAAAAGGCCCGCAGAGCGCTGCCGACATGGAGCTGGTGGGCACGCCCGCCAAGGGCTTTGGCGCGCTGGACTGGCTGCTGAGCCAGGGCCTGCAGCCAGCCAGCCCCGAGTGTGCGTTTGCAGTGCAGGTGGCCAAGGCGATCAGCGCCGAGGCCCAAAGCCTGCAGACCGCGCTGGAGCCTCTGCGCAGCAAGACCTGGAGCGTCGAGGGCTCGGAGAGCGAGCCCGAGGATGTGGTCAGCCCCGGCGCCAAGGAGACGGGCGCGGCCATCGAGGAATGGGTCAACCAGTGGTTGGGCGGCCTGGAGCGCCTGCGCTGGGCGCAGATGGAAAAGCCGGTCAAGGTGGTCGAGGGCAGCAACAAGGCGCCCGCCTTTGCACGCATCGCAATGGCCGACAACTGGCGCGAGTGGCAGACCCAGTGGCAGGCCCTGCATGCCCAGGCTTTGCTGACCCCGGCGCAGCGCCAGCAGCCGCCCGTGCCTGGCAAGGACCTGATCTCGATTGAGGCACTGCTGCTCAGCAAGGGCCATATCGCCCTGGCCCAGCGCTGGCGCGATGCCATTGGCGTGGTCGATGCCGCCATGCCGGCCTCTGGCAAGCTGCCTGCCAAGGAGGGCGCCCAGGCCAACAGCGAGATTCTGGCGCTGGCTACCAAGCTCAAGGGCATCACCGCGCTGTACCAGGCCGAGGTGGCGCCGGCGCTCGATATTCCACTGGGCTTTAGCGACAGCGATGGCGACTGAGGACAGGCTGTGACCGTGTTATCCACATCCCTGCCCCGGCGCGCGCTGCTGCGTGGGCTGGGCGCATCGGCGATGGGCGCGCTGGGCCTGGCCGAACTGTCGTTTGCCAAGGACGCGGCTAGCACGCCGGGCGCCACCCGGCTGGCAGCAGTCTGGCGCGATGGCCCCAGCGCGATGGCGCAGGACTGGGCCGGCGTGCTCGAAGTGCTGCCCCAAGCCAGCGGCGGCCATGCCTGGCGCATTGCGGCGCGCACCCCGCTGCCCACACGCGGCCATGGTGTGCAAACGCTGCCGGATGGCCAGCTGGTCTTTGCCGCGCGCCGGCCCGGGGATTGGCTGCTGCGCTGGCAGCCCCAGACAGACACGCTGCAATGGGCCTGGATGCAGGAGGACCGCTGCTTTAACGGCCATGTGGCACTGGCGGGCCCCGCGACGGCACGGGCCTGGCAGGCCCAGGCGGGCGCAGGCGGCAGCGGGATGCTGTTCACCACCGAAACCGATCTGGAAGACAGCCAGGGCTGCATTGGCCTGCGCGATGCCACGAGCCTGGAGAAACTGGCCGAATGGCGCAGCCATGGTATGGACCCGCATGAGCTGCTGGTGCTGCCCGCCGCGCTGGGCAGCCTGCCGGCGGGGACCTTGGTCGTGGCCAATGGCGGCATCCCCACGCAAAGCGAGACGGGGCGCAGCAAGAAATGGCTGGACAGCATGGACCCGTCCCTCGTCGCGCTGCACCCGGCCGATGGACGCCTGCTGGGCCAGTGGAAGCTGCCCGACCCGCGCCTGTCGATCCGCCACCTGGCCTGGGATGCCGCGCGCCAGCGCCTGGGCATTGCGCTGCAGGCCGAGCATGACGATGCGCGGCGCCACAGCGCAGCTATCTTTGCCGTTTGGGATGGCCAGCGCCTGCAGCTGGCACAAGACCAGCCGCCGCTGGCCGGCTACGGCGGCAGCGTGGAATGCGCGCCGCTGGCGCAAGGCGGCTTTGTGGTGAGCTGCCCCAAGTCCGATTGCATGGCCTGGTTTGATGCGCAGGCGCGCTACCTGGGCAGCAGTCCGCAGGGCGATGTCTGCCCGGTGGCCCGCGATGGCGCGCGGCTATGGACAGGCGGCGGCCATGGGGTGACCGCGCGCAGCAGCCGCAGCAGTGAGCAGGTGGTGACCGCACTGGATACGGTGACCGGGCTGATGTTTGACAACCACTGGCGGCTGGTCGGCTAAGTCAGCAAGCCTTTAATCCGCAGCTTGGCTGCGGCGGCGTGCCATGCCCATGTCAATAGCCAGGCCCGCCGTCCAGCACAGCCAGGCGGTCCACAAGGTGTGGCTCATGTAGTGGGCGCCGCGCATCTGCTGGCCCAGGCCCAGCAACAGGCCCATCACCAGCGCCACCGCCAGCCACCAGCGCGCGGCGCGCGGTGTGTCACGCGCCAGCGCAAAATAGCCGCCGACAAAGGAAAAGCCCGCGGCCGCATGGCCAGCGGGAAAGCAATGGCCCGCGCCACCATCATGCAGGCCCCAGCGCCAGTGCGATACATACTCGGCCACGCCGCCAAAGACCGACAGATCCCAGGGGCAGCTGGTGGCACTGCTGCGCTTGAGGATGGCCACCACCGCGAGAGACGCCAGAATGCTGACGAGCAGCTGCACCCGGCGGGCCGTGGGCAGCTGGCGCAGCACGCCAAAGGGCAGCCAGACCCCCAGGCTCAAGGCCAGCACGACCAACCAGCCGAGGTTGCGCATGCCCTGGTGCATATAGGTGACCAGAAAATGGTCATCGCGCAGCGCAAAGCCCTGGGCCGTGCCCCAGAGCTGGGCCAGCGCCAGGTCCTGGCCCCCGGCATCCCACAGCGCGATCAGCACAAAACTGAGCACCGTGGCCAGCAGCCAGCGGCGGTTGTACAAGGGAGCGCGTGTATCGGCGAACGAGGCAGGGGGGCAGGAAGGCATCTGGCGATGCTGCGGCGGCAGGCTTAAGGCTTTCTTAATGTCCCAGGTGCAGGGCCCAGGCCATAGGCGCAATGACGCAAGTCATGCACAATGCCAGCCATGCGCATACTGATGGTGGAAGACGATGCCGGCATTGCAGAGGGCCTCCAGGCCAATCTGCAGCAGCGCGGCCATGCGGTGGACTGGTGCCCCAGCCTGGCCGAAGCCTGGCGCGCGCTGACGGCCGAGGGCTTTGACGTGGTGCTGCTGGACCTGGGCCTGCCCGATGGCGATGGCTCGCGCCTGTTGCAGCAGCTGCGCAATGCGCCGCCGCCCACGGGCCTGCGCAAGACCCTGCCCGATCCGGCCACGCCGGTCATCGTGCTGACCGCCCGCGACGGCGTGCATGACCGCATCGAAAACCTGGACATGGGCGCCGATGACTACCTCTCCAAGCCCTTTGATGCCGAAGAGCTGCAGGCCCGGCTGCGTGCGCTGCTGCGCCGCGCCGCTGGCCGCGCCAATCCGCTGATCCACTACCGTGATCTGGTGCTGGATCCGGCCTTGCACCAGGTGCGCCTGGGGGGCGAAGGCGTCGAGCTCTCGCCCCGGGCCTACACCATCTTGCTGATCCTGCTGCAGGCCCATGGCCGGGTGCTGTCGCGCCAGCAGTTGGAGGAAAAGCTCTACAGTTTTGATGCCTCGGTCGAGAGCAATGCGGTGGAGGTGCATATCCACCACCTGCGCAAAAAGCTGGGTGCCGACTACATCCTGACCATGCGCGGTGTGGGCTACTTCATGCCCCAGGACCAGGCCTCGTGAACCTGGCGGCCAAGCCCCAGCGCCTGCCCCAGCTGCGCACCCGGCTGCTGGTCTGGATTCTGGCGGCGCTGGTCATCGTCTGGGCCAGTTTTGTTTACTGGGCCTACCAGACCGGCATTGAAGAGGCCGATGAGCTGACCGACGGGCACCTGGCCGGCGTCGCTGCGCTGGTGCTCAATATCCCCTCCAACGCGCAGACCCCGCCGGGCCTGCCGACCGAGCGCGTGCCGCTGCCAGGCCTGCATGCGCATGACTACCAGCAGTCGATGAGCCTGCAGGTCTGGAGCGCCGAGGGCGATCTGGTGCTCAATGTCGGCAGCGCGCCGCGCCTGCATTTTGCCGATGGGCGCAGTGGCTTTTTTGATGCCCAGCTGGGCCCCAAGCACGAGGTCTGGCGCACCTTCACGCAGTGGAACACCGAGCACACGCGCAAGGTGGCCGTGCTGGTCAACCTGCAAGAGCGCGATGACCTGGCCGATGACATTGCCGGGCAGATGATTCTGCCCGGGCTGTGGCTTTTGCCGGTGGTCACCCTGGTGCTGGGGCTGACGATACGCGCCGGCCTCAAGCCCCTGACCCAGCTCTCGCGCGATGTCGAGCAGCTCGAGCCCGAGCAGGGCCAGCGCCTGTCCACCGGCCACAACTGGCAGGAGTTCCGGGCGGTGACCCTGGCGTTCAACCGCCTGCTGGACCGCAATGACGAGGCGATGGAGCGCGAGCGCACCTTGGCCAACCAGGTGGCGCATGAGCTGCGCACGCCGCTGGCCTCGATCAGCCTGCATGCGCAGTCGCTGCAAGGCGGGCTGGACCCCGCCCAGCAGGCCCAGGCGGTGCAACGCCTGCATGCCGATGCGCTGCGCGCAGGCCATGTGCTCAACCAGATTCTGGCCTTGGCCCGCAGCAGCCGTGTGGCGCTGACCCAGCAGGCCGCGCCGGTCGATCTGGCGCAGCTGGCGCGCAACGTGGGCGCCGAATATGCCCAGGCGGCCTGGCGCCGGGGCGGCAGTGTGGCGGTGGACATGCCCGAGCAACTGTGGGTGAAAGGCCACGCCGTGCTGCTGGAGGTGGCCGTGCGCAACCTGGTCGAGAACGCACTGCGCCACACCCCCGAGGGCACGCAGATCGAGGTGCAGGGCGGCAGCGATGGCGGGCAGTGCTGGCTGCAGGTCTGTGACGATGGTGGCCGCCTGCAGGAGAAGGCAGCACCCGAGCCGGTGGACAGCCTGCAGCTGGGCCACCAGATTGTGCAGCGCATCATGGCTTTGCACGGGGGCGCTTTCGGGCAGCCGCAGGCGCTGGCACCCTATACCACTTGCTACCGCCTCAGTATGCCTCTCGCCCAGATGGCCTGAGCTTGCTAAAATAGGCAGTTACCAAGCGGTTACCATGCCGCAAATATGAATCCAGGGTGTTGACGCGGCTGCTGTGGCCGCTGCAGCACTCTTTCTTTGCATTAGAACGGACCCGACCACCATGCCTTTGATCTCGATGCGCGAAATGCTCGACCATGCCGCCGAAAATGGCTACGGCATCCCTGCCTTTAACGTCAACAACCTGGAACAAGTCCAGGCCGTGATGGCGGCGGCAGACGAAGTCGGCGCGCCCGTGATCCTGCAGGCCAGCGCTGGCGCGCGCAAGTACGCCGGTGAGCCCTTCATCAAGCACCTGATCCAGGCCGCAGCCGAGATGTACCCGCACATCCCGCTGGTGATGCACCAGGACCACGGCACCACCCCCGAGATCTGCCAGGGCGCGCTGAACCTGGGCTTTGGCTCGGTGATGATGGACGGCTCGCTGATGAGCGACGGCAAAACGCCATCGTCCTTCGACTACAACGTCGATGTGACCCAGAAGGTCGTCGCGATGGCCCACCAGATCGGTGCCACTGTCGAAGGCGAACTGGGCTGCCTGGGCAACCTGGAAACCGGTGAAGCCGGCGAAGAAGACGGCATTGGCGCCGAAGGCAAGCTGGACCACAGCCAGATGCTGACCGACCCCGAAGAAGCGGCCGTGTTCGTCAAGGCCACGCAACTGGACGCACTGGCGATCGCCATCGGCACCAGCCACGGCGCCTACAAGTTCAGCCGCAAGCCCACGGGCGACATCCTGGCGATCTCGCGCGTCAAGGAAATCCATGCCCGCATCCCCAACACCCACCTGGTGATGCATGGCTCCTCGTCGGTGCCCCAGGAGCTGCTGGCCATCATCAACCAGTACGGCGGCAAGATGAAGGAAACCTACGGCGTGCCGGTCGAAGAGATCCAGGAAGCCATCAAGTATGGCGTGCGCAAGATCAACATCGATACCGACATCCGCCTGGCGATGACCGGCGCGGTGCGCAAGTTCCTGGCCGAGAACCCCGACAAGTTCGACGCCCGCGAATGGCTCAAGCCCGCCCGTGAAGCGGCCAAGCAAGTCTGCAAGGCCCGCTACATCGAGTTCGGCTGCGAAGGCCAGGGCGGCAAGATCAAGGGCTACAGCCTGGAGCAAATGACCAAGAAGTACAGCGCCGGCGATCTGGCCCAGCTGGTCAAGTAAATCTGCCTGCCCTGCCAGTGCCTTTGGGCGCTGGCCTCCAAAGCCTGCAATCGCACCCGCATTGCAGGCTTTTGCTTTGGGCCTACGCGATGCGGCGATAACCGCACACGCGCACTGCGCCCGGTGTTTTTGCACAATGCCTTGCATAGCAAACAAAGGAGCGCAAAGCATGCAGACAAGCCATTCCTGGGATCTGGATCTGGTGGTGATTGGCGGCGGATCGGGCGGCGTGCGGGCAGCCCGCATGGCGGCAGCACGGGGCGCCAAGGTGGCGGTGGTGGAGTCCAAGGCCATGGGCGGCACTTGCGTCAACGTCGGCTGCATCCCCAAAAAGCTCTACAGCTATGCGGCCGGCTATGCCGAGGCCTTTGCAGAGGCGCGCGGTTACGGCTGGCAAATGCCCGAGGCGATTGCGCTGGACTGGCAGGCACTCAAAGCGGCGCGCGCGCAGGAGATCTCCCGGCTCAATGGCATCTACGAGGGCCTGATGCGCAACGCGAATGTGGAGCGCATTGCCGGCCAAGGGCGGCTCGCCGATGCCCACACCGTGGTCGTCTCTGCCGATGGCGCCGAGGTGCGCACCTTGACCGCGGCCCATATCCTGATCGCCACTGGCGGCACGCCGATGCGCCCCGATCTGCCGGGCAGCGCGCATGTGATCGTCTCCGACGAGATGTTTGACCTGGCCGAGCTGCCGCGCCGCCTGGTGGTGGTGGGAGGCGGCTATATCGGCTGCGAGATGGCCAGCATCTTCCATGGCCTGGGCGTGCAGGTGAGCCTGCTGCACCGGGGTGACCAGATCCTGCGCGGCTTTGACGACGAGGTGCGCAGCTTTGTCGCCGAAGAGCTTCGCAAGAGCGGCGTGGACCTGCGCCTGAAGACCGAAGTGAAAGAGATCAGCTACGATGCGGCCAGCGGCGAGCGCACATTGACCTTGGCCGATGGGTCACAGCTGAAGGCCGACCAGGTGCTGTATGCCACCGGCCGCAAGGCCAACGTGGCCGGCCTGGGGCTGGAGGCGCTGGGCATTGCGCTGGACAAGAGCGGCGCCATCGTCGTCGATGCGCAGTTGGCCACCGCCCAGCCCAGCGTGCATGCACTGGGCGATGTGGTGGGGCGCATGGAGCTGACGCCAGTGGCGCTGGCCGAAGCGATGGCCTGGGTGGACCATATTTGGGGACCCGAGGCGGGCAAGCCCGCGCGCGTGATGGACTACGACAATATCCCGACCGCAGTGTTCACCCATCCACAGATCGGCACCGTGGGCCTGACCGAGGCCCAGGCCCGCGAGCGCCATGGGGCCGTGCGCATCTACCGCAGCGATTTCAAACCGCTGCGCCACACCTTGTCGGGCCGCAGCGAGCGCTGCCTGGTCAAGCTGGTCGTCGATGACGCCAGCGACAAGGTGCTGGGCCTGCATGTGGTGGGCGCCGATGCGGCCGAGATCACCCAGGGCTTTGCGGTGGCGATCAAGGCTGGCGCCAGCAAGGCGCTGTTTGACCAGACGATTGGCATCCATCCGACGATGGCCGAAGAGCTGGTCACCTTGCGCGAAGTAAGCCGCATGTAAGCAACAGAACGCGGTAGTTGCTGCTTTGCAACATCTTATAAATTCTCTCTATAAAGCGCGCGTGTCTCGGGCATGATACGCGCTCTTTACAGAGGAGATACATATGAAGGAGTGGGTGTATCCGCGTGAGCGGACACTGGGCGCCATCACCCTGGTTCTGGGTCTGCTGGCATGGTTGCTGATCTTGTTGCTGACCCTGGGCACGGTGCTGATCTACCTGCTCATCGGTTTCATTTTTTATCTCTTTGCCCAATCCGCCTTGATTGCCTGGCTGCGTGGCACCGCCGTGCGGCTGTCGGACGAGCAGTTCCCCGAGCTCTACCTGCAGTACCTGCAGTGCTGCAAAAAGCTGGAGCTGGTCGACCCGCCCGAGGCCTATTTGCTGCAAGGCGATGGCCTGATGAATGCCTTTGCCACCCGCTTTCTGGGCCGCAACTTTGTCATTGTGCTGAGCGACACGGTGGATGCGATGCGCGCGCTGCCCGATGGCATCAACTTCTACTTTGGCCATGAGCTGGGCCACATCAAGCAAGGCCATTTGACCGGCCATTTCTGGCGCATGCCGGTGCTGTGGCTGCCGCTGATTGGCGCGGCCTATGCGCGCGCCCAGGAATACACCTGCGACCTGCATGGCCGTGCCTGCTGCGAAGGCTCGGAATCGGCCGGCCGCGCGCTGTCGGTGCTGGCCGCTGGCGCGCAGAAGTGGAAGACCATCAACCTGGTGCAGTATGCGCGCCAGACCATGACGAACCGGGGCTTCTTCCCCGATCTGCATGAGCTGCTGGGCGGCTACCCCTGGCTGACCAAGCGCGTGGCGCGCATGATCAGCCCCGGCATCAAGATGCCGGGCCGCAACCCCTTCTCTTACCTGTTTGCGCTGTTTGTGCCCTATGGTGGCCGGGCCGGTGGCGGGGCCGTGGGCTTGCTGATGGTGATCGCGATCATCGGTATCGCGGCCGCCGTCGCGATACCGGCGCTCAAGGGCGGAGCCGGGGGCGGTGCTTTCAGCCAGATGCTGATGCAGGGCATGCAGTCGCAAAAGGGCAAGGAAGCCTTTGAGAAGGAATGGACCCAGGCCGAGCCGGTGCGCCAGGCGCTGTCGCGCTACTACCAGACCTATGAAGAAGTGCCGGATTCACTGGCCGATGCGGGTGTGTCGCCGGAGCAGGAAGGCCGGCTGATGTATGACAGCGACGATATGTCGCTGACTGCGCTGACCCTCCATGGCCAGTTGCAGATGCAGCCCATGCAGGGCGAGGGCGGCAAGGTGATCTGGCATTGCAGCGCTGATGGTGCGGCGCAACAGTATCTGCCGGCCAGTTGCCAGAGCAAGTGATGCATTTGGATACACTCGCGGCCAAAGTCTCCTGATTCAGCCCGGCGGCCTCGGACAGAATCCGCAACGGCCTAGAACAGAATCCGCAAGGGCCTTGCTATGATGCAGGGCTTGGCGGTGTGGCACAGGCCACGCACTGTCTGTTGGCCGCCGCTACTGTTTTCAGGATCCGTCTATGTCTTTTTCCGCTGCCCGTTCTCTGTCCTGGCTGGGGTGCGCTGCCGCAGCCGTGGTGCTGAGCGCCTGCGCACCGCTGCCGTCGAATGTGGAGCCGGTGGGCCGCACCTTGGTGTCGATGGACCAGAACACCGATCTGCGCTGGACCTACTGGGGCACGGACAGCGAGGTGCTCGATGTGCTGCCCGAAGACCTGGCCAAGGACAAACCGCTGCAGGCCAAGCTCTGGCAGATGCGCACCAAGCTGGGCGAACTGGTCGGCGTGATGTCGCTGCGCTCCAGCGTCGATGACCTGAACAACAAGAACACCGTCTGGACCCAGGACTGCCCCAAGCAAAAGGGCGTGCTGGTCGAGCGCACCCAGGGCCTGAACATTGGCCGCGTGGACTGCCTGCGCATCAAGCGCACCGCCAACAGCAGCGACTGGCTGGCCCAGAACGATGCGGCCATGGCGGGCCGGCTGGAGGCGGCCGGTGTCTACTTTGCGCGCCCGGTGGCCTATGTGTCCTACCAGTTCACCACCAGCAATGGCGGCTATGTCGAAGCGCAGGTGCTGGTGGACCAGCGCCTGGTGCGCCCGCCGATCCGCAGCAGTGTCGACTTTCTGGCCGCCGGCCGTTCGCTGGACCACTGGGCCCAGGACCTGGCCCGCTCCATGCGTGAGAGCACCGGTTACTTCAACGGCGTGCTGACCGTGCCACCGTTCCCCTACGAGATCGACCAGCAGCCCTACTACGAGACCAAGCAGGACGACTCCGATGTGCTGTTTGGCAAGGAAAAGCCCAACCCCCAGGCCGCCGAAGAGAAAGCAGCTTCGGTGGTCGCGCCGGCAGGGGCGGCACCTGCAGGGGCCGCAGCCGCCAAGCGCTGATCGCGTCCCTCGCCCAGCAACCGCCATGACCCCGGTCATGGCTTTTTTTTGCTTTTTTACGGGTATATCCAGACTTGGAATGGGCGCAGAATTTGCACAATAGGGCGAGATCGAACAACATGGCTCAGCAGCGGGCTGTGCGCACAGGGCGCCGGCACCCGCTGTATGACCGACAGGAGACTTGTGCATGACCGAACGCCCATGGCTGGCCGCTTACCCACCCGAGATCCCCGAGGACATTGACCCTGAGCGCATTCCGACCTTGGTGCAGCTGCTCAACCAGGCCTTTATCCAGTATGCCGACCGCACGGCGCTGCACTTCATGGGGGCGCGCTTCAGCTACCGCCAGCTCGACGACTACAGCGTGGCGCTGGCCGCCTACCTGCAGACCCTGCCGCTGGCCAAGGGCGACCGCGTGGCGCTGATGATGCCCAATGTGCCGCAGTATGCGGTGGCCGTTGCCGCCGTGCTGCGCGCCGGGCTGGTGGTGGTCAATGTCAACCCGCTCTACACCGCCTCGGAGCTGGACCACCAGCTCAAGGACAGCGGCGCCAAGGTGATGATCGTGCTGGAGAACTTTGGCGCCACCGTGCAGAACTGCGCAGCGCACCGCCAGCTCGACCAGATCATTGTCTGCAGCATGGGCGATTGCCTGGGCCTGATCAAGGGCAGCATCGTCAACTATGTGGTGCGCCACAGCAAGAAGCTGGTCGCGCCGTTCACCCTGGAGCGCAGCATCCGCTACCCCGATGCGATCAGCCAGGGCGAGCGCCACACGTTCTCGCCGGTGGACATCGGGCCTGACGACATGGCCGCGCTGCAGTACACCGGCGGTACCACCGGCGTGGCCAAGGGCGCCGTGCTGCTGCACCGCAACCTGGGCGCCAATGTGATGCAGGTGCAGGCCTGGTATGGGCCGGCGCTCAAGACCATTCCGCAAGGCGAGCAGCCGCTGTGCGTCTGCGCGCTGCCGCTCTACCATATCTTCGCGTTCACGGTCTGTTTTCTGCTGTCCATGCGCCTGGGCCACCAGGTGCTGCTGATCCCCAACCCGCGCGACATGAAGGCGGTGCTGGGCGAGCTGGGCAAGTACGAATTCCACACCTTGCCAGCGGTCAACACCTTGTTCAATGGCCTGATGAGCCACCCCGATTTCGACAAGGTGAACTGGAAGAACCTGCGCGTGGTCGTGGGCGGCGGCGCGGCCGTGCAGTCGGCCGTGGCCGAGCGCTGGCTGCAGCGCACTGGCCAGCCCATCGTCGAGGGCTATGGCCTGTCCGAGACCAGCCCGGTGGCCAGCTGCAACTTTGTCGGCACCGGCCAGAAGGCCTCGGGCTCCATCGGCTACCCGATGCCGGGCACCGACATGGCGATCCTCGACGATGCCGGCGAGCCGGTGGCGCAGGGCGAGCGCGGTGAGGTCTGCATACGCGGGCCGCAGGTGATGGCCGGCTACTGGCAACGCCCCGACGAGACCGCCAAGTCCATGACCGAGGACCAGTTCTTCCGCTCGGGCGACATCGGCATCATGGAGCCCGATGGCATGTTCCGCATCGTGGACCGCAAGAAGGACATGGTGCTGGTGAGCGGCTTCAACGTCTACCCCAATGAGGTCGAAGACGTGGCCGCGTCCTTCCCCGGTGTGGCCGAATGCGCGGTGGTGGGCGTGCCCGATGAGAAGACTGGCGAGGCCATCAAGCTGGTGGTCGTGCGCAAGTCGGCCGATGTGACCGAGGCCCAGCTGCGCGCCCATTGCGCCGAGCACCTGACCGGCTACAAGCGGCCCAAGTACATCGAGTTCCGCGACAACCTGCCCAAGACCCCGGTCGGCAAGATCCTGCGGCGCGAGCTGCGCGACGAAACCACCAAGGCCTGAGCAGGGCGGCGGCGCTAGGCCATAGCGCTCCAGCCGCCAACCAGCCCGGCAAAGCGGAGATTGCAGCGACAATCTCCGCTTTGCTGTTTTTTGGGATTTCCACGTGACCCTTGCCATTCTCAGTGCCCTTCCCGAGGAACAGGCCGGCATTGCCGCGCTGCTGGCGGATGCCCGCGCCAGCGACTATGCCGGCCGCCGCTATACCTGCGGCCAGCTGCACGGCCATACGGTGGTGCTGGCGCTGTCGGGCATTGGCAAAGTGGCGGCGGCCAGCACGGCCGCCACCCTGATCGAGCGCTTTGGCGCCCGGGGCATCGTGTTTACCGGCGTGGCCGGCGGCCTGGGCGCGGGCGTGCAGGTGGGCGATGTGGTCGTGGCCAGCAGCTATGCGCAGCACGACATGGATGCCTCGCCGCTCTTTCCGCGCTACGAGGTGCCGGGCTATGGCCGCGCCCGCTTTGACTGCGACGCCGCCTTGAGCGCGCAGCTGGCCATGGCCGTGCAGCAGTGCCTGGCCGGGGGCGCCGCAGCCTGGACGGCCGAGCTGGGCCTACCCGCGCCGCAGATGCACCAGGGCCTGGTCGTCAGCGGCGACCGCTTTGTCAGCAGCGCCACCGAAGTGCAGGCGCTGCGCAGCGGCTTGCAGGCCGCAGGCATGGAGGCGCTGGCCGTCGAGATGGAAGGCGCCGCCGTCGCCCAGGTCTGCGCCGACCATGGCCTGCCCTTTGCAGCCATGCGCAGCATATCCGACCGGGCCGATGACAGCGCGCACCTGGACTTTCCGCGCTTTATCAACACCATCTCCAGCCGCTACGCGCAGCACATCATCGGCAGCCTGGTACGGAGCTTGCCCAGCCGTTAAACGTCTGCCCGGTAGCGCGGGTGACTGTGCAGTGCGGCAAGCCTCGTCACAATGGCGCGCTGCCTTGATGCGCTGTTGCCGACCATGCCCCTTTTTCCCGCCCACTCCTTTGCGCCCGGCCAGGTGCTGACCACCTGCAAGCTGGGCCTGGGGCAAATGCTGTCCTGGGGCTCGGCCTTCTACCTGCCTGCCATCCTGGCCGGTGCGATGGGCGAGAGTCTGGGCATAGCGCCATCACGCATCTTTGCGGCGTTCTCCGTGGCGCTGCTGATGATGGCGCTCACTGGCCCGGTAGCGGGGCGGCTGATTGACCGCTGGGGCGGGCGGCCGCTCCTGATGGCCACCAATGTGCTGTTTGCGCTGGGCCTGGCGCTGCTGTCGCAGGTGCAGACCCAGGGCCAGCTGTTTGCGGTCTGGTGGCTGCTGGGGCTGGCGATGGGGGCGGGTCTGTACGAGGCGGCCTTTGCCACCTCGGTGCGCCTGTATGGCAAGGCCGCGCGCGGCAGCATTGTCGGCATCACCTTGTTTGGCGGCTTTGCCAGCACCCTGAGCTGGCCGCTCACCACCTGGCTGCTGCACAGCTGGGGCTGGCGCGAGGCTTGCCTGGTCTGGGCGGCGGTGCAGCTCTTGGTGCTGCTGCCGCTGCATGCCAGCTTGCCCCATGCAGCGGCTCGCGCCCGTACCGATGCGGCAGCAGCCCCAGCGGGCGTGCCTGCAGCGCCTGCTGCTGCGCTGCGGGGCCAGTGGCTCAGCCTGGTCTTGCTGGCGCTGACCTTTGCCGCCATCTGGTTCATCGGCACTTCGATGATGTCGCACCTGCCGCGCCTGCTGGTGGTCAGCGGTGCCACGGCGACGGCAGCGGTGGCTGCGGCGGCACTCGTGGGCCCGGCCCAGGTGGCCAGCCGCATTGCCGACTATGTTTTTCTGCGCCGCGCCCATCCGCTGTGGTCGGCGCGCATTGCCGTCATGGCCTACCCCGTGGCGGCGCTGGCGTTGGCGCTGTTGGGTGCCTCGGGCGCCTGGGTCTATGCGCTGGCCTTTGGCCTGGGCAACGGCATCATGACCGTGGTGATCGGCACCTTGCCACTGGCCATGTTTGGTGCGCAAGGCTATGGCCAGCGCCAGGGCCTGCTGATGGTGCCCGCCCGCATGACCCAGGCCAGCGCCCCTTTTCTGTTTGGCCTGGCGCTGGAGCAGTGGCAGCTGGGTGCACTGTGGGTGCTGATGCTGGCCGCATCGATCGCCGGCACGGCCCTGTGGTGCCTGCGGCCCAAGCAGGTGTAGTGGGCGCTGCCGTGCTTACTTGAGCCAGCCGCGCTTGCGGAAGTACAGCATCGGTATCAGCGCGCTGCCCACCATCAGCGCAATGCCGTAGGCATAGCCGTATTGCCAGTCGATTTCGGGCATGTACTTGAAGTTCATGCCGTAGACGCTGGCGATCAAGGTGGGCGGCAGCAGCGCCACGCTGGCCACCGAGAAGATCTTGATGATCTTGTTCTGGTTGATATTGATGAAACCGACCGTCGCATCCATCAAGAAGTTGATCTTGTCAAAGAGGAAGGCAGTGTGGTTGTCCAGCGATTCGATGTCGCGCAGGATCTGGCGCGCGTCCTCGAACTGGTCGGAGTTGAGCATCTTGCTGCGCATGACAAAGCTCACCGCGCGGCGGGTGTCCATCACATTGCGGCGAATGCGGCCGTTCAAGTCTTCCTGGCGGGCGATGGCCGAGAGCACTTCACTCGCGTGGGTGTCGGTCACATTGCCGGCCAGCACCTGGGTGCTGACTTTTTCCAGGTCGTCGTAGATGCCTTCGAGCGTGTCGGCCGAGTACTCGGCGTCGGCGTCAAACAGCTTGAGCAGCACGTCCTTGCTGTCCTCGATCAGGCCCGGTGCACGGCGGGCGCGCAGGCGCAGCAGGCGGAACACCGGCACATCCTCATCGTGGATGGAAAACAGCACGCCATAGCTTTTGAGCGCGGCATTGTGCAGGTTCATGATGAAGGCCACACGCACGCTGCGCGGGTCGTCTTCGTCATCGATCAGGAAGTCGCTGCGGATGTGCAGGTCGCCATTGTCTTCTTCGTAGAAGCGGGCCGATTCCTCAATGTCCTGGTCCATCGCGTCTTCGGGGATGGACAGGCCATAGTGCTGCTTGATCCAGCGCTTTTCTTCGAGGGTGGGGGATTCGAGGTCCACCCAGATAGGCTGAAAACGGGCCAGGTCCTGGAGAGACTCGATCTCTTCCTGCACCAGACGGCCATTGGCAAGCGTAAAGATGTTGAGCATGGGCTCACTTCCTTGTTGTTATTGGTCTGCAAAAGGGGCGGGGGGCGCTTCCGACCCTTGTGCAGCCATGTGCTTGCCAGGGTGGAAGCTACCAACTAGGGTAGGGATCCAAGGAGAGACTCCGGTTTGTGAATGGGCGCCATTATGGCATTCCCGCATCCGCTTCGCATGACGATGCGCTTTGTCCGCGCGCAGCGTTGTCAACGCCCCACGCCACAGGCTGTCAGTGGGCGCCTACACTCACCAAATGGCGGCTATTTGGCGGCCAAATGGCGGCAGATTGGCAGGTTGGTGAAGAAAAATTAACGCCCGGCCTGGGCCAGCGCAAAGCACAGATCGGCCCAGGTTGCTGCCTTGGCCAGGGGGGTGCGCAGCAGGTGGCTGGGGTCGTAGCTGACCACGGCAGGCAGCTGGCTGCCACCCAACTGGTGCAGCTGCTGGCGCAGGCTGGAGAAGGGCTGGTCGCCCGGCATCAGATGGCGCACCGCTGGCAGGCCCAGCAGCAGGGCCATGGCGGGCTGGCATTCCTGCACCAGCGCCTCGATGCTGTAGCTGGGCAGGTCATCGTCGCCTTCCTGGTTGGCGGGGATGCGGGCCAGCGGCACCCAGTAGACGGGGGCATCGGTCAGCCGCATGGCGCGCAGCATCTGCAGCAGCAGCTGGCAGGCTTCGCCCTGCTGGGGCGCGCCCTCGGGCAGCTCGGCCACCACCAGCCAGGCCGGCTGGGTGGGGGGCACGGCGGGCTGCTGCTTGCCTTGCAGATCGAGCAGGACCGGTGCGCGCAGTGCAAAGCGCACGCGCGGAAAACCAGCGGGCAGCGCCTGTGGGGACGTGGGGCGTGCAGCTGCTGCAGGCGCTGGCGTTGGCTCAATAGCGGCAACGGGCGCGGCCGTTTCTGGGAGCGCAGCAGCCGGCATTGCCGCTGGAGCGGGTGCAACAGTAGGTGCAACAACTGCTGTAGTCGCTGCTGCAGCCGCTGCGGTGGGAGCAACATCTGGGGCAGGCACCGCCTCCGCGCGCGATGGCGGTGCAGCCACTGGCGCAGGAGCGGAAGATGTCTCCGGCGCCGCCTGGGCGGCAGGCGCGGGCGATTCGGGCCACCACAGCGGGTGGCCCATCTCTTGCAGCATGGCGCGTTGGCGGGCGTCCAGGTTCAGGCTCATGGGGTGGTAGGCAGCAGATAACGCATGACCATGGCGTCCTCGCGTTCGACATGGGATACCGGATAGTAGCGCTTTCGCAGCCCTACCGATTCAAAACCAAAGGCCAGGTAGATCTGCTGGGCGCGCAGATTGCTGATGCGCACCTCCAGCCAGATCGCCTGCGCGCGCGCACTGACGGCCCAGCTGCGCAGCTGATCGAGCAGCACCTTGGCCCAGCCCTGGCGCTGGTGGCGCGGGTTGACGGTGATGTTGAGCAGGTGCAGCTCGTCGACGCCCTGCATCGCAATAAAGTAGCCGATCAGCTCCTCGCCGGCCCAGAGCAGCTGCATCGCATAGCCCATCGCCATCGAGTCGATGAAGTTGCCCCGCGTCCAGGGGTGGCTGTAGCACTGGTTCTCCACCGCCAGCAGTGCATCCAGGTCATCAATGCGCAGCGCGGACCAGCGCAGCTGGGGCGTGGCAGGCAAACTCATGGCGCCGTGCCTGGGCTGCCGGCGGCCTGGGCCCGCTTTTCCGCTTCGCGCTCGGCCGTGGTCTTGGCGACCTTGTCGCGGATATAGAGCGGCAGCGCATCCTGCGCCGCCACCGCCTGGCCTTGCGCCAGCAGGTGGGGTGCCAGGCTCAGCAAGGCCTGGGCCGTGGGCATGGCCTGCAGATGGGTGGCAGCGGGCGCCAGGCGCTCGCCATAAATAGGCTGGGCATTGCCGGCCACGACAAAGCCTGCGGGCACCTGCACATGCTGCGGCGGGCAGACCTGCAGATCGCCCAAGGTCTGCCAGTGGCCATCCACATACTGGTAGACGGCGTTGTAGACCTCGTCCATGCGGGCATCGAGGCAGGCCAGCACCTGGGTGCAGCCGTATTGCAGGCGGGCCTCTTCGGCCACGGCCATCAAGGTATCGACCGGCAGCACCGGCACGCCCTGGCCGCCCTTGGCCACAAAGGCCAGGCCCTGGGCAATGGCGCAGGCGGTGCGCAGGCCGGTGAATGAGCCCGGGCCCCGGCCAAACACAATCGCATCCAGCGCATCAAAGCCCAGGCCCGCATCGGCCATCAGGCCGCGCAGCGCCGGCAGCAACTGGCTGGAGGTGTGCTGGCCACCGGCACCGCTGTGCAGCCAGCGCTGGTCATCCCGTGCGGTGGCAATAAAGAGGGTGTCGGTACTGGATTCGAGGGCAAGCAGGTTCATGGGGTAGGGCGCGCACGGGCGCTATGCTGGCGCCCGGTTTCAGCCCCTGTAGAGGGGTGGCAACTCGCCATTATCGGGGCAAAGCCAAGGCTGCATGCCGGGCTTGGGCATAGCCGCTAGACTGCTGCCCATGCAACAGATTTCTTCGATGGCGCCCCTTTCTCTGTCTCTGGCGCGGCTGAGCGCTGGCCTGCCTGGCAGCAGCGGCCGCTGGCTGCTGCCGGTCGCGATTGCGCTGAGCCAGGTGGCCTGCGCGCAGACGCCGGCCGCCCCCTCTAGCGACCCCACGCCCACGCCCATCCGGCTGGCCCAACCGGTCGCTGCGGCGCCCCAGGCCCCGGCCTCCGCCGCCCCCATTGCTGCCGCACCTGCAGCCCTCGCCGCGCCGGCAAGCGCCTGGCCCGCCAGCCGCTTGCCCGCTGAGGTCGAAGCAGCCCTGCAGCGCGGCAAGGTGGCTGCGGATGCAGTCTCGGTGGTGGTGATGGATGTCAGCGGCGCGCAGCGCCCCCTCCTTGATGTGCACAGCGATGTGGGCCGCAACCCCGCCTCGGTGATGAAGCTGGTGACCACCTATGCGGCGCTCGAGATCCTGGGCCCTGCCTACACCTGGGACACCCGCATTGCCACCGACGGCCAGGTCGCCCAGGGCGCCCTCAATGGCAACCTCTATGTGCAGGGCTCGGGCGACCCCAAGCTGGTGATGGAGCGCCTGTGGCTGCTGCAGCGCCGCCTGCTGGGCCAGGGCATCCAGGTCGTCGTTGGCGATGTGGTGCTGGACCGCTCGGCCTTTGCGCTGCCACCCATCGACCCCGCACGCTTTGACAACGAGCCCTACCGGCCCTACAACGCCGTGCCCGATGCGCTGCTGCTGAACTACAAGTCGCTGACCATGCGCTTTATCCCCGATGCCGCCGCTGGTGTGGCCCGCATCGCCTACGAACCGGCCATCGCGCATCTGCGCCTGCCCAGCACGGTGCCGCTGCTCAAGACCAAGGGCAATGCCTGCGGCGACTGGCGCGGCGCGCTCAAGGCGCAGATGGCCGATGCCACGCAGATCCAGTTTCTGGGCGGCTACCCGGCCGCCTGCGGCGAGAACAGCTGGGCCGTGGCGCCGGCGGCCCCCGACCGCTTTGCGCCCCGCGTGTTTGAAGGCATGTGGCGCGAGCTGGGCGGCAAGGTGACCGGCCAGGTGCGCATGGGCACCACGCCCGACGGCGTGCAGCCGCTGATGAGCTTCAGCTCGCCCACCCTGGGCGAGGTGGTGCGCGATATCAACAAGTACAGCAACAACGTGATGACCCAGCAGGTGTTTCTGACCCTGGGCAAGGAGCGCGCGGGCGTCGGCACCTTTGAAGGCGGCCGCCAGGCGGTGGCGCAGTGGTGGAGCGAGCGCGTGCCCGGCATGGCGCAGCCCACCATCGACAATGGCGCCGGCCTCTCGCGCGATGCCCGCATCACCGCCGGGTCGCTGGCCAAGATGCTCTCGGTCGCCTGGAACTCCAACGTCATGCCCGAGCTGATGGCCTCGATGCCGATCGTGGGTGTGGACGGCACGATGAAAAACAGCAAAAGCGCCCATACCGGCGGCGCCCACCTGAAGACCGGCACCCTGCGCGACGCCTCGGCCATTGCCGGCTATGTCAATGGCCGCGACGGACGCCGCTGGGTGGTTGTGGCCATGGCCAACAGCGACAATGCCCCGCAGGCACGCCCCGCCTGGGATGCGCTGATCGACTGGGTGGCAGCCCAGTAACACTGGAGAGCGCAGGCAGGTCGGGAAAAACCTGCCTGCCACCAAGGTTGGGCTGCGGCGGTATCGGTGTACATTGCGCGTTGGAGCATGGTCACAAGCCATAAGGAGCCCTGCATGAGTCTGCCTTCGAAGACCTCGCTGTTTGCTGCTGCCAAGCGTTGGGATGCCGCCTTGGTGGCCCAGCTGCTGGCGCAGGCGCCGCAGTGGGCCCAGGCGGTGGATGGCAAGGGGCGCACCGCCTTGCAGGTGGCCTGTGGCGTATCCGCGCAAAACGCCCAGTCTGCCGACACTAACGGCCTGGAGACCGTCGCCACCTTGCTGGCCGCCGGTGCCGTGCTGGAGGCCGAAGCCCCGATGGGCGAATGCAATGGCGACTTTCGCGCCACCGCGCTGTGGTTTGCCGTGGCCCGAGGCGAAAACCTGCCGCTGGTCGAACTGCTGCTCTCGCACGGCGCCAATGCCAGCTACTCGCTATGGGCCGCCGTGTGGCGCGATGACGAGGCCATGTGCCGCGCGCTGCTGCAGGCCCAGCCCCTCCTCAACCTGCGCGAGCACGGCGAAACCCCTGTTTTCTATGCCGCCCGCCTCGGTCGCCTCAAGACCCTGGAGCTGCTGCTCGACGCCGGCGCCGACGTCTCAGTAGCCGACTTCAAAGGCCGCGACGCGGTCGACATCGCACTCGCCCGGCGCCTGCCCCAGGGGCTGATCTACCGCATGCAGCAGCTGCGCCAGCCGCGGCTGGCCTAACGATCCGTTGCACAACTCTTTGCCCGGGTTTCAGTGCGAACCCGGGCGGGCCATTGCGCTGCCTTCCTGCTACTGCTCCTCGATCCGCTTCTCTTCCATGAGGCAATGCTTGGCATGCTTTTCTGGCCAAGCAACTGGCGGTGGTCAGTACCCATCTTCCAGATGACTGTTGCATTTGCCTAACTGTCTGTCAGCTTCCTGTAAGCAGTGTTCATTCCAATGCGCTTCAAGATGAAATAAAACTATCAATTGATATCAGTAAATTGCTGTTGTTAATTGATGGATGTCAAGTGAAGTGGAGGGCCAGGGGTGCATCCATGGACCTGGACCGACTACAGATGGACACACGGTATGTATCAAAAAATGAGGGGCCGCCCGCTGTTTACCAGCTGGGCGACGGTGGTGGGCATGTTCGTGCTGGGGCTGCTGTATTCGATCAGCAGTGCCTTTGCACAAGCCGCAGATGCCGTGTGTGCAGAAGTCAAAATTGTCATTGAGCAAAAGCTCTCGCTGGAGCGCCAGGCGTTTGACGCCAAGATGGTCATCACCAATGGCCTGGCGGACCAGAAGCTGGAGAACGTTTCCATCGAGCTGAGGTTCCTCGACGCCAACAACAACCTGGTCATAGCCACCTCGGACCCCAATGCCCAGGGGGCGACGTTCTTCTACCGCACCGACCAGGTCACGGGCATCACCAACCTGCAGAATGGCGTGATCGCGCCCAAGGCGGTGGCCCATATCAACTGGCTCATCATTCCTGCTGCGGGCAGTGGTGGCAGCAACCCGCAAGGCGCTGTGTACTACGTGGGGGCCAAGGTCAGCTACACGCTCGATGGCAAGGCCGATTCCGTCGAGGTGGCGCCAGAATCCATCGTGGTACGCCCCCAGCCCGAGCTGGTGCTGGATTATTTTTTGCCGCGCGATGTCTATGCCGATGACGCCTTCACGCCAGAGACCGAAGCGGCAGAGCCCTTCACCTTGGGCGTCCGAATCAAGAACCAGGGCGCAGGCACCGCGAACAAGACCAAGATCGACACGGCCCAGCCCCGCATTGTGGAGAACCGGCAGGGCCTGGCGATCAGCTTCCAGATACTGGGCGGCTATGTGGGCGACCAACCAGCAGGCAAGAGCCTGCTTTTGGACTTTGGCGATATAGAGTCAGGTACTTCCAAAATGGGCCGCTGGTCCATGGTCACCAGCCTAGCGGGTAAATTTGTCGAGTTCAATGCCAGCTTCACCCATGCCGATTCCCTGGGCGGCGCAGTCACCTCGCTCATCAAAGAGGTGCGCACGCACACCTTGATCCAGGACGTGCGCGTGGATCTGCCGGGGCGCGACAAGGTGCGCGACTTCCTCGCCAAGGATGGCGACGTCTACCGGGTCTATGAATCCGATGGCGCCGACACCGAGGTGCAGGACCAGACTGCATCGGCGCAAATGACCGTGCAGGGCAACAACGCCAGCCTGCGCTTTAGCCCTGTAGCCCAGGGCTTTGCCTATGCCCGGGTGCCCGATCCTGCACGTGGCGCCAAGCTGCCGGGGCAAGTGACCCGTTCGGATGGCTATATCGTTCCTGCTGAAAACGTCTGGCTGTCCAAGGAGCGCAATGAAGACCTGAGCTGGAGCTACTTTCTCAATATCTTCGATGCCAATACCAGCGGCCAGTACAGCATTGGCTTTGTGGCCAGCGCGGCCGAGGCCAGCATTGCCGGCCTGGTGTACCGCGATAGCAATGCCAATGGCCTGCGCGACAGCGGCGAGCCCGGCATTGCCGTGACCGAGATCAAACTGAGCGGTACCCAAGCCAGCACGGGTGCCGCCGAGCTGCAAACGGCGTACACCGATGCGCAAGGCGCGTTCCACTTCACCAACCTCAAGCCAGGCGTCTACACCTTGGTCGCTGGTGTCAGCGATGGCCTGGTGGATGGCTCGGCGCTGGCGGGGTCCGCCGGCGGGCAGAGCGAGGCGGGTAAGTTCAGTAGCATTGAGCTGACTGCCGGCACCGCTGCAGCCGGTTATCTGTTTGCCAAGCGTGCCGCCACGCCCGACAACCCCGATCCCGAGCCCAAGGCTGACCTGGCAGTGGCCGCCGGCGCCACCCCGGCCACCGTCAAACGCGGCGATACATCCACCGTCACGATCACCGCAGAAAACCTGGGCCCGGCAACGGCTGTGGCGACCACGGTGAATGTGGAAATACCTGCGGGCTTAACCGTGCTGAGCCCATCGGCCGCTGTGGGCAGCTATGCCAATGGGGTCTGGACCTTGGGCGATATGGCAACGCGTTCTACCGCCATCCTGACCCTGCAAGTGCAAACAGCCAAGGACAGCAGCGCCAAGGAGTTTGCGTTAGCCGCGCGTATTGGCTCGTCCACCAAGGACGATATCAGCAGCAACAACAGCGCCTCGACCCTCATCCGTATCCAGGACAGCGAAGCCGTGACTGCCACGCAAACGGCAGACCAAGGTCTGCGCCTGCTGGCCTATATCGGCTGCGGCGCCGACAGCGCCTGCGCCGCGCAAAAGCGCCAGACAGCACACACCGTGCTGGCCGCGTATGACGATGAGGCAGAGATCGTTGAGACAGCTGCTGCCTTCCAAAAGGCGCTGCGTGCCGGCGACTTCAGCCTGCTGTGGCTGAGCGGGTCGCTGGGCGATCTGAGCGCCAACCTGCAAGAAGAAGTGCGCGCTGCCGTACTGCGCGGTGCATCTCTGGTCGTGGACGGCACTGCCGATACCTCTTTGCGCGCCATTGCCGATATGTGGGGCAGCTATGCCGATCAGCCGTTGGCCAACGCCGCACTGCAGTTGGGTGCTAACGCGCTGCCGCTGACCCGCCCAAGCTGGGCCTTGGCCGCTGATGCGCAAGCGACCAGCGAGCTGCGCTATGCGACCGGAGAAACCGCCGCAGCACGCAGCAGCTACGGCAAGGGTCAGGTGCTGGCCATGGGCTTTGACAGCCTGGCTGAGCAGCTGAGCGGCACGGAATGGACGGCATGGCTTCAGGCCCAGATGGTGCTGAGCAAGCCCAAGCTGGCAGACCCGATGCTCGCCCAATCCAGCGTGTACCTGAAGACCGTCATCCACAATGGCGACGACAAGGCCCGCCAGCTCACGCTGAGCACCGCCTTGGCCAACGGCGCCCAGCTGCTGTCGTCCAAGCCAGCAGCCGCACAAAACGGCGACCAGCTGAGCTGGCCCATGGACCTGGCTGCCGGTGCAGACCAGGGCATTGAGCTGTGGCTGCAGCTGCCCGCAGATGCCAAGGCATTCAGCCTGGAATCCCAGCTGCGCAATACCGCAGATGCGGTGGTGGTGGAGAGCTGGTCGCACAGCCTGCGCACCATCGCGCAGCAGCAGGCGGAGGCCAATGCACGCACAGCGCTGCCCGCCATTGCAGGTTTGACCGATGCAGCAAAGGCCCAGCTGGTGGCCCTGTTCGACCAAGCCGCCGATGCGGCCCAGCAGCAAAAGCTGGGCGATGCGATTGCTGCGCTGCTGCAAGCGCAAGAAAAACTGCGTGCGCTGCCCCAAGCTGCGGGGCGTGATGCGGCATTGCAGCCCGTGGCGCAGTGGATCGGCCTGGTATCTGCCGCCTGGAAGGACGACGGCTCCACTACCAAGAACTGGACCTTGGCCATCAGCAGCGGTAATCGGCAGGTCGCCCAAGTCGGTACTGCATTTGCGGCGCCGCTGCAGGTACGTCTGGCAGATGAGAACGGTGCCCCGGTAGCCGGTCAGACCCTGCGCTTTACCGCACCTGCCAGCGGCGCCAGTTCGGTGTTTGGCAACGGCACAACAGCCTTGCAGGTCACCACCGATGCCCAAGGCTTGGTGTCCTCGGGTGCCATCACCGCCAATGCGGTGGTGGGAAGCTACCAAGTGCTGGCCAGTGTGGAAGGCGTCAACACCACGGCCAGCTTTGACTTGCGCAACGCGGATGCCGCAACGCCTATGCTGTCTCTGCAGCGGGTGGCTGGCGACGGCCAGACGGCGCAAGTGGGCCAGGCCTTTGCCCAGCGCTTGCAAGCCAAGGTGGTGGATGCGCAAGGCGCAGCGGTGGCTGGCCAAGTGGTGGTGTTTACGCTGCCAACGGCGGCAGTGGGGAGTGCTACGGCCAGCTTTGCCGGCGGTGCCCACACGGCCAGCGCCACTACCGATTCCCAGGGTGTCGCAACCTCCCCGGTGCTGATGGCCCATGGTGCCGAAGGCAGCTACCAGGCGAGCGCTACAGCGGTAGGTGTCTCTGGCGAGGCGACGTTCGCGCTGACCAACACGGCCCAGCCGGTGCAAGTGCTCCAGCTGCTTGGCGTTGCCGGCAGCGGCCAGTCGGCCCATGTAGACGCGGCCTTTGCGCAAGCGCTTGCCGTCAAACTGGTGGATGGCCAAGGCCTGGGCGTGGCAAACCACAGCATTCGTTTCGAGTTGCCTTCCAACGGAGCAAGCGCCACGTTTGCAGGCGGCGCTTTGCAAGCCGAGGTGCAAACCGATGCCAATGGTTTGGCCAGCGCGCCGCTGCTCACGGCCAACAACACCGAAGGCAACTTCGAGGTGCTGGCCAGTGCAGGCGGTGTGGCAGACAGCGTGCGGTTTGCATTGACGAACACGGCTGCAACGGCGCCTGTGCTGAACCTGCAGGTGCTTGCCGGTGGCGGCCAGTCTGCGGTGGTGGGTACGGCCTTTGCCGAGGTGATCCGCGTCAAGCTGGTCAACGGCCTGGGTGAACCCGTGGCAGGGCGTGTGCTGAGCTTCAGCATGCCCGCCAGCGGAGCAGGCGCTGTCTTTGCGGGTGGTGGCTTGACTGCGCAAGCGACGACCGATGCACAGGGCCTGGCGGCATCGCTGATGTTCAGCGCCAACGCGACGGTGGGCGACTACGAAGTGGTGGTGGCGACGGCGGGTGCGCCCGATGTCAAACTGGGCCTCAAGAACACCCCGGCCCCCGCGGGTGACAAGCAAGTCACCATCCCCACGCCCACGGGCACGGGCACGCTGAAGGCCTCGGTCACGGGTGGGGGCGCTAGCTGCCGCTTCAACCCTGACAAGACCGCCGTCAAGCGGGCGCAGGGCTGGCTGCCCTTGTTTGATGTGCTGCTGTTCCCCCATGGCGTGTTCGAGTACGAACTGGTCGGCTGCGACGTGGGCAGCACGGTGACCATCACGACCGAGTGGCCCAACCTGTTTGGGGTGAGCAACTACATGAAGTACGGCCCCACGCCTTCTTCGCGTGGCCGCAGCCTCTGGTATGTGCCCAAGAACCTCAAGCTGGAGGGCAACCGGGTGAGCTTCACCATCACCGATGGCGAGCTGGGCGATGACGACCTGGTTGCCAATGGCGTCATCAAAGACCCGGGTGGCCCGGTGATCCAAAGTGGACCGCTGCCTGCCGATGAGCAAGCCGTGCCAGTGCCTGGCCTGGGTTGGCTGGCTGTGCTGATGCTGTCGCTGTTGACCGGTTTGGCGGCGCTGGCCGGGCTGCGACGCAAGGGCGTGCTGGGAGCGAGCGATGGCCGCTAAGACCATGGCGTGCGGCCCCAGGTGGGGCGTGCACGCTGCGCTGGCCGTCTTGGTCGGCGCAGCCTTGGGTGGCACTGCCTGCGATGCATCAGCTTGGTCGCGGCCAGCGACTGCGCCTCCGCCTTTGGTGGAGGCTGAATCGGCTTCTGCCCCGTCCAAGGAGTTGGGCTGCTCGGCTGCGCAATATGCAGCGCAAACCACAGAGACGCCCGCGTTGGCATGGCCGGTGCAAACCGCGCCGCTCACGCTGGACCGGGCCTGCTGGGTAAACGCTGCTGAGGCGGCTGCATCGATGCAAAGCGCCCAGCCCCCTACCTTGGTGGATGTGCGGCCGCGCAGCCTGCAACGCGCAGCACCCATTGCGCGCGCTTTGGAGCTGGAGCTCTCCGACATCGCCAGCAAACGCTTTTTACAGCAAACGCCCGTAGTGCTGTTGGGCACTGGGCTCGACAACGCCGAGGTTGACCAGGCCTGCCGTCAGCTGCGGCAGCAAGGCTTTGCCCAGCTGCAAGCGGTGCGGGGCGGTGTCCGAGCATGGCAGGCCGCGCAAGCGGGGACGGCAGGTAGCCAACCGTTGTTGCAGCCCTTGGATGCGCAGACTTGGATAGCCGCTCTGGGCCAGGGCATGCAATGGACGGTGATCTCCGCCAGCGAAGCCATGCAACGTGCGCCCCAGGCGCAGTGGCCGGTACCGCCCGAGCAGCTGGTCGCCGTCCAGGTGGAAGGCAAAGAGCGCGATGCCAAGCTGGTGGCCGCCATTGCGCGTGCTTACCGGGACAGGCTCAAGCGCGCGAGCAAGGCGGGCTATGCCCAGGCGCTGATGGTCATCACCGATGGCGTGGTCAGCGATGCCTTGCGGGCGCAGGTCGAAAAAGCCATGGCCCCAACCGCCGACCCATCCGGTGCTGCCAGCTCTACCAGTGCTGCGATGGCCACCTTGCCCGCCTATTGGCTAGACGGCGGCTGGCAAGCATATGCACAGCAAGTGGCCCAAACCGCCGCCATCCAACAGACCGCCAACCACCGGCTGCAAGCGCCGTGTGGACGTCTATGAAAGTTTTTCAGATGAAGCCATTGAACACAAATAGCCAGAGAAGTGGTGCCCACATCAGAAAACCTGTGTGGCATCTGTTGCGGTATGTCGCCATGTGCCTGCTGGTTCTGATGCAATGCATGGTCGGAGCCAAGGCTGCAACCAATACTGGTCTTAGGGGTGACGACAGTTATGCAGGGCCGTTTCCCATAGGGTTTGAATTCACGTATTGGGGGGAAAGCCATACGAACTTCTATGCCAGTACCAACGGTTTACTGCAGTTTGCTGGCCCCACTTCCAGCTTTAGTAATTCTTGCCTTTCTGCTAATTCTTTCCCATCCACCATCTTTGCCTATTGGGACGATCTGCGTACCGATGTGGGTGGGCAGGTTAGCGGCACTATCCATTACGACACCGTTGGGGAAGCGCCTAACAGGAAGCTGATCGTTCAATGGACGAACATGTATTTCTTCGGCAGCAATCTTCCTATGGGCACGTTTCAGGCGGTGCTCAGTGAAAGCAGCAACACCGTTGCGCTGAATTACAGATATCTCCTTGGAGCAGACGCGCAAGGTAAATCAGCCACGATTGGCATGACATCAGCCAACGGTGCATTTAACCAAATCGGGTGTAACACTGCGGGCACAATTCACGCAGAGCAATCCATACTCTTCACTCCTGATGGAGCAGGAGGCTACACGGCGGACCTGGCAAGTCCTTATGAATTTCTCGATATCTCAGGGCTAACGCTTGACCAGCCCCAAACCTCCGGTCGCTATACCAATAAATCCCCCAAGTGGACCTGGACCCTAAATTCCACTCTCAATTCTTATGAAATCGAGATCCAGGATGGCAATGGCCAGGTGGTCAAAAGTGACACGGTGTCCAACGCAGCATCCTACCAATGGCCATCAGGCTGGACAGAAGGGACAAACTACCGCGCACGCGTCCGCGGCAGTATCAACAATGGTGGTACCTGGGAGGAATGGTCAGCCTTTTCCAATCTCACGACAGTGGATCAGACCCCGCCAGAAGCAATTGTCACATTTGCCCAAGCAGGTGAAAAAGGGGTATCTATCTGGTATCTAGTCCAGGACAGATTATCGGGTTTTGCTTCGGGAAGGATTGCGGTCGCAACTGATCCTGGATTCTCTGAGCTGTTAGTAGATCAGCCTGTGACTGCTTCCACTGCCAGAGTAAATTTTGAGCTCCCAGGGCGCCTTGATCGACTGTATGCAAGGTTTGAAGCTTTTGATATCGCGGGAAACGTTCGCACGTCGCCAACTCAGATTCTGGACACGCTGTCAACGCCTCTGATTACGGCTCCGGCCTCAGACTCCGCGATCACACGGATGCCGTTGTTGATTCAAGGAAAGGCAGATCCCTATTCTCAAATTGAAATCTATATCGATCAGCTAATTGTTGACCGCGTTTTCTCAGACTACGAAGGAAAATTCAGCATTGAGTGGAGGGGGCTGCTTGCTGAGGGTCCGCATTTGATCCATGTGGTCGCTAGAGAACTCGAAAGCACCAGTGGGCCAAGTCTGCCACATGCGTTTACCTTTGCCCGTCCTGATGGGCCTGCAGTGAGTGCTTCCTTGGATGCTATGCAGCTTGTCGAGACTAGCAATGTCGTCACTGAGCCGGGTGAGCTTGTTGTAACGGCAAACGGTGCAGCGGGAGTTTCCATAGTCACCGTCAGCATAGACGGTGAGTTTCACCATCAACATTCAACAGGAGGCTCCGGCTCTGTTGTTTCCCGCCTCTTCCTGGATTTTTCGGAATGGCCCAACGGGGCACATATTCTGACCATCGAAGCATATGGTACGGATGGTGGACAAACGACTCTGAACCTGCCTCTGACATTGGCACTGGGGGCACCGCCAGTTCCCGTGATCACAGAGCCGGTCAATGGCGCTTCGGTCAACACGACGCAAGTCCGTGTTGCTGGATCTGCGCAGCGCGGTGCCCGAGTGCAGTTGCTGTTAGATGACCAGGCGGTTGGAACACTTCTGCCTGTGGGAGAGGATGGTCTATTTAGTTCTACTGTCTCCCTACCTGCAGAAGGCACCTACCTGATTACCGCGCAGGCCCGCAACAGCAGAGGCGTGGGACCTGTCAGCAGCGCAACTACAGTCTCCTACCACACTGGCCCCGCCATTGCATTTGTGAGTCCCGAAGAGAATGCGACGCTGGTCGAGGACAGCACCATTGAAGTGGCTGCGACCGATGCCAGCGGAATCACCAAGGTAGAGCTTTTTGCCAACGACCGATTGTTGAGCACGCTGATGTCGCCTCCATGGCGCTCCACTTGGGCTTTGGCGGGTGTACTCAATGGCGCGTACACCTTAAGCGCCAAAGCAACAAGCACCAGCGGTAAGACGGCCCAAGCCACCCGCACCGTGCAAGTACAAAAGCAAGGCGGCAACGGCCCGGTTATCACTGCCAGCTTTGCCGGCCAGGCGCTGCAAGCCGACGCCACGATCACCCAGCCGGGCCTGTTGGCGGTTACCGCAGAAAGTGCAGTGGGCGTCACTAGCTTAAAAGCTGCCGTCAACGGCGTGCTGATTTTTGAGCGCAGCTATGGCCGGGCCAGCCCCGTCAACCACAGCCAGATGGTGGACTTTGCCCAGCTCCCCAATGGTAACCACAGCTTCCGCATCAACGCGACTGATGCCGATGGCATTGCGGCAGTGCTGGATATTCCTTTCAGCCTCAATCTGAGTGCCCCTGCAGCGCCAGTGATCACCCAACCAGCGGCAGGTACAACCGTGGCCGTTCCACAGCTGAATGTGGCGGGCACAGCAATGCCAGGCTCGCAGCTGCAGCTGTTCTTGAATGGCCAGGCATCGGGTTCTCCGGTGGCCGTGGGCGCCAATGGCAGCTTTGCGGCCAGCATCAGTTTGCCTGCCGAAGGCGTGCACCAGATCGAGGCGACCGCCAGCAATGCGCGCGGCACCAGCCCCAAGAGCGCGGCGGTCACGGTGACCTATGCCAGCGCGCCACCCAGCATCAGCTTTGTGGCGCCCGCGCCCAATGCGGTGTTGTCCAGCGCGGCAACGATCACCGTCGTGGCATCTGCCCCAGCGGGCATTGCCAAGGTAGAACTCTACGCCAACGATGTCTTGCTGGCATCGCCCACCCAAGCGCCTTACAGCGCGCAGTGGGCGGCTAACACTGCCGCCGATGGCAGCTATACCTTGAAGGCCGTGGCCACCTCAGCCGCAGGCAAGACCGCGCAGGCCACCCGAGTGGTGACCGTGCAAAACGCTCCCGTCGTGCCCGAGGTGCCCAAGACGCCTTACACCGGCACGGTGGCCAATATCAACCCTGCGCTGTCTTATGGGGCGCAAAGCATTGTCATCACCGGCGCCGCCGTTACCCGCGATACCGCGCAGGCGATCCCCAATGCTGCGCTGCGCATCATGCTGGATATCGCAGGCTTCAAACGCCGCATCAATATCGCAACCGATGCGAGCGGCAATTACCGCTATGAGTTTGTACCCGCTGCCAATGACAACGGCACCTATGTCGTCTCGGTGGTTCACCCCGATGAAACCGCCACGGCAGAGCAAGGGCGCTTCACGATCAACCGCCTGAGCTTCAACCTCTCCAGCTACAACCTGACAGCCGCACGCGATTTTGCGAGCAACATCACCATCCAGGCGCGTGCCAGTGCCGGCACGGGTGTGGAAGGTGTGCGCTGGGCCGTTGTGCCCGCCAACCAGCCCAGCGGCAGCCTGCCGCAGGGCATCAGCGTGGATGCCGGCCCGCCCGTCAATATTGCCGCCGGTGCCTCCGTGCCCATGGTCATCAAGTTCACCGGCAGCGCGACAGCTGGTGAGTCGGGCACCGTGGTCCTCACCGCCTTTGCAGCCGATTCAGGCGATACGCCGCGCGGCACATTCAGCATCAACTACAAGCTGGTACAGGCCCGCCCAGATCTGTTTGCCAAGCCCACGTTCATCGAGACTGGCGTGCAACAAGAAAGCTCCGTCACCGAGAGCGTAGTCATCGGCAACCGCGGTTTGGTGGCTGCGCAGAATGTGCAGGTCAAGCTGGTAGACAACAGCGGCAACCCGCCGCCTGCCTGGGTGTTCCTGGCCAGCGGCAACCAGATCGGTGCCATCGATGTGGGCGGCGAAGTGCCCATCCAGGTTACGGCCAGCCCAGGCAAGAATGTGGCTGACGGCATCTACAACTACCGGCTGATCGTCACCGCAGGCAACAGCGGGGATGGTGTCATTCCGGTATCGGTGGCAGTGACCCAAAGCGGGCAGGGTGGCGTGAGCTTCCAAATCACCGATCTGTTTACCGGAACCTTGGGCGCGAACAACCAGCCTATCAAGGGTGTGGCGGGCGCACGCATCCGCCTGCAAAACGATGCCGTGCTCACCTATCTGCGCACGCTCACCACCGATGCGGAAGGCAAGGCAGTCGTGACGGACCTGCCACCAGGCACCTACACCTACCGTGCCAGTGGCCCGCGCCACTCTGACAAGACCGGCCGCATCTTTGTGCGCCCGGGCATCACCACCACAGAGCGGGTGCATCTGCAGTACCAAACCATCAGCATTGATTTCAGCGTTACGGAAACCACCATTCCCGATGTTTACGACATCAACCTGGAGGCCACGTTCCAGACCCAGGTGCCCGCACCCGTGGTGCTGCTGGAGCCGCTGTCCATCAATCTGCCCGAGCTGCAGATTGGCGAGGAGCACACCGGCGAGTTGACCTTGACCAACTACGGCCTGATCCAGGCCGAGGAAGTCGTCTTCAAACCGCCCCAGTCCGATGAGTACTACCGCTACGAGTTCTTGGCGGACATCCCCAAGGTGCTGGCAGCCAAGCAGCGTGTGGTCATTCCTTACCGGGTGACTGCCGTCAAGCTGCACCCCAAGGGCATTGGCTTTACCAATGCCAAGGCGGGCGACTTCACCGCTGTGCAACGCGCGTTGGCCAACACCTTCAGCAGCAAGGCATCGAGCTGCTCGTCGTACAGCGTGTGGGCCACGGCTGAGTGCTCGTTTGAATGCGTCAATGGCGAGCGAGAGAACCGGGTGGTGTTCTCGCAGTACAGCCGCTTGGTCGGAACCGGTACGTCGTGCAGCGGCGGAGGTGGCGCTGGAGGAGCGGGTGGCGGAGGCTGGGGCGGAGGCGGTGGAGGCTGGGGCGGTGGTTCTGGCGGAGGAACCGGCACCCAACTGCCTCTGGCTCCACAGTGCACGCCCCATTGTCGGGGTGAGTGCTGCGCAGGTGCCGGTTCAGGTCCTGGCGGTGGAGGCGGCGGTGGATCTGGCCCCGGCGGTCCTGGAGGCTCCGGACCCGGCGGCGGTGGTCGCGGTCCCGGAAACCTGGGAAGCAGCTAAAGCCTGGATGCCGATCTGATTCAAAAAGACATTGGAAATAACGCGCAGGTGCTGGGGCACACAGCCCCAGCGCCTGGACTAAAGGATATGAGGGAAAGACAGATGACGATTTCTACAAAATTCGCAGCACGAGGAACAGCGACAGCGGCGGCAATAGCTGCGGGCCAACAAGTACTCAACGGCTTGACTACAAAACAAATTCTGCGCACCAGCTTGCTGGTCTCTGCCCTAGGCTTGGCCAGCCTTGCCTCCGCCCAAGGCATCTCCGGCATCGGCGCCTTCGTCCCCAACACCGAGCTGGGCTTCACCCCGGTCGCCAAAGCCGGCGAACCACGCATCAACTGGATCAACGGCGAGTACCAAGAGAGCAACACCGACCTGAGCGTCAAAGTGCTGGGCGGCAGCTTGGATATTGCCCGCTCCTGGAGCCAGGGGCGCTGGTGGCTCAACCCTGCCTGGGCGCCACTCAGCTTTGAGCTCGATCCGCTGGGTAGCGACGCCAAGGTTATCGAACGTGTGGGAGTGCTTTACGAGCGCAGCGGTCAAAGCGATCTGTACATGGCCAAGAGCAAAGGCAACGCACCCGTTTACATCAAACGGCTCAAAGATGCCGCAGGCCAACACACCGGCTGGCAGTGGTACGACCGCTTTGGCAACACCATCAACTACAGCCAAGACGGCGTCATCCAAAGCTACGCCAACGCCAGCGGCGTCAAAGTCAGCTTCGCCTACGACAGCGCCACCAGCGCCCGCATCCTGGACCACGGGGGCAAAACCATCTACACCGTCACCATGGCAGGGGGCCTGATCACCAAGATAGAAGACCTGGCCGGGCGCAGCGTCAGCTACCAATGGGCAGGCCAGCGCCTGGCCCAAGTTACGGACGTCATGGGCCACGCCTGGAAATACGAGTACGACGCCAACGGCCAGATCACCAGCCGCACCGACCCGCTGGGCCTCAAGATCACCGCCCAGTACATCCAAAGCATCCCCGCGCCCGAGCCCATGCTGAGCCTGGGCAAGAAAGGCGTCACCATCGACCCCACAGGTACCAGCGGCACCACGCAAAAACTGGCCAACCTCTGGGGCGGTGGACGCGTAGGCCAGTTCGATGGGCAGAGCGGCTGCGCATCAACGGGTGCCAACAACTACCTGCGCGAGCGAAGGGTGTTTGAAGTCACCTTCACCGATTGCCGGGGCAATGCCACTGTCACCCAGTACGACCTGCAAGGCAATGAACTCAGCCGTACCTTCAACGGTAAAAAGACCGCCTCCAACCAATGGGATGGCGCTTACCACCAGAAGTACACCAACGCCCGGGGCTACAGCACCACCACCACCTACGACAGCAACTACCAACCGCTGCAAATCACCCATCCCGATGGCAGCGTGGAGAAGTACACGTATGAGCCCGTGTTTGGACGGCAGAGCAGCTACACCAACCAGTTGGGGGTTGTGAGTACCTGGCGTTATGACAGCAAGGGGAATGTGACGGAATGGGTGGAGGCCAAAGGCTTGCCTGAGCAGCGCACCACCCTCTATACCTACGACCAACATAGCCAGCTCACCAGCAGCACCAAGGGCGCGGGGGATGCCACCAAGGCAGATGCGATTACCCAAAGCTGGCAGTACGACAGTGCGGGCAATGTAATTATTTTCAAAGATGGCGAAGACAATACCTTTACGCAGATATACGACTCTATAGGGTCATTGGTTGAAAAAATAGACCCTGAAAATAATAGGAAAACCTACAGATATAACAAATCTGGCAGTGTGGAGATGATATCTGTTGCCGGAGAGATTGTTGAGCGATTTAAATATGATTCTTTAAATCGAAGAATTCAATCGACAACTGCTATGGGTTACGAAACCAATATTAAATATGATGAGTTAGGGCGGTTGACTGAAATTAGTGAGCCTGGTGATTTGAGTGGAAGTGGACGTAAAGTACAGTATGATAAATATGGAAGCGTGCAAAAAACAATCAGTCCCAGCGGGTTGAGTATTGTTAATGAGTATGATGAGTTCGGTAGAATATCTAATATATATAATATCTCTGGTGAAAAAACGTCGTATGTATATGGAGACTATGAAACGGAAAATGCCGGGTTACTAATTTCAACGAATTATGCAAGCTATTCTGAGGTATATAGTTACGACCAGTTAGGTCGGAAGGTGAAAACTACGGAGATCTTTGATGACGGTGAAAAAAGATCTCGGATCGTTCAATATAATGCTGCCGGGGAAAGGGTCGCCGTTATTAATGCTGCTGGTGCTGTAACACTCTTTGCGTATGATTCGTTGGGTAGGCTTCTTTCAGTAAATACTCCTGCTGGTGGATTTAGTGGGTATAGCTATCGTTTCGATAATGAAATGACGGAGTTTTTGGATGGGAGTGATAATAGATTCAAATATGCTTATGATAGAAATGGGCGGGTTGTGAAGACAGTTTCTCCATTGGGCGTGGTAGTGCATTTTACGTATAATAAGAATGGTAAATTAATTTCACGAGTAGATGGGGGAGGGAATATAAAAGAGTTTTATTACGATAATCTTTATAATCTCCAAAAGGAGGTATACCGTGATGCATCGTTAAAGACTATTCAATCCATAGCGTACCGGCATGATCTGGACGGGCAAGTGATTGAATATCAACAAATGGGTTTTGATGATAGGCTATTGAGCTCGGTAGTCTATGAGCGAGATATGCGGGGGAGAGTGATAAATTCAACTGTTAAATACGGGATGGTCAATAAGGCTGAAGTTTTTGGTTTTAATATCGGATATAAGTATGACAGGGATGGGAGAATTGTTGAGGTGTCCTATCCTGACTCTTCAGTTCAGTCGTATCAATATACCGATGCTAACTTATCTCAAATAAAGTTACCTAATAAGCAAGTGATAAATTATGAGAAATATTTCCACGGGAAACCTGCTAATATAATTTTTCCTGGTAGTAGGTCAGAAGCCCAATTTGATGGTTTGTATAGGCTTAAAAATATAAACATCGTTGCAAAGGATCGGCTGATTGCGCATAAGTCGTATGAATATGATGTAACAGGCAATATAAAGCAGATTGACGACCAAAACGGCATATTTAAATATGCGTACGATGATGATAATCGACTGACTGAGGTTGAGCCTAATGGCGATGCACGAAATCTTGGTTTTGAAAGCGAAGCTTATAAATATGATAATGCTGGTAATCGCATATTTAGTTTGCATCAACCTGGGGGGTGGGTTTATGCAGGGAATCAGTTGGTAGCATATCCAAAACGTGATATGTTTGATGAAAATTTACAAGAGGTGAGCGCTACATATAGCCCTCAGGGGAATTTGGTTGCTGAAAGTAGCTCCGAAGCGAAAATACTATATAGTTACGATGCTACAGGGCGGTTGATAGGCTATAAAAATGACCGTCTAGATGTTATATATGGCTATGATCCGTACGGTAGGCGCATAAGTAAGAGCAAGAAGAATGGTGTAGATATTGATACCTTCTACTATGCTTACAATAATCAAGGTCTTGTGGCTGAGTTTGATTCAAAGGGAGTGATGACAAAGGCTTATGGCTGGGGTAGGGCTGATGTTAGTGATGAGGAGTGGGGAGCTAATCCAGTTTGGCAGGCCGATGTTGTTAAAGGTGCTTTAAGTGAAAAGATGACCGCTTATAACTATATACATAATGACCATTTGGGGTTTCCTGTAGTTTCGGTTAACGGGGATGGATTGATCACTTGGTCTGCAATTTATGATTCGTTTGGGTCTGTGAAGATATTAGATAATTCTATAAATATCAATCTAAGATTTCCTGGTCAATATTGGGATGAAGAGAGTCGGTCTCATTATAATTACAGACGGAATTATATGCCGCAAATTGGGCGCTATATACAGAGTGATCCTATTGGCTTAAAGGGTGGTAGTAATTTTTATGCTTATGCATCATCTAATCCGATAATGTATTATGACCCCCAGGGGCTACAAGCTAAACCATGTTGTCAGCCTCAAATGACAGATCAAGACTGCTGTAATTCAATACCAACTTCGAGCGACGGTCTTAACTTTGAAATGCCTTCATTAGCGACTGGAACCGTTATGTGTTGTCAAGGACGATCTATTAGCTGTCTTTCTAAATCATACGATCATGCAAAGTATGGGCGAGATATCTCTAGAAAATGTGCAAAAGTGCATGAAGATACACATCAGGCGCATGTGAAAAAATGCCCCATGGATTGTAGTTACTTTGTCAATCCGTTTGATATCGATAAAATAAGCCCTGAGAAAGGTGAGTGTGAGGCATATGGTGCAGAGCTGAAATGTCTCACAGATAGTCTTCCTGAGTGCGGCGATGATGCACTTTGCAAGATGAAAATTAAAGCTTCTATAGCTTCAAGTAAAAAAGAACTTGGAGAAAAAAGACAATGCCCAATGTGAAGACGATCTTGTTGGTAATCTTAATAATCCCTCAGCTATCCGCATGCTTTGGCACTTCGTGTGAAGGAGGCTGTGGTAGAAAGATGCGCGATGCGGAAGCCATTGAAAGAATGAAAAAACTTTATAAGATGGATGAGGACTTGATTCAATTTGGAAAATTTGAAGTTGAATATAAAAGAAATAATTATTATGTTAAATTCATAGTTGAGCCGAGAGTGCCAGGAGGGGAGTTTGAAGTGGTATTTGATTGCGCGGGTGATCTGATTTCTTCCACGCCAGGAAAATGAATTTATGGCTTTTATTTTGTGTTTAATTTATCGAAGAATTCTTGTGTCTGAATGTTGATTTTTTATGTGTATGCTCTTTATATATTTAATGGTGATGAGGTTGTAGTGACGTTGTTTAATGAAGTAGACATTGAGGAGTGTGTTTTGTAATTACAAAAATTGGACTATATCTGATAGGCGTTGTATTGACGAAGATAGCTGCAGCGTTGGTGTTCTATGTGCCGGCCGTCTCGTCTTTCTCGTTGTTTTAATTTTGTCAATGTGGTTTGCAAGTTGGGGAAATTGCGTTGACTTAGAAAAAAGAAGAAATATGAGAAAGTTAGCTAATCTGAATTTGACTTTACTGCCATTAAAATAATGACTGAGGTTCAGGGGATATGCATCGGGCTGGATGCCAAAATCCAATCGGCATAGCCCCAATTAAAAGTAATTAAGGGGTGATGTTAAATATTTTCTCCTGTGGCTATTCAGATTTTTCTAATATTAAAGATGTATTTTTAAAGCATGTGATTTTATTGTTAATATAAAAAGTAAATGGCGTAAGGCTTCTTAATGGTGGTTTTGAATTGATTTTCTGAGAGCCTCCAGATGATTGGTATTATCTGGGTGTGCGTGTTGTTGATGAATATTGTATTTGAATTTTTGAAATGATGATATTTATGGATTAATGCTGAATGGGCGAATTCCGTAATAAATTTATTTTGGTTTATTTCAAAAAAATGTTGCATTGCTTAATTCGAAGGTGCAATAGGATATGGGGTTTTTTGGGCTTGCCAGTGTTAACGCTGGCAAGCCCTGTCTCATCAAACTACCCAAGGCCAATCCCTCCACTATCCGAGATACAGTTCTGCAGCAACTAGCCAATGAGTGGCGTCTAGTGCGCCCCAGGGGCGCGCTGAGTGTAGACACCTGAGCGCTGCGCTCAGCCAGTGATCGCTCGTGTGTCCTGACAAACTCCTTCTCACCCAGGCTCCAAAAGCACTGCCTTTTAGCCTCCAGCCAAGACCTCAGCAGACATCCAACTCTGAGGCCTGCGAGCCCGCGCTAGAACCACCGCAAGGCGTTTCCATAGAGCGCCGCCCGAACAAGAACATCCTCGACTTCTTCCGACCCCTATGGTTTTCTGAGAGAACACGTTCGAGGCTGAGTACCTGACACCCCAGCACAGACTTCTCATATCCATATTTGAAATTCTTCGTGGTGCAAAGCCAGCCCGAAAGCTCCAATGGAGGCTTCGTTGCTGCTGCCGCCATGTGATGGCGCAGTCTTTACCTCCAGAAAGACGTCCCATGTTTCAGAGTTTCAAGCGTGTGCTGATCTCCGCTGCCATTGCTGTGGCCGTGCTGCCGGCTGTGGCGGCAGACAAGCTCAAGATCGCTGTTGTGCCCGGTGCCTATGCCGATTCCATCAATGCGGCGGCCAAGGATGCGAAGGCCCAGGGCATTGACGTGGAGGTGATCGAGTTCACCGACTGGACCACGCCGAATGTTGCGGTCAACAACGGCGATATCGATATCAACTACTTCCAGCACCAGCCTTTCCTCGACAACGCGGTCAAGAAGAACGGCTATGCGCTGGCCAGCGCGGGCACCGGCATTCTGGCCAATGTGGGCCTGTATTCGCTCAAGCACAAGAACGTAGCCGATGTGCCCAACAACGGCAAGGTGGGCATTGCCAGCGACCCGGTCAACCAGGGCCGGGGCCTGTTGCTGCTGCAAAAGGTGGGGCTGATCACGCTCAAGCCGGGCGTGGGCTACCTGGGCTCGATCAACGACATTGCGAGCAACCCCAAGTCGCTGCGCTTTGTCGAGGTCGAAGGGCCGCAGCTGGTGCGCATCACCGGCGATGTGGATATTGCCCAGGGCTACCCGCACTTCATCGTTGCGGCCAAGGCCTTTGATCCATCGAGTGGCCTGGCGTACTCGGGCATCGAGGACCAGCAGTTCGCGATCCAGTTCGTGGTCAAGAAGGACCGGGTCAACGACCCGGTGGTGCAGAAGTTCATCCGCATCTACCAGAACTCCGAGACTGTGCGAACGGTCAGCAAGAAGTCTTTCAGCAACGACGACCGGCTCTACACGCTGGCCTGGCTGAAGAAGTAAGCGCGGCGGGCGACCGACCCCTTATCCAACTACAAAAGCAAGCGAGAAGAATATGACGAACAAGATCAACAGACGCGTGGTGGCGGCAATTGCAGCAGCGGCCATGCTGGGAGGGTGGCAACTGGCGCAGGCAGCGGACAAGATCCGCATTGCCTCCACGCCAGGGGCCACGGCGGACGCTATCAAGGCGGTGGTGGCCGATGCCAAGAGCCAGGGGCTGGATGTGGAGCTGGTCGAGTTCACCGACTGGACGGTGCCCAACGAGGCCGTCAACAACGGCGATGTGGACCTGAACTTCTTCCAGCACCAGGCCTTTTTGAACAATGTCATCAAGGAACGCGGCTACCAGCTCAAGTTTGTCGGCCTGGGCCTGCTGCAGAACATCGGCATCTACTCCGAGCGCCACCAGTCGCTGGCCGATGTGCCGGCCAAGGCCAAGGTCGCGATTGCCAATGACCCGGTCAACCAGGGCCGGGGCCTGGCGCTGCTGCAAAAGGCAGGCCTCATTCGCCTGCGCACCGGTGATGCACCTGGCGCCACGGTGGCCGATATCACCGACAACCCCAAGCAGCTGCGCTTTTATGAAGTCGAAGGCCCGCAGCTGATCCGCTCGCTGCCCGATGTGGACCTGGCCGTGCTCTGGCCGAGCTACTTTGTCAGCGCCGGCAAGAAGGAGCAGGCCAGCAAGGCCCTGGCCTATTCGGGCATTGCCGACCGCTTCTATGCGATGGGCTTTGTTTCGCAAGCCAGCCGTGCCGACGACCCCAAGCTGCGCAAGTTTGTCCAGGTGTTCCAGAACTCTGCGGCAGTCAAGCAGGCGATCAGCCAGCAGTTCAACAACGACCCCAAGCTCTACACCTTGCCCTGGTAAGGGCAGGACACCAGGAGAAGCACATGGCCCTTTCCGCCGTATCGAACGTATTGCGCAGGCAGTTCCGCGCCGAGGCCGAGCCGGCCGCAGAGGGCCGTGCTGCGCGCGCCAGCGCAGCGGTACCAACCGCCGCAAGCGGCCAGGCGCCGGTAGCCGCCGCCCCCTTAGGCACCGTAGTATTCCGCGATCTGGGCAAGGTCTACCGATCATCGGCGGGTGAGGTGCCTGCGCTGCAGAATATTACGCTGGACATAGCTGCTGGCAGCATCTTCGGCATCATCGGGCGCAGCGGCGCGGGCAAGTCCAGCCTGCTGCGCACCATCAACCGCCTGGAAGCGCCCAGCAGCGGCCAGGTGCTGGTCGATGGTGTCGATATTGGCACCTTGGATGAAGCGGGCCTCGTGCAACTGCGCCGCCGCGTCGGCATGATTTTTCAGCACTTCAACCTGCTGTCGGCCAAGACGGTATTCGAGAACGTGGCCCTGCCGCTCAAGGTGGCCGGTGTGCCGGCTGCGCAGATCCAGCAGCGGGTGACCGAGCTGCTCGACCTGGTCGGCCTGCAGGACAAGCACAAGACCTACCCCAGCCGCCTCTCCGGCGGGCAAAAGCAGCGTGTGGGCATCGCCCGTGCGCTGGCTACCCGGCCCGAGTTCCTGCTTTGCGACGAGGCCACCTCGGCACTGGACCCGGAAACCACGCAGGCCATTCTGGCGCTGCTGCGCGACATCAATCGACGCCTGGGCATCACGGTGATCCTGATCACCCATGAGATGAGCGTGATCCGCGAGATTGCCGACCAGGTGCTGGTGCTGGAGAAGGGCGAGATTGCCGAGCTGGGCGAGGTTTGGCAGGTGTTTGGCAACCCGCGCCATGCCGCCACCCAGGCCTTGCTGGCACCGCTGCGCCACGGCGTGCCCGATGACCTGCAGCAGCGCCTGCAGCCGCAGGCCCCCGCAGCCGGCCGCTTTGAGCAGGTGCTGCAGCTGGGCTACAGCGGCCATGACGGGCTGGAGCCGGACTTTCCCCGCATTGCCGAGGCACTGGGCGCCAAGGTGCGCCTGCTGCACGGCGGTGTGGACCGCATCCAGGGCCATGCCCAGGGCCAGCTCATCATCGCCATCGATGGTGCTGCCGCCCGCAACGACTGGGCTGCGCTGACGCAAGGCCCCGCCACCATCGCACATGAAATCAGGGTACTGGGCTATGTTGTTTGAACTGAGTATTTCCATCGACCGCTACTGGAAGGCGCTGGCCGACACCTTCATCATGGTGTCCACCTCGGCCGGTATCGCGCTGCTGGCGGGCATTCCGCTGGCCATCTTGTTGATCGTGACGGCGCCTGGTGGCTTTCTCGAATCGCCCCGCACCAACCGCGCCGTTGGCAGCGTCGTCAACGGCTTCCGGGCCACGCCCTTTATCGTGCTGCTGGTGGCCTTGATTCCGTTTACCCGTTTGGTCACCGGCACCACGATTGGCGTCTGGGCGGCGATTGTGCCGCTGGCCATCAGTGCCACGCCGTTCTTTGCGCGCATTGCCGAGGTCAGCCTGCGTGAGGTCGATCCCGGCCTCATTGAGGCGGCGCAGGCGATTGGCTGCAAGAAGTGGGACATTGTGCGCCATGTCTACCTGCCAGAAGCCTTGCCCGGCATCATCGGCGGTTTCACCATCACCTTGGTGGCGCTGATCAGCTCGTCGGCCATGGCGGGTGCCGTGGGGGCCGGTGGCCTGGGCGACCTGGCGATCCGCTACGGCTACCAGCGTTTTGATACGCAGGTGATGCTGATTGTGATTGCGGTGCTGATTGCGCTGGTCACCATTGTGCAGACCGCCGGCGACCGCGTGGCGCACTGGCTGCGCAGCCGCTGACCGTCCGCGTTATCGCGGCCCACCACGGCGCAGTGCCGTGGTCTGCAGGCCAGGGCGCGTCTCTGGCCTGTCTCTCTCCGAACCCCTTTCAGAAAGCACCGAATGACTTCAGCGGTTGCCCAGGGCGCAGCGTTGCCCGCCGATTTCTCACCCCGCCTGCCTTTGCCGCCCAGCCAGCCCGCGCAGATCCGCAGCGAGGCCGAGGCCTTGCAAGTGGCCGCTGCGCTGGCCGAGAGCTTTCGCGGCGGCGCGGCCCGGCGCGACAGCGAACGCCTGTTGCCCTGGGACGAGATCGAGCGCTACACCGCCAGCGGCCTGGGCGGCATCACCGTGCCGCGCAGCCATGGCGGCCTGCAGGCCAGCTGGCACACCGTCGTGCAGGTGTTTGCGACCATCAGCGCGGCCGATGCATCGCTGGGCCAGATTCCACAGAACCACTTTGCGCTGGTGCAGAACCTGCGCGATACCGCCAGCCCCGCGCAGCAAAGCCGCTGGTTTGCCGATGTGCTGAGCGGCCACCGGCTGGGCAATGCCGGGCCCGAGCGCAAGGGCCGCGCCGCGCAACTGAGTGATGCCACCGCCAGCCTGCGCCAGACGGCCGATGGCCGGCTGCTGGTCAACGGCACGCGCTACTACTCCACCGGCTCGCTGTTCGCCCACTGGGTGCCTTTCCGCGCCGAGGACGAGGCGCAGCGCCCCGTGCAGGTCTGGGTGCGGCGCACGGCGCCGGGTCTGCAGATCATCGACAACTGGAACGCCTTTGGCCAGAAGACCACTGCCAGCGGTGGTGTGGTGCTGACCGATGTCGAGGTCGAGCCGCGTGATGTGATTGCGCTGCATGACCTGAAAGACCGGCCGACTCTCTCCGGCCCGGTATCGCAGATTCTGCAAGCCGCCATCGACATGGGCATTGCCCAGGGCGCGTTTGACGAGGCACGCCAGTTTGTGCGCGACAAGACACGCGCCTGGGTGCATTCGGGCGTCGAGCATGCCTGGCAGGACCCCTACATCATCCAGGAGTTTGGCCAGCTGCAGGTGGAGCTGGATGCCGCACGCGAGGTGCTGCTCGATGCCGCGCAGCAGCTCGATGCATTGGCTGCGCAACCCGTCACCGACGAGAGCAGCGCGCAGGCATCGGTGGCCGTGGCGCGCGCCAAGATCTTGACCACCGAGGCGGCGCTCAACGCCAGCGAACGCCTGCTGGAGCTGGGCGGCACCTCATCGGCCCGCACCGGCTACAACCTGGACCGCTTTTGGCGCAATGCCCGGGTGCACACCTTGCACGACCCGGTGCGCTGGAAATACCACCTGCTGGGCAACTACCTGCTCAATGGCCGCGCACCGCGCCGCCACCAGTGGAACTGAGCCGCCGCAACGCACAACGATTTTGATGCGCAGGCCGGCAGCCCGCTGCCGCCCCGCCGCCGAGCAAGCACCATGACTACCTCTCCCCCCGTGATCGCCGCTGCCAACCCGGTAGCACCCGTCCCCGCACCGCGCCAGCGCCCGCCCGTGTTTGCCAGTGAGCAGGCCGCACTGCAAAAAGCCCAGCAACTGGCCGACGCCTGGGCCGGCGATGCGGTACTGCGCGACCGCGAGCGCCGCCTGCCCTGGGCAGAAATCGAGGCCTACAGCGACAGCGGCCTCTGGGCTATTACCGTGCCGCGCGCCTATGGCGGCCTGCAGGCCAGCGCCTGGACCGTGGCGCAGCTGATCGCCACGGTGGCGGCGGCTGATGGATCGCTGGGCCATATTCCGCAGAACCATTTCTATGCGCTGGAGGTGCTGCGCGTGGGCGGCAGCGCGGCGCAGCAGCGCTTTTTCTACGAACGGGTGCAGGCGGGTGAGCGCTTTGGCAATGCGCTGTCGGAGATTGGTCACCGCGACTACCGCCGCCGCTCGCGGCTGGAGCGGGGCGGGTCGGGCTGGGTGCTCAATGGCCGCAAGTTCTACTGCACCGGCGCCATCTTTGCGCACTGGATTCCGGTGCAAACCATGCAGGTCATCGATGCGGCCCAGGACCCCGTCAGCGTGATGGTGTTTGTGCCGCGCACGGCCCCGGGCGTGACGGTGATCGACGACTGGGATGGCATGGGCCAGCGGGTCACCGGCAGCGGCTCGGTGCTGCTGGAGAACGTCGCCATCGACGAGGCCTGGATTGTGCCTTTCCAATCGAGCTTTGACAGCCCCAGCACCATCGGCCCGTTTGCGCAGATCATCCATGCCGCCATCGACCTGGGCATTGGCGAGGGCGCGCTGCGCGCCACCTTGCCCTTTGTGCGCAGCCAGTCGCGTGCCTGGGTGGATGCCGGTGTAGCACAGGCCAGCGACGACCCCTTGACCCTGCAGGCGCTGGGCAATGTGGAGCTGCGCCTGCATGCGGCGCGGGCGCTGCTGCGGCGCGCGGGCAGCCTGGTGGATGCCGCGCAGCAGGAGCCCACGGCGCACACGGTGGCTGCCGCCTCGGTGGCCGTCGCGCAGGCGCGTGCACTGGCGCATACCGCCGGCCTGCTGGCGGCCAACAAGCTGCTGGAGCTGGGCGGCACATCAGCCACCTTTGCCGAGCATGGCTTTGACAGCTACTGGCGCAATGTGCGCACCCATACCTTGCATGACCCGGTGCGCTGGAAATACCATGCCATCGGCAACTATGCGCTGAGCGGCGTGCTGCCCCCGCGCCACGGAGCACTGTGATGGCCAGCACCGCCGCCAGCGCGCGGGCGCCCATCATCCTCAATGCCTTCAACATGGCCAGCGTTGGCCATATCAACCATGGGCTGTGGACGCATCCGCGCGACCAATCGAGCCACTACCACCGCCTGGACTACTGGACCCGCCTGGCCAAGGAGCTCGAGCGCGGCCTGTTCGATGGCCTCTTTATCGCCGACATCATCGGCGCCTACGACACCTACCAGCAGTCCGTTGATGTGACCTTGCGCGAATCGGTGCAGTTGCCGATCAATGACCCGACCTTGGTGGTGCCAGCGATGGCGGCGGTGACCGAGCACCTGGGCTTTGGCGTAACGGTCAACCTCAGCTATGAGCAGCCCTATCTGCTGGCGCGGCGCTTTTCTACCTTGGACCACCTGACCCAGGGACGCATTGGCTGGAACATCGTCACTGGTTACCTGGACTCGGCCGCCCGCGCCATGGGCCAGCGCCAGCAGCTGGCGCACGATGCGCGCTATGACCGGGCCGATGAGTTCATGGACGTGCTCTACCAGCTCTGGGAAGGCAGCTGGAGCGACAGCGCCGTGCTGCGCGACCGCGCGCGCCGCATCTATGCCGACCCGCAGCAGGTGCGCCGCGTGCAGCACAGCGGCCCGCATTTTCAGGTGGATGGTTATCACCTGAGCGAGCCCTCGCCACAGCGCACGCCTGTGCTGCTGCAGGCGGGCAGCTCGGGCCGAGGCCTGCAGTTTGCCGCGCGCCATGCCGAATGCGTGTTCATGGCCATCCAGGACAAGGCGGCCACCGCTGCGCTGGTGCGCCAGCTGCGCGAAGAGGCGGTGCGTGCCGGCCGCCAGCCGGGCGACATCAAGGTGCTGGTGGGCATGACCCCGGTGGTGGGCGCCACCACGCGCCAGGCCCAAGAGAAGTACCAGGAGTACTGCCGCTATGCCAGCCCCGAGGCTGCGCTGGCGCATTTGTCTGCCACGGCCGGCATTGATTTCTCCACCTACCAGCGCGACACGCCGCTGCTGCAGCAGCACCGCAGCAATGGCATCGAGAACTCGATCCAGCGCCTGGCCAATGGCCGCGAGGACTACCGCCTGGGCGACCTGCTCGATGAGCTGGCGCTGGGCGGGCGCTACGCCACCGTCGTCGGCGATGCCCAGCAGATTGCCGACGAGATGCAGTCCTGGGTCGAGGAGGCTGGCGTCGATGGCTTCAACCTGGCCCGCACTGTCGTGCCCGAATGCTTTGGCGACTTTATCGACCTGGTCGTCCCCGAGCTGCAGTCGCGGGGCCTACACAAGAGCGCCTATGCGCCCGGCAGCATGCGCCACAAGCTGTTTGGCCAGGGCGACCGCCTCCCAGCCCACCACCATGCCCAGCAGTTTCGCCAGCAGCCCTCCGTCGGTGGGGCAAGCGTTGCTGCTTCTCCATCCCTCTCCACGCCCCGCGCCCAGGCCTTGGCCTGAGTGCCATCCAGGAACTCCCATGTCCCAGAAACTTTCTTCTCCGCTGCCAGGCCAACGCCGGCGTTTTCTGTCCTCGTCGCTGGCGGCCGGCGCCGCGCTGGCCACCGGGGCCTGGCGCAGCACGGCGCAGGCAGCGGTACCGGTGACGACCAAGGTACTGAAAGTGGGGGTGACCTCGGGCCCGCATGAGCAGGTGTTCGAGGCCGTCAAGAAGGTGGCCGAGCGTGACTATGGTCTCAAGATCGAGATCGTGTCCTTCAGCGACTATGTGATGCCCAATGCCGCGCTGGATGCAGGTGACCTGGATGCCAACAGCTTCCAGCACGGCCCCTTCCTGCAGGCGGCGATCCGTGCGCGCGGCTACAAGCTGGTGGGCTTTGGTCGCACCTGGGTGGGCCCGATTGCGCTGTTCTCCAAGCGCTACAAGCGGCTCGAAGACGTGCCGGTGGGCGCGCAGATTGCGCTGCCCAATGACCCGGCCAATGGCGGGCGCGTGCTGCTGCTGTTGGAGAAGGGCGGCCTCATCAAGCTCAAGCCCGGCATTGACCCGATCAAGGGCGTGTTTGCCTCGACCCAGGACATCACCGACAACCCGCGCAAGCTGCGCTTTGTCGAGCTGGAGTCACCGATGCTGGTGCGCGCGATGGACGATGTGGAGCTGGCCGCGATCAATGCCGACTATGCCTACAAGGCGGGGCTCAACCCCACGAAGGATTCGCTGCTGGTCGAGGGCGGCGACAGCCCCTATGTCTGCCTGATTGCGGTGCAGGAGAAAAACCGCAACGCCCCCTGGGTGCCGCAGCTGGTAGCGGCCTACCGCACCGACGAGGTGCGCAGCTATATCCAGCAGGCCTTCAATGGCGTGGTCATCCCTTCGTGGTGATCGGCGGCGCTACCCCTGGCATTCACTGATTGCGCTCACCCGCACTGGCTATGACTGACAAAAAAATCATGCATGTCAACGCGTTCAACATGAACTGCGTCGGACATATCCACCACGGCCTGTGGACGCATCCGCGCGACCAGTCCACCCAGTACCACACGCTCAAGTACTGGACCGATATCGCCAAGCTGCTGGAGCGCGGCCTGTTCGACGGCATCTTTATCGCCGACGTGGTGGGCTACTACGACGTCTACCAACGCGGCGTGGACCTGACCCTGCGCGAGGCGATCCAGCTGCCGGTGAACAACCCCTGGCTGCTGGTATCGGCCATGGCGGCGGTGACCGAACACCTGGGCTTTGGATTGACGGCGACGGTCAACGCCCACCAGCCCTACACCTTTGCCCGCGATGTGACCACCCTGGACCAGCTGAGCAATGGCCGCATCGGCTGGAACATCGTCACCGGCTATGTGGACAGCGGCGCGCGCGGCCTGGGCCAGGACGGCCTGGCCGACCATGACAGCCGCTACGACCGCGCCGATGACTTTCTGGCGCTGGCCTACAAGTTCTGGGAAGGCAGCTGGGAGGATGGCGCCGTGATCGCCGACAAGGCGCGCCGCATCCATACCCTGCCGGACAAGGTACACCCTGTGGTGCATGATGGCCCGTTCTACCGCGCCAATGCGATCCACATGAGCGCGCCATCGCCGCAGCGCACGCCGGTGCTGTTCCAGGCGGGCACCTCGCAGCGTGGGCTGCAGTTTGCCGGCCAGCATGGCGAGGGCATCTTTATCGGAGCGCGCACGCCGGAAGCCGCAAGGGACGCCTCGCGCAAGCTGCGTGCGGCCGCCGTGGCCGCTGGGCGCAGGGCCGATGACATCAAGATCTATGTGGGCGCGGCCGTGGTGGTGGCGCCCACCCAGGCCGAGGCCGAAGAGAAATACGCCGACTACCTGGCCTATGCCAGTGCCGAAGGGGGCCTGGCGCACTTCGCCGCCAGCACCGGCGTGGACTTTGCGCAGTACGACCTGGACGAGCCCATCGTCTACGGCCAGGGCAATGCCATCCAGTCGGCCGTGCAGGCCGCCCAGCAGCAGGGCCTGACCACGCGGCGCAAGCTGCTCGAACAGTTCAGCCTGGGCAGCCGCTACAACACCATCGTCGGCGACCCGCAGCAGGTGGCCGATGCGCTGGAGCGCTGGATCGATGTCGGTGAGATCGATGGCTTCAATCTCACCCGCATCGTCGTGCCCGAGACCTGGGAGGACTTTGCCAGCCTGGCCGTGCCCGAGCTGCAAAACCGCGGCCGCTACCGCACGCGCTACGAAGAAGGCAGCCTGCGCCACAAGCTGTTTGGCCGTGGCGATGGTCTGCCCGCCAACCACCCCGGCGCGCGGCAGCGCCGATAAGAGCCGTTAACACAACCCTTGATACGTCGTTGCCAAGCCTTGTCGTACGCCTGTACTGCCTGCGGTTTGACGCCTAGTCTCAACCGCAAACCTTCGGTTTGCTGGGTCGTGTTACCGGCTCTAAGCACCGAGATTTTTTTGAAAGCAGCCATGAAGTTTTTCTCCTCATTGACAGCCCTGCTGCTGTCACTCGCCACCCTGGGCGCCGCCCAGGCCCAGCCACTGCGCGTCGGCGTCACGCCCGGGTCGCTGGCCGATTCGGCCCAGATTGCAGCGCGCGAGGCCAAGGCCCAGGGGCTCGACGTCCAGATCGTCGAGTTCACCGACTGGACCCTGCCCAATACCGCGCTGGTCAACCGCGATCTGGACCTGAACTACTACCAGCACCAGGCCTTTCTCGATACCTTCAACCGCGAAAACCGCCAGGACCTGCGTGCCGTGGCCGTGGGCTCGCGCGGCAATATCGGCATCTTCTCCAAGCGCTACAAAAGCCTGGCGAGCCTGCCCACCGGCGCCAGCGTGGCGCTGGCCAATGACACCTCCAACCAGGCGCGTGCCATTGCCACCTTGCGCGATGCGGGCCTGGTCACCCTGCGCGCCAATGCGCCGCAACTGGCCCAGATCGACGACATCGCCAGCAATCCCAAGAAGCTCAAGTTCATCGAAGTGGCCGGGCCCCAGCTGGCGCGGGCGCTGGATGATGCAGACATCACCGTGGTGAGCCTGGGTGGCCTGCTGCAGGCGGGCCAGCTGGAGACCGCCCGCCAGGGCCTGTACTACAGCGTCGGCACGGATGCCTTCTGGGCCATCCACTTTGTCACCCGGGCCGACAACGTGAAGGACGCGCGGGTGCGCCAGTTCATCGATATCTACCAGCAATCCCAGGCGGTGCGCCAGCAGATCCATGCCTCGTACGCCAATGAAAGCCGCTTCTACAGCCTGCCCTGGCTGAAGTGAGCCAGCCACCCAACGAAGGAAAGACGATGACGATGTTTGCGCTGAAAAAATACCTGCTGGCGCTGGGCGCCGGTGCCGTGGCGGTGGTCAGTGCCGCTACTGCCGTGGCTGCTCCGTTGAAAATCGGGGTCACGCCCGGCTCGCTGGCCGACTCGGTCCAGGTCGCCGCCAAGGAGGCGCGCCAGGCTGGGCTGGAGGTGCAGGTGATCGAGTTCACCGACTGGACCACGCCCAACACTGCACTGGATGCCGGCGATATCGATATCAACTACTTCCAGCACCAGGCCTTTTTGGACAATGCGATCCGCGACCGGGGCTACAAGATTGAGAGCGTGGGTGTGGGCCTGCTGCCCAATATCGGCCTGTATTCGAAAAAGTATGCGGCGTTGGCCGATATCCCGACGGGCGCTTCGGTCGGTGTCGCCAATGACCTGGTCAACCAGGCCCGGGGCTTGCTGCTGCTGCAGACGGCCGGGCTTATCAGCCTGCGCCCCGGCGTAGGCGCCAAGGCCAGCGTCAACGACATCGTCGGCAACCCGCGCAAGCTCAAGCTGCTGGAGGTGGAGGGCCCGCAGCTGGTGCGGGCGATTGACGATGTGGCCCTTGCCCAGGGCTATCCGGCCCACCTGGTCAACGCCGGCCAGCGCGAGCTGGCCAGCCGTGCGCTGCTGTACTCCACCGTCGATGACCTGTACTACGCGATCCGCTTTGTGGCCCGCAGCGACCGCAAGCAGGACCCGCGCATTGCGCAGTTTGTGCAGCTCTACCAGGCGTCGCCCGCGGTCGCCAAGCAGATCAGCGCCTCGTTTGCCGATGACGCCAAGCTCTATTCGCTGCCCTGGAAGAACGCCGCGAAGGCCGCGCCATGACCGAGGCCACGCTGACACGCCCAGTGCCCGAAGTTGCTGACGCCAAGGCCCCGCGCCTGGCTGATCTGCAGCAGCGCTTTGCCCCGGTGTTTGCGCGCATTGCCGAAGGTGCTGCCGAGCGCGAGCACAGCCGCACTCTCGCCCATGCACCGCTGCAATGGCTGCGCGAGAGCGGCTTTACCGCCTTGCGCCTGCCCCCAAGCCTGGGTGGCAGTGGCGCGTCGCTGGAGCAGCTGGTGGCCTTGCTGGTGGACCTGGCCGAGGCTGACCCCAACCTGACCCAGATCCTGCGCCCGCATTTTCTGTTTGTGGACCGCGTGCTCTACCAAGGCACGGCCGAGGCGCAGCGCCACTGGCTGCCCTTGGTGGCCCAGGGCGCCACCTTTGGCAATGCCACCACCGAGGTGGGCGAGGGGGCCGTGGGCAGCCTGCAGACCACCTTGGTGCCTGACGATGCGGCGCCTGGCCAGTGGCGGCTCCATGGCCAAAAGTTCTACAGCACCGGCAGCTTGTATGCGGACTGGATCAGCGTGCTGGCGCGCGCGGTGGTGCCGGGCCAGCCCGACCAGACGGTGCATGCGCTGGTGGCCGGGAATGCGGCCGGTGTGGAGCGGCTTGATGACTGGCGTGGCTTTGGCCAGCGGCTGACCGGATCGGGCACCACGGTGCTGCGCGATGTGCCGGTGCCAGCGCATGCGGTGCTGCAGTTCCGCGCGGGCGAGCCTTCGCCAATAGTGGCATTCGCGCAGCTCTTCCACCTGGCGAGCCTGGCGGGCATTGCCCGCGCGCTGAGCCGCGACACCCTGGCCTATGTGCAGGCGCGCCGCCGCGTGTTCAGCCATGGCGCAGCGGCCTTGCCCAAGGACGATCCGCTGGTGCAGCAGATCGTGGGCCAGCTGGCCAGCACCGCCTATATGAGCGAGCTGGTGGTGCGCGATGTGGCCCAGGCGCTGGGCCCGGTCCTGCGCAGTGCCGAGGCGGGCCAGGCGCGTGCCGACAAGGCCCAGCTCGATGCGCTGGAGCTGCGTGCGGCCCAGGCCCAGGTTGCCGTGGTGGATGCGGTGCTGCAGGCGGCGACGCGCATGTTCGATGTGGGCGGGTCGAGCGCGCTGGCCGAGGACCTGCGGCTGGACCGCCACTGGCGCAATGCCCGCACCCTGGCCTCGCACAACCCGGTCATCTACAAGGCCAAGTCGGTGGGCGACATGCTGCTCAACGGCGCCGAGCCGGTCTACTTCTGGCAGGTGGGGCTCGCAGCAAAAAACGCATAAGAACATGAGATTTCATTCCTTGGCCTGCGGCGGCGCAGTGGTTGTAATGGTTGTCTTGACGCTGGAGGCAGCGACCCGGATAGGCCGGGCCCTGGCCCCTTGCGTGTGAACGACTGGAATGAACATGAGCCGCATCTTGAAAACCGTCATCGTCAATGGCAGCCTGGGCAAGCCTTCGCGCACCCGCAGCCTGCTCGACAGCTTGCACCTGCAACTGGGCCAGGCCCTGGGCCAGTCCGCCCAGGCCGTGCGCCTGGATGTGCGCCATATCGACCTGGTCGATCTGGTGGCCGACATCGGCCCGGTGCTGTACAAGGATGCGCTGCCCGCCGCCGCCCGTGATGCGCTGGAGGCGATCGAGACGGCGGACTTCCTGATCGTCGGCTCGCCCGTGTTCCGGGGCAGCCTGCCGGGCCTGCTCAAGCACCTGTTTGACCTGGTCGACCAGCATGCGCTGCAGGGCACGCCCGTGTTGCTGGCCGCGACCGGCGGCAGCCCGCGCCACTCGCTGGTGCTGGACCACCAGCTGCGCCCGCTGTTCGGCTTTTTCTCGGCATTGACCTTGCCGATCGGCGTCTATGCAACGCCCGAAGACATCCAGGGCGGTGTGGTGGTCAGCGAAGCGCTGCACAAGCATATCGCACTGGCCGTGGACCTGGCGGTGCCGGTGCTGAGCGCGCTGGCGCACAGCCAGCGCAGCAGCCAACCTGCCTTGCATGCGCTGGAGCGCCAGGCCGCTTAAGCGCGTCCAGGCTTCTTTTCAAACGCCACCTGCCTGCATGCGCTGCCGGCGGGCTGGCGCAGCATGTCCTGCGGCGTCTGCTGCACGCCCTTGCCTTGCAGCCTCCCTGACCCTTTGCCATGGCCTCTACCTCATCCCCACCGGAGCTGTTCTGGTTCCTGCCCACCTCCGGCGACACCCGCTACCTGGGTGCCTCGGACTTTGGCCGCCAGCCCACGCCCGAGTACCTGCGCAGCATTGCCACCACCAGCGAGAACCTGGGTTATGACGGGCTGCTGATTCCGACCGGCAGCTCCTGCCTGGACCCCTGGGTGGTGGCATCCAGCCTGGTGGCGGTCACCCAGCGCATCAAGCTGCTGGTGGCGCTGCGCACCTCGCTGGGCATGCCGGTGCCCAGTGCGCGCCAGGCCGCTACCTTGGACCAGGCGCTGGCAGGGCGCCTGCTGCTCAATGTGGTGCCTGGGGGCGATGCCACCGAGCTGGAGGCCGATGGCGTGTTTCTGGCCCATGACGAGCGCTATGCCTATGCCGATGAGTTTCTGAGCATCTGGCGGCGCCTGCTGGCCGGCGAGACGGTGGACCACGAGGGCAAGTACTTCAAGGTCAAGCAGAGCAAGAACTTTTTCGAACCGCTGCAAAAGCCCCATCCGCCTTTGTACTTTGGCGGCTCGTCCGACGCTGCCCATGACCTGGCAGCCAAGCATGTCGATGCCTACCTGACCTGGGGCGAGCCGCCGCAGGCCGTGGCGCGCAAGTTTGCCGATATCCGGGCGCGTGCCGCCGCTGCCGGCCGCCAGCTGCGCCTGGGTGTGCGCCTGCATGTGATCGTGCGCGAGACCAACGAGGAAGCCTGGGCCGATGCCGATCGCCTGATCAGCAAGCTGACCGACGAAGACATTGCGAAAGCGCAGCAGAACTATGCGCGCATGGACTCGGTCGGCCAGGCGCGCATGGCGGCCTTGCATGGTGGCAACCGCCAGAAGTTGGAGGTGGCACCCAACCTCTGGGCCGGTGTCGGCCTGGTGCGTGGCGGTGCCGGTACCGCGCTGGTGGGCGATGCGGCCACCGTGGCCGAGCGCCTGCGCGAGTACATGGACATTGGCGCCGATACCTTTGTGCTGTCGGGCTACCCGCACCTGGAGGAGTCGATCCGCTTTGCCGAATTGGTGTTTCCGCTGCTGGGCAAGAAGAGCGTGACCACCGCGCGCTCGCAGACTGGCGGCGCGTTTGATGTTCGTGGTGTTCAACAATGGAAGGAGTCGGCTTCATGAGCCTGCCCGTGATCGATATGCGCTGCCGGCCAGCGTTCTTGCACAACTTTTTTGGCGCAACGCCCGGCTCGCCCGAGCATGACACCGCCCGCTGGCTGAACCGGCGCGTGGGCACGCGCGGCAGCGACAAGCATTTTGAGGAATCGCTGACCCAGGAGGGCTTTTTAAAGGCGGTGCGCGATGCCGGCCTGAGCCAGGCCGTGGTCGTGGGGCGGCACACGCCTTCGCAGCACCTGCCCAACGACACCATCCACCAGATCGTGCAGGGCCATAGCGAGTTGCTGGGCATTGCCGGGGTGGACCCGGTGCTGCAAGGCGAGCAGGCGGCGCTCGACGAGATCGAGCGGGCCGTCAAGCAGCTGGGCCTGCGCGGCATCGACCTGGAGCCCGGCTTTGGCGACCCGGCGCGCCACCCCGATGACCCCGTGTATTGGCCCGTTTATGAGCGCGCGCGGGAGCTGGGTGTGCCGGTGTTCCTGATGAGCGGCCCGACCACCCCGGACCCGAGCTTCAACGACCCGGCGTGCCTGGCCAAGGTGGCGCAGGCCTTTCCCGATCTGCCGCTGGTCGTCTACCACGGCTACTGGCCGCGCGTGCAGGAGGCCATTGGCCTGGCCTTCCGCTACGCCAATGTCTACCTGGTGCCGGACATGTATGTGTTCCAGCCCGGCCACCAGGCCTATGTGCAGGCGGCCAACCAGTTCCTGGGCGACCAGCTGCTGTTTGGCTCGTCCTACCCCTTCCGTCCCATCGGCCAGAGCATTGACGACTTTCTGGCCTTGGGCTTTGACGAGGCCGTACTGCCCAAGCTGCTGCATGGCAATGCGGCGCGGATTTTGAAGCTGTAATCAGCGCTGGGTAGTCCTCGCGCTTACCGCAACCACAGTGCCCGGCCGCCTCAGCAGCCGGGCACTTTGGCGAATGCGGCCGCCAGATGGTCGATCAGCGCCCGCACCGCCGGCAGCATGCCTCGGCGCGAGGCAAACACCGCATGCACCGCCTCCTTGCGCGGGCCCCATTCGGGCAGCACCTTGACCAAGGTGCCTTTGTCCAGCTGCTCGTGCACCATGATCATCGGCAACTGCACGACACCCAGGCCGGCCATCGCCGCGCTGCGCAGCGCCACCATGTCGGTGGTGATCAGGCGCGGCGTGTGCGGGACCTGGATGCTGGGCAGGCTGTCGTGTTCGAGCTTCCACACAAACTGCTGCTCGGGTGAGCCCAGCCACAGGCTGGGCCACTGCGACAGATCGGCGGGGCTGCGTACAATGCCCTGGCGCGCGGTCAGGATGGGGCTGGCCACCAGGTGCTGGGCATGGACCGAGAGCATGCGCACCGACAAGTCGCTGTCTTCGAGCGGCATGGTGCGCACGCGGATCGCCAGGTCAAAGCCCTCGCCAATCACATCGACCGGGCGGTTGGTGGCCTCCAGCTGGATCGTCACCTCCGGGTACATGACCATGAAGTCGGTCAGCATGCGCTCGACCAGTTCATGCAGCAAGGTGATGGGGCAGCTCAGGCGCACGACGCCCCGGGGCTGGGACTGCACCGCCTCGATGCTCAGCTGCGCGGCCTCGGCCTCGACCAGCATGGCCTTGCAGTGCTGGTAGTAGGTCTGGCCCAGCTCGGTCACGGCAAACTTGCGCGTGGAGCGCAGCAAGAGGCGCACGCCCAGGCGTTCTTCGAGCAGCGCAATGCGGCGGCTGAGCTTGGACTTGGGCATGCCCAGCGCGCGCCCGGCGGGCGCAAAGCCGCCGTGGTCGACGACTTGGACGAAATAGAACAGGTCGTTGAGGTCAAATTGCTGCATGGGGCGCTCGGCTGGATGGCCTTTATCGTTCAAGAAATAGAACTATCAAGGCGAATTATGCCGTCTACCGCTCGCAGTGTTTCAACCCCACAATAACGGTACAGCCTTCCGACACCTAGCTTGGAGGCCAGACAGGAATCCCCGATGAAAAACGTACTGCATGTCCAAGACGCACCCCGCCAGCACTGGGTTGGCGACGGCTTTCCTGTGCGTTCACTGTTTTCCTACCAAAGCCATGGCAAGCTGTTGAGCCCCTTCTTGCTGCTCGATTTTGCCGGCCCGGCCGAGTTTGCCCCTGCCAGCGCACCGCGCGGTGTGGGCCAGCACCCGCACCGGGGCTTTGAGACCGTGACCATCGTCTATGACGGCGAGGTGGCGCACCGGGACTCTACCGGCCAGGGCGGCGAGATCGGCCCCGGCGATGTGCAATGGATGACGGCCGGCGCCGGCATTCTGCACGAGGAGTTCCATTCGCCTGCTTTTACCGCCAAGGGCGGCAAGCTGCGCATGCTGCAGCTCTGGGTCAACCTGCCTGCCAAGGACAAGGGCGCAGCCGCTGGCTACCAGGCCATCGTGCAATCGCAGATCCCTGCGGTGGCCTTGCCCGGTGGCGGCCAGCTGCGCGTGATTGCCGGCGATTACCAAGGCCAGCAAGGCCCCGCCAAGACCTTTACGCCGATGCAGGTCTGGGATCTGCGCCTGGTCGCCGGTGAAAAGCTGGAGCTGGAACTGCCTGAGGGCTGGAGCACGGCGCTGGCCATCGTGCAGGGCACCGTGCTGGTCAACGGCAACGATGTGGCGCGCGAGGCGCAGCTGGTGGTGATGGCCCAGGAAGGCCGCAAGCTGAGCCTGGAGGCCAATGGCGATGCGGCCCTGCTGCTGATGAGCGGCGAGCCCATCGACGAGCCCATCGTTGGCTACGGCCCCTTTGTGATGAACAGCCAGCAGGAGATCGTGCAGGCGGTCAATGACTTCAACAGCGGCAAGTTTGGCAGCATGCAGGCTTGATCCGCGGGTCTGATCTGCCTCGGTCGCGTTGCAGCGGCCATAAAAAATGGACACCTCGGTGTCCATTTTTGCTGTGTAGTTCGCTGAAAGAGCGATGGCTTACCAGTTGGCCTTCATGCGGTCATAGACCCAGTCGCCAAAGCGGCGGTGCGCTTGGGGCGTGTAGTTCACCAGGTCGGAGAACAGGTACTGGTCGATCTTGGAGGCATCCACCAGGGTGTCGGCGGTGCACAGCGACGAGTTGATCTGGTTGACGCCAATGTTCAGACCATTGGTGGCATCTGCGGTGGTGCAGGCCGGATCGGTGTAGTTGGTGAAGCTGTAGCTGCCAGGGTTGCCGGTCATCGAGTTGAAGTAGTACTGCACATCGGCGTACAGCACCTGGGTGCCCGACAGGCCATACAAGGCGTTCAGCAGGCCATTGTTGAAGGCGGTGGTAGCCGCTTCCAGGGTGTTCGATGGCTTGGGGTCGGCGCTGGGTTGCGCGTTGTCCAGCGTGGTGGCCCACAGGGTGCGGCCCAGGTTGGGCGTGCCCACGGTCAGCACGCGGGGGGCGCCTGCGGTGTTGAGGCGGCGCACCTGCGCAGCCATTTGCTGGCCGGCGGTGGTCATGTCGGCCAGGTACTGGTCGCGGGTCTTGGTGCCAGCGGCGTATTCGTTGTAGCCGGCAATCACGTCGCTCATGCCGCCGCTCATCAGCACAAACTGCTTGCTGCTGAAGGTCGGGTTGGCAGCGAGGTAGCTGTCGATCTGCGCGGTGATGGAGGGGGCATTGGTCACGCCGGTCGCATCGGCCTGGGACACGCGGGCATTGCCGTAGGCATAGGCGGTGCCACCTTCCTTGGCCGCCGTGATCGTCAGGTCATAGCGGTAGGCGATTTCACGCGTCCAGTTGTTGTAGCTGCCGTTGCTGACCGAGTAGGGACGGCCATTGGGGTTTTGGCCCAGGTCGGACATTGCATCACCAAAGGTGACGATGCTGTCGGGGCGAATCGAGTCCGCCGTTGAGCTCGATCCGCAGGCCGCCAGCATGGCCACCGAGGCACCAGCCACGGCGGTCAACACGGTACGGCGCATCCAATTTGCTGCCATGTGAGTTCTCCAGTAAGTAGAGCGTAGTGTAGCGAGGCTGATCCAGGCCACCAAGGTGATGAGGTAAAGAGAGGTAAAACGCCAGGGGCTAGGCCCATCAGCCAGCCGCCGCCGCGCGCTGCAGGCGGTCGCTGACGCCTTCCCAGTCGGCCGTCTCCGGCGGGGTCTCGATCCAGATGAGCTTGGCACCCCAGTCGTCCAAGTCGCGCAGCAGGCCAAACAGCTCGCGGGCCGCAGCCAGCGGCGCATCGGGCATGGGCTGCAAGCGCAGATGGGGGCTGGCGCTGCGCAGCGGACTGCGGTGGTAGATGGCGATATGGCGCGCGTCGGCCCCCAGCACATCGAGCGCCGATTGCAGCTGCTTGGCATCCATCAGCCGGACCTTGGCGCTGGGCGCATAGTGCGCGAGCAAGGTGCCCGAGGCGCGCGGGGTATCGGCGCTCAGCTCCTGCATCGACAAGGGGCGGCTGCCGCAGGCGCGCTCGATATCGTCGCGCGTGATGGCGCCGGGGCGCAGCAGCACGGGCACGCCGCGCGTGCAATCGACAATGGTCGACTCAATGCCGATGTCGCAGGCGCCGCCATCGAGCACCAGCAGATCGTCGCCCAGTTCCGCCGCCACATGGGCGGCCGTGGTCGGGCTGACGCGGCCAAAGCGGTTGGCGCTGGGTGCCGAGACACCCCAGACGGGCGGGCTGAGCTGCTGGCAGGCCTGCAGCACCGCTTGCGCCACCGGGTGCGAGGGGCAGCGCAGGCCCACGCTGTCCTGTCCCGCCGTCGAGGCCACGGCCGCACCGGGCAGGCGCGGCAGGATCAGGGTGAGGGGACCGGGCCAGAACGCATCGATGAGCTGCTGGGCAAACACCGGCACGGCCTTGGCGTAGCGCTGCACGCCGGCGGCATCGGCCACATGCACGATCAGCGGGTGGTCGGCGGGCCGGCCCTTGGCGCTGAAGATCTGCGCCACGGCGGCATCGTTGTCGCTGTCGGCGGCCAGGCCGTAGACCGTCTCGGTCGGCAGGCCCACCAGTTGCCCCGCCTGCAGCGCCAGCGCCGCAGCGCGCACCGAGGCGTCGAGCTTTCCATCCAGAATCACGTGTAGTCCTCTTAGAACGCGGCAATGCCCAGGATGGCAGCGGCTTTCAGGGCCGTCTCGCGCACCTGCTCGGGTGTGGCAGCCGTGATGTTCAGGTGGCCCATCTTGCGGCCACGCTTGGCATCGACCTTGCCGTACAGGTGCAGGTGGCAGCCGGGCAGGGCCAGCACCTGGTCCCAGGCCGGGGTCTGCGCGCTGGCGCTGTCCTTGAACCACAGGTCGCCCAGCAGGTTGAGCATGATGGCGGCGCTGTGCTGGCGCGGTTGCACCAAGGGCAGGTTGGCCATGCAGCGCACCTGCAGCTCGAACTGCGACACATCCAGCGCGTTCTGGCTGTAGTGGCCGCTGTTGTGCGGGCGCGGGGCGATCTCGTTGACGACCAGCTGGCCGCCGTCGAGCACAAAGAACTCCACGCAGAGCACGCCGACATAGTCCAGGCCCTGGGCCACGGACTGGGCCGCCGCAATGGCCTGCTCGGCCTGCGCGGCAGGCAGGTTGCCGGCATAGACCTCGGTCACGGCCAGAATGCCTTCGCGGTGCAGGTTGCGCTGTACCGGCAGGTGCACGATATCGCCGTTGCGGCTGCGCGCGACGATGACCGAGCATTCATGGGCGAGTGGCAGCATCTTTTCGAGCACGCAGGCCACATGCTGGAGCTCGTCCCAGGCCGCGTTCAGCTCTTCGCGGGTCTTGACACGTATCTGGCCCTTGCCGTCATAGCCCATGCGCGCGGTTTTCAGGATGCCGGGCAGCAGCGCGTCGTTGACGGCGGCCAGCTGCTCGGCCGTCTCGATGACGGCATAGGGCGCGCAGGGAACGCCGCATTTCACGAAATGGGCTTTTTCTGCGGCGCGGTCCTGGGCGATGGCCACGGAGGAACCTGCGGGCGAGACCGGCAGGCTTTGCGCGAGCTGGTTCAGCGCGGCAGCGGGCACGTTCTCGAACTCGGTGGTCACCGCAGCGCACAGGCGAGCCAGCTCGGCCAGGCCTTGCGGGTCTTCATAGCCGCTGCGCACATGGTGGTGGCTGACCAGGCCGGCCGGGCTGGTCGCATCCGCATCCAGCACGGCGGTGAAATAGCCCATCGACTGGGCGGCGTGGGCAAACATGCGGCCCAGCTGGCCGCCGCCCAGCACGCCCAAGGTGGCGCCGGGCAAGATCACTTGGGTCTGGTGGTGCGCCGGGGCGCTGGGGCTCATGGTGCTCATTCGTTCACCGGCAAGGTCATGTTGCGGGCCGCCTCGGTCTGCTCGGCGCGGAAGGCATCGAGCTTGGCGCGCAGCGCAGGGTCTTCGTTGGCCAGCATGGCCACGGCAAACAGGGCGGCATTGGCAGCGCCTGCCTGGCCGATCGCAAAGGTGGCGACCGGCACGCCCTTGGGCATCTGCACGATGGAGTGCAGCGAATCAACGCCTTGCAGGTGGCGGCTGGCCACCGGCACGCCCAGCACGGGCACCGGGGTTTTAGCGGCTATCATCCCAGGCAGGTGGGCTGCGCCCCCAGCGCCGGCGATGATGGCCTTGAGGCCCCGTTCTACGGCGCTCTCAGCAAAACGGAACATGTCGTCAGGCATGCGGTGGGCCGAGACCACCTGGGCCTCAAAGGCAATACCGAATTGCTGGAGAATGGCAACTGCGTGCTGCATGGTCTCCCAGTCGCTGCTGGAGCCCATGACCACGCCAACTTGGATGGGTGTCATAGTGTGGGTTGGCGGGTGTCAAAGGGCAAGAATGCCGGTCCCGCGCCAGGGTGGAACCCGCCATTTTACTTTTTGCAGTGAAGCTGCCTGATCAACACGGATTTTTAGCGACATGATCGACGTCACCATTGAGAATTTTGAAGCCGAAGTCATCCAGGCATCCATGCAGGTGCCCGTGCTGGTGGACTTTTGGGCACCTTGGTGCGGCCCTTGCAAAACCCTGGGCCCCATGCTGGATAAGCTCGAGGTCGACTACGGCGGCCGCTTCAAGCTGGCCAAGATCGATTCCGACCAGGAGCAGCAGCTGGCAGGCATGTTCGGCATCCGCTCCATCCCCACCTGCGTGCTGATGATGGGCGGCAAGCCCGTCGACGGCTTCATGGGCGCCCAGCCAGAGGGCAAGCTGCGCGAGTTTCTGGACAAGCACCTGCCCTCCGAGGCCGCGATGGCCGCCGAAGCGGGCGCTGATGAAGCCCAGCAATTGCTCGACAGCGGCGATGTGCAGGCCGCGCTGCAGATGCTGCAAGAGTCGCTGGCGGCCGACCCCAGCAATGACGATGCCCGTTTTGACTATGCCCGCCTGCTGATCCAGACGGGCGCGGTGACCGAGGCCGAAGCCCAGATCGAGGAGCCGCTCAAGCGTATCCAGCAGCCGCTGCGCTTTGTCGCGCTCAAGGCCTGGGCCCAGGCGATCCGCTTTGTGCACGAAGACGACCGGGGCGATTGGCCGCTGGAGCAGTTCGATGCCGCGATCGCCGCCAACAAGCGCGATTTCGACACCCGATTTGCCAAGGCGCAGGCGCTGATGGCCGAAGGCCAGTGGACGGCCAGCATGGACGAGCTGCTGGAGATCATCATGCGCGACAAAACCTGGAACGACCAGGCTGCGCGCAAGCTGTTTGTCGCCATCCTGGAGCTGCTGACCCCGCCCAAGCCCAAGGCCGCAGACACGGTGCCGGGCACCACGGCCGGCGGCATTGCGCTGACGGGCAAGGCCAGCAAGCAGGAAGACGAGGTGGGCGCGCTGCTGAGCAGCTACCGCCGCCGCCTGAGCATGGCGCTGAACTGAGCGCAAGCGGCGCGGCGGGCGCTGGTAGGCGAGAGCCGGTTTTGCGCAGCGGCCAAGCCCATCCTGTACAGTGTGGACCTACACCCCGTTGCAACTGCAAAACAGGGGTATGGTGGTTTGCACCTATACTGATAGCAGCAAAGCGGCGATGGGTGCGCGCAGGTGCCCATTTTGAGCGTCAATAGGCCCAAAGCTGTGGTCTTTGACGCTTGGGGCGCATGGGGCGTGCCGCTACCGCAGGAGAATCAACACCATGGGATTGTGGCAAAAACTGTTTGGCTGGCTGAACCCGTCCGCGCCAACGGCTGCCCCCGCTGATACCCCGAGCCCGCACCCGTCCGAGGCGCTGACAGGCCCTGCGTCGCAAGAGCCCGCGCGCGGCACGCGTGAGCCGGCCTTTGACCCGGCGGCCGAGCTGGCTGCGCCGGTGGCCAGCATCCCCAGCGCTGGCGATGTGCCCGCAGCAGCTGCCACCCCACCTGCAGCCGAGGCAGCGCCCAGCCCCCAGGCCGATCTGTTCGAGGCCGCCGCTGCCCGCGACGCCGAAGTTCCCCCCGCGATTGCCGACCCTGCGCTGCGCGAGGCGCTGTCTGCCTATGCCGGCATGGCCTGGGACCGGCAGCTCGATTTTGCCGAAAAAGTGGGCGACCGCCCCTGGTCAGCCGATACGGCCCAGGGCCTGATCGCCTTTGGCGATGACCTGCGTTTTCGCATGCAGGTGCTGGGCTCCTACTCGTTCCAATCAGGCACCTGGCTGTGGATCTGGGCCCATACCCAGGCTGAGGTGGCGCCCGCCTTTACCGAGGTGGCACGCCAGCTGCAAGGCTTTGGCGCGGCCAAGAACCTGGCGCTGTTCACCGAGCCGCGCACCGCGCTGCGCCAGGAAGACCTGCATGTGATCGGCCTGATTGCCGCCGGTGCCGACAACAGCGCCGGCTACTACCTGGGCAACTATGGCGAAGGCATCTTGCTGGCGCTGATCGATCCCGACCATGGCCTGCCAACGACTGCGCCCAAGCCCGAGCGGGTGCCTACCGTCGTCTCGCAGCTGATCAGCGATTTTGAGCTGGACCACCGCGTGCTGCTGCAGCACTACCTGCCCGCCAAGGGTTTCAGCGTGCAGGAGACCGGCTCACGCATCACCGGCCAGCACGGTGTGAACCGCATCGTTGCCGATCTGGACAGCCAGGGCCGCATCAGCGCCGTCTCCGGCAGCCTGGGCCCTGCCGTCTGATCAGAAGCGGTAGTCCAGTGTCTTGCCGGGCGTACCGGCTGGCGCCACTTCCACACTCTGGTCAATGGTTTTGGTACCCTCGACGCTGGCCTTCACGGTGTAGCGCCCGCTGTCCAGACGCAGCAGGCAGACGGGCCCCTGGGCCTGGAACTGCGCCACTTCCTGCCCCTTGCCATCGGCAATCACCACCTGGATCTTTGCCAGGTAGTCGCCCGACCTGGTCGCAAACAGCAGCGACAGCGGGTAGTCCTTCATCGCCGCACGCATTGCGGTCGATTCATCAATGCCAATGCCGCCGCAGACATACTGCACATCGCCTGCTTTTTGCAGTGCGGGGTGCTGGGCATGGGCAGCGGTGGCGGGCAGCAATGCCGCGCAGAGCAGCGCGGCGCTCAGGGTGGGGGTGTGGTTTTTCAAGGCAGTCCTTTGCAGTCATGGATCTGCCTTGACTGTGCGCTTGGCAGGCGCTGGCGCCTGTCAGCCAAGGGCGGACATGGCGGTACGCCAGCGGCGGCTTAAAAGCGTGGCAAATCTGGATGCGACAGCTTGCCCGCGCGCACCAGCATCTTGCCGTACTCGGCACAGCGGTTCAGGGTCGGAATCACCTTGCCCGGGTTGAGCGTGCCTTGCGGGTCAAACGCGGCTTTCAAGGCCAGCATCTGCGTGTTTTCCTCGGCCGAGAACTGCACGCACATGCTGTTGAGCTTTTCCACGCCCACGCCATGCTCGCCGGTCACCGTGCCGCCCATGGCAACGCTGGTCTCCAGGATGTCGGCGCCAAACAGCTCGCAGCGGTGCAGCTGGTCGGGGTCATTGGCATCGAACAGGATGAGCGGGTGCAGGTTGCCGTCGCCGGCATGGAAGACATTGGCGCAACGCAGCTGGTATTTCTTCTCCATCTGCTGGATGGCGAGCAGGATATCGGCCAGGCGCTTGCGCGGAATCGTCGAGTCCATGCACATATAGTCCGGGCTCATGCGGCCGCTGGCGGGGAAGGCGTTCTTGCGGCCGCTCCAAAAGCGCAGCCGCTCTTCTTCGTCCTGGCTGATGCTGATGGCAGTGGCGCCCGCTGCGCGCAGCACCTGGCTCATATGGGCGACCTCTTCGGCCACCTCTTCGGGCGTGCCGTCGCTCTCGCACAGCAAGATGGCTTCGGCGCTCAGGTCGTAGCCGGCATGCACAAAGTCCTCGACCGCGGCGGTCATCGGGTTGTCCATCATCTCCAGCCCGGCCGGGATGATGCCCGCGGCAATCACTGCCGCCACCGCGTCACCCGCCTTGCGCACATCGTCAAAGCTAGCCATGATGCAGCGCGCCAGCTGGGGCTTGGGAATGAGCTTGACCGTCACCTCGGTGGCCACGGCCAGCATGCCCTCGCTGCCGATCACGGCGGCCAGCAGGTCGTAACCCGGCACATCCAGCGCCTGGCTGCCAAACTCGATGGGCTCACCTTCGACGGTGAAGCCCTTGATCTGCAGCACGTTGTGCACCGTGAGCCCGTATTTGAGGCAATGCACACCGCCGGAATTCTCGGCAATATTGCCGCCAATGGTGCAGGCGATCTGGCTCGATGGGTCGGGCGCGTAATAGAGGCCATAGGGCGCTGCTGCATCGCTGATGGCCAGGTTGCGCACGCCGCATTGCACCACCGCTGTGCAGGCAGCCGGGTCGATGTGCAGGATCTGGTTGAAGCGCGCCATCGACAAGGTCACGCCCAGCGCAATCGGCAGCGCGCTGCCGGACAGGCCGGTACCGGCGCCGCGCGCCACCACGGGCACCTGCAGCGCATGGCAGGCCTGCAGCACCGCCTGCACCTGGGCATAGGTCTCGGGCAGCGCCACTACCAGCGGGCGCTGGCGGTAGGCCGTCAGGCCATCGCATTCATAGGGCGTGGTGTCCTCGTCGTGCCACAGCAGGCAGTCATCGGGCAGCAGCTTGCGCAGGGCGGCCACGACTTCGCGCTGGCGCGTGGCGCGGTCTGCGGTAGAGGGTTGGGGGGAGGCGTGAGCGGACATGCCCCAACTGTATCGCCATTGGCAGCTGCTGTGGGAAAGGGGCGGGATGGAGAATCAGGAAATCAAGAATCAGAGCTGCTGGCACTTGATGGGGCGCGTTATCAGGCAGAAATTGCCTCAAACAGCGAGGCCGCAAACTTGGCTGAGCGGCGCGGCGGCAGCCTCAAGGCGTAGCAAGCTTGCTGATGTAGGCGATGGCGGCTTGGCCATGCGGCTGCAGAAACAGTTCTACGTCCTGTCCCGACTGGGGAACGCGCAGGCGATGGGTCCCTTCCGTGATCGGCTGGCTGCACTGGAACTGCAGCGTCCATTGGTCCAGGCGAGGGTCTGTGGCTGCATGGGTCACGTTGACCAAGGTGAGCGTCGTTCCGTTTTCCAGCGTGAATACCGTCCCTGCAAACGCCACCGGGTTGCGCACCAAGGCGTCTGCCGCAGAGGGTTGTGATGCCAGGGCGGCAAGCGCGGGTGAGCCAGCGGCCGCCAGCGCCATGCCGGTTAAGGCCTGCTTTGCAAAATTTCTGCGATCCATGGCGGCCTCCTTGTGCCTTGTAAACAGTGAAAGCCGCTGACCGGCTTTGCAGATATAGATGCCATTCTGACAAAAAATAATGCAAAATGCTTCTAAATATTTCTTGAGCTTGGTGCGTGGCGGAGTTTTGGCGGGTCCAGTGGCCTGTTTGAAGGAGATTTGATGAGCGAATTTTTTATGGGGCAAGTCATGATGACGGGCTTCAATTTCGCACCCAAGGGATTTGCGCAATGCAATGGCCAACTATTGCCCATCACCCAGAACACCGCTCTTTTTTCCTTACTGGGCACGTTTTACGGTGGCAATGGCGTGAACAGCTTTGCCCTGCCAGATCTGAGGGGCCGCACTCCCATCCACTATGCCGATGCGATGGGGAATCCTGCTTCCATCGGCCAACAAGGTGGCGTCGAAAATGTCACGCTGCTGCCTGCCCAGATGCCATCACATACCCATACTCTGCGAGCAAGCACGGCCACGGGCACTACCCGCATCCCCAAAGGCAATGCATTGGCAACCAGTGCTTCAACGGCCCTTTACGCGACAGGTTCGCCCAATGTCCCCTTGGCGCCGCAATCCATCTCGTCGGCGGGCAACACCCAGCCGCATCCCAACATGCAGCCCTCTACGACGCTGAACTTCTGCATTGCGCTACAGGGAATCTATCCCTCCCGCAATTGAGCTGCATGCGGATGCCGAGCTTTCCCAGACGATCCATGAGGCCTTACCCATGAGCACACCCTATGTTGGCGAAATACGCATGTTTGGTTTTGGACGCGTTCCCAATGGCTGGTTTGCCTGCGATGGAAGTCTGCAGTCCATTGCCGAATATGAGGTGCTTTATACCCTTCTCGGCACCACCTATGGAGGCGATGGGATGAGCACTTTTGCTGTTCCTGATCTGCGGGGGCGATTGCCGATTCATCAGGGTAGCGGGCCGGGGCTGAGTCCACGCGTCATTGGGCAAACAGTGGGCACCGAAACCGTCACACTGCTTGCCTCGCAGATGCCGGCCCATACGCACGCAGTGGGGGTAAGTACAGCGGCTGCAACATCGCAAACCCCGGCATCCGACAAGGTGCTAGCAGCCATCAGTGGGGACGCCCTGTATGCCACCGAGGTTGCAGGAGACCCCATCGCAACCTATCCGCAGGCGGTAACTGCTGCGGGAGGCAACGAGCCCCATGACAATGCGATGCCGACCTTGGCCGTGAGTTTTTGTATCGCCTGGGCAGGCATCTTCCCTTCGCAAGGGTAAGTAGCAGTGCCCAGCTGTGCACCTGAGACCTTTCAGAGGTAGTACACCATGTCTGAACCATTTATTGGCGAGATCCAGATTTTCGGCTTCAATTTCGCTCCGTACCGCTGGGCGTTTTGCGATGGCTCTACATTGGCCATTCAGCAAAACACAGCGCTTTATTCGTTGCTGGGGCTCCAGTATGGCGGCAATGGGCAAACCACCTTCCAGTTGCCCAATCTGATCGGGCGTGCAGCTTGCAACCAGGGGCAAGGGCCAGGTTTGACGCCTCGTGTCATTGGCGAGACTTTTGGCTCTGCAGCAGCGACCCTGAACTCGCAGCAAATACCCAACCATACCCACACCCTGCAGTTCTTCAACCAAGGTGATCCTGCCAAGCGCCTGTCCACACCGCAGGCGAGTGCTGCGCTGAACCTGCCGTCGCAAGCTTCCTCCAAGTTCTTTGCCTCGGCTGGCACGATGACCTCACTCGCACCTACTGCGCTTCAGCCCACAGGCGGCTCTCAACCTCATGAAAACCGCCAGCCCTACCTGGCCATGAATTTCTGCATTGCGCTGCAAGGGGTATTCCCCTCATTTAGTTAACTGCGTTATTGCGGGAAAGGCGGACGGGGTGCAGCAGCTTCCACCATTTCCTGGCTCGCGGCAAGCGCCACCACAGCCTGCTGCATGGGTGGTGCACGGCCTGTCACTGCGGCATGCCTGTGATGAGGACTTGCCATGGCTGCAGATACTCTATAGCCAGTCCCGCGAGGCAGAACTGGCCCCAGTTCCCTGGCCGCCTGCTGTGAAGGCTGCTTTTCTGGAGAGCCAGTTCGCGCTGCAGCACCGGCACTTTGTGCAGGGAGGGACGAGCGATGCCTGGTGGATCGTGTGCCAGAAGAACGCAGACGGCATGGTCCAAGCCATTGGCCGTCTCTACCTTGCCCAGGGTGCACACACCGTCACGGTGGTGGATATCTGCCTGCTTGGCGCGTACCAATCACAAGGGTTGGGCTCGGCGCTGTTGCGGCATGTCCTGGCGGATGCTGCGCAGGCCGGTAAAGCGGTGAGCTTGCATGTGGCCCATGGCAATACAGGCGCATTGCAGCTTTACCAGCGGCTGGGGTTTAGCGTGCAGGAAGATATGGGCAGCCACCTGCGGATGCAGTGGCTGCGGCCAGCGGCAGGCGCGGCGCTCCGCTAATTGAAAACGGCCTGGTAGAGAAAGCCGGTGGCATCACGTGCCACGGGCACGACAAAGATCGCTTGCTCCCCCATGCTCGCATGACGCATGGAATAGGTCTGCTGCGGGAAAAGAACAGCCGATTCGTTGCGAAACACCAAGGAAAACGGCTGGCGGTACAGTTGCGCCCCCGCTGCCGATTGCAGCGGCTGCACCTCCACCAGCTGGAAAGGCACCTCGGAATCGGCCAGCAGACCCACAAATACCGTGCCGACATGGGGCTGGAAATCTTCCAGCGTCAAGAATCTCACCTCAGTGCTCCCCTTGCTTGTTGTGTGTAGCACCGCGACTGCGGCGCGGTGCCTGCTGCCAGGCCAGTGCAGCCAGCAGCAGCGCGAGCAGGGCCAACATTCCTTGCGACTGGCTGGGGACGGGCACAGCGCCTGCGCTGGCCTCGGCGACCCCAAACCCGCCAGGATCGGCGATGGAGCCGTTGGCAGTCAAGTCATCGTCGCCGGTCTGGCCATCCGTCACCGTGTAGGTGATGGTATTGGCTCCCACGGTGGCTGGATACACATACCACGATGGCGCCTTGCCGGGCTGCGGGCCATATTTCCAGTATTGCGCGCCGGCTGGAACGGCCGACGGATAGGCCAGCTCGATGGTGATGGTCGATCCCACTTCGCAGCCCGTCGTCTTGAAGTCAAACAGGCCTTCAGGGAAGCGGATACCTGCCAAGGGGGTAGCCATCTCGGATTCGGGCAGATAGCGGCTCGTGTCGAATCCGCAGCCAGCACCACCACCGCTGAGCGTGGCTGTGATGACGCCCGTCCCGCTGGGCGATGCTGCGGAATAGCTCTTGGCGCTGGGAATACCGGTTTGTGCGGCAGAGGCCGGGCCAGGGCCCACGTCATTGCTGGCAGTGACGGTGCAGTTGTATGTGGTGCCATTGGTCAGGCCCGTGATCTTCAAGGGCGAACTGGTGCCACTGACCGCCGTAGTGCCTGCACCGCAGGATGCGCTGTAGGCCGTGATGGCGCTGCCGCCGTCAGAGGCAGGAGGCGCAAAGGAGAGAGTCAGCTCCGCATTTCCTGAGGAGATCGTCGTGATGGACGGTGCGCCAGGGAGTGTGGCAGGGGTGGCGGTGACCGAGGCAGAAGGCTGGCTAGATCCGATAGCATTGCGCGCGGTGACGGAGCAACTGTAGGCGGTTCCATTGGTCAGACCCGCAACCGTGATGGGCCCTGTGGTGGCAGTGACGGACACAGAGCCCGGCAAGCAGGTGGCGGTGAAGTCGATCACAGCGACGCCATTGGGCGCCGCGGGCGTGAAGTCCACCACGATTTGTCCGTTGCCTCGGGTCGCGGGGCCAATGGTTGGGGCATCGGGCACCACACCAGGCGTCACGTTGACCACGGCAGATGGTGCGCCGGCCCCTGCAAGGTTGCTGGCGGTCACGCTGCAGCTATAGGCGGTGCCGTTGACCAAGCCTGTCACTACCAATGGCGAGCTGGTGCCAACTTGCGTGCGGGTGGGAGCGCCTGCAGCGCTGCAACTGGCGGTGTAGTCGGAGACAGGGCGGCCTCCGTCAACCAGCGGAGCGGTGAATGTCACTGTTGCCTGCGCATTTCCCGGTGTTGCGCTGGATATCGTGGGCGCTCCAGGCGGGCCAAATGGCGTGACCGATGCGGCTGCAGATTCGGCACCGAAGCCTGCCGCGTTCCGTGCAGCAACCGTGCAGCTATAAGCGCTGCCATTGGCCATACCGCCCACTTCGATCGGTGAGTCTGGCCCGGTGGCAGTCAGGCCACCACCGCAACTGACGCGGTAGTCAAGGATGGCCGAGCCGCCATTGTTGGCAGGTGCGGTGAATACGATCGAGGTTTTTCCATTCAGGGGGACTGCACTTGTGATGCTGGGGGCCGCTGGTGCCGCTCTGGGCGTCACGCTCAGTGCGTTGGATGGTGTGCTTCCCACCGAGTTGCTGACTACCACTGTGCAGCTATAGGCGGTGCCATTGCTCAACCCTGGCACAGTGATGTTCGGCGGAGAGCCGCTGTGGAAAGTCGCGCCACCATCGCAGGTGGCTGCGTAACCGGTGATGGGGTCACCGCCATCGGAAGATGGCTCGCTGAAGGTCAAGACAGCGAAGGAATCGGCAGGTTGGGCGCTGGTCAGCGAAGGAGCCAGTGGAGCGCCCTTGGGCATCACGGCAACACTGCCAGAGGCTGCACTGGTTCCGATGGCATTGGTGGCCGTAACGGTGCACATATAAGTGGCACCGTTGATAAGACCAGACACCTCAATCGGTGATGCAGTGCCGGACTGGCTGTTCGAGCCGCAACTGGCCATGTAGGACTGGATGGCGCTACCACCATCGGACGCCGGCGGAGTAAAGGCTATCTGGGCCGCACCGTTGCCGCCGATTGCCGTGCCGATGACCGGCGCGCCGGGCGCGGTGGCATTGGCTACCACGATGGTCAGTGGGTGTATTTCACTGTAATCGACAAGGGGAAAGATAGGATCAAGGGAGGCGTCGCTGACCAGCAATTGCACGGTGTAGCTACCTGGAACATTAGGTGTTCCGGTGATGCCGCCGTTTGCTGACAGAGTCAGGCCCGCCGGCATCGTGCTGCCTGGCTGCAATGAAAGCGCCAATGGTGTTACCCCGCCGGCAACGGGAACCTGGGCAGAGGCAGGCATTCCGGTGGCCAAGTGGATCGTTGCAGGAGAAATTGACAGATCGGGATTAGCCAGCACGCCTGTATAGGACTTGGTGCCGCTGACTGCAAGGCTGTCTGTCGCTCTCACTGAAAAGCTGTAGTTGCCGCGCACGCTGGGCGTGCCTGACAGTTGACCATCCGGAGACAGAGCCAGCCCCGCAGGCAATGTATCAGCGCTCACTACAACATAACTGTAGGGTGGCATGCCACCGGTGGCCGTGAACGCCGTACTTGCGGCCATGCCGGTTTTCAGGGTCAGGCTGCCTGGGGAGACACTTATGGCAGACCCCGAAGCTGTGATGATGATATTGAAAACCAGCGAGTCGCCTTGTGGGTCTTCCAATGTAAAGGTGTCAGAGGACGTGGCCGAGCCGTCATGGCTATAGGTCACAAACTGCTCGCCGCTGATATTGGGGCCAACCACGGCAATGCCATGCAGTGGGGCTACGAGCTGATTGGGCGGGGCAACTGCGCCTTCGCCAAAGCCAAAGTTGTCCGGGCCGTCAAAAGCCGAGATATCTATGGCGATACTGCCACCCGAGGCCACCGTGGCGGATTGCGGCGAAAAGCTGGAAGTCGCCGCCCAGAGCCGTGCGAGCGGCACCAGGCATAGGACGCAAAGTAGAAAAAATCCCCATATCGGTTGTCGATAAAGTGGTTTCACGGCTGCGCTTTCCGAAGAAATGAATGGCTGGTGGCGCAGATAAGGCTGTTACGGGATTTTGCCCAAATGCGTCAAATTGTGAACCAAGTATAACAATGCGATAAATGGAACGCGACTTCTTTTTGCTTGGCCAAGTCGCCATCCAACCAACCGGGGTAGTTTTATCCAAGCCGCTGATTTGGTCGCAGCTCAGGTTGCCATGTAAAAAAGCCAGCAGGGTACTGCTGGCTTTTTGGGGTTGGCTGCCGATCAGCGGAAGATAACCGTCTTGTGGCCGTTCATCAGCACGCGGTACTCGCTGTGCCACTTCACTGCGCGGGCCAGCACCTGGCTCTCGGTGTCCTGGCCACGGGCGGTCAGGTCGTCCACGGTGTCGGTGTGGTAGGCGCGGGCCACGTCCTGCTCGATGATCGGGCCTTCGTCGAGGTCGGCCGTCACATAGTGGGCGGTGGCGCCGATCAGCTTCACGCCCCGGTCATGGGCCTGGTAGTAGGGCTTGGCACCCTTGAAGCTGGGCAGGAAGCTGTGGTGGATATTGATCGCACGGCCCGACAGCTTGCTGCACAGGTCGTTGGAGAGCACCTGCATGTAGCGCGCCAGCACGACCAGCTCGGCGCCTTCGGCCTCGATGATCTCGAATTGCTTGGCCTCGGCCTGGGCCTTGGTCGCCGCCGTCACCGGGATGTGGTGGAAGGGGATGTTGTAGCTGGCCGCCAGCTGGTAGAAATCGCGGTGGTTGCTGACGATGGCGCGGATGTCGATGGGCAGCAAGCCTTCCTTCCAGCGGAACAGCAGGTCGTTCAAGCAGTGGCCCTGGCGGCTGACCATGATGACGGTCTTGATCTTTTCATCGGCCGCATGCAGGCGCCAGTGCATCTCGAAAGGCTTTGCAAAGGCATCCAGGTCCTCGCGCAGCTGGCTGGCAGCGCCGGTGCTGGCAAAACGCACGCGCATGAAAAACAGGCCGGTGGCCGGGTCGTTGAACTGGGCGGCTTCTTCAATATTGCTGCCGTGCTCCAGCAGGAATCCGGATACCGCGTGGACCAGCCCCCGGCGATCAGGGCACGAGAGAGTGAGGATGTAAGCGTTGGTCATAACCTGCCATTGTCGCAGTGTTGGCTAAGGGAGTTCCCCAGTCGGGGTTTGGTATTTTGACTGGGTAGAACGAGGTCGCGACTTTGTAAATAAACGTCAAGATTATAAATTTATTGTTCTGTCATCCTGTGGTCATCTGGGCAAGCCGCTGGCCCGGAAAACCGCAGCAAATCAAGGACATCGACCAGAACCCGTGCGGCTTGGAAGAGGGTGGTGGATAAGCGCTTCCTCGCTTTCCAGGCGTTGGCTGCACGGCATTTTCGCAATCGGTCCCAGCGGGTATGCAGCCACACCACAAGGGTGGTTTCGTGGTTTCCATGTTCGGCAATTGGGGGTAGATTGGCAGTTGGTCTCCAACCCCCGAGTGAGTTTGGATTGGCCTATCGATTTCACCAAACTGCCGCCCTGACCCTGGGCATGCCCGAGCGCCATGCCCCGCTGCATGGGGCCGGGCTGCGGGTCGCCTGGCGCCAGTGCTGCCCCAGCGGCAGCCCATCGCCGTGATCTGCGGGCACACGACCGATTTTTTGAGGATTTAACAGATGAAACGCGACAACATCACCCAGTCTCCCCAGGCCCTGGCTGCCCAGGCACCCCAGGCCATCAGCCTGGATGTGCTCAAGGAGAAGTACTTCAAGGGTGATGAGTCCAGCATCGAAGACCTCTACAGCCGCGTCGCACGCGCGCTCGCGGCGGTGGAAAAGCCCGAGCTGCAGGCCGAATGGGAGGCCAGGTTCTACGCCAACCTGCATGCCGGCGCCATTGGCGCGGGCCGCATCATGTCGGCCGCCGGTACCGACATCCAGGCGACCTTGATCAACTGCTTTGTGCAGCCGGTGGGCGACTGCATCCAGGGCTTTGACGACGAAGGCTACCCCGGCATTTACGAGGCGCTGCGCGAAGCGGCAGAGACCATGCGGCGCGGTGGCGGTGTGGGCTATGACTTCTCGCGCATCCGCCCACGGGGGGCGGAGGTCAAGGGCACGGCCTCGATGGCCTCGGGCCCTTGCAGCTATATCAATGTGTTTGACCAGAGCTGCTCGACGGTGGAGTCGGCCGGCGCACGCCGGGGCGCGCAAATGGGCGTGCTGCGCATCGACCACCCCGATGTGATGGAGTTCATCACCGCCAAGCGCACGCCGGGCCGCTGGAACAACTTCAATGTGTCGGTGGGTGTGCCCGATGCCTTCATGCAGGCGGTGGTGGACGATGCCGACTGGCAGCTGGTGCACAGCGGCAAGCCCAATGCCAAGCTGCGCGCCGAAGGTGCGGTGCTGCGGGATGACGGCCAGTGGGTCTACAAGACGGTGCGTGCCCGGGCGATGTGGGACACGATCATGACCTCGACCTATGATTTTGCCGAGCCGGGCATCCTGTTCCTCGACCACATCAACGACGACAACAACCTGCGCTACTGCGAGCGCATTGCCGCGACCAACCCCTGCGGCGAGCAGCCGCTGCCGTCCTACGGTTGCTGCGACCTGGGCCCCATCATCCTGACCCGCTTTGTACGCAACCCCTTTGGTTTTGGTGGCCTGCCGAGCTTTGATTTCGACAGCTTCGAGCAGGTCGTGGCCACCCAGGTGCGTGCGCTGGACAACGTGCTGGACGCCACCTTCTGGCCGCTGGAGCAGCAGCGTGAGGAGTCGGCTGCCAAGCGCCGCATTGGCGTGGGCTTTACCGGCATGGGCAATACCTTGACGATGCTGACCCTGCGCTACTCCGACCAGGAAGGCCGCGACATGGCCAAACGCATTGCCGAATGCATGCGCGATGCCTCCTACCGCGCCTCGGTCGGCCTGGCCAAAGAGAAGGGTGCCTTCCCCAAGTTCGATGCCAAGGGCTACCTGGCCAAGGGCACCTTTGCCAGCCGCCTGCCCCAGGACATCCAGGACGACATCCAAAAACACGGCATCCGCAACAGTCACCTGCTGTCGATTGCGCCCACCGGCACCGTCTCGCTGGCCTTTGCCGACAATGCCTCCAACGGCATTGAGCCCGCTTTCTCATGGACCTACACCCGCAACAAGCGCGAGGCCGATGGCAGCAAGAGCCAGTACCAGGTCGAAGACCACAGCTGGCGCCTGTACCGCGAGCTGGGCGGCGATGTGGAGCAGCTGCCCGCCTACTTTGTCTCGGCGCTGGAGATGTCGGCCACCGAGCACCTGGCGATGATGGAGACGGTGCAGCCCTATGTGGATACGGCCATCTCCAAGACGGTGAACATCCCCGCCGACTACCCCTATGAGGACTTCAAGAACCTGTACCTGCAGGCCTGGCGCGGCAACCTGAAGGGCCTGGCCACCTACCGCCCCAACAGCATTCTGGGTGCGGTGCTGGAGACCACGCCCGCCGCCAAACCCGAAGCCCCAGCCGCCGAGAAGGCCGCCGCAGCGGCGCTGGTGGACCCGATGAAGCTGGTGATCGAGCGCCGCCCCGAGGGCGAGCTCAGCGCCGTGGCCGACAAGGTCGAGTACTGGACCCAGGAAGGCCAGCAGCGCCTCTACATCATCGTCTCCTTCCTGCCGGTGCCCAGCGCCGATGGCAAGAGCATGGTGGACCGGGCGGTGGAGTTCTTCATGCCCGTGGGCCAGAGCGGCGAGTCGCAGCAGTGGATCACCTCCAGCATGCGCCTGCTGTCGCTGGCCGCGCGCGGTGGCTTCCTGGAGCGTGCCCTGGCCGACATGCGCAAGGTCGCCTGGGACCGGGGCCCCGTGCGCCTGGGCACCTACCAGCGCGCCGATGGCACCCATGTGCCGATGTGGCACGACTCGGAAGTGGCCGCCATCGCCTATGCGGTGCAGCAGATCCTGGAGCGCCGCCGCCAGCAGAACCTGCCCGGCATCAGCAGCTCCACCCTGACCCCGGCCGTGCCCGCGCCCGTGGTGAGCCAGGCCCTGCAGACCATGGCCGGCAAAAAATGCAACGAGTGCGGCGCCCATGCGGTGATCCGCAAGGATGGCTGCGAGTACTGCACCGCCTGCGGCGCCGTCGGTGCCTGCGGTTAAGCCTGCGCTGGCGCTGAACCTGGCCTTCAGCCGCTGAGAAAAAACGCCCGTGTCGCAAGACCGGGCGTTGTCGTTGGTGGGCCCTGTGTTTCCGCCGTGGCCTTGCGGGATCAGCGCGGCACCGCTGACTGCGCAAATACCTCCTTGGCCACAAACAGGCCGTTGAGCGCGGCCGGAAACCCGGCATAGACGGCCATCTGCATGATGGTCTCCACCACTTCCTGCTGGCTGCAACCCACATTCAATGCCGCCTGGATATGTACCTTCAGCTGCGGCGCGGCATGGCCCAGCGCGGTGAGGGCGGCCACCGTGGCAATCTCGCGGCTTTTGAGGTCCAGCCCCGGGCGGCTGTAGATGTCGCCAAAGGGGAATTCGATCAGGTAATCCGCAAAGTCAGGCGCGATACCGGCCAGGCTGGCCACTACGTGCTCTCCGGCATGGCCATCGATTTCGCGCAGTTTGTCCAGGCCACGTTGGTAGCGGGTGGTTTCAGCCATGGTTCGACTCCTTCTTCGGCGTGGTGTTTTTGTGGGGCGGCGCTGAGGCTGCGGCTTCCAGTGCCTGGTAATGGGCAATCTTGTCTTGCAGCGCCTGGGCGGCTTGCTGCATGGCGCTGATGTCGGCCTGCACCTCGGCCAGGTGCGTTTGCAGCATGGCGCGCCGCGCGGGCACCGTGGCATCGCCGGTGCTGCGCAACTGGGCGAACAGGCGCATCTTCTGGATGGGCATGCGGGTGGTGCGCAAGCGGGTCAGAAAGGCGAGCCAGGCCAGGTCGGCTGCGGCATAGCGGCGTTGGCCGCCGGCCGCACGCGCTACGGCGGCAATCAGGCCGATACGTTCGTAGTAGCGCAAGGTGTGGGCGCTCAACCCGGTGCGTTGCGCTGCTTCTTCAATGCTGAGAGGTGGTTCCATGCAGGCATTGTCGAAGTTAGAGCGCACTCTAAGTCAAGGGCTGCCGCTGCTTTTGGGCAAAAAAAAGCTGTTTGCGCCTGGAGGGTACGCAAACAGCGGGGATGGGGGCGAGAGGTGCAGCGCTTAATGCACGATCACCGGTTGCTGGGCCAGGCCGGTGTAGCGGTCCAGTGTGGCCTCGACTTCTTCTTCAGTCGGTGCATTGGCTTGCCAGGCCTGGATTTGCTGGTGGAACATTTCTGCCCAGGCGCCATCGAGGTAGAGCTCCTTGCCGCTGCGCTTGTCCACAATCTCAAAACCCTGGCGCTGCAGATGGCGCAGCGGTTCGGTAACGGTGGGGTTGGTGACGGAAGCACCATCGTTGGACAGGGGCAGCTCTGGCGTCAGGTGCAACACCACAAAAGAGTCCGAGTCGTAAATCATTTGCATGATGTTCCTCCTTGTGAAGTGCAGGTGGTGGCAGTTTGCGGCATTGCAAGTCTGCGTCCACATGTCCGTTGTAGCAGGTTTTGATGGCATTCCTGGCAATTGGCGCCCTTTTTACGGCCAAACGTCGCAAATCAGGGACGTATCGCGCAGGCTTTGTCGTACAAACCCGCGCAGCGCGGCGATTCAAGGCGGGCTGTCCACCGTGGCCGCCTGCAGCTGCAGATCGGCAAAATCGCCATTGGACTGGGACAGGCGGATGCGCACCGGCAGGTACTGCAGCGAAGGGGCCAGCCAGAGGTGGGCCGTTTGGTCCTGGCCCTTGCGCGGCTGGCGCGTCAGGCGCAGGCTGGGGGTGGGCCCGGCGGGCAAATCCAGCGTTTCGGGGCCGTCGACGACAAAGGTCCAGACCTCGGCGCTGCGCGCGCTGGTCACGTTGATGGCCACCGTGCTGCCGGGGGTATAGCGCTCGGGGTTGGCCGCCACCATGCTCGAGAGCTGCAAAAAGATCGACAACCGGTCCTGCACACCGGCGCTCACGGCCTGGGGCTCGTCACCATCGCTGTAGCGGATGCGGGCTGCCGGGGCATCGAGCTCGGCGCTGCGCTCTTTGCGCGCCTTGTCGACAAACCTTTGGGGCGCCAGGCCATGGGGCGTAATCTGGCCGCTGCTGGTCTGGCTGCGGCTGCCCATCAAAAAGGCCGACACCTCCTGCTCGGCCTGGTAGCGCTGGCCATCGGTCTTGAACGTCAGCTGCGCCTTGGCCGAGTACTGGAAACCCTTGGCCGAGCCCTTGGCCTGGAACTGCAGCCGCGCCGAGGGCGGCAGCTTGATCGCAGGCAGCGGGCCGGCATAGCCGGGGCTGCCAATGCCTATGGCGGGCGCGGGTTCGCTGGCAGCACTAGCACTGGGCGCCTCCGTCTCGGCCTTGGCCTCCGAGGTGGATGCGCTGGCATCGCCCTGGTCTGCGACGGCATTGAGCGGCTGCAGATCGGCAGCAGAGCCGGGGATGGGCTCCGGCGTGGGCGCGGGGCTGGCTTCGCCGGATGCGAGCAGCTGGTCCAGTGCTGACGGGGCCGCGGGTGCCGCGTCGGCTTCTGCGGTAGGTGCTGCCTCCGAGGTGGCTGGGTTTTCGCTGGACGCTTCGCGGAACTTGGGGCCCACACTCGCGCGGCTGGCTGGCGCTTGTTCTGGCGGCGCTTTTTGGACCTGGGGCCGGGGGGCGACAGGCGCCGCTTGCGCCACGCTGGGCCTGGAGGCCGGCGTGGGTGCAGGCGGCACGGCCGCCGGGGGCGGTGGGGCTATTTGGCGCACCTCAAAGCGCAGCTCCTTGGGGGTGCTGCCGGTGATGCGCGCCTTTCTGATCGCCTCCTGCACCCCGGGCCAGGCCAGCAGCAGCCCGTGGGCGGCCAGCACGGCAAAAGTCAGCAGGATGAGAGGGCGTTGGCGCATGAGACGCCCAGTGTAGTGCCTGCTGCGCAGGCCCACAGGGCAGCTGGATTAGGTCGAAAGCAGGGCCTGGTCGCCCGGTTCTGCGCCGCTGTAGCCCAGCGCGTGCGAGAGCTGGGCGGCGATGGCCTGCAGGCCCTGGGCCATGGCCCCTTGGGGGGCGGGGTCAAACGTGGCCTGCGTGCCCAGGCTGGTGATGCCCAGCACCAGCTGGCCGCGCGCATCAAAGACGGGCGCGCACAGTGCGACCACGCTGGGCAGCAGGGTGTCGACCACGCAGGCGGTGCCCTGGCTGCGCACCTGGGCGAACAGCTGGTGCGCGGCGGCGGCGGTCTGGGGCAGGTCACTGCGCCCGGCCAGGCGTGCTTGCGCCAGCTCGCGCGCCAGGGCAGCCTCGGTCCGCGCGGCGGGCAGCCAGGCGCCAAAGCAGCGCCCGGTAGCCGATGAGAGCAGCGGCATCACATCGCCCAGGCGCAGGTGGCCGGTGGTGCCATGGGGCGGCTCCTCCCAGTGCACGATGGTGGCGCCATGGTTGCCCCAGACGGCCAGCGCCACCGTGTGGCCCAGGCGGTCGAGCCAATCGGGTATGCGCTCGCGCGCCAGCCGCACTGCATCGCTGCGGCGCAGCGCCGCCAGCCCCAGCTGCAAGGCCATCGGGCCCAGGTCGTAGCGCGAGGTGGCCGCCTCCTGTTTGACCAGGCCGCTGCGCTGGTAGCTGACCAGATAACGGTGGGCCTTGGCTGCCGGCATCGCAGCGGCCTGCGCCAGGTCTTTGAGCGCCAGCGGGCCTTGGGCCTCCACCAGCGCCTGCAACAGCGCAAATCCCACCTCGACTGACTGAATGCCTGCACGATCCTTGTCCATGGCGGTAGTTTAAGGTATTCTAAATAAAGGAATGCATTTCACTAATCGTAATTTCACGCTGCAAGGCGTGCATTGCGATAGGCACAAGCAGCGTGGCAAGCGCCCAGCCTGGGGCCAATCTGGCACGATAGAGGCATGTTTGACTGTGAGACACCGGTATGAAGCTTGCAAGCTATAAAGACGGATCGCGCGACGGCCAGCTGGTCGTCGTCTCGCGCGACCTGCGCACGGCCCATTACGCCTCCGGGATCGCGCACCGCCTCCAGCAGGTGCTCGACGACTGGTATTTCTACGCCCCCCAGCTGCAGGACCTGTACGACGCGCTCAATGCCGACCGCGCGCGCCACAGCTTTGACTTCAACCCCGCCCAGTGCATGGCACCGCTGCCACGCGCCTACCAGTGGCTCTGCGGCGCCGCCTACCTGAGCCATGTGGCCTTGCTGCGCCAGGCACCGGGTGAGGACTTGCCCGCGGCGCTGAAGACCGATCCCTTGGTCCACCAGGGCGCGGGCGACGCCTTCATCGGCCCCTGTGACGACATCGTCGTGGCGAGCGAGGCCATGGGCATTGATTTCTCGGCCGAGCTGGCCGTCATCACTGGCGATGTGAAGCAGGACAGCAGTCCTGAAGATGCGCTCGACAGCGTGCGCCTGCTGATGCTGGCCAATCCGGTGAGCCTGCGCCAGCTGCAGGCGGCCGAGCAGGACAAGGGCGCGGGCCTGGTGCAGAGCAAGCCGGTGACGGCCTTCAGCCCGGTGGCCATCACCCCCGATGAACTGGGCGATGCCTGGCGCGGCGGCAAGGTGCACCTGGCCTTGCAGACCAGCTGGAACGGCCGCAAGGTCGGCATGTGCGATGCGGGCCCGGAGATGGGTTTTCACTTTGGCCAGCTGATCGCCCATGCCGCCAAGACGCGCCACCTGCGCGCCGGCACCGTGCTGGGCAGCGGCACCGTCAGCAACAGCGGCGCCGAAAAGCACGGCCGCATGGACTGGCCCAAGGGCTATGGCTGCATCGCCGAAAAGCGCAGCATGGAAGTGCTGCAAAAAAGCAAGACTGCCACCGGCTTCATGCAGTTTGGCGACACGGTGCGCATCGAGATGAAGGGCAAGGACGGCCACAGCCTGTTTGGTGCGATTGACCAGAGTGTGGCCTCGCTTTACCAGGCGCAGGCCGATGCCGTGGCCGAGCCGGAGGCCGCTGCATGATGGCCAGGCTGCATGCCTGCCAGTGGCGGCGCAAGCCGCTGCGGCGCCATGCATGCAGCCCTGCGGGCAGCAGGGCCGCGCTACTCGGGCAGGCTGGTCTGGCGCGCGTGCTGCAGCAGGCGGTCGAGCAGCACACTGAGCTGCTCGCGCTCGTCGATGGTCAGCGCCGAGAGAATCTCTTCATTGCGGCGGGCGATGACCACCATGACCTTCTCCCAGCACTCGCAGCCCTTGGGCGTGAGGCTGAGCACCACGCCGCGCCCGTCCACTTCGCTGGCCTGCTTGAGCACCAGGCCCTGCTCGACCAGCGCCTGGGTGGAGCGGCTGGCCTGGGCCTTGTTCAGGTTGGCGCGCATCGCCAGGTCATTGACCGACAAGGGATGGAACGCGCCAATCGCTGCCAGGCAGCGGGCCTCGCTGATAGGGATGCCCACCTCCTCCTCGTACACCATCTGGGTGGTGCGGTCGGTGACTTTGGCCAGCGCATGCAGGCGGTGGGTATAGGTACGGTCCAGCGGCGTGTTCAACGCGTCTCCTTGGTTTTGTATCAATGCTGGCTGGGAAAACAGCTACCGCGACTATGTCACGGAGCCCCGCTTTGCGGAAGCGCCCAGGGCACGCCCACGTCCAGTATTTTCCCTAGGGATTCCTAGTGATCGCTTCACCGCCAGGTCCGCACGGCCGGCACACCCGCCCCAACAACGACTGAAAGGAGACATGCATGCGCAGTTTGAACGCCGAGCCCCGGCACTATATGACAGGTTTTGCCAATGAATGGGCGACCGAGGCCGAGCCGGGGGCGCTGCCCGTGGGGCGCAATTCGCCGCAGGTCGCGCCGCTGGGCCTGTATGCCGAGCAGTTGTCAGGCACGGCCTTTACCGCGCCACGCCACAGCAACCGCCGCAGCTGGCTCTACCGCATCCGCCCCGGCGCCATGCATGAGCCCTTTGCGCCGCTGGCCCTGCCGCGCTGGAAAAGCCATGTGACCGGCGGCTTTGACGAGGTGCCCACGCCCCCCAACCAGCTGCGCTGGGATCCGCTGCCGCTGCCCGATGCGCCCTGCGATTTTCTGCAGGGCATTGTCAGCATGGCCGGCAATGCCGCCTGCGGCATCCACCTGTATGCGGCCAACCGTAGCATGGAAGGGCGCTATTTCTACAATGCCGATGGCGAGCTGCTGATCGTGCCCCAGCAGGGGCGGTTGCAGATTGCCACCGAGCTGGGGACCTTGGCGGTGGAGCCGCAAGAGATCTGCGTGGTGCCCCGGGGGGTGCGCTTTGCCGTGACTCTGCTTGACGGTACCGCGCGCGGCTATGTCTGCGAAAACTACGGCGAGCTGCTCAAGCTGCCTGACCTGGGCGTGATCGGCTCCAACGGCCTGGCCAACCCGCGTGATTTCCAGACGCCGGTCGCCGCCTACGAGGACAAGGAGGGCGACTTCGAGCTGGTGGCCAAACTGCGCGGCCACTTCTGGACGGCGCGCATCGGCCATTCGCCCCTCGATGTGGTGGCCTGGCATGGCAACTACGCGCCCTACAAATACGACCTGCGCCGCTTCAACACCATCGGCTCGATCAGCTACGACCACCCCGATCCGTCGATCTTTCTGGTGTTGCAGTCGCCCACCTCCCTGCCCGGCGTGGATGCGCTGGACTTTGTCATCTTCCCGCCGCGCGTGCTGGTGGCGCAGGACACCTTCCGTCCGCCCTGGTTCCACCGCAATTTCGCCAGCGAGTTCATGGGCCTGATCGAGGGCGCCTACGACGCCAAGGCCGAGGGCTTTGTGCCCGGAGGTGCCTCCCTGCACAACTGCATGAGCGGCCACGGGCCCGATGCCGACACCTTCGACAAGGCCAGCAAGTCCGATACGCACAAACCGCACTACATCGACAACACGATGGCCTTCATGTTCGAGACCCCCGCCGTCATCCAGCCCACCGCTTACGCGCTGGAGACGGTGCAGCTGCAGCACGAGTACTACCGCTGCTGGCAAGGGCTGCAAAAGCATTTCAAGCCCCAGCGCAAAGCCTGAGGCGATTCCCCCACTTGGAGACATTAAGCATGACCCTGCTCAACGAAACCCATGACCCCGCGCTGCAAAGCTGGGTCCCTAGCGCCCAGGCCGCTGGCAGCGATTTCCCGCTGCAGAACCTGCCCTTTGCCAGCTTTCGCCGCCAAGGCAGCCAGCAAGCCTGGCGCGGCGGCGTCGCCATTGGCGACCAGATTGTCGACCTGCAGGCGCTGGCCGCCGGCGGCAGCCTGAGCGGCGATGCGCAGCGCGCCGCCGAGGCGGGCGCGCAGGAATCGCTCAACGCCCTGATGGCGCTGGGCCCCCAGGCCTGGAGCGCGCTGCGCCTAGCGCTGTCGCGCGGCCTGCGCGTGGGCGCTGCCGAGCAGGCGCAGTGGCAGGGCTTCCTGGTGCCGCAAGCGCAGGCCGAGTACAACCTGCCCGCGCGGATCGGTGACTACACCGACTTCTACACCTCCATCCACCACGCGACCAATATCGGCAAGCAGTTCCGCCCGGACAACCCCCTGCTGCCCAACTACCAGTGGGTGCCGATTGGCTACCATGGCCGCTCGTCGAGCATCGTGGTCTCGGGCACGCCGTTCAAGCGCCCGGTGGGCCAGACCAAGGCGCCCGATGCAGCGGTGCCGACGGTCAAGGCCAGCGCGCGCATGGATATCGAGCTGGAAATGGGCATCTTCGTGGGCCAGTCCAACGCGCTGGGCGAGCCCGTCAGCATTGGCGAGGCCGAGGACCATGTGTTTGGCCTCTGCCTGCTCAATGACTGGTCGGCACGCGACATCCAGCCCTGGGAATACCAGCCGCTGGGCCCGTTTCTGTCGAAGAACTTTGCCTCGACCCTCTCCCCCTGGGTGGTGACCCTGGAGGCGCTGGCGCCTTACCGCGTCGCCTTTGCCCGCCCCGACGGCGATCCGCAGCCGCTGCCCTATATGGACAGCGCCCACAACCGCGATGCCGGTGCCTTTGACATTGCATTGGCCGTGGACCTGCAGACGGCCAAGATGCGTGCCGCCGGCCAGCCAGCGGTGCAGATCACCCAGTCCAACTACCGCCATGCCTACTGGACTGTGGCCCAGCTGGTGGCCCACCACACCATCAACGGCTGCAACCTGCAGCCCGGTGACCTGCTGGGCACCGGCACCCTGTCCGGCCCCAGCCTGGACCAGGCCGCCGCGCTGATCGAGCTGACCGTGGGCGGCAAGCAGCCGCTGACCTTGCCCAATGGCGAGACCCGCACCTGGCTGGAAGATGGCGACGCCGTGGTGCTGCGCGGCTGGTGCGAACGGCCCGGTGCCGCCCGCATCGGCTTTGGCCCTTGCGAAGGCCAGATGCTGCCTGCGCGTACGCTGTAAGCGACAGCTGCCTGGCTGGGGGCAGGTGGACAATGCCACCAGGCCCCGGCCGGCGCCCTTAGCCCGGTGCCACTGAGACAAAAAGATTAGCAACAGGAGACAACACCATGCCCACCCCTTTTTCCCTGCGCCAGCTGCTGGCTGCCGCCGCGCTGGCCTTGCCGGTCCTCGGCCACGCCGCCTACCCCGAGCGTCCCATTGAATGGGTCGTGCCCTATGCAGCGGGCGGCGGCTCCGATGTGGTCGCCCGCGTGGTGGCCGAGCCGATGGCCAAGGCCCTGGGCCAGTCCATCATCATCCTCAACAAGCCTGGCGCGGCCACCAATATCGGTGCCGATTACGCCGCGCGCGCCAAGCCCGATGGCTACACCCTGCTCACGGGTGACACCGGCACCCTGGCGGCCAATGCCTTTCTGTACCAAAAGCTCAGCTACAGCGCCGAAAAGGACTTTGCGCCGGTGGGCATGCTGGTGCGCTTTCCGCTGATCTTGGTCGTCAACCCCAAGCTGCCGGTCAAGAACCTGGCCGAGTTCACCGCCTGGGCCAAGGCGCAGCAGGGTGGCGTCAGCTATGCAACGCCCGGCGCAGGCTCGCCCCACCACCTGGCGACCGAGATTTTCAAGGAGCAGGTCAAGCTGAGCCTCGTCCATGTGCCTTACAAGGGCGCGGCGCCTGCGGTGCAGGATGTCCTGGGCGGCCAGGTGCCCTTCATGTTTGTCGACTCGGTGGCCGGCTTCCAGAACATCCAGGCGGGCAAGCTGCGCGCCATTGGCATTGCAACGCCGCAGCGCTCCAAGGTGTTTCCGGATGTGCCCACCTTGGATGAGCAGGGGGTGAAGGGCTTTGAAGCCTATGCCTGGCAGGGCCTGGTGGTCCCCAAGGCCACGCCCGAAGACCGGGTGAACCGCTTGAGCGAGCAGCTGCAGGCCACGTTGAAGGACCCGGCCGTTGTCAAGCGCCTCGAAGACATGGGGCTGGAAGTGACGCCGACGGGCCGCAGCGAGATGGAGAAATTCCTCGTCACAGAGCGTAATAAACTGGGTCCCGTGATAAAAACCAACAATATTCAATTAGATTAGTTAAAAATTGTCGAATTGCGTTAAAATCGAAGCGCCAGTTGGTTAACCATTCGGGTTAAAAAAGTTAAGTCACCAAGCGCGATGTCCTAGACATCGCGCTTTTTTTGTGCCTGCGCTCTCAAAGAACCCTGGGCTGACGCCTGCGCGATAGGGCGCCTGCCCGTGCTGGCGCATGCTCGGCGGTGTTTTTTCTTTGTTGGAAACCCATCCATGGCTGTAGCGCACCCCCAGATTCTGGCGTTTGACGTATTTGGCACCGTGGTGGACTGGCACGGCAGCATCGCGCGCGAAATGGCCGCCCGCTATCCCCAGGCCGATGGCGACGCCTTTGCCTTGGCCTGGCGCAAGGGCTACCAACCGGCGATGGACCTGGTGCGCCAGGGCCAGCTGGGCTGGACGCGCATGGATGTGCTGCACCGCCGCATCCTGGACGGCATCCTGCCGCAGTTTGGGCTGGGCGGCATGCCCGAGGCCGAGCGCGCCGAGCTGAACCGGGTCTGGCACCGGCTGTCCCCCTGGCCCGATGCCGTTGCCGGCCTGCAGCGGCTCAAAAGCCGCTTTGTCATTACGCCGCTGTCCAACGGCAATATTGCCTTGCTGACCCATATGGCCAAGAACGCCGGGCTGCCCTGGGATTGTGTGCTGTCGGCCGAAGTTTTTCAGGCTTATAAGCCCGATCCCCGGGCGTATCTGGGTGTGGCGGATGTTTTTGGGGTGGAGGCTTCCTCCGTCATGCTCGTTGCTGCGCATCACAGTGATTTGGCGGCGGCTCGGGGGTGTGGGTTGCAGACGGCGTATATCCAACGGCCCCATGAATACGGATCCAACCAACCCAAAGATGTAACCCCCCAACCAAACAACACCTACCACTGCAGCAGCATCCTTGACTTAGCCGATCAGCTGGGGTGTTGAGTTCTTGTGCTGTTTTGGAGTTTGGACTGTTAATCGTGCTGAGGCGCCGATATAGGGCCTGATCCTTCGTTGCGCAGGCTTGCCGTACAGACGTACTGTCTGCGCCTGCGACGCCTCGTCTCAAGCCCTATCTCGGCGTTGGGGTAGTGGCGTGGGTGCTGCGCTTGCTTCTTGGGCCCGCTCCGGCATACCGGTGGATGGCAGGTGGTGCCTGGGTGGGGCGGGGTGGTTTCAGCTGTGTTTCAACGAAAAAGCGCCCGGGGTTGTCCTCGGGCGCTTTCTTTGTTTTTGTTCGCTGGTTTCGCTTCTTATTTCTTCGCTTGGGCCAGCCACTTGGTGGCCAGCTCTACCCAGTAGGTGGCGCCCAGGGGAATCAGGTCGTCGTTGAAGTCGTAGCTGGGGTTGTGCAGGGTGCAGGGGCCGCCGCCGTGGCCGATGGCGCGGTGGTCGCCTTCGCCGTTGGCGATGAAGCAGTAGGCGCCGGGCTTGGCTTGCAGCATGAAGGAGAAGTCTTCGGCGCCCATCGTGGGCTCTTGCGCTTTCACCTTATCGGCGCCGATGATGTCGACCATCACCTGGCGGGCGAACTCGGCTTCGGGGGCGCTGTTGACGGTGGCGGGGTAGTTGCGGTTGAAGTGGAACTCGCACTGGGCGTTGTTCATCGCGCAGCAGCCTTCGGCCACCTGGCGCATGCGCGATTCGATCAGGTCCAGCACTTCGGTGCGGAAGGTGCGCACCGTGCCTTGCAGCTCCACGCGGTCGGGGATCACGTTGTTGGCTTCGCCGCCGTGGATCATGGTCACGGAGATCACGCCGGTATCGAGCGGCTTCTTGTTGCGGGTGATGATGGTCTGGAAGGCGGTCACGATCTGGCAGGCGATCGGCACGGGGTCATTGCCCATGTGCGGCATCGCGCCGTGGCCGCCCTTGCCGGTGATGGTGATCTTGAAGTCGTTGCTGGAGGCCATCACCGGGCCGGGGCTGACAGCCATGTTGCCGGCGGCCATGCCGGGCCAGTTGTGCATGCCAAACACCGCCTGCATCGGGAATTTCTCGAACAGGCCGTCCTTGATCATCTCGCGCGCGCCGCCACCGCCTTCTTCGGCGGGCTGGAAGATCAGGTAGACCGTGCCGTCAAAATCGCGGAACTTGGAGAAGTGCTTGGCAGCGGCCAGCAGCATGGCGGTGTGGCCGTCATGGCCGCAGGCGTGCATCTTGCCGGCATGGCGGCTGGCGTGGTCAAAGGTGTTGGACTCCTGCATCGGCAGCGCATCGATATCGGCGCGCAGGCCCACAGCCTGGCCGCTGGCGCCGCCGTCCTTGCCGTGCACGATGCCGACCACACCGGTGGTGCCCAGGCCTCGGTGGATCGGAATGCCCCATTCCGTCAGCTTGGCTGCCACCAGATCGGCCGTGCGCACTTCTTCAAAGCACAGCTCCGGGTGGGCGTGGATGTCTTTGCGGATCTGGGCGATGCTGGCCGCTTCGGCCACGATGGAATCAATCAGCTTCATGGAAAATCCTGTTGGCTACATGGGGGTGTATCTGTCTGGCGGCGCCTGCGGGGCCAAGGCATGGGCGGGCGGCGTGCCAAGCCCTCTATGGTGCAGCAAAGCCGGGCGCCCCTGCGCTGAAATGTCTTGGGAATAACCCTGGGCCTGGGCCCCGCTCGGAAACGTGCTGCACGCGACCCCAGGCCCTGCCATCTGGCGCTACCATGTGCAGCACAACTCTCCCCCCGATTTTGCGCCCGCCTGGGCGCCGCCACTGCCATGACCACCTCCGCTGCCACCACTACCGTTTTGGGGGCCTGCCCCCATGACTGCCCCGACACTTGCTCGCTGGTCACCACGGTGGTCGATGGCATAGCCACCAAGGTCAGTGGCAACCCCGCGCATGGGCATACCGGCGGCGTGCTCTGCGCCAAGGTGAGCAAGTACACCGAGCGCAGCTACCACGAAGACCGCGTACTGCAGCCGATGAAGCGGGTGGGGCCCAAGGGCAGCGGCCAGTTCCAGCCGGTGGGCTGGGACGAGGCGCTGGCCGATATCAGCGCGCGGCTGCACCGCATTGCGCAAACCGATCCGCAGGCCATCCTGCCCTACAGCTATGCCGGCACCATGGGCCTGGTGCAGGGTGAGAGCATGGACCGGCGCTTTTTCCACCAGCTGGGCGCCTCGCTGCTGGACCGCACCATCTGCGCCAGCGCGGGCTCCGAGGCCTTGCTGCACACCTATGGCGGCAAGCTGGGCATGCGGGTGCAGTTTTTTGCCGAGAGCCGGCTGATCCTCATCTGGGGCAGCAACAGCATTGGCAGCAACCTGCATTTCTGGCGCTATGCGATGGAGGCCAAGCGCCATGGCGCCAAGCTGGTCTGCATCGATCCGCGCAAGAGCGAGACCGCCGACAAATGCCATGAGCACCTGCAGCTGCTGCCCGGCACCGATGCGGCCTTGGCGCTGGCCTTGATGCATGAGCTGATCGCCAACGACTGGCTGGACCACGACTACATCGCCCAGCACACGCTGGGCTGGGATGCGCTGAAGGAACGTGCCTTGCAGTGGCCGCCCGAGCGCGCCGCCCAGGTCTGCGGCATCGATGCCGCGCAGATCCGCAGCCTGGCGCGCGACTATGGCACGACCGAGCGGGCGGCCATTCGCCTGAACTACGGCATGCAGCGTGCGCGCGGCGGCGGCAATGCGGTGCGGGCCGTCGCCTGCCTGCCAGCGCTCACCGGCGCCTGGCGCCACCGCGCAGGCGGCCTGCTGCTGTCGAGCTCCTCGTCAGCCCCGGCGCGCCGGGGGGCGCTGCAGATGCCGGCGCTCTTGGGCGCGCGCCAGCCCCGCACCGTCAACATGAGCACGATTGGCGATGCACTGCTCAAGCCCGCCAGTGCCGAGTTCGGCCCGCAGATTGCAGCGCTCATCTGCTACAACAGCAACCCGGTAGCCGTCGCCCCCGATTCGGCCAAGGTGGTCCAGGGCTTTGCCCGCGAGGATCTGTTCACCGTGGTGCTGGAGCACTTCATGACCGACACGGCCGACTATGCCGACTATGTGCTGCCCGCCACCAGCCAGCTCGAGCACTGGGACATCCACACCAGCTACGGCCACACCGATGTGCTGCTCAACCGCCCGGCCATTGCGCCGCTGGGCCAGGCGCGCAGCAATGCGCAGATCTTCCGTGACCTGGCAGCCCAAATGGCGCGCTACGACAGCGCCTTTGCCGCGCCGCATTTTGCCGACAGCGACGAAGAGCTGTGCCGCCAGGCGGTCGATCCCACGCGCATCCCGTTCGAGCAACTGCTGGACCAGGGCTTTGTCGCGCAGGACCTGCCCGACGCCCCTTTTGCCGAGGGCGGTTTTGCGACGCCCTCGGGCAAGTGCGAGTTCCACAGTGCGGCATTGGAGGCCATGGGCATCAACCCCTTGCCCGACTACCTGCCCAACCATGAGCTGCCCACGGCCAGCCATCCGCTGGCGATGATCTCGCCGCCGGCGCGCAATTTTCTCAACTCCACCTTCGTCAACGTGCGCAAGCTGCGCAGTGCCGAAGAGCGCCCGATGCTGGAGATGCACCCCAGCGATGCGCAAAGCCGCGAGATTGCCGATGGCGATCTGGTGCGCGTCTTCAACGGCCGGGGCGAGCATGTCTGCCATGCCAGCATCAATGGCCGCGCCCGGCCCGGCGTGGTGGTGGGGCTGGGCATCTGGTGGCGCAAGGACGGGCCCAATGGCACCAACGTCAACGAGCTGACCCACCAGCAACTGACCGATATCGGACGCGCACCGTCCTTTTATGACTGTGCGGTGCAGGTCGAGCGCATGGTCAATGCCGACATCCGCCACGGAGGTATCGCCGCATGAGCGCCGTAGAACAAGCCTTTTCAGCCAGCTATGCTGCAGCACGCCAGCAGTTTCTCGAGGCCGCCGCCTCCGCCGGCCTGGCGCTGCAGTCACAGCTCCATCCGTTGACCGGGGTAGAGGGCGAAGCGTTGGCCATGGATGTGGCCCGCGATGGCGCGATGGACGCCGACCAGCTGCTGATCCTCAGCAGCGCCTGCCATGGCATCGAAGGCTACTGCGGCAGCGGCGTGCAGGTCTATGCGCTGCGCGATGCCGAGTGGTTGGACAAGGCACGCAACGCCGGCGTGGCCGTGCTCTATGTGCATGCGCTCAACCCCCATGGCTTTTCCTACGGCCGGCGGGTGACGCAGGAGAACGTCGACCTGAACCGCAACTTTGTCGATTTCTCCCAGCCGCTGCCGGGCAACCCGGCTTATGACCAACTGCACGACGTGATCGTGCCCGCCCAGTGGCCGCCCACGGCCCAGGTGCAGCAGGCGATGCAGGACTTTATCGACGCGCATGGCCTCAAGGCCTGGCAGGCCGCGGTCGCCCAGGGCCAGTACCGCCATCCGCAAGGCGTGTTCTTTGGCGGCCAGGCCCCCACCTGGAGCAACCAGACCCTGCGCCAGGTGCTGCGCCAGCACGGCAGCCAGGCGCGCCAGATTGCCTGGATCGACGTGCACACCGGCCTGGGCCCCAATGGCTATGGCGAGCGCATCTTTACCGGCCCGCCCGGCGATGCGGCCATGCTGGCGCGGGCGCGCCGCTGGTGGGATGGCGCTGGTGCGACGCCAGTCACCTCGCTGGACGATGGAAGCTCCTCGTCGCCGCCGCTGACCGGCTTGCTGTGGAACAGCGTGGCGCAGGAATGCCCGCAGGCCGCCTTTACCGGTATGGCCCTGGAGTACGGTGTGCTGCCCGTGCATGCCACCTTGGATGCCTTGCGCGCCGACCACTGGCTGCACCAGCACCCCGAGGCGCCGGCAGACCAGCAAGCCGCCATCCACCAGCAGATGCGCGAAGCCTTCTACGACGAGAGCGTGGCCTGGAAGGGGCAGATCATCAGCCAGGCGCGGCAGGCGCTGTTCCAGACCGTCGATGGGCTCAGCCGCGAGGCGCGCTGACCTCAGGCTGAGCGACCTGCAGCGCGACCTGCTGGCAGCCCCAGTGGTGCAGGCATTCGCGCAGCAAGATCAACAGCGCCGCCTGCGCTGGCGTCAGCTGCAGGCCGCCGTGGCTGCCGCCCATCATGTACTGGGCATAGCGGTTGAACAGCTGCTCGATGGCGTCGGTCGTCTGCAGGGCAGCTTGCGGATCGTGCAGCTGCGCCGCCAGCGCTGCCATGTCCGGCGCGCGGCACAGCAAAGCCAGCTGGGGCCCCGGCGCTGGCCAGCTGCGGGTCAGCGGCATGATCTGGTCCTCCACCAGCTCAATCACCTGCTCCACCTGGCCGGCCCCTGCCGATGCGCGGCTCAGGTACTGTGTTGCCAATTGGCCATAGCCCAGTGGCAGATCGTGTCGAATAGGTGACGCGTTTTGCGGCGCCAGGCGCCAGACATGGCAGGCATCCGGGTCGGCTTGCAGCACCACCCAGTCATGGTCTGGAAAGCGCGCTTGCAGCGCGGCCAAACCCTGCAAAATCGCGGGGTTTGAAGGGCGGGTCGGGTCGGAGGGCAGGGATGTGGACATGGTCGCTGGGCAATGCTAAGCGCGCTTGATCGGCGCTGCTCGCTGTATCTTTTATACATATGCTGTCAGTAGGTGTGTCAGACAAATGCCATTGACGGCACGGAGCGGCGTCACACAATAAGTGGCATGAATATCCTGCAGTCCAAGCTCGAAGAGAAGCTGGCGGGTTTGCCAGTGTTGGTTGCCATCTCCATGCCCCAGGGCGGATGGATCGGTCCGCCGGACCAGGCGCAAGTACGTATCCGTTGCCACAATGCGGCGGCGCTGGCCTCGCTGGCGGCGGGCGATGTGGGGGTGGTCGGCGCGGCCATCGTCGAGGGCCATGTCGAGATCGAAGGCACGATGCGCGATGCCATGGCCGCAGCGGTGGCCTTGATGCCCGCCGACCCGGTGGCCGCACGCTCGACCTGGTGGAGCCGGCTGCTGGCGCGCTCCCGCTCGGCAGCGCTCCATACGCTGACCAAGGATTCCGAGCAGATCCAGTTCCACTACGACGTCTCGGACGACTTCTACGGCCTGTGGCTGGACCCGCGCCGCGTCTACTCCTGCGCCTACTATGCCGAGCCCGGCTACAGCCTGGCGCAGGCGCAGGAGGCCAAGCTCGATCTGATCTGCCGCAAGCTGCGGCTGCAGCCCGGCGAGCGTTTTCTGGATGTGGGCGCGGGCTGGGGCGGCCTGCTCTTGTGGGCGGCCGAGCACTATGGTATCGAGGGCACCGGCATCACCTTGTCGAAGAACCAGCATGCCTATGTCAACCGGCTGATCGAACAAAAAGGCCTGCAGGGCCGCGTCCGGATGCTGCTGAGCGACTACCGCCAGCTGCAGGTGGACCAGCCCTTTGACAAGCTCGCCTCGGTGGGCATGTTCGAGCATGTGGGCCGCGCGCATATGCAGGAGTACTTCAGCGTGCTCAAGCGCCTGATCAAGCCCGGCGGCTTGCTGATGAACCACGGCATCACCGCTGGCGGCACCGACAACGAACAGCTGGGCGCGGGCATGGGCGATTTCATCGAGAAATACATCTTCCCTGGCGGCGAGCTGATCCATGTCAGCGCCGTGCTCGAAGAGATGGCCCATGCCGGCTGGGAGATGGTAGACACCGACAACCTGCGCCCCCATTACGCCAAGACCTTGTGGGCCTGGTCCGATGCGCTGGAGGCGCAGCTGGGTGAGGCGCTGGCCATCCTCTCACACAAGGGCAACCCCGCGCAGGCGGCCAAAACGCTGCGCGCCTACCGCCTCTACCTGGCCGGTTGCGCCACCGGTTTTGAGCATGGCTGGGTGGCGCTGCACCAGATGCTGGCTGTCATGCCCGATAGATCGATGACGACAGGGACCATGCCTGGTGCACAATCACAATACCCGTTCACCCGGGACTATATGTATCGATAAGGAGCGCACCGTGCTATTCAAATTCAAATCGCAGGCCACTGCAGACATGATCATGCTCGAGCCCGATGCCCGCAAGGTGCTGCAGATCATCGGCAAGGACGCCTCGCCACGCGGCATCATTACCACCGACCAGATTCCGCAGGCCATTGCTGCGCTCCAGGCCGCCGTGGCCGCTGAGGACGAGCGCGCGCAGGCGGCCAAAACCCAGGATCTGGACCAGGACCCCGAAGACGCCGACGGCCAGGATGTGAAGGCCAGCGTCGGCCTCAAGCAGCGGGCGGTGCCCTTTATCGAGATGCTGCGCCGCAGTGCGGCCGAGCAGGCCGATGTGGTCTGGGGCGGTTGATACGGACAGTAGCAACGCACTGCATCCAACGAAAAAAAGACTGCCGAGGCAGTCTTTTTGCATGGGGGCTGAGGATCAATCGGCGAAGGTGCCTGCGGCCTTGATGATCGGCGTCCACTTGGCGATCTCGGCCTGCACAAAGGCCTTGTGGCCTTCGGGCGTGATGCGCTGGTCGGTGGCGACCACGGCGCTCAGGTTTTCGGACTTCTTGATGAACTCGGGGTCCTTCAAGGCGACCTTCAGCGCGTCGTTGACCTTTTTCAGGATGTCGGCCGGCGTGCCCTTGGGGGCGTACAGGCCGTGCCAGATCGTCACTTCAAAGCCGTTCAGGCCTTCTTCCTGCAGGGTCGGCAGGTCCTTGAGCGATGGCGTGGTCAGGCGCTTGTTGGTGGTCACCGCATAGGCCTTGACCTTCTTGCCCTCAATCTGGCCGGTGGTGTTGGTGGTCTGGTCGCAGAGCACATCGACCTGGTTGCCCATCAGGTCGGCAATCGCCGGAGCGGCGCCCTTGTATGGCACGGCGGTCAGCGGGATCTTCAGGGTGCTTTGCAGCAGCAGGCCGCACAGGTGCGAGGCAGAACCGATACCGGCATTGGCCAGGTTGACCTTGTCCTTTTCCTTGTTCAGGTAGGCGGCCAGTTCCTTGTAGTTGTTCGGTGCCAGGGTGGGCTTGCCGATCAGGGTCATCGGCACGTCGTTGATGATGCCCAGGTATTCGAAGTCCTTGGTCACATCGAAGGACAGCTTGCGGTAGAGGATGGGGGCCGTGGCCACGCCGATGTGGTTGAGCAGCAGCGTGTAGCCGTCTGGTTTGGCACGGGCGGCCTTGGCCATGCCAATGGTGCTGCCTGCGCCGTCGGCATTGTCGATGACCACGGTCACGCCGTTGAGGGGCTTGCGCAGTGCTTCGGCCAGGTCGCGTGCCACGCGGTCGGTGGGGCCGCCTGCCGTGAACGGCACGACGATGGTGATGGGCTTGTTGGGGTAGGAGGCGTCGGCATAGGCGCCGGTGGCGGTAGCGGCCGCCAGGGCCAGTGCAGTCCATTGCATCATCTTGTTCATAACGGCTTGTCTCTCTTGAATGGGAAAAAGAGTGCCATCCTAACGAGAACAGACTGGGGTTTTTTCTAAGGTAAACCCTTGTTTTTCCTGAGTGTTTCGAGTTTTTGACAAAGGCTTTTTTCGCGAACTTAAAGCCAAATGGCCGCCCGGCTCAACCACGGTTTATCAGGGCTGCTATCAATATTGATAGTTGAAATGTCGTAAGCCTTGGGCGAAATGTCGTGCGCCCAGAGGCAGTGATGGACATTTATTTGCGCTGGCGCAAGCCGTTTGGCCCGCAACCAGGGGCTTTCAAGCCAAGCAATATCCGTAGCCTTCCTATGGCTTTCACCGAGCTTACGCCGCCAGCGAGCCGCTGACGATGGCAGCCGCCGCAGCGCGGGTCTCCACGCCGAGCTTTTCAAACACATGCTCCAGGTGCTTGTTGACGGTGCGCGGGCTCATGCCCAGGATCTGCGCAATGTCGCGGTTGGTCTTGCCCTTGGCCAGCCAGCCCAGCACTTCCGTCTCGCGCGGAGTCAGCGCCGCGTCCTGCAGGCGTTGGGTGCTGGCGCGCAGGCCCTCATGGCCCAGGCGCAGCACCAGCATGCGCTCGCCAATGCCCACTTCGCCCACCGACTGGGCCAGCAGGCTGCCGCTGCCCAGCGGGTGCTGGGCCGCCGTATCCCAGGCCGACTGCAACCAGGCCGTTGCCGCTGCCGCGCTGGCGCCAAAGGCCTGCTCCAGCCACAGCGCCGCTTGCGGTGAGCGCCAGGCCAGGCGCCCCTGGCGGTCGAGCACCACCACGCCCATGCCGGCCACATCGACCGCGGCCTGGGCCATGCGGCCCACATGGGCGTTGTGCATATGGCGGGCCAGGCGCGCCAGCACCTCGGGCAGCTTCAGCGGTTTGACGACATAGTCCACGCCGCCGCAGGCAAAGCCCTCGACGATATGGTCGGTCTCCGACAGCCCGGTCATGAAGATGACCGGCACATGGGCCCAGGCCGGGTGGGCCTTGATCTTGCGGCACAGCGAAAAGCCGCTCTCGCCGGGCATCACGCAGTCGAGCAGTACGGCGTCCGGCGTGGCGATCTCCAGGCGCTCCAGCGCCTCGGCCGCATTGCGGGCGACCAGCACGGTGTAGTCCTGCTGACTGAGCGCGTCGCAGAGAAATCCCAGGGTCTCGACGGCATCGTCCACGACGAGGACAACACCGGCATGGGGCGTGAAAGTGGGCATGGTCAGCGGTCCGCAGGCCCTGCAGGCCCGAGGCTCTCCAGAATGAGGGGGAAGTCAAAACGCTGGGCAGCGGCATCGAGGGCCTGCAGCGTGCCGCGCGATTGGGGGTGGCTGGCCTGGGCGGCCGCCAGCAGTTTGCGCAGGCCGGCGCCATCGCCAAAGCGCGCCAGGCGCGTGATGTCCGACTGCAGATCCGGCGGCAGGGGCGGCTCCTGCGGCGCCGGTGGCGGCACTGCGGGGGCCGTAGCCGCTGAGCTGGCAGACCCAGCCGAGCCAGTGGCCATGTCTTCTATCCATTCGAGCTTCAGCAGCCAGGCCAGCGTGTCCATCAGCTCGGACTCCAGCACCGGTTTGCCGACAAAGGCCTGGCAGCCGGCGCGCTCGAGCTGCTCGGGCTGGTTCTCGAACAGGTCGGCCGAGACGATGACGATGGGCAGGTGCACGGCGCTGTACTGCTGGCGCACCAGCGCAGCGGTCTGCCAGCCGCTCAGGTCATCCATGCTCAGGTCCAGCAAGATGGCATCGGGCGGCGTGTCGCGGATGATCTCCAGGCATTCCTGGCCGCTGGCCGCCTCCAGCACGGTAAAGCCCAGCGGGATCAGCACGCCGGCGATCAGCTGGCGGTGGATGGGCTGGTCATCGACCAGCAGCAGCGTTCTGCGCGGGCCCAGGTAGCCGCCGATAAAGGGCCGGGCCTGGGGCTGGCCGGCCAGTGCGCGCGGCGGGTTGTGCACTTCGCTCAGGTACAGGCGCACCGAGAACGTGCTGCCCTGGCCGGGCGTGCTCTGCAGGCTCAGCTCCCCGCCCATCAGCAAGGTCAGCATGCGGGTGATGGTCAGGCCCAGGCCGGTGCCGGTGCTGGCGGCGCGGCGCCCGGCGCTGCCCCGCTCAAAGGGCATGAAGATGCGCTCATGGTCCTGCGGCGCGATGCCGATGCCGGTGTCGCGGATGTCAAAGCGCACCACATCGCTGTGGCAGTCCACCTGCAGGCGGATGCTGCCGCTGTCGGTAAAGCGGATGGCATTGCCCAGCAGGTTGATCAGAATCTGGCGCAGGCGCTTGGCATCCGCCCGCACCCAGGCTGGAATGCGGCCCTGCGTCTGCAGCTCGAACTGCAGGCCCTTGGCCTCGGCCTGGGGCCGCACCATGCGGTTGACCGCTTCGAGAAACTCGGGGAACTGCAGCGGCGCCGGGTCCAGCCGCAGGCGCCCGGCCTCGATGCGTGCCAGGTCCAGCAGCTCGTCGATCAGCGAATGCATGTGCTGGCCGCTGTGCAGCATGGTGCTGATGTTCTCGTGCGCGGGGCCGGGCAGGTCGCTACGCCGCAGCAGCAGCTGGGCATAGCCCAGGATGCTGGTCAGCGGCGTGCGCAGCTCATGGGCCATGCCGGCCACATAGCGTGACTTGGCCTGGTTGGCCGCCTCGGCATGCTCCTTGGCGGCCTGCAGCTGGGCATCGGTGCGCTGGTGGGCCTCGATCTCCTGCATCAGCATCTGCGTCTGGCGCTCGGACTCCTCACGCGCCATGCGCCGGCTGTCCTTGGCCAGCACCAGCCACCAGGCGTAGAGCGCGCACAGCAGCGCCAGCAGCGAGAACGCGCGCACAAAGGCCCAGCGCAGATCCGTCTGCCCGGGCGAGAGGCTTTGCTGCATATAGACCACGAACAGGGCCAGCGCCATGGGGCTGGTCAGCAGCAGCACCGTGCCCGCATAGGACGCCAGCCGAAAGTTGATGCTGCGCTGGATACGCTGGGGCAGCAGGCTCTCGTAGAGGCTGCGCCACTGCACCTGGGCGCGTGCCGTGCTGGGCTTGCAGCGGTCATGGCAGCGCGAATCGAGCGAGCAGCACAGCGAGCAGATCGGCGCGCCATAGGCGGGGCAGGCGGCCATGTCGGCGCGCTCGAACTGGTTCTGGCAGACAGCGCACTGCAGCTGCGCAGCCTCGAACTGCGCGGGCTGGCGGGCGATATACCAGCGCCCGCCGGTGGCCCAGGCCAGCAGCGGCGATACCAAAAGCGCAATGGCCAGCGCGATATAGGGCGCAAAGGCGCTGGCCAGCTCGCCCAGCAGGCCGCTGTAGGCAATGCCGGCGGCCAGCGCGGCAATGCCCATGGCGCCCAGGCCGACGGGGTTGAGGTCGTGCAGGTAGGCGCGGCGGAACTCGGTGCCCGTCGGGCTCAGGCCCAGCGGCTTGTTGATGACCAGATCGGCCACCAGCGCGCCGACCCAAGCGACTGCGATATTGCTGTAGATGCCCAGCACCTTCTCCAGCGCGCTGAACACGCCCAAGGTCATGATCAGCATCGCGATCATCACGTTGAATACCAGCCACACGACGCGGCCGGGGTGGCTGCGGGTGAGGCGCGAGAACACATTGGACCAGGCCAGCGACCCGGCATAGGCATTGGTCACATTGATTTTGATCTGCGCCATGATGACGAAGACCAGCGTAATCCAGAGGGCGACGCCCGGGTCCTGCACGATCTTGCCAAAGGCGGTGAGGTAGAGGTGGGTGGGATCGGAGGCCTCGGCCACGGTCGAGCCAAACTGCAGCGCCACATAGGCCAGGTAGGCGCCGCCCAGCATGCGCGCCGCACCCACCAGAATCCAGCCGGGCCCGCCCATCAGCACGCAAAACCACCAGCGGCCCCGGTTGGAGGCCGTCTTGCGCGGCATGAAGCGCAGGTAATCGACCTGCTCGCCCACCTGCACGATCAGCGCAAAGATCACCGTGCTGGCCGAGCCGAAATACAGCCAGTTGAAATCGGCGCTGCCCGAGGTCAGGCCCGACAGGCCCGGCAGCTCCTGCACAAACTGCGGCTGCTGGAAGGCCAGCCACAGGTAGGGGGCCAGCAGCATCACGGCCCACAGCGGCTGGGTCCAGGCCTGCAGCTTGGAGATGAAGGTGACGCCATAGAGCACCATCGGTATCACCACCAGCGCGCACAGCACATAGCAGACCACCAGCGGCCAGCCCAGCGCCATCTGCACCGCCAGCGCCATGATGGCCGCCTCCAGCGCAAAGAAGATAAAGGTGAAGGTGGCGTAGACCAGCGAGGTGATGGTCGAGCCCAGGTAGCCAAAGCCGGCGCCCCGGGTGAGCAGGTCCATGTCCAGCCCATAGCGCGCCGCGCAGACCGAGATGGGCCAGGCCGTCAGAAAAATGACGATGCCCATCACCGCAATGGCCCAGGCGGCGCTGCTAAAGCCATAGGCCAAGGTGATGGTCGCGCCAATCGCCTCCAGCGCCAGAAAGGACAGCCCGCCCATCGCCGTGTTCAGCAGCTGCCATTCGCTCCAGCGCCGGGCCTTTTGCGGCGTATAGCGCAGTGCGTAGTCCTCCATGGTCTCGTCGGCCACCCAGGCGTTGTATTCGCGGCGGATCGGAAAGATCTTTTGGGACGGCTTGGTCATCACAGGCAGCGCACAGGCGCTGGGGGCAAGGGATCCGCAGACTAAGCAATATTCAGGCCACGGCAAGGCTGGTGCGGCCGGCGAGGTGCGGCCGGCGAGGTGCACCCCAAGGCGCGTTGGGCGAGCAAGCTTAGCCCGCTGTGGCTACGCAGGGGCTACGTCAAATGACGTATGGGTGTTTGGCAGCTGCACTTTTAGAGTGGCTACAGGTTTCAACCCGTTACCAGTTCAGCCCGCTGAACCACTTGAGGAGAAAAGCATGTCTCAGGATTTCCATCAGTCGCTTCGCCGCCGCCGTCTCTTGCAAGGCCTGGGTGCCATCAGCGTGGCGGGTCTGCCCATGCTGGCCCGCGCCCAGACCCCGCCCACCGCCCAGGTCAACACCACCAAGCTGGCCGTCACCGATACCGAGGTGGTGGTCGGGCAGCTGCACTCGTCGACCGGCACCATGGCGATCTCCGAGACCGGTTCGATCCAGGCCGAGCAACTGGCCATTGACCAGATCAACGCGATGGGCGGTGTGCTGGGCCGCAAGATCCGCGTGATCAAGGAAGATGGCGCCTCCGACTGGCCCACCTTTGCCGAAAAAGCCAAGAAGCTGCTCATCAGCGACCATGTGGCCACCGTGTTTGGCTGCTGGACTTCGGCCTCGCGCAAGGCCGTGCTGCCGGTCTTCGAGAAGGAAAACGGCCTGCTCTACTACCCCACCTTCTACGAAGGCCTGGAGCAGAGCAAGAACGTCATCTACACCGGCCAGGAAGCGACCCAGCAGATTCTGTACAGCCTCGATTGGGCCAAGAAGGAAAAGAACGCCTCCAAGGTGTTCCTGGTGGGCTCGGACTACATCTGGCCACGTACCTCGATGAAGATTGCGCGCAAGCACATCGAGACCTTCCAGAAGGGCAAGGTCGTTGGCGAGGAGTACTACCCGCTCAGCAACACCAACTTCAACTCGCTGATCAACAAGATCAAGGTGGCCAAGCCCGATCTGATCTTTGCCGCTGTCGTGGGTGGCTCCAACGTGGCCTTCTACAAGCAGCTCAAGGCCGCAGGCATCACCGGCGACAAGCAGTTCCTGGTGACCCTGTCGGTGACCGAGGACGAAATGCTGGGCATTGGCGGCGAGAACTTTGCCGGCTTCTACTCGAGCATGAAGTACTTCCAGACGCTGGACAACCCCAACAACAAGAAGTTTGTCGAGGCCTTCAAGGCCAAGTACGGCCCCAAGTCGGTCATCGGCGATGTGACCCAGGCCGGCTACCTGGGCCCCTGGTTGTGGAAGGCCGCTGTCGAGAAGGCTGGCAGCTTCGATGTCGACAAGGTCGTGGCCGCCTCGCCGGGCATCGAGCTGAACACGGCGCCCGAAGGCTACGTGAAGATCGACGCCAACCACCACCTCTGGAGCAAGTCGCGCATTGCGCAAGGCCTGCCGGACGGGACTTTCAAGGTGGTGTCCGAGTCGCCCGAACTGATCAAGCCTGATCCCTTCCCCAAGGGCTACCAGTAAATCAGGACTCCGAGAGCGGGCCCCGGGGCATTCCCCCGAGGCCCGCATTTCCGCCGACCACCACCCGACAAGAGAGCGCCATGACTTTTTCTGAAATGATGAATATCGGGCTGATGCAGGGCTTTGCAGGCCTCAGCCTGTTTGCGGTATTGCTGCTGATGGGCCTGGGCCTGGCGATTATTTTTGGCCAGATGGGTGTCATCAACATGGCGCATGGCGAGTTCATGACCATCGGTGCCTACACCGTGTTCATGGCCTCCACCTTGGTGGAAGCCCATGCCCCGGCCTGGATGCCTTACTACTTCCCCTTGTCGATCGTGGCGGCCTTTGTGTTGGCGTTTGTGCTGGGCTGGCTGGCTGAGTGGGCGTTGATACGGCACCTGTACAAGCGCCCGCTCGATACCCTGCTGGCCACCTGGGGCCTGAGCCTGGGGCTGCAGCAGGTGTTCCGCACGGTGATCGGCCCCAAAGAGGTGAGCCCCACCCTGCCCGACTGGCTGATGGGTTCCTGGTCGCCCAGTGAGGGGCTGGACATTCCGATCAACGGCATGTTTGTGCTGGCGCTGGCGCTGCTGGTGACGGCCGGCGTGCTGATTGCGCTCTACCGCAGCCGCTGGGGCCTGCGGGTGCGCGCCACGGTCAGCAACCGCGTGATGGCCAACGCCATCGGCATCAATACCAAGAAGACCGACCGCCTGACCTTTGCCATTGGCTGCGGGGTGGCGGGCATTGCCGGGGCGGCCTTCACCACCATCGGCTCGACCGGGCCCACCTCCGGCTCGCTCTACATCGTGGATTCGTTCCTGGTCGTCACCTTTGGCGGCGCCGCCAGCCTGCTGGGCACCGTGGCATCGGCCTTTGGCATTGCCCAGGTGCAGTCGATCACGGAGTTCTTCCTGAGTGGCTCCATGGCCAAGGTGCTGACCTTGTCCTTCATCGTCGTGGTCTTGATGCTGCGGCCCCAAGGTCTGTTTGCCAGCAAGGTGCGCCGCTAAAGCCGGTGCAAAGGATGACAACCATGAAAGATATGCGTGTGTGGCTGGAGCGAACCGGCCTGGGCCATGTGGCCATCCTGGCCGTCGTGCTGCTGGCACTGCTGCCGCTGGGGCTGGACATCTTCCGCCTGAACCTGGTGGGCAAGTACCTGTGCTATGCGTTTGTGGCCGTGGGCCTGGTGATGCTCTGGGGCTGGGGCGGCGTGCTGAGCCTGGGCCAGGGCGTGTTCTTTGGCCTGGGGGGCTACGCGATGGCCATGTTCCTCAAGCTCGAAGCCTCGGACAAGGTCAGCACCGCGATCCAGTCCACGCCGGGCATCCCCGACTTCATGGACTGGAACCAGCTCACCGCGCTGCCGCTGTGGTGGACGCCGTTCGAGTACCTGCCGTTTGCGTTGTTTGCGGTGGTGGCAGTGCCCGCGCTGCTGGCCTTCATCATTGGTTTTGCGATGTTCCGCCGCCGCGTGGGCGATGTCTACTTTGCCATCATCACCCAGGCGGTGGCGCTGATCCTGACGGTGCTGATCATCGGCCAGCAGGGCTACACCGGCGGCGTCAACGGCATGACCGATCTGCGCACGATGCTGGGCTGGGACATCCGCACCGACAGCGCCAAGTACATCCTCTACTACGTCTGTTGCGGCCTGCTGCTGCTGTCGGTCGTCGCCTGCCTCTGGATCCAGAAGAGCAAGCTGGGCACCTTGCTGCTGGCGATGCGCGACAAGGAAGACCGCGTGCGCTTCTCCGGCTACGACGTGTCGATGTTCAAGGTCTTTGTGTTCTGCCTGGCCGCTGCGATATCGGGCATTGGTGGCGCGATGTTTGCACTGCAGGTGGGCTTTATGTCGCCATCGATCGTCGGCATTGTGCCCTCGATCGAGATGGTGATCTTTGCCGCTGTTGGTGGCCGCATGAGCCTGGTGGGGGCCGTCTACGGCGCGCTGCTGGTCAACTTTGGCAAGACCTATTTCTCCGAGACCTTCCCTGATCTGTGGATGTTCTGCATGGCGGGCCTGTTCATCGTCGTGACCATGTTCTTCCCCAATGGCCTGGCGGGCCTGTATGCCAGCAAGGTCAGGCCGCTGCTGGCCCGGCGCGCAGCCAAACCGGTCAGCACACCCAGCCACGGCGCCGGCCCTGCCAGCACCAAGCCCGCAACCACCAGCAGCAAAGCGCAGGAGCCGGTCGCCGGCAAGCCTGCGGCCGAAGGCGTCTGAACCAGGAGCACGCAATGAGCAATACCGATTTTGCACTGGCGGTGGAGGGGTTGACGGTCTCCTTTGACGGCTTCAAGGCCATCGAGGACCTGACCCTCTATGTCGACAAGAACGAGCTGCGCGTGATCATCGGCCCCAACGGCGCGGGCAAGACCACCTTGCTCGACCTGATCTGCGGCAAGACCAAGGCCAGCAGCGGCAGCATCAAGTTCCAGAACCAGGAGCTGACGGGCATGGACGAGTACCTGCGCGTGCGCAAGGGCATAGGCCGCAAGTTCCAGACGCCTTCGATCTACGAGAACCTGTCGGTCTTCAAGAACCTGGAGGTGTCCTACCCCGAGGGGCGCTCGGTGTTTGGCGCGCTGCGCTTTCAGTGCACGCCGGCCGTGCAGCAGCGCGTGCAGGCGGTGGCGCAGGAGATTGGCCTGGACCATGTGCTGGAGATGGAATCGGGCCTGCTGTCGCACGGGCAAAAGCAGTGGCTGGAGATTGGCATGCTGCTGATGCAGGAGCCCGAGCTGCTGATGCTGGACGAACCGATTGCCGGCATGAGCGCGCGCGAGCGCGAGCTGACGGCCGATCTGCTCAAGCGCATCTGCGTGGGCCGCTCGGTGATCGTGATCGAGCACGACATGGAGTTTGTTGCCCGCATTGCGCACAAGGTCACCGTCATGCACCAAGGCAAGATTCTGGCCGAGGGCTCGATGGAGGCCGTGCAGTCCGATCCCAAAGTCATCGATGTCTACCTGGGCCACTGAGGAGCCGCATATGCTGAAAGTCAACGATATCCACGTGGCCTACGGACAGAGCGAGGCGCTGCACGGCATCTCCTTCGAAGGCCGGCCCAACGAAACCCTGGCCATCATGGGCCGCAACGGCATGGGCAAGACCACCTTGTTCAAGGCGCTGATGGGCGTGCTGCCGCTCAAGAGCGGGGCGGTGCAGGTGGCGGGGCAGGATGTGTCGCGCGACGAGAGCTATCTGCGCGTGGCCAAGGGCATTGCCTATGTGCCCCAGGGCCGCATGATCTTCCCGACCCTGAGCGTCGAGGAGAACATCGAGACCGGCCTGGAAAATTCCCGTGACCGCAAGATTCCCGATGAGATCTATGCGCTGTTCCCGGTGCTGTGGGACATGCGCCGGCGCAAGGGCGGCAACCTCTCGGGCGGGCAGCAGCAGCAGCTGGCCATTGCCCGCGCGCTGGTCACCAACCCCAAGGTGCTGCTGCTCGACGAGCCCACCGAGGGCATCCAGCCGTCCATCATCAAGGACATCGCCAAGGCGCTCAACGAGATCCGCAAGATGCGCGAGATCACCATCGTCGTCTCCGAGCAGGTGCTGCATTTTGCGATGGATGTGGCCGACCGGCTCTTCGTGATCGAGGGCGGCCGCATCGTGCACGAGACCGACCGCGCCAACACCAACGAGGCCCACATCAAGTCGTACCTGTCGGTTTGACACCGCTTGCGCGGGCCGCCCGCGCGTTTCTTGTTCCATTGACTGCATCACAGGAGTTGCACATGCCCGAAACCCTGATCAAGGTTGATCTGTCCCAACCGGCCCCTTCCAACGAGAAGGTGCACAACCGCTGGCACCCCGATATTCCGATGGCCTGCTGGGTCAACCCCGGCGATGACTTTGTGCTGGAGACCTACGACTGGACGGGGGGCTTCATCCAAAACAACGACAGCGCCGACGATGTGCGCGATGTGGACCTGACCACGGTGCACTACCTCTCGGGCCCGGTCGGCGTCAAAGGGGCAGAGCCCGGTGACCTCTTGGTGGTGGACCTGCTCGACATCGGTGCCAAGGACGAGAGCCAGTGGGGCTTCAACGGCTTTTTCTCGCAGAAGAACGGCGGCGGGTTCCTGACCGACCACTTCCCGTCGGCGCAGAAGTCGATCTGGGATTTCCAGGGCATGTTCACCACCTCGCGCCATATCCCTGGCGTGCGCTATGCCGGCCTGATCCACCCGGGCCTGATCGGCACCTTGCCCGATCCCAAGATGCTCGAGACCTGGAATGCGCGCGAGCAGGCGCTGATCGACACCAACCCGGACGGCAACCTGGCCAACCCGCCCTTCATGGCGACGGCGCACATGGGCCAGCTCAAGGGTGAGGCGCGCGACAAGGCCGCCGCCAGCGGCGCGCGCACCGTGCCCCCGCGCGAGCATGGCGGCAACTGCGACATCAAGGACCTCTCGCGCGGCTCCAAGATCTTCTTCCCGGTCTATGTCGATGGCGCCGGCCTGTCGGTGGGCGATCTGCACTTCAGCCAGGGCGATGGCGAAATCACCTTCTGCGGCGCCATCGAGATGGCCGGCTGGGTGCACATGAAGGTGTCCATCATCAAGGGCGGCATGGCCAAGTACGGCATCAAGAACCCGATCTTCAAGCCCAGCCCCATCGTGCCGACCTACAACGACTATGTGATCTTTGAAGGCATCAGCGTCGACGAATCGGGCAAGCAGTACTACCTGGATGTGAACGTGGCCTACAAGCAGGCCTGTCTCAACGCCATCGAGTACCTGAAGAAGTTTGGCTACTCGGGCGCGCAGGCCTATTCCATCCTCGGCACTGCCCCGGTGCAAGGCCATATCAGCGGCGTGGTGGACGTACCCAATGCCTGCGCCACCCTGTGGCTGCCCACGCAGATCTTTGACTTCGACATCAACCCGAATGCCTCCGGCCCGGTCAAGTACCTGGATGGCAGCATCGACATGCCGATCTCGTACGACAAGTAATTGCTGGCTTGCGCGGGCCGCAGCGCCGGCCCGCTTTTATCTTTTTGTGCAGGAGACTTTGATGCCCACCTATGACTACGCCTGCCAGCACTGCGGCGCGTTCGACGCGCTGCGCCGCCTGTCCGACCGCAACCTGGCCTGCGCCTGCCCGCAGTGTGGCGCGGCCTCCGAGCGCGTCATCACCCAGGCCCCGCGCCTGGCCTGCACATCTCCCCAGCAGCGCCGCGCCGCCGAGGTCAACGAGCGCGCCCGCCATGCGCCGCGCATGTCGCGCGACAACGACCCTGCTGCGGGCAACTATGGGCGGCTGCGGCATCCGAGTGGGTGCGGATGTTGCAGTGGGGGCGCCAAGACCGGTAGCGCTGCGGTTGCGGCGCAGCCAGCGCTGAAAAGCCAGGTGGGGAATCGGCCTTGGATGATTAGCCACTGAGGCGTGACTCCGCGACCTCCCGGCAACGGGATGCGGCGTTTATCCCCGCTATTCGCCGCAGTTTGTGCGGCGAATAGCGCTTGCCGTCCAACGCTTGCATGCGGCCCAAGAGAAAGCCTCCCTGGCACGTATAGACGCCAAGGAGGCTGAAAGGCTTTCAGGCGGCTCAAGGAATGATGGACCCCGCGCGCTGCGAAGCCCAGGCCGTTCAGGCGGCGTCTTTTTTGTTCCTGCGGCGCAGGCCCAGCCAGGCGGCCAGGCCCAGTACGCCCAGCGAGGCTGCACCTGCGGCTCCTGCAATGGGCACGGGCACGGCGGCAGTGGGAATCACTGGTGGCGCAGTGACGCCAGCGCCTGTGATCGTGACCGATCGCGTCGTGGTCACGGGGGCGGTGAATGGGAAGGTCAGCGTGGCATTGGCCGCGCCAACCTGGGTAGGCGCGTATTGCAGCGTGACCGTGCATGCGCCCGCTGCAGGCAAGGTGGTGTTGGAGCAGGTGTCGGCTGTCAGGCTGAACTCTGCGCCCAGACTGTGGATCAGTCTGGCGACATCCAAAGGCAACGAGCCCACCCCATTGCTCAGGCTGATGGTTTGCTGCACCGTATTGCCCACGATGACGTTGCCAAAATCCAGAGCCGTCGGGCTGATCGCAAAATCCATTGCTGCCACTTCCAGGCGCAGGCTGGCCTGGTTGGTCACGCCGCCTGCCGTGGCGCTCAGCACAATGTCTTGCACATCTCCTGGGCTCGCATCCTGGGCGACCGTGATGTTCACCACCACGGTTTGCGACGCCAATGGGCTCAGTGCTACGGGGGACGCAGGGCTGACTATGCTGGCGCTCCAGCCTGCTGGCAAGCTGTTGAGCGCCAATTCAGCGTTGACATCACTGCCGGCATTGAAGTTTTGAATGCTGAAGCTGCGTGTGATGGTTTGGCCAGGGACTACGGCGTCATTGGCCGGCGCAAAGACTTGCAAGGCGCCGGGGTCTGACCAAATTTCGGTGGCCTCAACGGCCCAGCGTGCGCCGGGTGCCAAGCTGGCTCTGTTCCACTGCAGGTAATAGCCTGCGTCTTGGTAGTTCGCATCGGCGGTACTGCTTAACTGGCCTGTTAAAGCTTGTTGGTTTCCTGCGCTATAGAAACCTGCGAAATACGCGGAAGCGGGTGTGGCTGGGTTGGCATAAAAGCCCATATAGCCGGTTGCTGCAAACGAGTCATTGCTGATGTAGACCATGCTGTTGTTGGCGTCATACCAACTGCGCGCCGAGTCAATGCCACCGAAGTAGCTGTCACCGCCATGGAAGAAACGCAGGTCGTTAAAAGTGTTGCTGCCCGTGTTCTCCAGTTCCCAGCGCTTGAGAATTTGTCTGTCACCATTCACATAGCTGAAGATTTGCGTGAATTGCACGCCACTGCTGCCGAGGGTGGTGACGGTGGTGATCGTGTAAGGGTCTCCAGCGGTGCCGCTGCCAGTGCGCACGTTGCTCACGGGAGCGACGGTTGGGCTCCCTCCGTAGCCAGTGGAATAGCGCGCCAGGGCATTGACGCCATCCAGGAAAATAACTGAACCCCAATCACTTTGACCGAAATACTGCCAGGCGCGATTGCCTGCCTGGTCAAGCCACACTGAAGGCCTACCGGTATCGGTCACACAGGCCTCCAAAGGATTCGGGGCTGAGGCATTAAAGCATTGCGTTTCTGCATAGCTGGCGGCACTGCCTGCCGTCAGACCAGCCAGCACCAGGGTTTGGGTAAAAGATCGGGAAACAGACATGAACGGAACTTCTCCATATTAAAAAAGCAATGCGCCTGTAGCGCAGATTCGCGTTGGCGAAGTGGCGACAGGCGGGGCATCAAGGCTTTGACCTTCAAGGCCATGGGCATTTACAACAATGCGATGTCCTTTTTTAACATTCTGTTAACTGTTTATCTATCCCTAGATTCAGGTAATTTGCAGCTTCATTTCTTCTCTTTGCAGCCATTCCAATACTCAAAAACTGCCATTGAATCCGTGGAGTTCGCATTCGCTTGGCGTGGTCGTTTGCGAGTCCAATGGATTCCCCTTGTTTTAATAGACAGTCTTTAGCTTCAAGCTCGAAGTTCTTCATAGTCTATGGCGCAGAGTCATCGTGGCCTTACGCCTCAACGCTCCTCAGTCATATTCGCCCTGGTGCCTGTATCTTTTGGAACTGGTGGCAGCAATGTCAATGCCCGACATACTTCCCAAAAAGAACTAGTTCAGAGAGGGCGCGATTGCTTCTTTTAGTGGGCCCAGTGAGAAGCGGGCTCTGGCGGATTGATGTTTTCATTTCTCGGGAATGTGGCAAGAGGACAGATAGCCACACTGCACGACGTCAGTGGCTGATTTGACCATCCGCTGAAAATCTCTAATGAGGGAAATTCTGTTTTGGCCATTCTTCGGTATTTAAAATAAAATTCGCACGAGCAGCATTGGTGGTTCACTTCATCGGCCTGCCGCAGCAACGGAGATAGATCAGAATATTTGCAACGACCCAGCCTATGCCTGCGGTGATTACAAACGCTATTTGCCGCAAATCTTGCGGTTAATAAACCAGACAAATCACTGAAGCGACTTGGCGCAGGCATGGCGCCGCGCCCAAACAAAACGGCCACATCGCCTTGGGCGATGTGGGCGTTTTT